>CP133595.1:0-668780 GCA_031200235.1 Cuniculiplasma divulgatum | reverse complement strand
CCTCCAGTTGGCAGGAGGGCAACATCGGGCTTGTAAAGCTCCCCGATATATTTCATATCACCGAAAAGAGCAGTGTCTCCGGCATGATATATTGTCTTCCCATCGCCGGTTACCACAAATCCTGATTCATTCCCGCTGTGGACGGCAGCAGTAAGGCCGATGGAAACCTCCCCAAAGCGGGTCTGGCTTCCCTTGTTCATCCCTATGAAGTGATCCTCACCGAGTTCATCCTTTTCTCTCCCCTGTGACAGCTCAAACATTCCAACGATCTTTGCGCCGGTTCTCTTTGATATGGCATAGGCATCGCCCACGTGGTCAAAATGCGTGTGCGTCACCAGCACATAGTCAATATTGTTCAGCTCACTTTCCTTCACTGCTGCCCTGGGATTATTTGTCAGGAAGGGGTCGATTACCATTCTTGTCTTGCTGAATTCCACCAGCCATGCGGCATGTCCGAGCCATTGCAACTTTACCATGTTTATCGGGTGAACATGTGTTCTTTCTAAAAAATCCTTTAGTGTCCTCATGCGTATAAACGATTTAACAACGTTTAAGTACATTAAAGAAATTAGCATGAGGCTAATAATATGTTAAACACAATAACACTTACACGCAAGGAAAGAGACTGCCTGGTTCTAATCGGGGACAATGCAGCCTCAGATTTTCCCCTCAGGCTGGTTGAAGTTGCAAACCACCTCGGGATCAAGTCCCCCACTGCACTGAATCTGGTGAAGAGGCTGGTGTCAAAGGGGATGCTTCTGAGGGAGCACGGAATGCTGGTGCTTTCAGCAGAAGGGAAGGAGGAATACGCGAGAATAATTGAATCACACCGTGTGATTGAAACAATGATGACAAGGAACGGCGTTGATCTTGCTGACGCATGCAGGCTTTCATGCAACCTGGACTTTATCATCGATGAAACAGCAGTGAATTCCATCTTCAACCAGCTTGGAAAGCCAAAATCATGTCCGCACGGCAAGAAGATTGAGGTGGTCTGAATGTACATAAATCTCTGGAATCCTGAATACGACGGCCTCATATCTGCCCTGATCATATCATATCTCCTTGGCATAGTTCATGGTATAACGCCGGATGAACACACATGGCCAATAACATTCTCATATTCCGTTGGAAGCTACAGCACAAGGGGAGGCTTCAAGGCTGGAGCCATGTTCTCGACTGGCTTCACCGTTCAGCGTGCACTTCTCTCACAGATCGCATATTTCGCCCTTGCAGGGATATTCATGACAGCAATGGCCTTCGGCCTCACTTACATACTTGTGGGAGTTGCCATGGCGGCCGCAGGTATCTATATAGCAACAAGAGGTAGGTACGCGCACTTCCACCTCATCGAGAACTATCTGGGAAAGGCGTTTCACCTGCATCCGCACGAGGAGGCGCAGAACAGGGAGGAGCTGGATCACACCGCAAATCCCATAATACACGATCTGAAGCCCGTCCCCCTCAAGCTGGCTTTCGTGCATGGGCTGATTGCAGGGTTCGGATTCGGGGCATTTGCTTTGATAATTTACACAATACTGGCACCTTCAATGCCATCCCCATGGATAGGTTTTGCACCCGGCCTGCTATTCGGTCTGGGAACAATGACAATGCAGATATTTTTCGGCATGGGGTTTGGAAAGTGGATACAATCCAAAAAGAAACTCTCACTGCAGGGGATTCAGTATGTCGCCAGGAACATAAGCCGCTACGTCCTGACATACGGCGGCTATGCTTTCATTGTGGCCGGGGCGGCAATCCTAGCTTTTCCAGAACTTCTTGACTATGGCATTAGCACAGGCATACATGTCCATAACCTTGATAACCTGGGAATTGGCTTCTTCATAGTGATCTTCGCCGTTGTCATAATTGGCGCGGTGGGGTATGTCCGGTCAATGAAGAATGCCACCAGGCTTTACAAAGTGGTGTCACCATCTCAGCCAGATGAAAGGGACGTGAGCCAGATCAGCGGGCACCCCAACCAGTAGGTGCCTGGTGATGTCTGGAAGTTTATCAGAAACCAAACCGGGGCATGCCAACAGGCTTAGAAAGGGAACAGTGGGAACATGGGGGGCAATTGCAGAGGAAATAGCTGCAATGGCTCCAGCGTGTGATACCGTCGCGTTCATGACGTCGGCTGCTGCATTTGCCTTCGTCCTCACCCCGCTTTCTTTCCTCATCGCCACGCTGACAATGTTCCTTGAGGTCAATACCCTTTACCACCTTTCCAGAAGGCATGCCAGTGCCGGAGGGTATTATGGCTATATTTCCACTGCATTCGGTCCCCGTCCTGCAATTGTCTCTGGATTGCTATATGTCATGTACCAGATCGCAAGCACTGCAGCAATACCCGTATATGTTGCAGGGGTTGTGCTTCCCGGGGTCCTTGAATATTTCTTCAAGATCAACCTGCCTGCATGGGTCTGGATACCGTTCATACTTCTTTTCATCGTATTACCCATAGGCCTGGCAATTCTTGGAATCAGGCCACAGATGAAGTATGTGAGAATTGCGGCATTCTTTGAGGTGGCTTTCCTTGCAGTTCTTTCTGCCATAATTATCTTCAAGGCCCATGACAACACCCTGGCAGTGTTCAATCCGGGTGCCTGGCCCTCCTATTCCGGGAATTTCTCATCGGTTGGTGGGCCTGCAGCAGGAGTGGGGCTGGGGATGATTTTCGGGTTAACAAGCTTCATAGGATACGGCGGATCGGCGCCTCTGGGCGAGGAGGTGAAGAGCAGCAGGAACATTACAAAATCACTTGTCTACGGCCTCCTGATCGTGGGAATTGTTCTCACTGAGATTGCCTACGCCATGACAGTTGGCTGGGGAGTCTCACTCATGACGTCCTTTGCAGCCAGCAACATTCCCGGGATAATCGTGGCAACCCTGTACACCGGCATAGCTGGAGGACTCATGCTGGCAATGGTGGCGTTCAACTCAGCATTTTCGGATTCGGTTGCAATGCAGTCCAATGCGGGCAGGGTATATTTTGCCATGGCAAGGGATGGAATAATCCCGAAATTCTTTGCACACATAAGCAGGCGATGGGTGACGCCAAGCAAGGCACTTGCTTTTATAGGGACATTTTCAAGCGTGGGTTCCCTGGCAGCTGCTTTCCTGATTGCCTACTCAATGGGAATATCGCCCATCAGGCTTATATCGGGAGCGGCAACTGGAATATATGTGACAAAAGCCCTGTCAGACACATTTGATCTGCTGACGACAATAGCACTGGTTGGGCTCATAATAACTCACATCCTGCTGAACACATCTGTCATAACACTTTTCAGGCGCCTGAAGGAAGTTCACAAGAGGCGTCTTCACAAGATCATACATCCAATTGAGCATTATGTGCTGCCACTCATTGCAACAGCAATATTCATTTTCGTGCTGTACGAAAGTGTGTGGCCTCCGGTCTTCCCGGTGACAGAGGCAGTAATAGTGGCAGCCGTGTATCTGGCGTTCGCAATGTCATACGCAGTGCTCCTGAAGAAAAGAAGGCCTGATCTGGTCAAAAGGGCAGGAAAAACAGTGAACATAGTGGAGGAAGAGAAACTTGCAGAACAGTGATGATCCTGTAATCATGGATCTGGCATTCATGAATGATATTAAGGGCCGGCTGTTTCTCTACCATGACAGGCTGGTCTTCCAGTCAAGGAAAATGGATAAGGTTTTTCCCATAGCTGGCATAAGGAAACTTGCCTACGAAAAGAAGACCTTTGTGACATCTACCCTCTTTGTTAACGATGTACCAATCACGGTGTGCAGAGCGCATATCTGGGCAGCAAGAATGGTTGATCTGGGACTCAGGTGCAATGTGGATGGGAGGATCAGTTAATTCTATATGTCTCATGAACCTTTCAAATTATGATAAATGTTGGTTTTTTCTATTCAGTCGTAAGTGGCAGGGAACAGGAGTTCGAGGAAACATTCAAAGGTGTCATAAAGTTTCTAATGGAGAACGACACAGGAATAAGGGACGCTAGGCTCTACAGGGATGTTTCGGTTCCAGGTGAATACATGATATTCAGTGAATGGGACAGTGTTGATTCTTTCAGGAAGTTCATTGCCAGCAGGCCGTTCAAGGAAACAACGGAACAGGGCAAGAGCATCCTCAGGGGAAAGCCCAGGCATATAATTCTCAGGGCGGAGGAACCCTGATCAGTCTGCTGATTCCGGCTGTTGAACCCGGTCTCGCTCCTCCTTCCTGAAAGCAACATCGAAATACATCAGTGTCAGGAGCAGGAGTATTACTCCGCCTATGATCGTTGTGTAGAAAACCTGCGTCTGCATTGCATTGTTGTTCAGCAGGCTCAATATGTTCAGGGATTTCCCCATGAGGTCTGGATATTGCGAATATGCCAGGAAAAATACCGAAACAGCCAGCAAACCCTGAAAAACAATCTTGTTCTGCACAATGGCCCTGGTCTTGCCGGAGAGCCACAGCACCGGCACAAGAATGGTAAGTATTACAGGCACCGCAAGGACGTAGGGATTATTCAGGTTCCCCAGATAAACAAAGGAGACTCCAGCAATTACCATTCCAGCCATTACAACCAAAGGGGGCAGATAACGCTTCACATCCAGTCCATAGAATATTGAGGCGAAACCAAAAAGGAGGATTGCAGAGCCCATTATGAAACCGTCATCTGGAAGAAAAGACGCGAAGGCAGAAAGGCTGAACGTCATCCTGGAGTAATGTATGCCCCTGCCGCTGATGAATGCCGTGTAGATAACCAGTACCATTGCTCCCAGGACAAATGTTATGATGGCATAGATACTGTAGAGGAATCTGCGGTTGATCTTCCGGTTTTTCCATATGTACTCAGCAGATATTATGGACGCGTTCCTCAAAACATACAGAATGAGGAATAACAGGATGTAACTGATGAATGAATACGCAATCAGCGGCAGCGCCGACGGGATAAGGGCTTCAAGATTTACCACATAGAATACAAAGAATGTTCCTGTAACTTCCCATATTGGGACGAGGTACCTGAAAACCTTTCGCTCGCTCTCCCTGTATTTGAACAGAATTGCTGATGCTGCCATGAGCTCCGTGGACAGGATTGCAAAGAGCATTGCAAAAATTGCCAGGTTGAGCCCTATTTCGGGATGAATGATCTGTACCATTTTGACCCCCTGCTTTTTTCAAGTTCCTCTTCAATTCTTTCCTGCCTGAGCACCTTTGCCGCAAAATAGAAAGTGAACGGTACAAGAACGAGATAGAAGATTATTATGGCGATACCCAGAGGAACCACCGAAGGAGAAGTATTTGCAGCCTGAGACACAGTCATGACATTGTAGATGATCCATGGCTGCCTGCCAACTTCATCTGTTACCCAGCCTGAATCATAAACCACCTCTATGAGAACACCGGCAACCAGCATTCCGTAAAGTGAAAGCCTTCCGGTAAGGTCTTTTCTCCGGATCAGGAGATACATGAGATAGAGGGCGAATAAACCAACAAGCGTCCCCCCGCCCACCATAATGTCAAAGGTAAGATGCACAAAGAGGGGAGGCCAGAGGCTGGACGGAAACTGGGAGAGCCCCGGAACTGCAGTTTTTGAGTTGAGTGTAAGAAAGGCCAGTATGCTCTGCAGGCCGGGGATGGTGATATAGTATTCCGGATGTCCGTTGATCATTATTCCTCCAATCATTTCAGGTGCATTAACAGTTGGGTGAAGATTCAGCTCAATTGCCGCGTATTTGAGGGGCTGGAGTGATATGAGCATTCTTGCATTGGAATCCCCGGTTATGCCTGCCAGAAGAAGGGCAATGAACCCCACAACTGAGGTGAGCATCATTGCTTTCCTGTAGAAAATTCTGGAATCCTGCGTATGGTTCTTCAGGTAGCTGAATGCCAGATAGGCAAGCAGCAGGAATGATCCTGCAGCAAGCGTTGTGGTTACAACATGGGATATCTCCACGAATCCAGAAGGTGCCATGACTGCTGCAAGCGGATTTATGTTGGTTGGCTGTCCGTTAACAAGGGCAAAGCCAGCTGGCGTATTCATGAATGCGTTGATCATTGTGATAAAAACCGCGGACATCACTGTTCCTATGGCTACGAAGAGGGAAAGTGCCCAGTGTTTGTACCTGTTCCGGAATGCATCCCAGTAATAAACGTAGAGAACGAGGCTGATGGTCTCAAGGAAGAAGGCAAATACTTCATAATAGAATGGAAGAATGTCAACCTTGCCGATGAATACCATGAAGCTGGGCCAGAGAGCAAAGAGCTCAACGGCCAGAACAGTGCCGCTGGCAGTCCCAACGGCGAAAAAAATGACCAGTGCCTTTGCCAGGCGGCGAGATAGTGATTCAAAATACACATCTTTTCTTCTCAGCCCTATGAATTCGGCGGCAGAAACTATGACAGAAAGTGAAATGCTCAGTGTCACAATCAGTATGTGCGCCCCAAGTGTGTAGCCCATGAGGAACCTGTCGAAATTGATCACTGACACCATGATTATCACTCAGTTGATGTTTATATATAACATTTCACGTGTAAAATTGTGCAAAAATGTTCATATAATGCATGACATGAACCCACCGTTAAAAGCACATAGGGGAAGGCAATATTCCTTCATGGCGCTGGAGGCAGTCCATGGGTAGAGTCAACGTAAGCTTGAAGAACGATCTCATAAGGGCCATAGAAGATTACGCCAGCAGAAACGGGAGAACAGTGAGTGCCGTTATTGGGGAAGCAGCCAGCATATTTCTTGAATCTCAGGAATCCGGAATCAGGCCTGAGGATATAGTCAGGTCGTTCAGGGTGCTCCTGATCCTTAAGGAGATCGATTCCGTGCCGGTCCCGTCCACACTGCTTGATGCCATGATCCATTCATCCCTTGAGGCATCCGGTGATAAAATCATTGAAAAGTGGAGGGAGAAGGGGGTAATCATAGGCAACATCCTGCGGAAATACGCAAAAACGCTTCCGGATTTCGCAAGATTCATAACAGAATACAGGGATCAGATACCCGCAAACGTTTTCAGCATAGAGCTTGAGGGGGATGAGGCAACAGTGATAATTTCCGGCGCAGGATACAGCAGGGATGCTGCAAGATGCACAGCGGAAGGCCTATCCGGCTTTCTTGCATTATACGGTTACAGAGCAGACAGCACCGAGTTTTCAGAGGGATTTGTTAAGATAGTGGCAACAAGGATTTCATAGAAGCGTTGCATAGGTACAGTACAATGTCTGATGGACAGAAAAACTTCCTCATCATTGGACACAGGGGGTTGCCCGGTTCTGCACCGGAAAACACACTGAAGTCATTCAGGATGGCACTCTCATCAGGAGCTGATGGAGTGGAACTGGATGTCCAGCTTTCAAAGGATGGCGTACCGGTGGTGTTTCACGATTTCACCATAGGGAGGATGTGCGGTCAGGATACTCCAATATCTGCAATGAACTTTGGTGAAATAAGAAACCTGAAGGTTGCAGGTTCCGAACCCATCCCAACCCTCAAGGAAGCCCTTGAATCCCTTTCCGGAAAGGCTGTTTTCGTGGAATTGAAAATCTCAGCCACAAGGGATGTTTCCTACAGGAGAAATGTGTGCGGAAGGATCAGGGAAGTTATTGTATCGTCCAAGATGAAGGAGAATGTCATAATAACATCATTTGATCATGATGGTCTGCGCCTGTACCGTGAACTTGACAGGCGTCAGCAGATCGGGATCATTTATGACAGGGAATCAATGGCATTCTATGTTGAACGAGGAATGGATCCAGAATCAATAATAGATTCATACAGCATACTTATTCCTGATTATACATACCACGCTGCGGATGATATCAGACTCCTTTCCGAGCATGGTAAGAAAATCTTTCCATGGACTGTAAACGATCCTGGAATTGCGAAGGTCATGAAGGAAGCAGGGTGTTACGGCATCATAACAGATTTTGCTGACAGGATGCTGCTCCTTCAGGACTAACAGTTAAGCTGTAACCATTTTGTACTCAGTGAGGTTACATATCTTATGAATACCGACATTGCCTTTATTCATGCCCCCAGCATCTATGATTTCAGGAAACGCAACCTCAAGGAGGGGCCCATAGGCGATGTGGTGCCATCCACTCCCGTTTTTGAAATGTACCCTGTAGGTTTCATAAGCATGCTGAATTATGCAATATCTCAGGGCTTCAACGGAAGGATTTCCAATCTTGCGGTTCTGATGCTCTCTGATGACAGGTTCGACGCGGAGAAGTACATCAAGAATATTGATGCTGCAATCTATGGGATTGATCTGCACTGGCTTCCTCACGTGCATGGCGCCTTCAATATAGCAAGGATTGTCAAGAAACTGCATCCCGACAGGAAGGTTCTTCTGGGCGGATTCTCCTCATCGTATTTCGCAGAGGACATAATGCAGAGCAATGAGGCAGTTGATTTCATACTGGCTGGAGATTTTGTTGAGAAGCAGCTCATAAGCCTCCTGGATGCGGTTGAGAAAGGTTCCAGCCTTGAAAACGTTCCGAACCTGCTTTACAGGGACGGAGGAAAAATAAGGAGAAACCCTCCATTGAAGGACGATGATCCCACTGCTGAGGTTTTCATAAATTATAAAATTCTTGTCAGGAACTCCATCAAATACCATGATATCCGGGGGCATCTGCCATATTATGCATGGATAAAGAACCCTGTGGCAATGACTCTGATTCAGAGGGGATGCCAGTATAACTGCGGATTCTGCGGTGGATCAAATTTCGCATACAAGAACAGATACTTTTCCACCTCTCCGGTGAAAAGGTCTCCTGAAAGGATTGCAGAAGAACTGGAATCGGTGAAGGAGACCATAAACTCGCCTGTTTTCATAGCAGGAGATATAAACCAGGCCGGTGAAAAATACTACAGGGAGCTTTTCTCGGAATTCAGTTCAAGAGGACTGGACATGCCTCTGCTCACCGAATATTTTGTTCCACCGGGAAGGGAATATTTCCAGTATCTTTCCACTAAAATCAAAGACTTCTCCTGCGAGATATCTCCTGATTCTTCAGACATGAAAATTAGAAATGCCACTGGAAGATTTTACTCCAATGAGGAACTGGAGAAATCAATAGCTCTTGCCAGGGAGTACGGCTCCAAGAAGTTTGATGTCTACTTTTCCATAGGCCTGCCAAACCAGACCCTGGTGGACGTAATGAAGGATGCATCATATTCCGAACACCTCTCCAGTGATTACGGCAATGCAGAAATGCCAGTATATGGTTTTATTTCTCCACTGGCTCCATTCCTTGATCCAGGATCACTGTTTTACGAAATGCCTGAAAAATACGGGTTTACCATATTTGCCAGAAAAATCATGGATTACTACAACCTTCTGGACAGGGGAAAGTCATGGGACGATTTCCTGAACTATGAAACAAAGTGGATGTCGAAGGCAGAAATGGTCAAGGCCACATACCTTTCCGGCATAAAAATGGTGGAGGTCGGGAGCAGGCTCGGGTATATCGAATACAGTGAGAAGAACAGAATAATAAACAATATAATGAGTTACATTAACGGCGAGGATTACACGCCTCACGAGGACAAAAGCCACCACCTTACATACCTGGTCAAGGAGATAGACTGGTCCCGGAAACATGGCATTACCGGGGTATCATCGTTGGTGTTCATCTACTCAATCTACGAAAGAATGAGAAGGGCAGTGTACGGGATGTGACTCATATTGCAGGGTAATAATTTATAACCACATAAGTCATGAAAACATGGACTGATTTGAAAAAACCATAATGGTTCACTGGTGGTAAATATGGATATGAAGCAAAAAATAAAGAGTATAATATGCGCAGTTGATTTTTCTGAGGAATCCATGAAGGCAGTTGAATTTGCAGCGTCTCTGGTGGGTCAGAACAGTGAGGCGACGCTATATCTGCTCAATGTTGTCAAGCCAGTGTACGCTCCAATTGGTGATTCTGCTGGAGCAGCGGAAATACTGATGGAACAGAATGATGCAATTGTCAAGGAATCAAAGGAGAGAATTGAGGAGATCGCAAAGACCCTCAGGAACAACGGTCTGGATAAGGTTCATGGTATAGTGAGAACCGGTGAGCCTGTTTCATCAATACTCAATACAATAAAGGAGTTCAAAGGGGACCTCATAGTCATGGGAAACAGGAAGCACGGATTCCGCAAGGGCATACTGTTTGGATCAGTGTCTGAACGGGTTTCTGCTGACTCTCCAGTTTCGGTACTCATAGTGAGATAAGATACCGGGGAAAAAGGATCTTTTCCCTTGCCTTTCTCATTTTTCATTTGCTGTATTCATAGGCATGGATTCATGCTTTCCCGGCAGCATCTTGTCACCCGGTCATGGAATGCAACAGTTCATATGCTGAAGTGACGGAAAATTACATTCTTTCCCAGGTCAATAAGGGCCATGGCCACAAAGGTCAGGAGCAGCACAAGGAGCACATTCATCAGAGGTATTGGCGTGACAAGTATGCCAAGCCATGAAATAAGGGATATTGCCACTATGTCTGCTGCGGATGCAGTCAACAGCCACCTGCTTGGTCTTGAATCCCAGAATCTCCTTCTGGACCTCACCATGTATACAGTAAACTGTCCGGAAAATACCAGCATGTCAAATATGAATGTATGTATCTGGCTCACGTTCAATCCAAGCAAGAGTCCGATTTCCAGTATGGCAAATGATTCCACAAGTATGAGTATGGCAAGGCTCATGGACGATCCCACCAGTGATCTGACATTCCACTTCTCAGGATTTCTGGAATAGCTCACGTTGTCCGTGGCTATTGACATGGTGACAAAGTCATTTGCGAAGAGCAGCAGTATGACATCAAATGGAGTTGTAACAAAGAAGCGGTAGATAAAGAATGATGTTGTGAGGAACAGCGCCACCTGGATTGTTTTTATTATCTTGTTGAGGGTGTATGTCAGCATCCTCTGAAAAATCTTCCTGCCATCCTCCACAGCACTTACAATGTCTGAAATCCCCTCGTGAGTCAGGACAATACTGGCGGAGGCTTTGGCCACATCCGTGGCGGACGCAACGGCTATTCCCACTTCCGCCTGTTTAAGGGCCGGTGCATCGTTAACGCCATCGCCGGTCATGCCTGAAATATGCCCCTCCTTCTGCAGCATGGTCACTATGGTGAACTTATCTTCAGGGAAGACTTCAGCAAAGGAATCGCAGTCATCGATATTCACGGTCCCGGCCTTAATATCAGCCATTCTGCATATTCTCTCTCCTATTCCCACCTCCCTGGCTATTTCCATGGCAATTGGCGTCGAATCTCCTGTCACCATTCTGGCTTTCACTCCAAGATCCTCGAGTTGCCCAACAAGTTTGGCAGAATCTGGCCTTGGTGGATCATGTAGCGGTATTATGCCGCAGAACTTCCGTTCATCACCATTCATGAGGGCAACACCAAGCGACCTGTAACCCTTCAGTGACAGATCCCTGACCTTTGACATGACCTCTTCAGGATCATTATTGTGACACAGCTGTGCAATCACCTGTGGGGCGCCCTTTGTCACGGTTGCTGTGGTTCCATTGATCTGGAAAGTGGCTTCAGTGCGTTTCAGGGCCGGGCTGAAAGGGGTGAACTTTACTCTGGTTACCGGTCCTGTATCTATTCCGTTTGCCTTTCCATAGGCCAGTATTGCCATGTCTATGGAATCCAGACTGGCCTCGTCAGACGCGAGCATTGCATACCTGATAAGGTCGCTGGAATTGCATCCCATGGCAATGGGATCCACAACGGAAATCCTGTTCTGTGTCAGGGTGCCGGTCTTGTCAAAGCATATGGAATCCATGGATGCGGCATCCTCCACTGCGCTCAGTCTTGTAACCAGGGCACCCTTCCTGGAAAGATCAACTGCGCCGTATGCTGTTGCAATGGTGAAGGTTGCAGGCAGGGCAACAGGAATGGACGCAATCAGAACGACAAGTGAGAAGGGCAGAGCCTCCAGGATCGATACACCATATAAAATGGCGAAAGCTATAAGGGCTATGACAAGAGCAGCATCTATTGCTGCCAGGTATTTCACTATTGAAAGTATCAGTGACTCAAGATGTGAACCGGCCTTTGCCCTGTTAACAAGTTCAGTTGTTTTTCCATAGAATGTGTTGCTTCCAGTCGCCACCACGACGCCTGTTGCCTCCCCACCCTTGGCAACTGTCCCGGAATATATTCTTCCATCCTTCCCTTTTCGTACTGGCTCAGATTCACCTGTAAGGGCAGACTGGTCTGAAAGAACTTCCCCGGAGATTATCTTGATATCAGCAGGAACTATGTCACCCATTCTTACATGCACTATGTCACCGGGAACCAGCTCTGCTGCGGGAATGAGGTTCCATTTTCCGTCCCTCACTGCTCTGGCTGAGACGTTAACTCTTTCAGTTAGCATCTCCACAGCATCGTCTGCCTTCGATTCCTGGAAATAGCTTATGATGCTGTTGAATATGAGCAACGCGACTATTATATAGGTATCAAGCTGCTTTCCTATAAGATAAGTGAAAACTGCCGTAATTTCCAGCATCCATGGAACGGGAGCCCAGAATTTACGGAGCAGCTTCATGACGCCGCTCTCCTTTTTTTCCTCGATTATGTTTCGGCCGTAGGTTTTCCGGCGTTCAATGGCATCATTTGTGGTTAAACCTGCCTCAGTTGACTTGAGAACTTTAAGGCTTTCAGCAGCGGAGATGCTGTCAAAACTGTCAGGCAACTTTCTCATCCCCAGACTTCGCGGTGAATTCTGTTTGAATTACGTGATGGGAAACGATGCAGCAGAATCCGGTCACTTTTTTTAATAGAAATATGAAGTCCAGAGAACATAATTTTGAATTGCGGGAATATTATTAAATCTGTACTTTCCTCAAAGTATAAGCTCTGTGACAGATATAAGATACCTGACATCGAATTTCGTCTTTCTCAGTATGGATTCATATAGATAAATGAAGTATCTTACATCTCAGGTTAATTGTTTAATTCGTAAGGTAAGATTTTATGTTGGTGATAAAATGACATTTGTTGATCCGTTGGCAGTAATGCTGATAGGACTTGCAATGGGAACTTTCCTGGGAGCCTTCTATTACTATTTCAAGGCGAGGGGAAACGAGGAACAGATACGAAACCTTGTGGTGCCAGCTCTGGCAATAGGTTTCTTTGACTTCATAAGCGGGTTTTACATGTCCTTTGCCTGGCCAATGACCAGCTTTGGAACTCCTTACAATATGCTGTTTGGCGATCCTCTGCTTCTGTTTGGGCTTCTCCTTATGGTATCCGCAGTGATGGTTTATAAGAACATGCATCTGGGCATGGTACCAATGCTATTCCTCCTGATGGGAATTTACGTGCTTGTTGGGGCATACAGCATAGTTGAGCTGAAGCTTGAGACTGGACAGGACCTCATAACAGCACTGGGACTATATCTCTTTGATGGTATCGGCGCCCTTCTGGCTCCAATTGCCTACATCAAGCCCGAAGGATCAAGGAAATCCATATACTATGTTGAGTGGATAATCCTTGGGATAGGCACAATATTTGCGCTGGTCATAGGTTACATGGCTCTGAACGGACATCTGGCTGCTCCACCATAAGCAGCGCAGGTATCTCTGTTTGCCATCATAATTTTTTTTATTTTCTGTGGCCGATGAGTTTACATCATCTCTAATTTTCTTCCTTGAATTCTACCTTCATCATTCCGTTGTTTGCTTAATAGAATCGCACCCCGTGTTGACGAACAGGGAAGATGGAATAATATTTATACATGCGAATGTTATATATCATTGATTGAAATGGGAAGAGGTTCAACAGGAGCGAAAGCCGGCGCTGTTGCCGGTATTCTTTATGGGGCAGTACTTGCGGTTCTTACAGAAATTATACTTTATGTTGAAAAATCAAGTATAATGTCTGCTCTGAGTGTTTATGCGAAAGAGTTCTCGACCTCTGCCATAACCATTTCGGCGTCTTCTATATATAATTCTGAAGTGACAATTGCGCCTGTTGGGCTTATAATCGAGGGAATCATAGGAGGCCTGATACTTGGCGCAATCTTTGGTGTTGCAGTGCACAGAATACCTGGGAGAAATGATAAGGTCAAGGGGATAGCCTTCGGTTTAATATTGTGGATTCTCTTTGACGTACTGCTTGGTCTTTTGAGCAGAAGCGAATACGGGAACACCTATTATGTTCTGACGGTTGTTGCAGGCCTGGTTTCAGTGGTTATTTACGGATACATACTGGGAGTATTGTTCGGCAAGTGGTGGGTGGAACCGTCCAGCCAGAGACAGAATGATACATTCCAGTTCAACCAGTGAAAAAACGACATTGTCCAAATTGAGAAAATTATTATTACTCTGTCTACTATCTATTTTGTATGACAAAATATTTCTCCGATATAAAAGGAGCTAAAAGAATTATAATAACCCGAGCTCCATCTAAATATAAAAAAGGAATAAAGGTGTTTCCGTTAATTCCATCATATGTAAAGGTGGAACTTGAAAATGGAGACGTAAAGACATTAACATACAAGAAGAGGTAAAATCTTTCAGTCTTTCTGGTGATTTGCATTTTTTCTTATCCATCAGAACTTAGCATTGCATCTCGTAGAATTAATTTAAATCACACTGGCGGTCTGCTCAGACGTGAGGTCATGGAGACAATCACTCTATTCAATACTGGCAAATCGCCATTATCTGAAATAGCACTGGAAATGGAAGAATTCAGAAGTGGTCTCTCTATTATTGATGAGGAAGGTAATTTAATCCCATTTCTCACTAAGGAGGATATTAGAAATAGATTAGCAGAGGGTATTAAAGCAAAACTAGACACAGATGAAATATTTCTGGCATGGATGGTTCTTTCAAGACCAATTCAACCGCAGGAATATTATGTGATAAAACTTCGGTATTTAGAGTATGAAGATCCCGAGAAGAACATATCTGATAGGACGGTAAGCTTCTTGCCACTTTACAGGGCTCCTTTTTTTAATGTTGTTATCAGTTTTTTTGCCAATGAAACATTAAGTGTTTCATTCGATTTTGAAGAAGGAGTTACTCATGAATACGAACCAGTTTTGTTTGCGAGAGATAAAAATGGGAATGATATCCAAGATGTTAGTATCGAAGATAATTTCCATTACGATGTAAATCAACATAACTTTTCTTTAAGTATATCCGGAAGAAGGAGGAGTCAAACAGGGATTCAATCAATCTTGCTTTTATATACTGTTTTTCCAGATAAGGAAGTCCGTACTATTGTAGGCGGAATAACTTGGTTCGCCATTCTTTTCCCCCTCCTAATAGTTATAACTTATTTTCACTTCAATAACCTTTCTTTATTTGGCATAATGTCCACAACTGAGTTGTTGTCTATCATTTCGTTAGGAATAGCACGATTCCCAAGTGGCTTAATATCCATAAAGAGGAGATTGATTGTTTCTATGACCGAGCTATTTTTAGTATATGTTCTAATTCTTATGCCCATAAGTTGGTTTTTCTTAATATATAAATTTATACATTATCTAATGTAGATTCAAGATAATTAATGTCTCTGCACTCATTTACACGTTGCAATCAGTTACCCCCTTCCTTTACCCTTATTTACCGTTTCACTGTGATAATGAAATGTGTCCAATGAGTCAGTAAGACCCACCTTAGGGTATGCCACAGGGTCAGCAAGAAACCAGGCCTTTATATCCAAGGTTGAGGGTGTCCATAGATACATTTCAGATAGTGGTCTTTCCGGTGATCTCTTTCCCGATCACTGTGCTTATTTTTATTTTAACATTAATATATCCCAGAAATCGAAACCTGGTTATTTAAAGAAAGCCTGCAAGATTTGGTTTTGATTTACACTGCTTTGGACTTTTATAGGTATGCAGGGGATGGGATTTGAACCCACGTATCCCTACGGAACCAGACCCTCAATCTGGCGCCTTTGACCAATCTCGACAACCCCTGCCTAGAGGTAGGCGATTGAGTCAGACAATATTTATTTTTGCCTTTCTTGTAGCCTTATGGAATAATGCCTGAAAAGCAGCATGCCAATAATGACAGCATAAAATGTCATTGGCCTCAATCTTAAGGCATATCCCCAGTTCCGGTGCAATTTGCCTTCCTTGACACCATATTATGCAGGTCACTCCGGTATCTCACCGGCAAAGAAGTTAATATACACTTTATCATGTTTCAGAAAGTTGAGCGATATGCCTGTAACTGACAGTATTGTGAAAGTCCTGGGAAAGCATGCACTGGATTTTGTGAAGATGGATAATTGTACACGGAATGGCAGAGGTGAAAAAAATGAGTAAAGAGATCGGAAAGGCATATATTGTGGACGCCATCAGGACGCCAATCGGGAAGAGAAATGGATCACTGAAGGAAATCCACCCGGTGGATCTTCTTGGGAATCTCCTGAAGGGAGAGGTGAAAAGGATTGGCGTACTTCCGGAGTCGTACGATGACTTTATTGTGGGATGCGTCACGCAGGCCGGCGATCAGGGCTTCAATATTGCAAGGAACGCATGGCTCTCTGCAGGAATGCCTGAATCTGTGCCAGGAACCACCATAGACAGACAGTGCGGATCCAGTCTCCAGGCAGTCTCATTCGCTGCTCAGGCGGTGATTTCAAGAACTGAAGACCTCATAATGGCTGGAGGCGTAGAATCAATGTCACGTGTTCCCATGGGGAGCACTATTAACAGCACCGGAAATCCAATAACACTTGGTCTAGCAATGCGATACGGACTGGATAAGGAATGGTTCAGCCAGGCTTATGGCGCGGAACTTATTGCGAAGAAGTATGGATTCCACCGAGATGAGCTGGATGAATTCAGTTACATGAGCCACGTCAAGGCTGCCGCCTCCAGAGACATGATTGCGCAGGAACTCATGCCGGTGCAGGCTGACGTCACGGGCGATGGTGAGATTGTCACAATTCTTGATCATGATGAAGGTGTCAGGGCCAATCCGGACCTGGAAAAGATGAAATCCCTTCCCCCAGCATTCCGTGGCCTGACGCTCATAACTGCAGGGAACTCCAGCCAGATTTCAGATGGCGCAAGCATCTCAGCTATTGCGTCGGAGGAAGCTGTGGAGAAATACAACCTGAAGCCCCGTGCGGAGATCTTGTCCATGGGGGCAGTTGGTGTTGATCCTGTCACAATGCTAACAGGACCAATTCCGGTGACAAAGAAAGTGCTTTCAAGGTCAGGATTGGATATATCAGAAATTGACCTGTTCGAGGTCAACGAAGCATTTGCACCTGTTGTTATGGCCTGGCAGGAAGAATTCGATGTTCCACTGGACCGTCTGAATGTACTGGGTGGGGCAATTGCTATGGGCCATCCCCTTGGTGCAACAGGCACAAGGGTGCTCTCAACAATGATCAATGCGCTGGAAATAAAAAACAAGAGAACCGGTTTGATTGCCATATGTGAGGGTGGAGGGATGGCAAACGGGATGGTTGTAAAAAGATTGTGAGCCAGAAAATGTGATTACTTGTCACATTTTCCGGTGGGGCAGGCAGGGTCAAATGTTGCCTCAAGCTTCAGGTATTTGTCAGGCACCTTTGTCATGAGTTCTATGGTCTGCTTCTCTGCCTCAGGCTTCTTGGGATCAGGCTTCCTGGCTTTCTTTGCAGCCTGCGTTCCGGAGTAGAGAACCTGCTCCGTCTTGCTCCTGTCCCTGTATACCGTTATTCCCTTGCAGTGAAGTTCGTGTGCCATCAGGTAAGCCTTGGCGATGTCCTCTGGCGTGGCCGTGGACGGCAGGTTTATGGTCTTTGAAACGCCTGAATCGCAGTATCTCTGGAATGTTGCCTGCATGAGCACATGCCATTCCGGGTCTATCTCATGTGCCGTGACGAACACTCTCTTGATGTCATCGGGAAGGGCAATATTGTGGAGATTTCCCGTGACTGCAACCTCATGCATGAGATCCTCGGAATACAGGTTCCTGTCCTTGAGCATCTGCTCAAATATTGGATTCACCTCCATGAGCTCCTGGCCGTTCAGGACATGCCTGACAAAGGCAATTGCGAACAGCGGCTCAATGGAAGAGGAACAGTTTGCAATTATGGAGATTGTTCCGGTTGGCGCAATGGTTGTTGTGGTGGAGTTCCTCATGGTGATTCCCTCCTTTTCATGCGTGGAACCGTACCAGCCAGGGAAAACCCCGCGTTCCTCAGCCAGATCGTGGGATTCGGCATGGGATTCTTTCTCAAGGAAGCTCATGACTCTTTCACCCATCTCCAGGCCATCACCGCTGTTGTATGGTATTCCAAGCAGAGCAAGCAGGTCTGCGAATCCCATGTATCCCAGTCCTATCTTCCTGGTAGTCCTGGCCATCTTCTCTATTTTTTCAACAGGGAACTTATTGGCGTCAATGACATCATCAAGGAATTTTGTTGAAATCCTTATGACCTCCCTCAAATGATCCCAGTCCACAGAACCATCCTTCACGAACTTTCCAAGATTTATGGAACCAAGGTTGCACGGTTCATAGGGCATGAGCGGCTGTTCCCCACATGGATTGGTTGCCTCAATGTCGGCTATGTGCCTTACCGGGTTCTTCCTGTTTATCTCATCCAGGAATATCAGTCCGGGGTCTGCCGTCTGCCATGCCTTGTTTATTATGGTGTCCCACATGCTCCTGGCCTTGATGCGGCTCACTATTTTTCCGCTCCTGGGGCTCCTGAGGTCCACATACTCATCAGCGTCAAGTTTCTCAAAGAACTCATCGGTCATGCCCACAGATATGTTGAAATTGCTCAGTATGGTGTTTTCAGAGTCCTTGCTCATTATGAACTCCATTATATCGGGGTGGTCGTATCTGAGTATACCCATGTTCGCACCTCTTCTCTTGCCACCCTGCTTTATCACATCCGTGGTTGTGTCGAATATCTTCATGAACGACACAGGACCGGATGCAACCCCCTTGGTTGATCCAACAAGATCGTCCTTCTCCCTGAGTCGTGAGAATGAGAAACCTGTACCTCCGCCAGATTTGTGTATCATCGCCTGGTACTTCAGGGCATCAAAAATCTCCTCTATGCTGTCACCAACAGGGAGAACGAAGCAGGCTGAAAGCTGTCCAAGCCTTGCCCCGGCATTCATCAGGGTGGGTGAATTTGGAACGAATTCCAGCCTTGTCATGACGTTGTAGTACTGATCAATTATCTCCGGGGTGGAAGTAGGCTTTGTCTGAACAAACTCCATGAATTCCTGGAATGTGCCTGAGATCTGTCCCTCCTGGCTGAGGTGGCCAAACGCCCTCTCAAGCACCTCCATCTGCGTGGTTGCCAGGCTTCCTATAATCCTGCCGTTCTTGGGGAGTTTTCCTGTCTTCTGGAACGTCCTGTAATCATAAAGGAGATTCACTATGCCAACATGGTTAGCCACACGCCTGAACATCTGGCTCGGAGTCTCAACGATCTTCCCATCCTCATCCTTGAGCAGATACCTTGCCTCAAGGGTCTTAACTGCATTTATTGAGAGCTTAAGGTCATCCTTTACCCCAATTCTCTCCTTTTCTTCCCTTATTGTCCTTCTCTTTTCCCTGTAAAGGATGTAGGCCTTTGCAACATCGTTATAGCGGTTGCCCTTCTTGGAGGAAGCCATCAGGACCTGTTCCACCTTGTCCTGGATCTGCTCGACTGTGGGTCTCAGCGTCTCCTTCTCAACTTCCCTGACAACTTTATCAGCAACCTCGTCAGCTTCCTTCATGGAACCTGCCTTCACTGAGAGCATGGCCTTATAGATCGCCCTTGAAATCTTTGTAACGTCAAAGTCGACCTCTGTACCGTCTCTTTTGTCTATTCTCTTTATCTTATACTCATGCTCTGAAATCATTTCTCCAACTCCTATTGCGGGTAACGTTATCATTCCGTTGCAGTACCTAAAGTCTTTGTTTATCTTTCCTTCATCAGGTCGGAAAACAATCAGGTATACAACCTGATAACCAAGCTTATACCAGGTTGGATCATATTAAGCTTTTTGTCCACAAACTGGTGTATTGCAAATCTATTGACACAGTACGCATCCGGCGTTAAATGTCAATGAAAGTGGCCATCCGGGGAGATTCTGCGCCTATGTTCGGCCAATGATCCTCATATATTCTGAACCATGATGCAACAATCGATGAAAAGTGAGTTCAAACATTAATATTGGTGTTAGCGATGGGAAGCCATGAGCCTTGTTGAGTGCGTCCCAAACTTCAGCGAAGGGCGTGACAGGAAGATAGTTGATGAAATAGTGGCGGCAATCGCCGCCGTACCAACCGTAAGAATACTGGATTCCGAGATGGATGAGAACCACAACAGGTCAGTGGTGACATTCCTCAGCGACGGATCAAGGGCTGTTGAGGCGGCGTTCCAGGGGATCAAGAGAGCCGCCGAACTCATAGACCTGAACCATCATTCGGGCGAGCACCCCAGATTTGGTGCATCAGATGTTATACCTTTTATCCCTGTCTCAGGGGTAACCATGAAGGAATGTATTGAAATGGCAAGGGAGCTCGGGAAAAGGGTTGGCGAGGAACTCAAGATCCCAGTTTACCTCTATGGGGAGGCGGCCGCTGTTGAATCCAGACGGAGCCTTGAGAACATAAGAAGCAAGAGTTTCCAGTATGAGCAGCTTAAGGAAGCCATAGGGGAGGAGAAGTGGAAGCCGGATTTCGGGCTAGCAAAGGTGGGCAGTGCGGGAGCCAGCATAATCGGTGCCAGGGATTTCCTAATAGCGTACAACGTTAACCTTAACACAACGGACATGGAGAAGGGAAAGAAAATAGCCAGTGCCCTCAGGGCCAGGGACGGCGGTTTCACATTTGTGAAAGCTCTTGCTTTTTTCCTTGATGACAAGAACATGGTGCAGATATCCATGAATCTTACAAATTTCAGGAAAACACCCATCTACAGGGCGTATGAAATGGTGAAACTTGAAGCCTCAAGATATGGAATCACGGTGGCTGAATCCGAGATCATAGGGCTCACGCCGCTTGATGCCATAACAGGAACCGCCAGCTTCTATCTGCAGTTGAGCGGGTTCAGCAGAAAGCAGATTCTGGAAACAAAGATGTGGGGTGAATAAATGGAAACACTGGATAGTTTTATGGAACGGCTGGCAAGCCCAAGCCCTGCACCCGGTGGCGGGGCAGCCAGCGCAGCAGTATCTGTGGTTGCGGCATCGCTTGTCAGCATGGTGGCCGGCCTCACCATAGGCAAGAAAGGATATGAGGGTGCCCAGGAGACAATGAAGCAGGTCCTGGAGAAGAGCAGGAAGCTGACGGCAGATCTCAGATCCCTTATGGAGGAGGATGAGGCAGCCTTCAACAGGCTCTTTGCAGCGTGGAAAATGCCGAAATCAACAGAGGAGGAAAAGAAGAGGAGAAGGGAGGCCATGGACATTGCCACCAGGGGAGCAATACAGGTTCCCTGGAAGATTGCAGGGGCAGCTGGCCAGGTACTCAGGCTCGCCGCTGCCATTGCCGCGCAGGGAAACTCCAGTGCAATTACCGATGCCGGCTCAGCCCTGGAATTTTCTCTTGCATCAATCAGGGCAGCACTGCAGAATGTTGAGATCAACCTGAAGTCCCTGAGCGATCATGAATATGCTGAAAGTGAAAGGATGAAGGTGAAGGTCTTCACGGAAGATGCCCTGGAGATATACAAAAACGCCACGAAGGATGTCAGAAGGAGGATGCAGGCGTGAAAGGAGGACTGCCAGAAATCCAGGAAATAAGGGAAGCTGCACAGTACCTGAAGGGAAAGGTGAACCGCACTGAACTCCATCATTCCACAACATTCAGCCAGATTGTGGGAGGAGATATCTATTTCAAGATGGAGAATCACCAGAAAACAGGGTCTTTCAAGGCCCGTGGAGCCCTTAACCGCGTCTCGCGGCTCACCCCGGAAGAGAAGTCGCACGGAATAATCACGGCAAGTTCAGGAAACCATGCACAGGGTGTTGCCTACGCAGCAATGGTCAACGGCATCAATGCGAAGATAGTGATGCCGGAGCACACAGTTCCTGCCAAGATAAATGCTGTGCAGGGATACGGAGCCGATGTTGTGCTCAGAGGTAGAGACTATTCGGAAGCCCGTGATGCGGCAGAAACAATACGGAAATCTGAGGGCCGCGCCTTCATAGAGGCATTCAACGACCCCTACATCATCGCGGGACAGGGCACCATAGGCCTGGAAATACTGGAGGATCTGCCAGACGTGTCCACCATTGTTGTTCCAATCGGTGGAGGCGGACTCATATCCGGCATTTCAATAGCGGCAAAATCCATCAACCCTTCCATAAGGATCGTGGGAGTGGAAAGCGAACTCTCTGATTCAATGAAAGCCTCCGTGGAACAGGGCAGGATTGTGGATCACACCAGCGGTGACAGCATTGCAGATGGGATTTCAGTCAAGTTTCCAGGGGAACTCACACTGGCTGCGGTCAGGAAAAATGTTGATGAAATAGTCACGGTAAGCGATGAGAGCATCGCCCTTGCCATATACAAGCTGCTGGAGAGAAACAAGACGCTTGTTGAGCCCTCAGGGGCGGCAGCGCTGGCGGCAATAATGGACAGGAAAGTTGATGTAAGCCACGGGAAAACCGTGGTAATACTATCGGGGGGAAACATGAACTTCCTTCTCCTCTCCAAGATAATATTCAAGTCCATGGAGATTGAATCAAAGCTTGTGAGGATAGAGTTCAAGATCCCTGACAGGCCGGGTACACTCTACAGGATTTCACAGGCCATATCCGAAACTGGAGGAAACATATTCCATGCCGAGGTGGACAATCTGGCCAAGGATACGCCGGTGGGATATCAGGCAGTGACATTTGCCATAAACGTCAGGGACGAGAAGCACCTGTCCGCACTGCTTGAAAGGATTGCCGGGCTTGGATACAGGTATGAGATAGTCACCTGATGACGCTGAAATCCCGAAGGTCCTCCACGGCATCCTCATGGGAAAGGTATTTCTCCACGCGTGCCGGGAAAAGCTCCGTGCAGCACATCTGGATGGTGATCTGAACTTTTTCCTGATCGCCTTCCATGTGGGCTTCCACACTCCCATCATCAAGATTCCTTATCCACCCGGTGACGCCATTCTTAGCGGCAAGGCCGGCAACATTTCTCCTGAAGTTCACTCCCTGAACCTGCCCGTAAAATAAGACCCTTCTTGCTATCTTCATGATCACACCTAGTTCCTGCTTATTATTGTTATGATATCGCCGTCCAGCAGATCGTAATCCAGCCCAACCCTCAACTCTGCCTGTTTTCTCTGAGGTCCGGTAAGTATGGCATACCGGAAAGATTCAAGCATCTCACGGCTGATCTTCCTCACCACATCCCTCACCACAGCACCATTCCTCAATACCATTGGACGATCAAGGTCCACATAGCCTGATTTCTCCCTGAGATAAACCCTCACAAGTGCAAGTGCGCGGTATATTTCATCCTTCAGCTGCGGTATGCCTGCCTTGGTTGTTGCGGAAACCTCTATGACTCTGCCCATTGACCTCAGATCATCGATGTCTTCATCTTTGTGAGGAAGATCTATCTTGTTTACGACAAAAATACCCGGAATGTACACTGTATGCCCCTTGAGGTGATCGATGAGATCATCGGAAGTGATGTTCTCCCTGATGAATACTTCAGCGTTGGTAATCTTGAACTCCTTCAGTATCTCCCTTATCTGTACGTCGTCTACGGGGACCTTTCGCGGTTTGTGTATCCGGATGCCGCCGCTGTTTGATCTCTTTATGGAGATATTTCTTTCTCGCCTGTTAAGGACGATTCCTGCCCTGTGAAGCTCATTGACTATCCTGTCAACACCCTTCACCTGAACGTCTGTAACCACCACAACAAGGTCGGCATTCCTCACCATGCTCAGTATTTCCCTGCCCCTTCCAGAGCCCACACTGGCGTTCTCAATTATGCCCGGGAGATCCAGTATCTGTATCTGCGCCCCGTTATAGCTCATTGTGCCTGGAACCACTTTCAATGTGGTGAATGCAAAATTGCCAGTTTCACTCATCTGGGATGTCAGATCATTC
The DNA here is from genome assembly GCA_031200235.1 of Cuniculiplasma divulgatum. Classification (NCBI taxonomy): domain Archaea; kingdom Methanobacteriati; phylum Thermoplasmatota; class Thermoplasmata; order Thermoplasmatales; family Cuniculiplasmataceae; genus Cuniculiplasma; species Cuniculiplasma divulgatum. The sequence continues at coordinate 644,748 of CP133595.1, read as the reverse complement.
AGGATGCTGGATTTTCCCACATTGGGGAAGCCCACAAGCGCCACCGTGGAGTCGCCTGACTTTGGAATTGCGAACCCCTCGCCTCCCCCTTTTTTCTGGGACATGAGCTCTATCTCGAGGCGGGACATCTTGGCCTTGAGAAGGCCTATATGCTTCTCTGTGGCTTTGTTGTACTCCGTCTTTTTAAGCTCTTCCTCTATTTCCTTGATGCGATCCTGAATTGTGGCCATTGTTGCAGCATGTAATGTTGAGGTGGTTAAAAGCGATTCATTTTATGACAGGGATGGCAGGAACTATTGCTGATCCCTGGCTTCAGCAATCTGTGTGATGGATGGAATCAGGTAATCTAGGACGTCCCTGACAATGATCAGCGGGCTGATGTGGTCTTTCAGGAAATCTCTCCCGAGATCAGTAATGGTGTAGACCTTCACATCGCGGTTCTTGGCCCTGAACTGGCTTGAGATTCTGATAAATTTCCTTCTGAGAAGTGATCCCAGCAGAACATATATGGTTCCCGGGGCGATCTTCCGGTCAATCATCCCGGAAACATATACCTGAAGGGCATATCCATGCATATCTTCATGACAGAGTTTTTCAAGAACAAGAAGTGTCATGACCCCGCGGAGTATCTTTTCCCTTTCAACCATTTTATGAATAATGCTTAAATAGAATATATACATTGCTTATAGATGACTGACTTATCTATAAATGCCTCCTCAGGTTCAATTAAACACGGCGCAAGAAATCTGGCCATGACCTCACTGGGACATTTTGTCAACGACGGAACAGTTTTCTTCTTTCCACTGCTGGTGGATATCCTTGTGAAGGTCAACTCCCTTTCGCCGCTGTTCGTTACGTTCCTTCTTGGAATCTTCTATACCGCAGCTTCCCTGTTCTCCATCATGGTGGGCAGGATTTCCGAATTATGGGATCGCAAAGGATTTCTCATAGGTATAGGACTTTCCCTCATGGCCACTGGAGTTCTCGGCTTCTATGAGGTCATAACCGGGTCGCTCGGGGCGGCACTTCCATATGTTGCTGGATTCTCTGCACTGTCGGCAGGAGTGGGATCATCGTTCTATCACCCTCTGGGTGGAGCAATACTGCAAAGCACGTTCACCCCAAGTTCAAGGGGAAAGGCCTTGGGCGTAAACGGCTCCATGGGCAGCGTGGGTAGAGCCGTATATCCCTCTCTGCTTTATGGGTTTGCAGCTCTCCTGACCCTAGACTTCTCCTTCGTGGTTTTTGCCATTATAGCTGTTATTTCAGCAGTTTTCATAGCATTTTTCCTCAGGGATGTACGATCCAGGCCCAAGCCTGTAGATGAAATACACGAAAAGGGGAAGAAGGCTAAGGGAAACAGGGGAATCCTGACTTATTCAATAATAATGCTTTCAATCGTGACCTTCATAAGGAGCACAGCATCCCAGGGCATTGCTTCATGGATCCCTTCCTACCTGTCCAACGTGAAGGATCTGGGCATTTCATCTCTTCTGGGATACTCCATCACCCTCATGTTCATAGCGGCAATAGTGGGCCAACCCATTTTCGGGTATTTCGCAGACAGGATGGACAAGCGCGTCCTGCTTTCAATAAGCTCATTTGGCACAGCTGCTTCCACCCTTGCCTACATAAACTCCTCGGGCCTGGAATCCCTTGTGTTCCTTGTTATATTTGGGTTCTTCACCTTCAGCGGGTTCCCGCTGCTTTTCTCGCTGATATCTGAATATGTTCCAAGGGGAGATTCGTCCATGGCCAACTCAGTGGTCTGGGGCCTCGGAAACCAGGGGGGAATGGCACTTGGGCCAATACTTGTGGGCCTCATAATCGTGGATAGCTATTCACGCCTGCCATTCACATTCACCATCATGGTGGCCGTAACTGTGGTATCCGGAATACTTGTGTTTGCACTCCCGCGTCCTGCCGGAAAAGCGAAAATGTCACTGTTCGGGTAAACTCCACCATCCCGGGCATGCAAAAATTGCTGAAGGATCATATTTTCCTGAAGAGCTGGTAAAGGAAGAGAGTCTCGAAGAAAAAGCTCTCACTGGCTTTTTCCTTGAACACAAATTTTTCATATTTTGCCTTCAGTGCATCAACGTCAGTCAGGCTGGATATGATGATGTAAATGGAACCGGCATTGTCCAGGAACATGTCTGCCTTATCCAGGAAGGGCCCTATAACAGAAAAACCATCTGGACCCCCGTTCCACTGCTCTGCTCCCTCAATCCTGTCCTCAACAGGAAGATAGGGCGGATTGAATATAATGGTGTCAAATTTTCCGTCAATGTTGCTGAACAGGCTGCTGTTCAATATGGTCAGCGAAACCCTGTTCCTTATGGCATTCTTTTCTGTGCACTCCAGAGCTTTCTGTGAAATGTCACAGCAGGTTACTGTTCTCCCCATCCTGGCACAGTAGATGGAAATTATGCCGGTTCCGCATCCAATCTCCAGGACCCTGTTTCCAGGTATAATATTGTCCATTATGAGAAACGTGTCCTCTGCAGGCCTGTACACGTCCTGGCAGTGCTCTATGGCAATACCCAGGTACTTTTCATAGGGGATTATCACTGTTTCAATCATAGTTGCGAGGCATAAAATTTTAACCCATGGCAAAAATTAATCTGCCTGTACAGGACGCAGTAAGAAATCGGGTCGACAGGCACCGTCTGTTTTCAGCAACATGGGAGATTCCACATAACTCATGTAAAGCTTTAGTAAGTTGATTGCCATAGGACAACCGGCTCCGGAGTATCGGGCAACACCGCAATGTTGCAGGTAAAAGTGCCAGATATATTAACCGGGGAAACAATGAGAGGTCTGAACTTCATTGACTGGTGGAAACGACCGTAACATAATCATAACTGAGAAAGCTGATGCTGCAAGAAGGATCGCTTACATTCTATCCAACGGGGAATCAAAGCAGAAGAGGAGCAAAGGCCTCAACTACATAGAGTACCAGGATGATGGCGGCACGAACATTGTTATCCCTTTGAGCGGGCACATAGTTGAACTGGACTTCCCTCCGACCATGAAGGACTGGAAATCAGTGAGCCTGGAGAAACTCATCGATGCTGAGATCACGAGAAATGTAACCAACAAGAATGCCTTCAATTCCCTGGTATCACTGAGCGACAGGGCCTGGCGCATAATCATTGCCACTGACTTCGACAGGGAGGGTGAACTCATAGGGTCAGAAGCTCTTGATATTATACGCACAAACGTCCTTGACAGGATAAAACTTGATCCTGAGATCAGGCGAGCAAGGTTCAGTGCACTGACACCGGAAGAGATAAGGAAAGCTTTCTCTGATCTCACCGATCTTGACAACAATCTTGCCCAGTCAGCCGCTGCAAGGGAGGAAATAGATCTTTACTGGGGGGCGGTCCTGACACGGTTCTTTTCCATAACGTCAGGCAGGATGGGTAAGAATTTCATTTCCATCGGAAGGGTGCAGACGCCCACTCTCGTCCTTGTGGTGAGAAGAGAGCTGGAAATCAGGGATTTCCAGAAAAAACCATACTGGATTATCAACATACTGCTCAACAGGAAAAAGGATTTCACTGCAACATACAGCGATGGTCCCATATGGGAGAAGGAAAAAGCAGAGAAGATATTTGCAGAAATTGACGGGAAAGATGCAACGGTGCTGGAATATTCCACCAGGGAGGAGCGCATACCCCGGCCCGTTCCGTTCAACACCACGGAATTTCTCCGCGAAGCTTCACGGATTGGGGTGCAGCCCGGAAAGGCCATGAAGATTGCAGAATCGCTATACACCAGAGGATACATCAGCTATCCAAGGACCGATAACACGGTCTACCAGAAGTCCATACATTTCAAGTCGGTCCTCACGAAGCTCCTGGACACTGAATTCAGGGAAGATGTCCAGAAAGTGCTTGACCAGGAATCCATCCGCCCTTCAAGGGGGCGCATCGAGGCCACAGACCATCCACCCATATACCCGGTTTCGGCTGCAAAGAAGGGGGCGCTTTCAGGGGATTTCGCCCGTATATACGAACTGGTCCTTCGCAGGTTCCTTGCAACACTTTACAGGGAGGGGAAGAGGGAGATTACCGATGCCGCCTTTGACGTGAACGGCCACAGGTTCTCGTCCAGGGGCCTTAAGGTGCTGGACAGCGGATGGCTGGAACTGTACCCGTACAGGAAGGTGCAGGAATCATTCGTACCTCCTCTTGCTCCTGGCGATACCGTCAAAGGTAAAAAATGGAACATTGATGAGGAGGAGACAAAGCCTCCTGCACGTTATGATTTTGCCTCACTCATAAAAAAGATGGAAGAGCTGAATCTGGGCACAAAAAGCACCAGACATGACATAATAGACAAGCTCCAGTCAAGAGGATTTATTGAAGGAAACCCGGTCAGGCCCACGTACCTGGGCATGGGTGTAATTGAATCTCTCCTCACGGTTAAATCCGACATAACAGAACCGGACATGACAGCAGAGCTGGAAAAGGACATGGACCGGATTGCAAACAACGAAATAGGCAAGGATCAGGTTGTGGCAGTCTCCAGGGAAATGCTCCACCATGTGCTTGCACAGTTCCGGGAGAAGGATGCCATAATCAGGGATACCATACAGAAAGCGCTTCGCATGGGGCGTGAGGTGGGCACCTGCCCGGAGCATGGAACGCCTGTGCTCCTGGTCAGGAATCGTGAATACTCAAGGATAAAGTGCAGCCATGAAGGCTGCAGAATAGATTTCCCTGCGCCCCTCATGGGAACTCCTGAAATCCTGGAGGAAAAATGTCCTGTCTGCGGCCTTCCAGAGATTCGCATAATCCGCAGGGGGCAATCCCCGGAGATCAGGTGCATTGATCCGCACTGCAAGTTCAACCAGGAAAAGAACACCTACGGAAAATGTCCGGAGGATGGCGGAGATCTTGTCCTGCGCCAGTCAAGGTTCGGCAAGAGGTTCCTGGGATGCTCAAATTACCCCAATTGCAAGAAAACATATCCTGTGCCGCAGATGGGAAACCTGAAGGCTACCGGGGAGGTATGCCCGCACTGCGGTGCACCACTGATCATATCTTTCAGGGGAAAGAGGGCATGGAAATTCTGCCCCAACATGTCGTGTGAATATAACAGGAAGAAGGGAAAGGTGAGCAAGGCTGCAGAACAGGATTCCTGAGATTTCCGGGATAGCGGTGCTCATTACCTCCTCGCTTCTTGCCACATTCATGTCAATTTCCCTCATTGCAGTATCGCCCGGCGTCCAGGCAAAGAGCCCCACCAGCGGCCTCACCTATGTTGCATATTACCTCATAGCAGCCCTTGCTTTCACGGGTGTTGTCATATTCATAGGCAGGAGGAAGTTCGGGAACATCCTCAGATGGGTGTTCATTGCCGTCATTGCATACGTCACATTCTATGTGTGGAGCATTCTTGGTCTCTATATCGCACAGACGTATGCAGAATATTATGCCATAAGCTTTGGCGCCCCTGCAATAATGGTGATCCTGCTTATTTTCAAGTACGAATGGTATGTGGTTGACGTTGCCGGATTTTTCCTTTCAGCCGGGGTGGCTTCCATATGGGCCACCATAATAGGCGTGTGGTCCTCCGTGCTTTTCCTTGCAGTTTTTGCAATATATGACTATATTGCAGTATACAGGACGAAACACATGATAAGCCTTGCTGGAACAGCAATGGATTCCAGGCTGCCCATGCTCTTTGTCTTCCCATCGGAGAAAGGGACCAGCATGGCTGGCATGTCATTTCCAAAAACATCCGCACCGCCTTCTGAAAGGACCGGATCAGGCACATTCATCCTGGGCTTTGGAGATATTGTTTTTCCCTGCATAATGGTGGCATCCTCTGCACTTTACGGCGAGAAGAATCTTATCCCGTTCCTGCTGCTTCCCCTGGCAGGTGCAATTGCAGGCATCATGGTGCTTCTCTTCACAAAGGTCTCAAGGCCCGCACCGGGCCTGCCATTTATCAACAGCGGCGCAATTGCCGGTTTCCTGGTTGCATTTCTTGCATTCAGGGTTTTCTGATCAGTGAAGGAACACTCTCTTACCGGTGAAATACATAGGAATATCAAGTTCCTCAGCCCTGGCAACCACCTCATCATCTCTTATGGAACCGCCTGGCTGGATGATTGCCGCAATTCCTGACTTTCCTGCCAGTTCAACATTATCATAGAACGGGAAGAATGCGTCAGAGGCAAGCACTGATCCTCTGGACTTTTCACCAGCCCTCTCAACAGCAACCTTCAGGGCCTCTATCCTTGAGGTCTGTCCGGCGCCTATACCGGTGGTGGTCATGTCCTTTGCAAGGACTATGGCATTGCTCCGACTGTGTGCAACAACCTTCCACGCAAATTCCAGGTCTCTGAGCTGTTCCCTGCTTGCTGCGGTTGAGGTCTTCTGATCAAGCTTCTCATATTGGGTTGACAGCCTGCTCTGCACAAGGAACCCGTTTGATATGGATCTGACCCGGGGATTCTGGTCAGGTACCAGCGGCACCCTGAGCACACGGAGATTCTTCTTCTTTTTCAGGCCTTCCAGTGCATCAGGATCATATTCCGGAGCGATGATGACCTCCACGAAAAGCTTCGAGATTGCTTCAAGGGATCCGGAGTCGAACTTCCTGTTAATGGCAATGACCGATCCGTATGCAGATTCCTGATCAGCTGCAATGGCTCTCTTGAGGGCAGTATTTATGTCTGCGGCAGATGAAACGCCACACGGGGTGTTATGCTTCAGTACAACGGCCACAGGATCTGTGAACTCAAGTGCAGTCTCAAAGGCTGAATCCGCATCCAGGATATTGTTGTATGAAAGCTCCTTTCCCTGAAGCTGAGTGGCATTGGCAATCCCATACTGCGTTCCGTCGGAATACACATACCCCTTCTGGTCAGGGTTTTCGCCATAGCGAAGTTCACGTCCTCTGGTACCCTTCAGGTACATTGAAGGCGGAGCTGTGCCGAAAAGTTCACCGTTCATTGATCCGTAAATGGAAATGTCATAGTCGGCTGATCTGGAAAACGCCTTAAGGGCCAGCCTCTTCCTGGTCTCGCCTGAAATCTTGCCGTTCTGCTGAAGCTCTGTGGCAACGGAATCGTACTGAGAGGGATCAGAAAGGACAGTGACATGTTCGTAGTTCTTTGCCGCAGCACGAAGGAGAGATAAACCTCCTATGTCAATATTCTCTATCATATCCTCAAGCTTATGGGTCTTAGCTGCCTCATCAAAGGGGTAAAGATTTACGATGACCATGTCAAATTCGGGAAATCCACGCTCCTGCAACTGCCTGCTGCTCTCGGGATCGCGCTTGGAGAGAATGCCGGCAAAAATGGCTGGATGAAGCGTCTTCACCCTTCCATGCAGCAGTTCCTCAAAGCCCGTAAGGGTTGATATGTTCCTGCACGTAAATCCTGAATCAGTCAGGAACCTGTATGTGCCCCCTGAAGCATAGATTTCATCTACATACTTCGAGATCCCGTGAAGGAATGAATCGAGCCTATCCTTGTTATGAACACTGGCCAGAATCTTCATGATGCAGGAGTAATGAACAACTTCCTTAATTCATTTTACAGTGGCCGCAAAAATTACCAGTGGTAATTTTACTTTTGGCGTGGTAATTTGGCAGCCAGAAATACAAAACCTTTATTTCAGTTTATAAATCCCCTGAAAAAAGAGGCAAAATAATGGAAAGAAACATTGCAGTCGAAGGCATCATACAGACACCAACAGCAAAGAGAGAAGTCGAGATTGTTGAAAGGAAGGGTATCGGGCATCCGGACAGCGTTTCTGACGGGATTGCCGAGTCCGTAAGCAGGGCATTGAGCAGGTATTACCTCAAGGAATATGGCAAGATTCTGCACCACAATACGGATCAGGTTGAGGTTGTAGGAGGGCAGTCTGCTCCCCAGTTCGGTGGCGGGAAGGTCCTGGAACCGACTTACATACTTCTCAGCGGTAGGGCAACAACCAAGGTCGGAAATGACAGGATACCATTCAAGTCAATAGCAATAAAGGCGACCAGGGAATTCCTGAACTCAAACTTCAAGCATCTTGACCTGGATTCTGATGTCATGATCGACTGCAGGATTGGGCACGGTTCAGTTGACCTTACTGAGATATATGATACATCAAAGCTGAGGGCAAACGACACATCATTTGGAGTGGGTTTTGCGCCATATACTGATACAGAGAGGCTTGTGTACGAGACGGAGAGATACCTTAACGGACCGGCACTGAAGTCAAAGCTGCCAGCCATAGGCTACGACATAAAGGTCATGGGATTCAGGCAGGGCGGAACAATAAACCTGACCGTTGCAGCAGCTTATGTGGATAAGTTCGTAAAGGATGATCCCGAGTACTTTTCCGTCAAGAGCGAGCTGAAGGAACTCATAGCCAAGAATGCAGCTAAGGTCACCAATGAACCAGTAAAGATATTTGTTAACACAGCTGACGATGAGAATGGAAAGGGCACAGGGCACTACCTCACAGTGACTGGCATGTCAATGGAAAACGGGGATGATGGTTCTGTTGGAAGGGGGAACAGGGTTTCCGGTCTCATAACTCCATACAGGCCAATGAGCATGGAAGCGGCAGCAGGCAAGAACCCCGTCACGCATGTGGGCAAACTGTATAATGTGCTGTCAAACATGATTGCCCAGGACATTGTAAAGGAACACCCCGGGGATGTCCAGGAGGTTCATGTCAGGATTGTGTCGCAGATCGGAAGACGCATAGACGATCCGCATGTTGCAAGCATCCAGGTCATATACGCGGACAACGCTGACCAGTCCAAGATAAAGAACAACATAAGGAACCTGGCAGACGATCGCCTTGCCAACATAGGGAATCTGACCAACCTCTTTGTTGAGGGAAAAGTCTCGGTTTTCTAAAGTATCTTCCACATAGTGTAGGCATCAGACGAATCGCTGTAATAGGCCTTCAGTCTTGATGTCACAACAAACCCCAATTTTCTGTAAAAATTTATTGCATTATCATTATCCGTTCTAACTTCCAGTTTTACGCTCATGAAGTTGTTCCTGCTGCACAACGCAAGGAAGGACTGCATGAGGGCTCCACCTATGCCCATGTTCCTGAACTGCTGGTCAACCGCCAGTATGAGTACCCTTGCTTCTGTGGGTGAAAATCTTGATCCGATTATGAATCCCTGTATCTCGCGCCCCATGGTGTACACAAGGAAAGCCTGGGGCCATTCATCATAAAGATCCATTATGAGTGCCTCTGAGTAATATTCGGAAAGAGAAGCTGAGGCAATCTCAAGAATCCTGTCCAGATCTCTTCCGTCGAACTGCCTTATGGTTCCATAATCGGCATTTGTGATCGCCATCTATATGGATCAGTGCTAATTGGATTTCTACTTTTCTCCTGTATGGGAGAATGTCGTTTCCCGAAATCATGTCTGTTGCAGTGCCGGCAGCCTGCGTCGAATCGGGCAATTATTATGAAAAAATTGAATGGCGCTTCCGGCTGGGGAGAAGGCTGAATCAGCTGTTACCCCGAATCTGCATGTTCTTAATTTTCCTTACCTGTCTGTTGTATGCGTCTGCAATTTCAGAAAGCCCGATGGTTCCAAGGACTGTCTTCCCGTCAGAAGGGGAAACAACGACCAGCTTTCCCGTGGTGCTCTTTATAAGTGTGTCCAGTGCCACATGGATGTTCTCTTTGCTTGAAATAGTTAGGGGATTCCTGTTCATGACCTCCTCCACCTTGATTGATCTCAGATCTGAATCCGGGTTTATATTCTCCAGCGAAATCGTACCCTGAAGATTTCTGGCAAGTTCAACCACAACCATCTTGGTTTTCGTTGTTCTTAAAAGATTCAATGCCACGCTGAGATCATCATCCGGAGAAACCCATGGGTAGTTTCTCTGCATTGCATCCTCGACAAGCACTTCATCCATGACGGGTTTTTCATATTCAAGGGCATGTGCTGGAGAAGCTGATCTGTCCTTGACCTGAGCACTGTAAATGGAGTACTTTGGACCCGATACAAAGTACGAGACAGTGGTGGCCAGCATCAGCGGGAGGAACAGCGCAAATCCTCCGGTCATCTCCGTACCCATGATCAGTATTGATATGGGTGCTTTCGCTATGCCTCCAAAAAATGAGATCATGGCCACTATGGTGATCTCCACCACGTTGAGAAATGGAAAGAACGGATGTACAACAATGCCAATGGCTGCACCAAGGAATGCTCCCGTAACAATCCCGGGTGCAAAGACTCCTCCCGAGCCTCCGGATCCAATGGTCAGAGAAGTGGCCAGTATCTTGAGGAAGAAGAGAAGCAGGAGTATCCAGAGTGGAAGCAATTCCAGGTTCTGGAAGAAAATCTGCTGAACCCAGCCATACCCAAGGCCAAGTATCTGAGGAAACCAGATGGCTATTATGCCAACAAACAGCGCACCCAGTGCGGGCCTGAGCATTTTCGGGAATCGCCCCATCTTCCTGAAGAGTCCCTGTATGCCGTAGAAAGCCTTAACATACAGTATTCCGCCCAGCCCGGCTATTATGCCCACGGCAAGGTAAACAATCAGGGATTCAGGATGGGAAAATCCCAGGAGAACCGAGGAATCAGGGATAGTGAACAGTGGCTTGTAATCAAATAAGTAGCCAAATATTGAGTAGCCGACTATTGATGCTACAATGGAAGGGATCAGTGCCTCAACCTCGAAATCCTGGCGATACAGTATTTCTGTGCTGAGAAGTGCGCCCCCAAGTGGAGCCATGAATATGCTGCCGATTCCCGCACCTATGCCGGCAGCCATGGCTATTCTTCTGTCATGGTCGCTCATCTTGAACGCATCAGCAACGAAGGAGCCAAATCCGGCAGCTATCTGGGCAGTTGGCCCTTCCCTGCCTGCACTCCCGCCTGAGCCAATAGTTACTGCTGATGCAACAAGCTTCACAAGCGGGATCCGCCTGCGTATCTTTCCGTTATTATTATGGAATGCACTTATGGCAGCGTCGGTTCCATGTCCTTCCGCCTCTGGGGCAAACCTGTAGACTATGAAACCTGATATGAGCCCTCCAAGAACAGTGGAAACCGGTATCAAAAATGCCCTGAATTTACCAATTGTGTAGTCAGGCAAACCGCCAGAAGACCCAGTAGAAGGCGGATTAAATCCGGTGATGCCAAAGAGCATGTAATGTGTTACTAGCTTTATACTCTCATAAAGCGCAATGCTTCCCAGGCCGGCAATGATCCCGATGAGTGTACCTATAAACACCCATTTTCCAACGGACCCGCGGTTAACCATTGATACAACGGCATTCCAGACTCTATGTATAATGTTAAACCGCGCCATCACTTCTGAATAATTAAGAAATACAAAATATATGGGGTAGAATTTCCTTGTTCAATTAACCTTTAATATTGAATATAAACACAGTCAGCAGCAATATGGGCGAAGGAGCGTGTATAGGTTTAACTGATGTACGCTGATCTGCAATTCTTGGCTTAACATGAAATAGTCTCAGTGCGATTTGTTGATGAAGAATTGAGAAGCGTCTGCCGCAGGATTCCTGGAAAGCCTCATTTCAGGAATGTACTTCTTGAAATATGTTGCCCGCTGGTCCAGTATAACTGCAACACCAGTGTCGCTTTCGCTCCTGATGAGCCTTCCGATGGCCTGCCTCATCTTTATAACAACAGGGAATGTCACGGCGTATTCCCACCCTTTCCCGTATACGGACTGATAATAGGAATAAAGTGCCTTCTGCCTTGCACCCGGTCTGGGATAAGGAATCCCGGCCAGAACAACCACCTGCAGTTCATTGCCCGGAAAATTTATGCCTTCCGACAGGCGTCCTCCCATTACTGCGAGCATGGGAAGATTCTCTTTCCTGAACCTGTTCAGCATGGACATGAGATCGCCCTGGCTCTTGGCCTTTGTCTCAGCCAGATATTCAATGTCAAAGCCGATGTCGATTATCCTGTTCATGATGTTGTAGGATGTGAAGAAAATCAGTGCCTTTTTTCCTGTGGACCGCACGATATCCTGTATCTGGTTGCGCATGTTCAGTGCTTCCCTGTCGTCAAAGGAATCATATTTGGTTGAGATTCCGTCATAATAAAGGACAAGCTTGTTTTCTTCAGGAAATATGGAGGAAACTTTCCTGGTGGCAATTTCTGTGAATCCAGTTATGTTCTTGTATATCTGGAATGGTTCAAGAGTCCCTGACATGTGAATTGTCCGTGACATCCTGAGACTCTGGAGGATTCCGGTGGGTTCAAGGCAGAAAGCTTCCACTGTGCCATTGTTTTCGGAGTTCAGGATAGCCACGTAGCCCTCCTCCTCGCTTGCTTTCCATGACAGCACCCTGGACGCCAGGCTCAGTACATGGGATCTTGGGATTCTCCCCATGTCTTCCTTGCGCGTGGTGATGTTGTCGCCGAAGATATGGAACAGTGCAGCATATGACCAGAACTGATCCATCTTTATGCTCGCACCTATGGATGAATATTCAACCAGATCTGCAAATCGTATGCGAACCTCATCCTGTCCCTTCAGCATATCCCTGGACAGGTCCAGGATGCCGTTTCGAAGCGTTTCACAGAAGTCGGTGGCCCTGAACCTCTCCTGAAGTTCTGCATCCCCGAATTCCAGAGCTTCTTTTTCGGCAAGATTGATGCTGTTGATGGATATGGTGAAGGAGGAGACCTCCCTGGCAAGATCAGGAAGATTGTGCGCCTCATCAAGAACTATGACAAGATCCTCCCTTGCTACACCCCATCTTGATAAGAAGCGCTCGGCGACATCCGGATTCAGGAAGAAGGCATATGGTGCTATTGCTATGTCTGCCTTTGAGGCAGCCAGTTTCAGGGATTCATAGGGGCAGATCTCTGATTCCAGCCCGTACATCAGAAATTCCTCGGCTGTGGGAATTTCCGAGAATATCTTATCCATGTTTTCCTTCGAGTTCACCCGTGAATTGAAGAAACGGCACGCATTCTGGTCCCCTTCACGCACCTTCTTCTTTCTGCCGTTGCAGAACCTGGAGAGTGAATCCGACGAGAAGCTGTCTCCCTGCTCGATCTCCTGGTAGAGCGGGCAGAGGTTATGCCTTCCCTGAATTGGCACTGCCTTGAGGCCGGACTCCGGGGCAAGTATCCTGAGCTCCTTTATGACCTGTTCCTGCTGCGAGTTTGTTCTTGTGAGGTAAAGTATCTTCTTTCCAGAATCCCTGGCATATGTTATGGCAGCAACCAGTCCTGTAAGGGTTTTGCCTGATCCTGTGGGTGCCTCAATGGCAGCGCCACCCCTTGTCTTCAGTGAGTCAACAATGAACTCAACAAGGCTCTTCTGGTAATCCCGGAGTTCATAGGCAGCTTTCAACACATCACTACTGAATCAATTCATCTTGCTGGATATTTCTTTTTTCCTGTCGTTGAGCAGGGAAGGATCGGGCAGAAGCTTCTCCGCATCTTCAATGCATTTCATGGCAGACTGGAAATCTCCCATTTTCTCATATGCTTCAGACTTGGCCAGATAGTATTGATAATTGTCAGGAACTATCTTTATGGCAGCGTCCAGATCGGCTATGGCATCCCTGTACCTTCCCATTGACATGAGGATCTCATGCCTGCGGTAAATGAATATCTGGTCTGTTGTGTTCAGCTGTACTGCCCTGTTGAAATCATTCAGGGCCTCCTCAGGCTTCTTCAGTTTCCAGTACGCATTTCCCCTGTTGTAATAGTAGTCAGGAATGTCACCTTCTATTGATATTGCCTTGTTGAATGATTCAAGTGCCTTCTCCAGCTGCCCTGAGTCTTCATAGGCTGCACCTATGGCGTTGTAGTAGTCGGAATGATCTGGATCCAGCTCTATGCTTTTCCTGTAGTCCTTAATTGCCTGGTCCAGCATCTTCATTGAATAATAGGCCAATCCGCGGTTGAAGTAGAAATCCGGCTCATTCTCTATGAGTTTTATGGCCTTTGTGAACTCCTTTATGGCATCAGGGTACCTTTTCAGGTTGAAGTATGAAATGCCCCTCTCGTTATAGTCATCTGCCTGCTCCGATTTACCGGATGGTTTCAAAATATCTGACACAGTTCCCCCAGAAGGTTTGGATATATTAATGTTGACCGATTCCAAAACCTACAAACCGCCTCAGAACAGCCTTCCGGTCCAGTGGCGGGAGATAAGCCTCCTGTAAGTTTCCCAGTGCACACGTACTATGTCCGTTAAATCATCATTGCTGGAGATGCTTCGTTCAAGGAACGCTACGGTCCTGGGATCCGAGGGATACCCAGATCCAAAGTCGCCATAAGTCAGTTTCAGCTTCTCTATTTCGGAATCCCGCACGACCTTGGCTACTATGGATGCAGCGGACACCACGGGGAATAGCGCATCCGCCTTGTGTCTGCATATTACATTTTTGCCTGTCAGGGAGGAAAGCCTAGCCGTCAGCCGGTCCTCATTCACGTCGAAGGAATCCACATAATATGTGCCGGCGCAACCCGATTGCGCAATAAGGGTGACATATGCCTCCTCCTCGATCTGGTTAAGGGTCATGGTTTCCATCTTCCTGTTTATCTCCTGCGCCCCTATTATTTTGAAAGAATACTGGGATGCGGATTCCCTTATGCGCTGGAATATACTCTCCCTGGATGCCGGTGACAGTGTTTTGGAATCCCTGGCTCCAATCTCCTTCATTGCAGTGTTTGTTGCACAGAGCATAGCCACAACCATTGGCCCGATAACCGGCCCTCTGCCAGCCTCGTCCAGACCACATTCACAGTGTTCGCTTCTCCCGGGTTTCTCCATTGAGGGACATAACCCGACAAAGCGTTAAATTTTATGTAAACATAACATCACAGTCCATTGAGATGAATACATCGGATTACGATACGGAATTCAGGAGAATGAGAGATCGCGTTGATACAGAGTTGAAAGCGTATTTTGACTCAATGGGTGGAATGAAGAGCGATCCTGTATGTGTCACGGTCACGTCAATGATCAGGGATTTCACAATGAACGGAGGAAAGAGGATCAGGCCAATACTTGTGGTTCTGGGTCATGACCTCTTTGCCCCCCACGATGAGAGGGTATACAGGGCTGCTATTTCCATTGAGCTCACACAGACATACCTCCTGATTCATGACGACATAATGGATCAGAGCGAAACAAGGCGGGGCAAACCAAGCCTGCATGCTGCAGCAAGAGCACAGGTCACGGGTGTTGTCAGCGATCCCAGGCGCATATCGGAGAACATAGCAATCGTTGCTGGTGATCTAGCAGATTCGTACGCACATCAGGCTCTGCTGGGATGCGGCCTCCCTCCCAACGAAACAATGGCGGCCAACATGGAACTCTCCAGAATAATAGAGATGACCGGATATGGGCAGCTCATAGACATCAGCTCATCATACAACCCGGATTTTTCACAGAAGGACCTTCTACGGCTCCACATGCTGAAAACAGCCAAATATACCATCGAGGGCCCCCTCAGGATGGGCGCGCTTTTGAGCGGAACGGCCCAGAACATACTTCCCCTAAGCTACTACGGCACCCTTCTGGGAACAGCCTTCCAGCTTCATGACGATATACTGGGTCTCTTCGGCGATGAAAAGAAAACCGGCAAATCAATCAAGAGCGACGTGAACGAGGGAAAGAAGACACTGCTGATAATCAAGGCCATGGAGCGTTCCGGAAGTGAGGATGCTGATTTTATAAGGAAATGCATAGGTTCCGGAAACGTTTCAGATGAGGATTTCGACAGGTTGAGAAAAATTGTCATGGATTCAGGCTCCTATGAATATTCAAGAAACCTCATGACTAAACTCATAGAGAAGAGCAAGGAATACCTGGCACAGGTGCAGGGCAACACAGAAATCAAGGATTTTCTGGCCTGGTTTGCACACTATATAATTGATCGGACAAGCTAATACCTTGGCCGATGTTTTTCATACATCTCCTTGAGAGCGCTCTCGTCGATGTGAGTATATATCTCAGTGGTGTTGAGGCTGGCGTGCCCCAGAAGCTGCTGTATGAATCTTATATCGCCGCCATTCCTGAGTATGGCAGTGGCAAAGGTGTGCCTCAGGACGTGTGGCGTGACCTTCTTCTGAATTCCTGCACCTCTGGCTGCATTTCTTATGATTCGTTCAATTGTCGAAGTGTCAAACCTGTTTCCCCTGCGGCTGACCAGAAGCGATGGCGTATCGACATCAAGGATATTCCTGGACTTCAGATATTCCCTTATGAGGGAAACGGTTGTATCGGGAAGCAGCACTATCCTGTCCCTATCCCCCTTTCCGGACTTTACGTGCAGGATGCCTTCCTCAAGGTCCACATCCTCAGTGTTCAGGTGGCATAGTTCTCCCACCCTGATGCCGGTATTTGCAAGGATTGATACAATGAGCCTTGTTTTCAGCTCCTGGTTTTCATCATTCAGCATCAACCCCATTTCCCTTTCAGTGAGGTAGTTGGGGACTTTCTTTGATCTCTTTGGCGACGTGAGATTCCTTGGTTGGGGCACGTCCATGACCTTGAAAAAGTGCTTAATTGCCTTGATTGCCAGATACTGGCTGCTTTTTGAGTATTTTTTGCTGGTGGCAAGGTAATTCTTGAAGTTTTCAACATCCACAGCAGTGCACTGGGAGAGGTTTTTGCCAATAAAGTCAATGAAGATGGTGGCTAGAAATGTATATTCCTTTACTGTGTAAGGACTCTTCCTTTCCCCGATCATTATGGAGCGGAACCGGTCCACTTCGCTGCCATTCTGTTGCAATAACTGCACAAATGCAATATGTATAAAAACTTGCTGAGCAAGTCTACCGGCTGAGAGATAAAGCGAGCGGGTATCATGCCGTATTATGGCCGGAAATGTCCATCAGCACAGAAGCAGTGCGCAGATTCAATGCACGAAGATGCAGGACAGGGATAGAAAAGACGCGAAGAAGACACACATTTTTTAGAACATGGGCAGTTTTATGCGGAATTTTTACCGCGTAATCTCACCGATGCCTCCTATTCAAAGGTTCTCTGCCACAAACATGTTATATCTAAATTTCAATTTCTCAATCATGAAAGCAGTTTTTGTTGGTCCGAAGTTCGGGAATTCCGCAGTAAGGATAGAGGAGACCGGGATAGCTGATCCCGGCAGGGAAGATGTGCTGGTGAAAGTGGTTGCTGCAGGCCTCAATCCATTGGACTACAACCTCATAAATGGGAATATTGTGTACAATCTTAAGCCCGTGCCCCATATTCCAGGTTCGGAAGTGATGGGTATTGTTGAAAGGGATTCCAGATCATTCAAGAAGGGGCAGCGTGTTATGGTTTACAACAGGGTTTTCGACGGTACATGCGAAATGTGCAGAACTCACAGGGAACACCTGTGCACAAATGGAGGCATTTGGGGAGTGGTAACAAACGGCGGATACTCAGAGTATGTTACCGTCCCAGAGAAAAATGCAATTGTAATCCCTGACAGCATAGACAACGATACCGCAGTGAGCATCCCCATCGGTGCCCTTACTGCTTACCGGGCGCTCAAGAGGGCTGGGGCCTCAGCAGGGAAGAAGTTGCTGGTCTACGGTGCTTCAGGAAATACAGGGATATTTGCCATACAGTTCGCCAGGATAATGGGACTGGATGTTTACGGGGTATCTCGAAAGGAATGGGTCAGGGAATATGGCTGCACAGAAGTCTTTGGAGACGGCAAGATTCCGGACCAGTTCAGGGCAGATATTGTGATGAATTCTCTTGGATCACTGTTCTGGGATGATGCAGTGAAGCATATTCAAACAGGAGGAACGCTGGTCTCATTCGGGGTTCTCACAGGCAGGGAGGCAAAATTGGACATAGCTTCCCTTTACACAAGAGAAGTAAGCATCATTGGATCAACTGGCGGCGACCTGAAAGATCTCACAGAAACTCTGGAAATAATGAAGACACACAGGGTCAGGGTGCCGGTAGCGAAGCGATTCAACTTCAATGATATTGGTGCAGCTCTGGAGGAATATTCCAGAATAAGGGATGGCAGGATAATAATCGATTTTGCTTAATTAGTCCTGCTTCAGGTTTTTTAATATTCCAATTCTTTCCTGGATGTTTCCCGAGAAAATGTAGGAAGCTGAAACAAGGATATCTGCCCCGGCATCGGCGCATAACTTTCCAGTTTTATCGTTGATTCCACCGTCCACCTCTATCTCGGTATCCAGTCCGTTCCTCTCTATATATGATCTCGCCTCCCTGATTTTGTCAACCGTACTGCCAATGAATTTCTGGCCAGAAAATCCTGGATGCACTGACATCAGGAGAAGTATCCTTGACTCCGGAAGGAGAGGCAAAGCTTCACTCAGGGGGGTCTCCGGATTTATCACAATGCCGAATTCTGCGCCCGAATCAGCAATATCCTTCCTGAGTTTCTTGAAGTTTACGAGGCATTCAGCATGGATAAGAAGAATATCGGATCCTGCTTCTACAAATGATCTGTAGTACCGGTCCGGTCTTTCTATCATAAGGTGGGATTCAAGACGTTTCTTTGTCTTGCGCCTCACTGCACTGATCAAATCCGGTCCCATTGTGAGATTGGGAACAAAATGCCCATCCATGACATCAAGGTGATACGAATCTGCACCTGCCGCGTCACATTTTTCAATCTCTTCCCCCAGCACTTCCAGTCTTGAGGATATAATGGATGGAGAAATTTTCATGAAAGGTGAAGCAGCTGTTAATAGATTAACTTATAGACTGGCGATATTCAGACTAGGGCTCCAGCAGCACTTTCGTGCTGCCATTCAATGATTCATGGCAATGACTGTACGTCATCAACATAGTCACCGCATCCAGCTATCTTTCTTTATATAGTCCACCGCAGGGGCAATATGATGAGACTCCGGTAAAATGCACCTGATCAATATATTACTACAAATCATAATATATCCACAGATGTATCGAAATAGTTATATCCCAGTGGTCACATGAGTGTTATTATCATGGGAACAAACGAAATTAAGAAAATTAATACGATTTCAGGAAAATCGTTCGAGGAGGTCAGGAACCAGCTGCTCAGAAGAACCATCAGACTGAAGGAAAGGGTGTCCCAGAGGTACGAAGAGCTCTACAACCAGTCCATGCTGGACCACGTAAAGAAACTCCTGGACGACCTGAAGAAAAAAGAAAGCGAGGATATAAGGCTCATAAGAAAGGCCATGGAAACAGGGACTATGAAGATGGGGGCAAATGATTCAACAGGCATTGATTACGGCATGCTTGATCATATTCTCTCCAGCGACCTGGATGATCCGAATCCCAACGATCTGGGAAGCGTTCTTCTTTCAGCAATTAAGATGTCCAATGATCTCCAGAAGGTGCTCAGCATAATGTCGGAGGAATACAAGGGCCCATCTTCAAGCAATGTTTTCAGGAAACTTGCGGAACACGAAACAGAGAACAAGAACAGGCTGTCAGAAATTTACGATGAGATGATCAATAAAGATTATTGGTGATCTTCACATTTCCATAAAGTGTTCAGTGAAATCGATCTTCCGCAATTAAAAAATATTATCCGAGAGGGTAGGACATTTATTCTTGACGTAAAGGCCGACTGGTGTCACCCATGCCGTATGATTGAGAAATACCTGATCCCACTCAGTTCTGAATATCCTGAAATGGACTTCTATTCAATAGATTATGAAAAAGATACGTCAGTTTTTGATTTTCTTGAAATAGGGACCGTTCCGTACCTCATTTTATTTAACAGGGGGAAAATAGAGCGGCGTGTGCGGGGATATGTGCGGGAAGATACTTTCAGGACAATCATTAAAGAAACATATCCTTGATTTTCCGGAATATTCGGATATTCGCTGTAGTTCCGGCCTGTGAACCAGATGAACCGGAATTGCGGGCATGGCATGTGCACGAGGAATTCATTCTAATCGTCGCCAGGGCAAAACGTGTTTTCTGGCTTCCGCAAATGTTCACAGAGTCTTCTGCACACCGTGGCACCAAATCATGTGAATGCAGTTCTGATTACCAGTCAGATTATGGAACAGAAAAAAATAATTGCCGGAAATCCAGAAGGCTATCACTAAAAAGTTTTAATTTCCGTTTGGCTTATTGTATTATGTCCGACCCGCAGAATTATTATTCCAGAAAACTTGAAGAAATAAGGCATACGATTCCAAAATCCAATGAGGATTATGAAAGATGGAAATCAACAACTCTTGATCCGTGGAACAGCAAAACTAATTATGTTGACGGAGAGCATACCAACTCTTCAGGCATTCCCATTAAGGAATTTTACTCCAGTGCCGATCTTCCGCAGGATCTTGAAAAGAATCTTCTGGGCTACCCCGGTGAGTTTCCCTTCACAAGGGGAGTTTACCCAAATATGTACCGTGGGCGGCTCTGGACAATGAGGATGTTCTCGGGCTTTGGAACGCCGGAGGATACCAACCGCAGGCTGAAATACCTAATAAAGCACGGCGAATCTGGCTTAAGCATAGCATTCGATATGCCCACTCTTTATGGATTCGACTGCGACAATCCCAGGTCAGACGGAGAGATTGGCAAGTGTGGGGTTAATGTAACTTCCCTCAAGGACATGGAGATCATATTCAAGGGCATCGATCTCAGCAAGGTAAGCACCTCAATGACAATAAATGCGCCAGCAGCAATACTCACGGCCATGTATATAGCTGTTGGAAAAAAGAAGAAGATTCCTGTGTCAGATCTGGCCGGCACCGTGCAGGCAGACATACTGAAGGAATACATCGCGCAGAAGGAATGGATATACCCGCCGGAGGCACATCTTCGCCTCATAAGGGATATGATGACCTACTGTACGGAAAATATGCCAAAATGGAATTACATCAGCATCTCAGGTTACCATATACGTGAAGCCGGGTCAAGTGCCGCGCAGGAACTGGCATTCACACTTGCGGACGGTTTCTATTACGTGGATATGGGAATCAAGGCCGGCCTGGCAGTGGACGATTTCGCGCCAAGGCTCTCATTCTTCTTCAATTCATCAATAAACTTCTTTGAGGAGATTGCCAAGATGAGGGCCGCCCGCAGGATATGGGCAACAGTCCTGAAGGAGAAATACGGTGCCAAAAAATCCAGAACTCTCCTGCTCAGGTTCCACACACAGACATCAGGTTACACACTGACATGGCAGCAGCCCCTGAACAATATTATAAGGACAACAATAGAGGCAATGGCAGCAGTTCTTGGAGGAACGCAGAGCCTTCACACAAATTCATACGACGAGGCATGGGCCCTGCCCTCCGAGGATGCAGTTAAGATCGCACTGAGGACGCAGCAGATAATTGCTGAGGAAACTGGGATTCCTGATGTCATAGATCCGCTTGGCGGATCTTATTACATGGAGTGGCTCACCAACAGGATGGAAGAGGAGGCCTACAGGTATTTCGACGAGATTGAGAAGATGGGCGGCATACTTGAGGCGGTGAAGGCCGGCTACATACAGAAGGAAATTGCCGCCACCTCGTACAGGAGGCAGATTCGCCTTGAGGAGGGCAAAGAGGTGATGGTTGGTGTCAACAAATACACTGAGAAGGAGGAGCAGCCTCTGAACATCCTGAAGATAAGCAAGGCTGCCCAGAAGCAGCAGCTTGACCGCATAAAGGCTGTCAGGAAAAGCAGGGACGAAAATGATGTGAGGAATGCCCTGGATCAGCTGGAGGAAGCAATGAGGAAGGATGATGTTAATACCATGCCGTATATACTGAAGGCAGTTGAGGCGTACGCAACCATAGAGGAGATTTCAAATGTCGGAAGGAAAGTCTTTGGAACCTGGAAAGAACCAGTCATTGTTTAATGAGCGGCCCATAAAGATTCTGCTTGCGAAGCCTGGAATCGACGGTCACGACAGGGGAATACTGGTACTGGCCAAGGCATTCAGGGATGCGGGCATGGAAGTGATATATGCCGGATTGCTCCCAACTCCGGAACAGGTCGTGGATACAGCTATCAATGAGGATGTTGATGTGGTTGCCCTCAGCCTGCTCAATGGCGCCCACATGACAGTTTTCAAGAAAGTTGCAGACCTTATGAGGGAAAAGGGCGTGAAGGACATAGCAATTGTTGGAGGCGGTACCATACCGGATGCTGATAAACCAAAGCTGGAAAGGATGGGCATTTCCGGGAATTACGGCCCGGGAACCCAGATTTCAGTCATAATTGATCACATCAGGAAACGGGCTGAGGAAGTAAGGAAGCTCAAGAGTGCAGGTCAGTGATACCCGGTGCTTGACAGTCTTGTTTCCGGCATATTTAATGGCGATGCCAGATCAATATCCAGAGCCATAACAATTGTTGAGAATGATGGCGATTCAGATACCGTGAGAAATCTTATCAGGGAAATTTTTCCCCGGACAGGAAACGCCCACATCGTTGGCATCACAGGTCCCCCTGGCATAGGGAAGAGCACCATGATTGGGCGAATATGCTCGCTGCTCTCAGAACAGGGGAAGAAGGTATCTGTTGTTGCCATCGACGCATCAAGCCCCTTCACCGGCGGATCTCTACTGGGAAACCGGATCAGGATGCAGGAATCCCTGACAAAGCATGGGGTTTTCATGAGAAGCCTTGCAAACCGCGGGCTGACTGGCGGGCTATCCAGATCAATATGGGACACCGTGAAGATACTGGACGCTGCAGGCTCCGATTACATAATTGTTGAAACAGTGGGGGCGGGACAGGCGGATCTGGACATTTCAAACCTTGCTGATACTGTGGTTGTTGTGCTTGGGCCAGGACTTGGCGACGAGATACAGGCCATCAAGGCCGGAATCATGGAAATAGGGAACATATTTGTCATAAACAAGATGGACAGGCAGGGGGCATACATAGCCATGAAGGACATAGAGGAAACCCTTGCCATGATGCCAAGAGGAGAATGGAAACCGCCGGTGGTGGGCCTGAACTCCATGAATGGAGATGGCTACGACAAGCTTCTGGATCTCATAGACAGGCACAGGGCTTTCTCACTGAACCACCCTGAGGTCAGAATGAGGAAATTCAGGACGGAATTGCAGATGCACATAGACGAGGAACTGAGGCGGAAATTCAGGAAGGATATATCAGGCATACTGCAGGATGACATCAGGATCAGAAGATATCTGGAAGATCGTGTGGATCCCTATTCCGCTGCGGAAGGCATTGTAGAGGAAATAGCATAATTTCAGCTCCAAGGGAATTCTTTTTCCTGAAGCAATTACGCTCTCCCTGTGTTTTTCATGGCACGGCTCTGACAAAGCCAAAATCAAGTGCAGCTATGAAATCCATGTGCAAAACTTTCCTTAAATATCGTAATCCTGGAAGCTCTGCCACTTTAAGGATGGCGTGATTTCTGTTAGGAAAGGTTAAATACAGCGTACCAATTTTAAAATGATAAATATGTACAACCCGCTTAAGTATTTCACAGGAGAAGTTGCAAAGAACCTCTCAGACAGGGCCAAGGAAATAATGACTTTTCTATATCCGCCGGTCACAATGTATGAGGAATCTGGCGAGATTGTCATTGAGGCCGATCTACCCGGGTTTGACAAGAAAGACATAACGGTCAGGCTGGAGAAGGATTCACTCACCATATCAGCTGAAAGAGAAGTAACCACGAAAGGCGTTGTATACATGGACCAGAGGCCCGACAGATTCATGAAGAGGATCAAGCTTCCGGTTGAGGTTGACCAGGATGTGAACTATTCAGCCAAATACACCAATGGCGTTCTGGTAATCAAGATACCTGCCAAGGGTGTAAAGACCATCAAGGTGGAGTAAACACCTACTTTCTTACCAGGACAACCAGAAAACCAACAAGGTCAGCAGCTATGGCCACTCCAGCAAGGAGCGGCCTCTGAACCATGGTCAGGACCGACGCTATTAGCACGGATCCAAGGAAAATTGATGCGGGGATCTTCCTGTCAACCTTTCTTGGTGCTGGCTGTTCACTTTCCTCAAGACGCCTCTTGAGAAGTGGAAGTGCGTCTATGCCTTTTTCCAGGGACGTTACTGTTTTCTTGACGAAATCCCGCAGCTGCCTCCTGTAAAGCTCATCAAGCAGGCCTTCCCTGTAGAGGAGCTCTCTGAGAATCTTCACGAACTTGAATTCAGGATCAAGCTGCAGGCACACTCCTTCAAGAAGGGAAGACATCCTCATGTAGAGGACAAGGGACCTTGGAAGTCTGAAGGGGAATTCGAAAATCACATTGTTGGCAATCTCAAAGAGTTCCCTGACTTCGGCTTCGTCAGGGCTCCTCCCGTAGAAATTTGCAATGGCAAGTTCCATGCTTTTCCTCATGATTGCACGGTTGGCTACAGGGGAAAGTGCCCCCATGGAGATCAGGGCATCCATTATTGCATCAGGATCGGTGTTCACCAGGCCGTCATAGAGTGAGAGCAGTGAGAAACGTGTCTTGCTGTCAAGTGTGCCAACCATACCAAAGTCGTAGAGTATGATTCGGCCATCCGGCATGACTGATATGTTTCCTGGATGCGGATCTGCGTGGAATATATCGTCGCGGAGAAGCATTCTCATGAATGTAAGGTCAAGCCTCCAAGCTAGGTTCTTCAGGTCTATGCCTGTCGCACTGAGCTTCTCTACGTCAGTGATTTTTATGCCGCTGACATACTCAAGGGTGAGGACTTCCTTGCTGCTCAGTTCAGGAATGATCTCAGGCACCACAATGTTTTCTCTCCCCTTCAGGTTTTTCCTGATTCTCTGGGCATTTGAAGCCTCCTTCCTGTAGTCCACCTCATCGTAAATCCGGGAGTTGAAGTCACTGACAACATTCATTACGCTCAGGTAGAGAAAATTCTCAACATGTCCCCTGGCAAGTTTCAGCATCCTGTTAATGATATACAGATCTCTGCGGAGGATGTTTTCAACATCTGGACGGTTCACTTTGACCGCAACCTCCTTTCCGTTGTAAACTGCCCTGTATACCTGCCCCAGGGAAGCGCCTGATATCGCCTCTGTATTGAAACTGTCAAAGCGATCCGAGATGGGACCGAGATTGCGCTCAATTATTGGCTTAACTTCAGCGAAAGGGGCGGGTGGAACCTCATCCTGAAGCTTCTCAAAGGACTTTATATATTCCCGGGGAAGAAGATCCGGCCTTGCGGAAAGGACCTGGCCGAGCTTGATGAAGGTGGGACCAAGGCTTATGAACGCATTTACGGCTTTCACGCCGTTCCTTTCACGCCTGTAGCTCCATGTCGATTCCTCCTCGCTCTTGGCCTCGTCCCTGTCCTTCAGGTATCTTCTGAAAACTGGATATAACTTGAAGAATATCCTTATCTCAGATCTTCTTACCCCCTTCAGGACATTATCTTCAAACTGCATTCAGGCTCCCATTACCTTTTATAATAATAGGTTTTCAGGGATATTTTCCCCCGCGTATAATTGCATAGGCATACCCCAGAGACCCGAAGCCGAGCCTCAGCAAATTCATCAGGCCATGGTTTTCCCTGAGCGGTTTTCCCTTAGTCACAAGATCCCACTCATTTCTGTGCTTCCTTCTCAGCTGGTATCTTCCATATCCGTTCCAGAATGCCTGTTTCAGGAATGCGCCAGTTCCGGACCTGGTGCTGTTGTGTACCGTGCAGCCGCTGCAGGTTTCCGCCCTGTATCCATGGGAAACAGCCCTGAAGTTAAGGTCTATGTCCTCGGCCGTCACAAAGGATTCGTCAAATCCGCCCAGTTTCAGGAATGTGTCTTTCCTGTAGCAGAGGTTTGCTGAGGGCGAGGTGATTTCAAATCCATTAACAAACAGCTTGACCCTCTCCAGCCTGAATTTTTCAACGCCTGTGGGAATGGTATTTCCTGCTATGACATCCGCACCTGAAGCAGTGGCTCTTTGGTATGATTCAATAAGGTCAGAAGATGCGGTAACATCTCCATCCAGGAACAGGACGTAATCGCCTCTGGACAGTTGCACGCCGAGATTCCTGCCGCCTCCCCTGGAACTTCTCTCCCTCCTGAAGACTATGGGGAGAAATTCCGAATAATGCTGGACAACATCAGCCGTGTTATCCTTACTGTATGAATCTACTATTACAATCTCGTGGCCACTACACTGACCCCTCAGGCTGTCCAGAAGAAGAGGAAGATTCTTTCCCTCATTCTTTGTGGTAACAACTATGGATATCAAAACCTTCTATGGCTCCACAGGGGCCATCAGACCCAGTCCATTCTGTCCACTTCCCGATCCTTCTTGGTCTCCTTCTTGTATTCCTTGTAATGTTCCTTGCATAGGTGCACCTTTGTGCGCTTCTCGTCTATGGTGAAGACCTTCTTGGCAAGCTCAGCAGGAACGGTTTTAAAGCTTGGATTATGGCAGCCCTGAACCTCACACATCTTCTCAGGCATAACTATCACGCACGTAGACCTTGTATGTATATATTAATTGGGTTTGCTGGAGAAATGCCCGGAGTAAGCCCCTTTCTGTTACCCCTTTCGGGCTGGCAGCATTCGACTTTCGCCATATGGCTGCGTCTTACCCGGCCCTCTCGGTGACATCATAAGGCCTGTTTAGACTTTCTCCTTCCAGGAAGGGTTTCCATCGGTTATTCCGAGAACGTCATCCTGAGAATCATCCTTTGTCGGAGCCGTATTTTTCTTTTCCCTGAACCGTCCCTCCCGGGGCACTGACTTGCGGCAGTTGGAACTCACCGTGGAGAGGGGACTTTCCTCACTCTTTCGAGCGTAAGCTGCCCTCGGGCTTTTCTCCAGGTCTGTATCTCATACCATATAAAAATTATTTCTATGCCAGACTTCGGGACAGAAGTCGTCACTCCTGGTCTTTTTCAATTATGAGATAGGCCTTCTTTCCCAGGAATTCCTTGGGGCAATCCACCTTTGCTCCTGATCCGAATTTTGTCACAACTTTTTCCATATAGGCTTGAATGTTTCTTACAGTAATCTCATTGGCCTCAACAACCTGAACCTTCTTCACAAATGTATATATATTCGGTATATATCATACTTTCGTGATCACCCAGGATCAGTACGAGGCATTCAGGGATAACATCAACACACTGATAGAAGAGTACAGGCAGAAATTCTCAGTGCCGGTGATCTCAGATACAAAGAAATATGAGGAAATATACAGGAAAAGACTTCTTGGAATGTCAGTGGAACTCAGATCCATGATCGATCATGCATCCTCCATTGCCATAAATGAATATGGCAGGCCATCTTTACTGAACGCTAAGGAGAAAGCATTCATACTCCTGACAAAGGAGATAATGAAGCTAAGCAACAGGAGAATGGCATATGGGCTGCCGCTGTTTGGAATTGACAGAATCATCTCATACAAGACCGTTGAAAGGCTCTATTCAGATCCCCTTGTTATCATGATACTGAACAACCTCTTCATTGAAACACTGAGGAAAAAGGAGATCGGGAAATGTGATGCTGCTGGCGATGGAACAGGCTATTCCCTCACTGTAACCAAGCATTACCGATCAATGAGGGAGAAACATGGAGAATCCGTAAAGAAAGGGCAGTTCGTCTATTCATTCGCCCTGATGGACCTCAGTACAAGGATGTACATTGGGTATGCCGTCTCCCTCAGATCGGAGAGGGACGCATACATGAAAGCCCTGGACATGATCGCCAATCTGAGGATAGATCTGGAAAGCATCAGGCTGGACAGATACTATTCTGGACAGAGCATACTTGATGACTTCTCTGAAAACACAAGGATATTCATCATACCGAAGAAGAATTCCAGAATAAGGGGGCCATGGGCATGGAGGCATATGATCCTTAGGTTCATGAACGATCCCATAGCATACCTGAGGGAATACTTCAAAAGAAGCAACTCCGAGGCAGGATTCTCCTCAGACAAGAGATCGACAGGGCACATGATATTCCAGAGAAGAAAAGATCGTATAGAGACCTCAGGATTCTGCAAGGGACTTCTGCACAACCTGATGCTTGTGAATGGGTAGGGCTACTTATGTCCCAGAGTCTTCTATGCCAGGAAAATCTATATTTTTATCTGGAGCCTTATTTCCCAAGGTCTACGGAATATTGAGCGCTGAGTTGTACCTATAAGTTTATATTTACATCTTGTCATCAATGGAGTATGAACAGTAAGATGATCATGGTCCTTGCCATGGTGGTCATAATGTCCGGAAGCGCGGTGGCCTTGGCTGGCGCCTATGCTACTTCGCCTCCTGCTCCCGCTGTCAAAAGCATCGGGAATTATTCATTTGATTACTACGGCAACGGAACCATCACAAACGTAAGCTATTCCGGAAGCGATTCCGTGGGAAATGTAATCCTTGCAACGGAAGTAACAGCCAGTGGAAACAACCTTTCATCACTGAGCGGGTACACTAATCTTCAGGACAACCAGGCTCCATTCAGTATAAAAAACATGACCTTGATCTCCGGACAGGATTCCAACTCCCTCATCATGATGACTGCATCTTCAAGCAGCCAGGCAAAGCAGGTTTTCACCTTCAATGGCACAGTGACAAAGATATCAGGAACTTTTGATATGAAGAACTCCGACAGTTTCTCTGGAATGTTCTCAATGCAGAACGGCATGTCATTCTCTTCTTCGCTCACTCTTTATGAACTGACAAACCAGAACTTCAGCGGTTATTTCATAAGCAATGGAGCAACCCAGACGCTCACCTCATCGCACAATTCCATCAGCGTATCCAGCAATTCTGGTATCCTGATTTCTGGCTTTGTAGCATCGGGCAACTTAAAGGATATCATGGAGAAGTACATGCACGAGCACGATTACGGGAACAGATTCACCTACAACACTTCAACCGGTAACGTCACCGGCAGATTTGTGAACTTCAATTTCAACAATAAGACCGGCGTCATAAGCAACTATTCATCGAACGGCTCATACCATACCCTGATATTCAACAGCATAGTATCAGCAGGTAACGGCTCCATTGGAAACGCATCCATGTTCCCTGCATTCAGGACAGGAATCCCAATGACCTATGGAAGCCTGTTCTTCTATGCCAACAGCTCTTACATATATACAGTGCACGACAACCCGGCCCTCCAGCTGGACATGATACTGAATAACGGCACAATGAAGCTCAACATATCAAGCAGCCTCACAATAACTAACCTGAGCAGGATTGGAGGAGTTGCTAGCCCCCAGATCCACATGAACGCAACATCTGTCACACAGAACCTGAGCACACAGGATGGAGCACAACTTGAACTCGAACAGCAGTTCCAGCGCGGAACTTACCTTTACTACATACACAACTCAACCTTCAGGGGAATGCTTGGCATATCAGGCGGAAATGTTACGTTCAACGCAACCGACAACATAATCACAATAAAGACATCTGAAGTGGCAATAGTGCATTTCCTTGCCCCTCCAGGACTTAACAGGGTTCCAGCGGGAGTATTCTCCCATGTGGAATATGCAATGGAAAAGGGCAGGGTGGCAGCACAGGTGGCAATAGATTCGCTTAACAACACAGCAGTGAACTACACAATGATGCTGAACAATTCAGTGTCCATGAAGATAAACTCAATTGCAAACGGAAAAATCCAGATCGCAGTAGGGTCATCTGAGCACGCCGGCACTAACCTTGTTTTCTTCATTAACCAGAGCTACATGAACTCAGGTAAGGTATACGTGTACTTTGACGGACACCTGGCAAACCTTTCCTCATCCATCGGCACAGCAATCAACGCAACAAGCAGCACGTCGGCTTACTATGGATACGAACAGGTCAACGGGGGATACCTGGTTGTCATTCATGTACCGCACTTCTCTAACCATACGATTACAATAACCGATTCCATCATATCAAGCAGTTCAGGACCTTCCCCGCTTCCGCTAAGTGCTCTTGATCTTGCAATAATAGCTGTTGTAGTTGTGGCAGTCATAGCAGGTATTGTCCTGGCGGTAAGGAAGAAATAAAATTAGAGGCAGGATCAATGCCTCGCCCTTTTCTTTTTTATAATATTTTTTTCCGATGATTTTAACTATTTCAGGTTCACAAGCTGGGCAGCCTTTCTTTTGATCAGTAGTTCTGCGAACTTATCGGGGATATAGATTATGTCATTATCATGAAGAAAATAATCTCTTTCGGGCTGCGCAATTGGTGGCTGATCTCCTAGAATTCTCACAACAACAAACTGGGAGTGAGTCGCGATGCCCTCTGGCTGAATTTCTTCCGGCGGAACTTTTGCCTCAGGCGCTGCTTCAGGTTCGGGAATGGATTCCACGATCTCCTCAGTTTCCTCCCTCACCTCTTCGGCCGGGCTCACCTTGTTCAGGAGAACGTTGAATTCATCATACATAAGATTATGCAGCCTTGTGATGAAATCCTTTTCCTCAGGTGTCAGAGCACCCAGGGTCTCGCCATCCAGGTCATACAGGGAGAGCGTGGAAATCTTTTCAAATCTCTTCTGGAAAAATGCCCTGAAATCACGCTCTATATCACTTATGCGCTCCTTGATCATTATGTAATTGTCAATATCCTGGCTTTTCAGGTATGTCTGGGCTTCATCCTTCAGTGTTTCAAGGGCCGAATTAATATTCCTGTAAAAGGCCGGATCAAGTTTCTTTGGCTTCCTGGATCTAACTTCAACCCTCAGAAAGGAGCGTAATTCATCGGTTATTCTGTCAATCTGTTGGGGGTTGAAGGTCATCGGAATTAATAGCTGATCCCTATATTAAGTATTTTTTGAGGGGACTTCAGGACTGACAATGATGGGGAAAAGCACAATGATGCAGCAAGTAACAGCATTGGAACGGAACGCATCTGTCAGCGCAGTTTCTCATGTGATGGGTCTTAATGCACTGCAGGATATCTGACAATCCCATACGAGATACCTGTTCCACGTGCCAGTGATTCAACTTCCAGAGCCCTCAGAGTTTCCCCAAAAATGAGCCCTGCATCCTCCAACCTTTCTGGCAGATTGAATGCTATAATATAGCCTTGAAACTTTCCCTTCCATAAATTTCCGTGGGGAGTTCCATACAGCATCTGCTGGCAAAAGATTCCCAGTCTTCAAATTCCTGTAGTATCATGGAAACTCTCCTTGGAACACTGTCAGGGGGGATGACCTTCCATGATCCCGGATCATCCACATAGTCAGTTTCCAGAAGAAAATCATCAGAAATGGCAAGAGCCTTCCTGACATTTGATTTTGAAGCAAGAATTGATTTTCGCACAGGAACGCCTATGGCAAGATCCTGCGGAAGTGCATGATGTTTCACCACCATTTCTGGGCGCAATCCAGATTTTCTCGCCATTTCCACAAGCTTTGAGTACGAATCTTCTGACAGGTCCTCCGTGTGGAGCATTATGGGAATTGACGCATCTCTGCAGAGTTCCATACCGTATTCAAGTATCTCATTGGAATCTGACATAACGGAGTCCTCTACAGGGAAATGCGGCCGGCCCACTTCACCAAGGGCGTTGCAACGTCCTTCCTTTGCAAGCTTTATGGCAAGGTCCATTCCCTTTTTCATTTCAGAAACCGGATCATACCCTGCTTTCATGAACCTGAAGTAGTCCAGTGGATATGGTCCCAGGGTAACAAGCACTGCAATCCCATACTTATTCCGCACGGTGTCCCCCATGGAGATCGTGTTGGCATACAGGATCTCATAATAGTGGTCCAGAGAAAAATCCTCACGGGGGACGTTGACTAGATTTATGCAGTTCCCTCCTGCAGAGACAAACATATGAACAGCATCAGTGAACCTCCCATCCTCCCGCAGGTGCATGTGGTCATCCATTACAATGTAACCATGGCGGGAAAGTTCTGCTGCATCCATAACACCACATAATATGAATCTGGCGATTAAATATTTCGAGATTGGTATAATTGCGCACGCTACGAAACCTTAATAATTGGTGTAGTCTATTGGTCGAAAAGGTGACATAGATGCAGCAGGGCCAAATGGCATATGACAGAGCGATCACAGTTTTCTCACCAGACGGTAGACTTTTTCAGGTTGAATACGCAAGGGAAGCAGTAAAGAAAGGTTCGACGGCAATTGGAATCCGTTACAAGGACGGAGTAGCACTGATTTCCGACAAGAAGATTCGCAGCAGGCTGGTGGAGCAGAATTCCATGGAGAAAATCCAGCCCATTGATGATTACGTGGCAACAGTGACCTCTGGGCTCGTAGCCGACGCCAGAGTCCTGGTGGATTTTGCCAGGGTTGCGGCACAGCAGGAGAAAATCACCTACGGCTCACTGGTTAACATAGAGAACCTTGTTAAGAAGGTCGCAGACCAGATGCAGCAGTACACACAATACGGCGGAGTTAGGCCATATGGTGTGGCAATGATTTTTGCCGGTACGGACAGCATGGGTCCAAGGCTCTTCGACTGTGATCCTGCAGGAACCATAAATGAGTACAAGGCAGTCACAATAGGGGCACTCAGGGACCAGGTTACAGCTTTCCTTGAAAAAGAATACAAGGAAGACCTGTCTGAAAACGATGCAGTTATTCTTGCAATCAAGGCGCTGAAGACATCGAATGAGGACAGTGCAGAGTTCAGGCATCCCGAAGTTGCCACAATAAACGTCGGGAACAAGTTCCATGTTTACCAGAAGGAAGAAGTTGAGAAACTGATGCAAAAGGCGTAAAGCCCAATAAATATTTTTTTATCCATTTAACTTATCTGCGGACATGGTCAGAGTGGAGGACGCTATAGTGGCCAGATACGAATCTCATGGCCATAAGTTCGAGATATTTGTTGATCCAGATGCAACTGACAGGATCAAGGAAGGAAAGATTGATGTTGAAAACGATCTCGCCCTGGACGAAATATACAAGGATGCCAGAAAAGGCGAGAAAGCCGGAGAGGAATCAATAAAAGAAGTTTTCAAGACCACGGATGTTGCGCAGATTGCCATTGAAATCATAAAGAAGGGGCAGATCCAGCTTACCACGGAACAGAGGCACGAAATGCTGGAGAGAAGGCGGAAGCAGATTATTGACATGATTTCAAGGGAATCCATAAACCCACAGACAAATGCCCCCCATCCTCCTGCACGTATCTCACAAGCCATCGACGACGCAAAAATACATATTGATCCATTCAAGAGTGCAGGAGAGCAGCTTCAGGCTGTGCTTAAGGCAATAAAGCCCATCCTTCCCATAAGGATGGAAAAAACAAAGCTGGCAGTGAAACTTACAGGGGATGCCTATGGAAAAGTATACGGAGAGATAGCCAGAACCGGTTATCTCGTAAGGGAGGAATGGGGCAAGGACGGATCATGGATCGGGCTGCTGGAGGTTCCCGCAGGGATGGCAGGGGAGATCATGAGCCAGCTGAGCAGGAAATCAAGGGATAATGTGGACATCAGGGTTGTGAAGGGAAAGTAATTGCAGGTTTGCTGCAA
Organism: Cuniculiplasma divulgatum; assembly: GCA_031200235.1. Classification (NCBI taxonomy): domain Archaea; kingdom Methanobacteriati; phylum Thermoplasmatota; class Thermoplasmata; order Thermoplasmatales; family Cuniculiplasmataceae; genus Cuniculiplasma; species Cuniculiplasma divulgatum. The sequence continues at coordinate 611,398 of CP133595.1, read as the reverse complement.
GCCTGCCATTGAATTTTCATGTTCCACGTTTCCTTCGAGTCGATAAGAATAAATATTGCATAAAGATGAAACGACGTACAGGAGATATGGACGAGAACAGCTTCTCTTCTTCGGCGAAGGAAGTATTGTTTCAACTTGGGTATGGAACGCACCGGTTTGCAAAGAAAGCAGGGTTCGTATTGGGGTTGCGGAAGCATGTTTCTCTATTGAAGGTGAACGGATGTCGGAAATGAAACAGATAGTCATGCCAGGTGATGAGATAGATTCTTCACTTGGAAAGCCAAGAAATGGCGTATACAAATGCGGTGATCAGTTATACTGTTCCCAGTATTTCGGTATTGTGCAGAAAAGTGAGCAGTTCGTGGACATTGTCCCATTTTCGGGCCCTTACTTTCCAAGAAGGGGTGACAAGGTAATCGGGAAGATAATAGAGGTTGGCCCATCAATGTGGACTGTTGACATAAACTCCCCATATTACACGTTGCTGCACATGAACGACACTCCATGGAGAACAAATGCAGGTAATATCAAAAAATTCCTGGGCACTGGCGACTACGTTTACGCAAAGGTCATGACTGTCAACGAGATTAAGGAAAGCTGGATAACGCTAAAGGATGTGGGCCTGAGAAAACTTGAGGGCGGGCACATCGCCTCCATTCAGGCGCCCAAGGTTCCCAGAATAATAGGGAAGGGCGGATCCATGGTCAACATGATCAAGGACGCCACTGAAACAAGAATAGTGGTTGGCCAGAATGGACTCATATGGGTTGATGGAGAACCGGAAAATGTTATGGCCGCAATAGAGGCCATAAAGGTGGTGGAGAGGGAAGCACATACCACCGGATTGACGGACAGAATGCAGAAATATCTTGAGGAAATAAAGGGTGGAAAAAATGGGAACAGCGTCTGATATTAAATTGATTGATGAGAACGGTCTTAGGATAGATGGGCGATCCCCAACGGAACTAAGGCCATTGAAGATTGAAACCGATGTTCTGGAAAGGGCAGACGGGTCAGCATTCATAGAGTGGGGGGGCAACAAGATACTTGTGGCGGTATACGGTCCAAGGGAAGCTTACCCAAAGCATACGCAGGACATCGAAAAGGCTGTTGTGAAAGCAAGGTACAACATGTCCGCATTCTCCGTGGATGAAAGAAAAAGGCCGGGGCCGGACAGGAGATCTGTGGAAATATCAAAGGTCATCTCAGAGGCGCTTTCCGCCGCAGTTATGGTGGAACAGTTCCCAAGAGCCCAGATTGATGTTTTCATTGAAGTCCTTCAGGCTGATGCGGGAACGAGAATCGCCGGTCTCACAGCAAGTTCCGTTGCTCTGGCAGCTGCGGGCATTCCAATGAGGGACATGGTTGTAGGTTGTGCGGCTGGCAAGGTGGATGGAAAGATAGTCCTGGACCTGGGCAAGGAAGAGGATAATTTCGGCCAGGCCGATCTTCCCATGGGAATACTTGCAAAATCAGGGAAAATCGTCCTTATGCAGATGGATGGCGATCTGAGCCAGGAGGAGTTTGATCAGGCTACAGCGCTCATAATGGACGCAACAAAGAGGATATATGAGATCCAGAGAGAAGCTCTGGCTGGAAAATACAGGGCGCTGGCCCTTGAGAGGGGTGGTGAGTGATGCCGAAGGATGAAGCCGGAGTACTTTCGGAAATTAAGAGGAATTACATACTGAAGAAACTGAAAGAGGGAAAGAGGGGCGATGGAAGATCACCTGAAAGTTTCAGGGAGATCTCAATAACCACGAATTATGTTCCCCGATCAGCGGGATCAGCCTACGTCAAGCTTGGCAAAACAAAGGTAGTGGCAGGCATAAAGATCGAATCTGGAGAGCCATTCCCGGACACGCCGAACCAGGGGGTTCTCACCACAAATGTGGAACTGCTTCCCATGGCGTTCCCCACCTTCGAGGCGGGCCCTCCCAATGAAGGTTCCATAGAGATTGCACGGGTTGTGGACAGGGGCATAAGGGAAAGCAAGATGATCGATCTTGAATCTCTGGTGATCGAACCTGCCAAGAAGGTCTGGATCGTATTCGCTGATATTGACGTGATCGATTTTGACGGGAATCTCATAGATGCCTGCACACTGGCAGTTGTTTCTGCCCTCAAATCAGCAGTTGTGCCAGGATCCACTGAAGGCGGGAAAGATTTCGCACTTCCTGTAAGGAGCATTCCCATTTCAGTAACAATGGTGAAGATAGGAGATGAGCTTGTTGCTGACCCGGACCTTGAGGAAGAGCAGCTTTCAACGGCACGCATCACGGTCACCACAACCGCCGATGAACACATCAGGGCAATGCAGAAGGGGGACACCGGTTATTTCACTCTTGATGAGATAAGAAAAGCTATAAAGTTATCAAGTGATATCGGTGGACAGATCAGAGAAAAATACTTCAAGTGATATTAATGTCTAAAAGAACTATCAAGGTAGGAGCTGCGGGGCGTTTCGGCCCCAGATACGGAGTAACAGTCAGGAAAACCTGGAATGAGATTTACAAGCAGAAAATAGCCTTTTATGCATGTCCTTCATGCAAAAAGAAGAAAGTCAAGAGGCTGGCTGCAGGCATATGGGAATGCAGGCACTGCGGCTATAAATTCGCAGGTGGCTCTTATCTCCCAGAACTGAGAACACCTGTGGTTGCTTCGGAGGAAACACAGAATGTATAAATGTATCAGGTGTGGAAGGCCGCTTGAGAAATCCTTTGGAACTGCTGAAATTGAATGCGAGTGCGGTTCAAGGGTTTTCATCAAGGAAAGGCCCAGTATAGAAAAAGTCATACTGGCAAGATAATATTATGCAAGGTTTCTCCGGGGACCAGCATTTCTCCATCTGTTTAAGATGCCTTGGCAGGGCATATGCCACCATCGGGCATGGATTATCCAATGTTGAACGTGGCAGGGTTCATCTTTCTGAATCCTATCCCATACTTTCAAAAAATAATATTGCCATTGTGGAAGAAGACAGGTGCTCAATCTGCAGGTCAGTATTCAGTCGCATGGACGATTTCGTGAATCTGGCCATCAATGAATCATCCGGGTATGAATTCGGTACATTTCTGGCAGGAAGCGCGTTCCCCCGTGAGGTAACAGATGAAGAAGCCATCCTGCAGGGGTTTTTTGGAAACATAGGAGAATCCATAAAAAAGGAGTTCAACAGGGAGGTGGGCAAAGCCATCTCCGACCGCACAGGAAAGTCAGTGGACAAGATATCTCCGGATATTACGTTTCACTTTGACTTGGAGTACTACCAGGTTAAGCTGGAAATCAGAAGCCTCTACATATACGGCAATTATATCAAGAACAGGCGCGGCATCCCGCAGACGCGCTGGATACACCAGGACAACAATGGGGTTTCTGTTGAGCAGATCATCGGCGATGTTGTAATGAAACACTCTCTCTGCACAAACTACTTCCTGCACGGCGCAGGGCGTGAGGACGTGGATGTCAGGATGCAGGGGAATGGCAGGGAATTTGTTCTGGAGGCCCAGAATCCCAGGAAGAGATCCATTAACCTCATGACGATCCGCGACGAAATTAACATGACGGGGGACATTGCCGTTAACAATCTCACTTTCACGTCACGCGAAACCGTGGTAAAGATCAAGGGGGCAAATCATGAGAAATCCTACAGGGTGACCATCACTGCAGACAATCCGCTGGATCCGCAGAAATTTGCGCAGGCGGTATCACGACTATCTGGAAAAGATATTTATCAAAGGACACCATTAAGGGTATCCAGCAGAAGATCAGATCTGATCAGGAGAAGGAACATCAGGGAGATGGTTCTGGAGCAGATTTCCGGGAATACTGCGGTCTGCGTGGTAAGGGCCGAAGCTGGCACTTACATTAAGGAACTGATTCACGGTGATGAGGGACGAACAAATCCAAGCCTATCCGATGAATATGGATCTCCATTGAGGGTTCAGTCTCTGGATGTGATCTGGATATACAGGTAAGGTGAATTAATGGTTAAGATGTCGCATGGCTCTAGAGCGGGCTCCAGAAGCAAAATGACAAAACGATATAATGAAAGAGGACTCCCTGCGGTAACGCGTTTTCTTCAGGAGTTCAAGGAAGGGGATCTTGCAGCTATAAATATTGAGCCGTCCATTCATGCAGGGATGCCTTATCATGGTTTTCAGGGCCTTACAGGCAGGATCACTGGAAAGCAGGGTGGATGTTACCTGGTCACCGTGAAGATCGGCGGAGTTCACAAGCAGATACTGGCTGGTCCCGTTCATCTCAAGAGAATTAGTGGGAACTAAATGAAAAGCAAGTACGTACCAGTTTCCGAGGCTTATGAGATACTCTCAAAATCCAGGGAGCACACTCCGCCTGAAGCGGACAACCTGGCATACTGCGAGGCATTCCTGAAGGTGAAGGCCAAGGATGCCCAGAAGGATATTTCAGAGCTCATGAAAACATATAAGCTTTCAGAGAAAGTAGCAGTAAAGCTTGTTGACCTCCGCCCCAAGACAAAGGAAGAGGCAGTGAGCATACTTTCTGGCTACAGCGTTATTTTACCCGAGCAAGATTTAAATAACCTCATTAGCTATTTCAGTGACGATTAAACTGGAGGTTATTATTTTTGGAAGAATACGCCTATGTCATAGATTACCTGCCTCAGGGCAGATCAGAGGACAAGGGGTACCGCAAGACTCCTCTGGTTCTTGCAGTGGGTGAGACAGAATTCAAGCTTCTTGAGATCATCCCCAAGGAAAATGCTGTTATAACAATAGGGGATCGCATTTACATAGGCAAGGAGCCAAAACTCAGGGATAAGGTACTTTCCGTCAAACGCCGCATATCATATGCTGACCTCACAAGCGCTGCCCAGAATGAGCTTCCATTTGTTCTGGAAGGGATTGTGAACAAGAGGGAACCGGATTTCATAAAATTCTTCAACGAGGCAGAATCCATCAACGCAAGAATGCATTCGCTGGAACTTCTTCCGGGACTGGGAAACAAGACCATGTGGACCATAATTGAGGAAAGGAAGAAGAAGCCATTTGCCAGTTTCCAGGATCTTGCTGATCGGGTCAAGACAATTCATAATCCACAGAAAATGGTGGCAAGCAGGATAGTCCAGGAACTTCAGGAAAGATACGAGAAACACAAGCTCTTCGTGGCAAGATAACTTGAAACAGGATCACAAATACACAAGAAGATATGGGCAGGTTTTTCTTTCCGACAAAAACATTGCATCCCTTGAGGTGAGGGCACTTGATCTTCCTGCAGGGAGCCACATACTTGAAGTTGGACCCGGCGGCGGAATCATAACAGGGGTACTTCTGGACAGCGGATACATGGTAACTGCTGTTGAAAGCGATCACAGGTTTGTTGAAAACCTCTCCACAAGATTCGGAAACGAGATTCAAGAAGGCAGGCTCAGAGTTGTTAAGGAAGATTTTCTTGAGTTTGAACCTGGCCAATACGATGGAATCATGGGCAATGTCCCATACCAGATATCATCGCCAATACTGTTCCGGCTTGAATCGTTCGGGTTCAGGGCAGCAGTACTCATGTTTCAGGAAGAATTTGCCCAGCGGCTGCTTGCCGGCCCCGGAGATAAATCCTATTCCAGGATCAGTGTGAATGCACAGCTGAGGTACGTCATCAAAAGCGTTAGAAATGTTCCACGCACCTGTTTCACGCCAGCTCCAAAGGTAAATTCAAGAATAATCCGCATAACTCCCAGGCCAGATGCAAACCTGGGGGACCTGCGAAAAGCAGATCCTATTTTCAGGGATATTTTCTCAAAGAGAAGAAAAAAATTATCAAGCATCCTGGATGGGCTTCCCGGTGAAATTGGTGAAAAGAGGGTTGATGACTTCACCCCCGCTGAGCTTCTGGATATTGCAAGGCGTTACTTTAATGGGAAGACTTCTCCCTCTCAAGATTTGCCTTGACTTGGTTCTCCATGCCCAGTATGGACATTGCATTGAATGTCCCAACTGCAGGGGTGTTGGCAGGTATCATCATCAGTGTTCCCTTGCCCTCAAGTCCTATTTCATAAAGTATGTTCATCCACCTTAGCTGGAAAGCTGTGGGATTATCTGAATACTGGTTTGCAGCCTCAACCATCTTCTGGGCGGCCTCAACCTCAGCAAGTGCCAGAGTTACCCTTGATCTTCTTTCCCTCTCGGCCGATGCCTGCCTGGACATGGCCTCCTGGAGGTTCTGCGGAACCACAACGTCCCTTATTTCAACGGATGAAACTTTAATTCCCCAGTTTTCGGTCTTCTCATCTATGATCTGTCTGGCTGCCTCACCAATCTTTTCCCTCTCAGAAAGGACTTCATCAAAGGAACTCTTTCCAAGGACTTCCCTGAGGGTCGTCTGTGCGGAATAGTTTGTGGCAGCTGCGAAGTTATCCACATTGAGGACAGCCTTCTGCGGATCCACAATCTGGAAATACATTACAGCATCAACATTGATTGGAACATTATCCTTGGTGAATGTGCTTTCTGTCTTGAATGATACAACCTGAATCCTCGTTGAGAGGATGGGGTTTACCTTGCTTACGATTGGCCACACATAAATCACGCCTGGCCCCTTAAGCATGGAAAATCTTCCAAGGGTGAACACAGCGCCTCTTTCCCATTCCTTCAGGATATGAAGGCCGGAAAGCAGGATTATCAGGATAATAAGCACTATTATTATCAGAAAAATATCGAGCCCGCTCATTGATGAATATATTAAACGGCCTATTAAACTGTTTTGGACTCTCAGATCTTTCAATTTTCTACTTTTTCAGAAAAGAATTAATATCATGTGTCCAGAAAAACTTGAGCCGCATACGTTTATGGGAACAGCAATTCACAGCGTTTCCCGAACAATCTCATGAGGGAACTCACCCTTTCGAATAATGTTCTGGTGAATTCATATCTAAGCGTTCACATTATATTTAATGATTTCGTGAATTTTTCAGAAAAACAAACAATGGAAGCCCTCTTAAAAATAACATCTGTCCAATATTAATCTGTTAAGGCGATCACAGACCAATTGCGAACAAAAAGTTATTTATGCTCTGGGATGAACAATTGTGAACAAAGATAGAAAATACGTTTACCTGTTCCAGGAAGGAAGCAAGGAAATGGTGGATCTGCTGGGTGGAAAGGGAGCCGGGCTTGCAGAGATGACCCGAATCGGACTGAATGTCCCTCCCGGTTTCACCATAACCACAGAGGCCTGCAGGGAATACCTGAAGGCAGAGGACTTTCCGGCCGGAATGATGGACCAGGTATGGACTGCGCTCAAGCAAGTTGAAAAGCAGTCGGGACGAAGATTCGGTGATCCGGAAAACCCCCTGCTTGTTTCAGTCAGATCCGGCGCACCGGTCAGCATGCCCGGAATGATGGACACAGTTCTCAATGTGGGCCTGAACAGCGAAACACTAAAGGGCCTGGCAAAACGTTCAGGAAACAGGAGATTTGCGCTGGATTCCTACAGAAGGCTGATTCAGATGTTTGGATCAATCGTTCTGGGAATTGACAGCAGAGAATTTTCAGATGCCCTTGAAAAAATCAAGGAGCAGCGTGGAAGAAAGTTCGACACCGACCTGGATTCTGCAGACATATCAGATCTCATAAAGATTTACGGTGGAATCTACGAAGCCCATGGAAAGGTTTTCCCGCAGGATGTCAAGGAACAGATGGAACAGGCCATAGAGGCCGTATTCCGTTCCTGGAATTCTCCCCGGGCACAGGTTTACAGGAAGGAGAATGGCATAGGTGAATGGATGGGGACGGCTGTGAGCATAGTTTCCATGGTCTTTGGAAACACGGGCCCCAGATCTGCCACCGGGGTTGCATTCACAAGGAACCCAAACTCAGGCGAAAAGGTACTTTTTGCAGAATATCTGGTTAACGCTCAGGGCGAGGACGTAGTATCGGGTATCAGGACCCCACGCCACATATCCGATATGTCCAGGGAGCTGCCATCTGCTTACAGGGCGCTGCTGGATTCAGCAGAAAAGCTGGAAAAGCACTATGGAGACATGCAGGATATTGAGTTTACTGTGGAGGACGATGTCTTCTATCTTCTCCAGACCAGGTCCGGGAAGAGAACTGCAAAGGCCGCTCTGAAGATAGCCAGGGATATGGTTTCGGAAGGAATCCTGACCGAAAGGGATGCCGTGATGAGAATAACACCCAGGATGCTTGATTCCCTGATGCACCCTCAGGTGAAAAGGACGGGAAAGGAAACAGTCCTGGGAAATGGTCTGCCAGCTTCACCGGGGGCCGCTACCGGACAGGCAGTATTTTCATCCGAAAGAGCAATCGAGCTGTCCAAGGAGAAGAAACCCCTCATACTGGTGAGGCCGGAGACCACTGCAGATGATGTGAGGGGCATGGTGGTTTCAAAAGGATTCCTGACGCAGAAAGGGGGGATGACTTCCCATGCGGCCGTGGTGGCAAGGGCCATGGGAAAGCCCGCGGTTGTTGGCGCAGAATCAATCAAGGTGAATGTTGCCGAACGAAAGATGGTATCGGGGGATATCACAGTTAAGGAAGGAGATATCATAACGGTAGACGGGACTTCAGGCGAATTTTACCTTGGAACTGTTGAAACGGAGGCACCGGGATCAAACACGGACATGGACATCGTACTTTCATGGGCGGATCGATTCAGGAAAATAGGTGTCAGGGCAAACGCCAATACACCGGAGGAAGCTATTGAAGCCAGGAAACTTGGAGCTGAAGGCATAGGGCTCGCCAGGACTGAGAGAATGTTCCTGGGCAGCGACAGGCTTCCCATCATGAGGGAGATGATCATGAGCTCAAGTACCGAGGAAAGAATAAGCCATCTTGACAGACTTCTTCCAATGCAGATACATGATTTCACCGAATTTTTCAGGACAATGGAAGGTTTTCCCGTCATAATAAGGCTGCTGGATCCACCGCTTCACGAGTTCCTCCCGGACAAAGAGGAGGTAATAAAGGAGATGTATGATCTCAGGAATGCGGCTAAGAGCGGGAAAGCCACCAATGAAGATAGGAAGAAACTCCAGGACACGGAAAGGATTTACACGGCCATAAAGAACCTAGAAGAATTCAATCCCATGCTTGGATTCCGTGGATGCAGGCTTGGCATCAGCTATCCTGAGATCTACGAAATGCAGGTGAGGGCCATAATCCGGGCTGCAATGCAGGTACAGTCTGAAGGAAAGAAAATCTTCCCGGAGATAATGATACCTTTGGTTGGGCACAGGAGCGAGATCAGGGTCCTCAGGGAAAGGCTTGAAAAGGTGGTGAAGAGTGAGGATCCTGATGAAAGTGTGGAATACAAGTTCGGGACTATGATAGAGATCCCGCGCGCATGCATAACCGCAGACGAAATTGCGCGCTATGCTGACTTTTTCTCCTTTGGAACCAACGACCTCACACAGATGACCTTCGGATACAGCCGTGATGACGCAGAGGGAAAATTCCTGGCAAGGTACATTGAGGAGGGAATACTTGAGAACGATCCCTTCAGCACAATAGACCAGTCTGGTGTCGGGGAACTCATGAAAATAGCTGTCAGGAAGGGTAGGGAGACAAATCCTGAACTTGAGGTGGGAATCTGCGGGGAGCACGGTGGCGATCCGGATACGGTTGCATTCTGCAGCAGGATTGGTCTTGACTACGTGTCGGCTTCTCCATTCAGAATACCAATAGCCAGGCTTGCAGCGGCCAGGGCTGCCATAAGTGATGAAGAGCCGGCACCCAAAGCCGGGAAAACCAGGATTCCAGCCTGAACGCAATCACGTAATGCCCTGCGGTGGCTTTCACCGTGGGGAAATTTTAAGCTAAGCAGAGGATATCAAGGAGGTTAAGAATGGAGTTCAGGGCAAAGGCAGTCTCATGGGATGATATAGAAAGATGGTGTGATGAAGTCAGGAAACAGATTGTGAACACGTTCAGTCCGGATCTCATTATAGGATTGTCACGTGGTGGACTTGTTCCGGCCAGAATTCTCTCCGATTCACTGTGGATTAAGGATTTACTCTCCATAAAGACGGAGCACTGGGGAATAACTGCCACCCAGGACGGCAAGGCTGTCCTCAGGGATCCCGGCGTGCTTAATATCAAGGGAAAGCGTGTGCTCATTGTGGATGATATAACAGACACCGGACAGAGCATGAAGCTTGCCCATGAATTTGTCATGAAGCAGAATCCTGCAGAGGTGAAGACCGCCACCATGCTGCACATAACAAGATCCAGTTTTGTTCCTGATTTTTACGGCGAGGAGATTACAGAGAAGAACTGGGCATGGTTCATCTTCCCGTGGAATGTATATGAGGACGTTGACAACCTTCTGTCAAAGGTACTCAGGAAAGAATCATCTCTTGAACAGGTTACGGATCTCCTTCTGGAGAATTTCGAGCTTGTCATCCCTCAGAAGCACCTGAAGAAGGTACTGGATGATTTTGTCACTGCAGGCAAGCTGGTCCTCAAATCCGGGAAATTCAGGCTGCCAGAGAAAGCGGTAGTTCAGTAGACAACAGTGCCCGATTTCCCGGCTATGACATTTGAAGCATCGTCAAGAGATCCAATTATTGAAATTCCGTGGTTCCGTTCCACAAACTCCAGCGCAGCCCTGACCTTCGGCCCGATGCTCCCTCCGGGGAAACTACCCTGGGTGTAAAGCTTCCTCAGATCGCCTGCACTGATTCTTGCAAGCTTTTCCTGGTCCGGCTTCCCGTACCTGAGGTATACTCCATCCACATCTGTAAGAATGACAAATTTATGGGCTTCAAGGATGTTTGCCATCAGGGAAGAAGCAAGATCCTTGTCAATCACGGCATCCACTCCTCTGTATCCGGACACGGTCTTTATTACTGGAATCCCCCCTCCACCAACACATATTGGCAGGTATCCGGACGCCAGCATTGAGAATATGGCGGATCTTTCAGCAATATCAACTGGATATGGCGATGGCACAACTCTCCTGAACCCCTTCCCGGGCTCCTCCTTCATGACCCAGCCACTCTCCTTCATATACTTCCCTGCATCTTCGCTGCTGTAATATGGGCCTATTGGTTTACTGGGGTTGTGAAAAGCCTCATCATCCTCATTAACCACAGTCCTGGTGAATATTACGGCTGCATCTTTTGAGACGCCGTACCTAGACTTCATTTCATCATATGCAGTGATCAGTATCTCGCCGATGAGCCCCTGCGACATTGAGCCACAGGCGTGAAGCGGCATGGGATGCGTAATATCCCGTGAGTGCTCGTTCTGGAGCAGTATGTTTCCGACCTGCGGCCCGTTTCCATGGGTAATGATCACCTCGTTGTCCAGAACAACTTTCCATATTTTCTCCATGGCCTCAACGGCTCGCCGCAGCTGCATCACATATGAGGAATCGTCACCATTCCTGAGAAGTGCGTTTCCTCCGAAAGCGATAAGAATCCTTTCCATAAAACTCCCCGGGAGATTATGTGATTCCAGACAGCTATATAACCTGACTGCTTAATTCAAGATACTTGTATTTTTCACAGTAACACGTCTGGCTTGATGGTAAAACATCATATGCAAATAACTCTGCAGGTACGGTCTCAGGAAAAAGCTATGTTACATCGGGCGATTACCATTCATGAAATTCAGAATTGCGCACACGCCTGACCCTGATGATTCATTCATGTTCTACGGAATGTTCGAAAAAAAGATACCATGTGCATTCGATTACCAGCAGACTGTTAAAGATATAGAGACCCTGAATGTGGAGGCCCCAAAGGAACTTTACGATGTCACTGCAATTTCCGCCGGAGGTTATGCCCACTTCCATGACAGGTACAGGCTGACTTCATCTGGGGCCAGCTTTGGCCTGACATACGGTCCAAAAGTTATCGCCAGGAAGGATGTTGATCTATCAAGAGCTGTTGTGGCAGTCCCCGGTGAATACACCTCATCTTTCCTGCTCTACCGGATGTTTGCGCCGGAACCCAGGGAGTTCAGGCAGATGAGGTTTGACCTTATACCTGAAGCTGTCCTGTCGGGACAGGCTGATGCAGGCGTTCTAATTCACGACGAGCAGCTCACCTTCAAGGAGAAAGGCCTCATGGAGGTGATGGACCTTTACCAGCAGTGGAAAAAATATGCAGGCAGTCTTCCAGTGCCTCTGGGATTCAATGCAATAAGGAAGGCCGTTTCCATGGAAGACGCAAAAAAATACATGGCAGACTTCGACGCGTCAATCAAGTATGGATTCCAGCATGAGGACGATGCAGTGCGCTATTCCCTGAAATACGCCAGGTATCCCGATATGGAGCTTGAGAGAAAATTCATCAAGATGTACGTTAACCCACTTTCCGTTGATTTTGGGGAACAGGGCAGGAAGGCCCTTGATCTCTTTTTCACCAGGGCATTCAGAATGGGATTTCTTGAGCCATTCGAGGTGGAGATCATCTGATCTCCATTCAGACGACTCCCACCATCACAGGAAATCAGCCAGTGCCACAAATGCGGCTGTTGCCAGAAGTATGGCTCCCATGATGTAATCGATGTATCTCGGGGGTATTTTTTCAAGCCCCCTGGCAAAACCCCTGATTGCCCCGTATACCACAAGTGTCAGGGACAGTGCGCTTGCCAGAGCGAATGCAATGATGACAGTGCCCATATCTACAGAAGAGAGCGATGCCCCCGTAAGGACTATTGGCATGAGAGCCAGGTCGGGAAATATGCTTATGCTCAGCACTGTACTGACGGAAGCCCCCGAGATCTCATTTCCCGCATCATGTTCAGAGTATCCAGTGACAATGAAATAAAGCCCAACGGCAACAAGTAGAAGAATTGCCCCGTAGTTCAGGTAATTTTCATACCTCCCTGCAACAACGGTGCCGATGAAGAGAGCGATGAGGGCAAGTGTTGCTGAAGTTCCAGCATGAAGTATTCCAAGAAAGGCAGCCGTTGCATATGTCCTCCTGTGAGAAAAGCTGAGCCTTGAAGAAACCACTGTGAGTGGGATCCAGTGATCCGGGGCAAGCATGTGAAGTCCCGCCAGGATGACAGCAAGGGCAAGTATGGCGGCAAAGATGGACATTGCAACAGTATAACTTAGTTATTAAATAGTTGACGGATTACTGTGCCCATAGCAAACTGCAAATACCGTAAATCCATTTGTGTGCATTGGAAACAGTTGCTTTCGATCAGATAGGGAGAACGAGAAAACTTGAGGTGATCACCGTCCTCTCATCCATGGGCGTGTTCATGGATGGTTATGCCCTTTCAATATTCTCCAGTGCTTATCTTTTCCTGAGCAGCAGTTTTCTCGATAAGGCTATATTCGTGTCCTTTGCAGCATCATCGATCTACATGGGAATGTTTGCAGGCTCAATCGTCTTTGGCCGCATATCAGATTCTCTGGGGCGGAAGAGGATATACACATATGACCTGCTTCTCACATCCCTCTTCCTTGTGCTGACTGGCTTTTCAGGGAATCTCACTGCTTTCTTCATCTTTCAGCTCCTTGCCGGTGTTGGCATAGGTGCGGACTATCCCATCAGCTCGTCGATCCAGGCAGAATTTTCCCCAAGAAAGAGCCGGGGAAAATACCTGGTATTCAACATATTCTCGTGGACTCTTGGATCCCTTGCTTTCTACGCTGTATCCATACCAATAGTCATTTTTTCAGGCCATATGGCGTGGAGGCTCATGTACATCACAGCTGCTGTGATTCCGCTGATGGTTGTTTTCATGCGCCGTTCCATGCCTGAGAGCCCTTACTGGCTTGTGAAAAACGGCAATGCTGTTTCAGCGGAGGCGGTAGTAGGCGGGATGGCGCGTGAAGCCGGATATGGCAGAGCATCGGTTCCGGAGATACAGGAGGGAAAGACGTCATTTGGTGAACTTCGCAGGTATCTCCCCCTGATCATGTTCACATCAATTGCATGGCTTGCATATGATGTGTCAAGCTATGGTGTCTGGAACTACACTCCTTCACTCTTCGTGTCGGCAGGAGGCACATATACAAGCACAATTCTGGCAACAATGCTTGAAGAGATACCGGTCATAGTGGGCACTCTCCTCTGCCTCTATTCCATAGACAGATTCGGAAGAAAGAGGTTGGAAAGCCTTGGATTCGCACTGGCAGGAGTATCACTTCTGGTCTTTGCCTTCATATCGTTGAGATCGGCGCTCCCATTTGCTTATGTTTTCATGGCCTTTGCACTGATGCATTTCTTCCATAATATAGGGCCCACAAACATAACTTATCTCTATCCCGTTGAGATATTTCCCACAAGGTTGAGGGCAACCGCCATGGGGATATCAACCGCAGCATCGCGGATAGGTGCCATTCTTGGGGTGTTCGCATTTCCATTGTTCCTCAGCGATCTCAGCCTCACGTACGGGCTTATCTTCTTTGCAGTATTTGAATTCATAGGCCTTTCTGTTACCATGATACTGGCTCCGGAGACCCGAGGAAAACCCATCAATTGAAGGGCATGTGGCATATGCTGGCAACTGCAGGAAGCTTGACAAGATATTTCAATGAGGAAAGACATATACCCATGTCCACGCGCTGTCGTGGAAAAAGAAAGCGAGGCAAATCAGTTTGGCGGGATTAGAACAGAAAATTCAGCAGCTTGAGTACAGGCTTGAGAATATTAAAATGACATCTTCAGATGGCTCGAAATGCGCATCAATAGCCAAGCTGGAGCTGCAGCTTGTCCAGCTTTACAACCAGGCAGGCAACAGTCCAAAGGCCCAGGAGATGATGGATGATGCTCAGAAGGTTCTTGAGGATCCAATGTGCCCCAGAACAAGGGAAACGGATTCAATGCTGCGTTACATTAAATTCTACAAGAGCAACCCTGGCCTTGCAAACGTAAAACCGATGCCGCCCATATACAGGTATCTGTCACTCATTGTCCTGGCTGTTGGCTACCTTGGACTGTACCTGGCCTCAGTTTATGTCCCGAATTTCCCCTCAAATGACTATTTCTTTGGCATCCTGGGCATATTTGTGGTCAGCATGGCAATAAATTCCCTGGTCAGATCAAATTACAACCGGAAAGTTAGGGGTGCAGTGGGGCAGCCTCAGGCAGGAGGAAACGAAGAGGACATAGCCAGGCTTGAGGCAAAGGTGAAGGAAGACAGGGATTACCCCAATCCGGAAAGGATCCTTGACGGAGCGAAGGCCGAGCTTGAGCTGGCAGTGATCTATTACAACAGATCGGATTATGCTTCATCCTCCAACCATCTGAGCCAGGCTGAGGCTTTTCTAAATGATCCACTGTGTGAAAATGATCAGGAAAGGGAGCGTATCATGAAGTCGGCCGCTGAGCTCAGGACAGCACTTTCGAACAGGCAGACGCAGTAATTTGCCCCAGGTATACGGTTAAAGCCTTCATAAGATTCTGGAAATCTTCAATGCAACTTGTTCCGCATGTATAACGATTTGTGTGAAATTCCAGAATCTCCAATGAGGGAAAGGCAACGATATGCCGCACAGGCTTCAGGCTCTTCTGCCTGGAAACGAGGGTTCGCAATCACTTAAAGTTAATTTTGTTGACTTCAGTCCCGGGATACATATATTGAGCAAATTACCACCATTCCAAATTTCTGTTCAGTATCTTTGGGGGCAGCGTTGTGTATTGGAGAATGAAATATCAATAGTTATATAATAAAATAGCATGTTAAATCATGTTTTCAAAGGATCCGTCAGAACTGGTAAGAAAAGAAAAGCTGGATGATGAGGAAACCGTAAGGTCCATAAGGCTGGCACTTGTGGCAGAGCTGGACGCAATTAATTTCTATCTTCAGCAGGCCAGGATCATGCCAGACGGTCCATTCAAGAAGGTTCATGAGGACATAGCAAAGGAGGAGGTCACGCATTTCGGCGAATTCATGCGCCTTCTTTACCAGTATGCGCCTGAAGATTTCAGGAAGATAAGGGAAGGCTGGGCTGAGGCCTCCACCTTACTGGGAGAAAGTGCTGAACTTGGGCTGGAGGGCGAGAAGCATCATGAAGCTCACAGGGAAGGCCAGAAGGAATCAATGAAACAGGATATGCATGTGGAAGATCTGCTGGGACTTCCATTTGCAACTGTTCCATGGGGGCAGGATGGTATTGCCGTGGCAGATGATCCGGAGAAACTCTTCACGCTATCCTACATTTCTCATGGTTTCTCGGTTAAAAAAGGCTCCAGCGACAGCCTGCTTGAAATGGAAAGAGACAGGGCCTTGCATTCATTCAGGGCAATGCTGCTGAAATCGGTTGTTGCTGAACATGAGCTTTCCCTTGTTAAGAGGAGCACACGTATGCCGGGACTGGAATGGTCAAAGTCCGGCAGCATCTCCCTGGGAGTCACGGATGCTTACCGAAAACTTTCTGAAAACGGCTACAGCAGTGGAATAGGTGTTCTAATAGATCCAAGCGGTTTCAGGCTCCTGCAGAGAGAGGTCAGCGGAACGGGGCAGATAGAAATGGATCTGGTGGCAACAATAACTTCCGACGTGAAGATGCTGCCGTATCTCCCTGAAAATTCCATGGTGGTATATTCCAGGGAAAGCATGAAAATCCTTGTCAGGCAGGACGTGGATGTCAGGAAGGTTTCAGAGGATCTCCAGAACATCAACTTCGGCATATCGGCTAAAGTGGCTCCGATTCTGTATGACAGGGGCTCATCCATATTCGTTGAATCGAAATCCAGGGCATGATTTTTTCCCGCCCTGAAAGTGTGTTGCATAATTCCCCTGTATAATGAAATACAGGGGAGTGATTGGTTTGTATGACACCAAAGCCAATCACTGCTACAGGCAATAGAAGCAAAAGAAGATATTGGATCGGTTCGGACAGAAGGTATGACAGGTACAACAGGTCCCTGGTGGACAGGATTGAGGATCTCCTTGATCCGTCATTCCTCATGGACTGGAAGCTGCTCCTTGCAGATAACAACAGGGGAAAGAGAGGACATCCCTACAGGACGCCAAATGCATTCATAACATTCCTTGCAAAACTCAGGGCAATGTACAGCATTCCCTTCAGGTCACTGGAGGGAATTGCCAGGATATTTGCAAGGATCACCGGAATAACAGCTGTCTCCTACACAAGCATATTCCGAAGAATAAGAAAGATTGTGCCTTCAATTCCCAATTCTCAGGGAAAGCCTGTGGACTGTGCAATAGATTCCACAGGCTTCAAGATCACCATCAGGGGTGATTATCTTGGATCAAAATGGAAGAAAGCAAGGAGAGGATGGTCAAAGCTTCATGCTGTCATATCCATAAATGAAGTTTCAGTGATGTCATTTGCCATCACAGATGAACATGTGCATGATGCAAAGGCTGGAAAGGAACTGCTGAAATCTGTAAAAGAAAGGATCAGAAGGATATTTGCAGACAAGGGTTATGATTCAAAGTCAATATACAATACATTCGGGGAGAATACAATAATACCCCCAAGGAAGAATGCATCCACAAGGAGCAGGGGATCACCTGCCAGGGCAAGAATAGTCAGACAGATCCGGAGGACCTCAGAAAAGGAATGGAAGGAATCCGTTGGTTATGGAAAAAGATGGCATGTGGAGATATATTTCTCAGGCCTCAAGAGGACAATGGGTGAGGTAATCAAGGCCAACAGGCCTGATTACATAGTTCAGGAGATTGCACTGAAGGTGCAGTATTACAACGTTCTAAGAGAGATGACACATGCCTATTGAATTGTGCAACACACTTCCGCCCTGAGAACAATATTTTTATTATGTGAGACCGTTCTATATCAATGACCCCAGTAGTGGAATTCCAGAACGTATCCTTTTCCTATGGCGATGCTGATGTCCTCCAGGATGTATCTTTCAGTCTGGAAAAAGGGGATAAGATCTCCATAATCGGCTCAAACGGGGCGGGAAAATCAACAACACTTAAGCTATCAACCGGACTTCTCAGGCCAAGGTCTGGAGAAGTTCGCATGCTGGGGGAGAACCCGGAGAAGAGGGAAATAAAGAGGCGGTTTGGATACCTCCCTGAGGATGCCTCGCCATACAGGCTTCTATCCGTGCAGGAAAATATCCAGTACTCAGCGCTTCTCAGGGGAGTTGATGACGTCGTATCAGCCACGGAGAAGATGATCGATCTCTTCGATCTTGCACACCTCAGGCTCTCCAAGGCTTACACTCTTTCCAGGGGAAACACCCAGAGACTGGCACTGGCAATGGTGTTTGTCCATAATCCAGAGGTGCTCATAATGGACGAGCCCCTGAATTATCTTGATCTGAACGTACAGGAGACCGTGGTTAGGCTTGTGAAGAAAACAGAAGCTACAGTGCTTCTTTCAACACATGTGGTGTCAACAGCTTCCCGCCTTACGGATCGAATAATGATACTTTCTTCAGGCAGGATCAAATGGGCCGGAACAATTGGCGAGATCGAGACTGACATGGGCTCAGGAGAGACCATAGAAGCTAGGCTTGGAAGGATGATGTGACATATGAGGCCAGGCTTCACAAAATTTCTGATCAAGTCACGAATTCCAGATACCCAGCTTATCATACTGGCCATAGTGTACCTGATTTCAGGCTTGGCCCTGCTGGAATTTGATACCCTATTCATAAGGATTGGCAAATTAGTACCATTTGATTACAGGATACTGATAGTTTCAATACTTACAGTAATTGAATTTTACATTTTCCAGTTATTTGCCAGAAATGTATTTGTGAAATCAGATCTGGATTTCATGGCGAATTACGGAGCACGCGCTTCCTCTCTTTCTAAGGCATTCTCAATTTATTCTCTTATGTTGATGTCTCTTCCTTCATTGCTAATTTTCTCCACAATTTCTTTTTTTTCAACAGCAATTGTTCCGTCATACGCAACGGCAGTTTTCTCCCTGCTGATTCTTGCAATATCCATCATTGGATTCCTTCTCAGGCTATTCGGGCGGATAAGGGATACGAATATACTGCTCATCCTGGTTGCAGGTCTCGGCATTCTCGGGCTTATTGGCTTTCCCCTGGCAATTTCAAATATTTCAGGCAACTACTGGCAGTTTTCCCTGATTGGGGCACTTGCGGTTCTCGTGGTCGCACTGGCCATTGCCTGGAGTTCAATACTGAACAGGGATGACGCAGCCCTTCACTTCAGGAATGTAACGGTCAGGAACAATGTAAAACGCCCAATAAATTTTGGCGGATGGTCCAGACGGAACCCACTGCTGAAATTTTCCACAACAATAGCTTTTACAGCAACAAGGTTAAACCCAGTTTCAGGAAGGACAGGTTTGGGCCGAATAACATTGGCAAGCATGATGGTTGTGTCCTCGGTGCTTTTTATCGCACTCATTCTCTTTACTTTCTATTTCCCTTTCATTGGTTCAGGAATTTCGACGTTTGTAATGCTGTACTATATGTTCCTGATCACTTTTATTCTGTTTTATTCAATAATAAACGAAAGGATATGGATCGGATGGAACACTGTAAAACCCCACCTTGCGGTCAGGAACTATGTTTCCGGCAGGTTGTTTTTCCTAGCAGGTGTTTCATCGCCAGTATTTGTTTATCTGATTTACACATATTTCTCAAGTCCGTCTATTCTGCCATTTAGGGATTTTGCCATAGCAATGGCAGTTCCGCTGCTTCTGTTCTTCCCATTTTTTGTTTATGCAACAATACTCAACCTGAATGTCATAAAGGTCCAGTCCAGAACATTTGGCGGGAGTTTGTCTGAAGGCACATTCATAGTATTTCTGCCACTTGTCATAGCATATATCATCCTGTCCATAACAGGAATTTTTCTAATCAATTTCGGCATTGCAGCAGTAATATTCTCATATGGGCTGATGGGGTGGCTCCTGATGAGCAGGCGGGTCATGGAGAAGTCATTCTTCAACCTGGTGAAGCACGGTTTTACCTGAACTGATGTGATCTATTCTTCATGACAGGCAGTCCATAAGGAAATTTTCATTTAATGGCGCTTCCGTCTACCATCCTGTTCAATGCAAAGTGACCTCCTCCCCTATCCTTCGAAAGGGGCTTCCTGCTTCCACGGTTACCGGCGGAACCTCCACAGGCATGCATTCCCCCGGTCCGGAGGTACTTTGATCTCCATGCTCAGCCATTGGACTTTACGGAAACAGGCACGCATGGAGCCACATGTTATCCGACCTTCTTCCATTCTGTCTGCTGGTGAGTATTGTAATATTTCAAGAGAACAGAAAAAAGGTTTCACTTTCATCCCCTCCCTTTCGGAAGGGATTTCCCGCTCAATTTCGTTAAATTCCATGACAGTCCTGGAAATTTTTCACCATTTCAATATCATAATCACAGTAGCCTGCATCGGAGTAGCCGTGCTTCCGGTAGAATACAATTCCTATGTTATTCTGTTTTTGCACATACAGTCTGGCCCGGCGCACGCCTCTTGAACATAGAATCTCTTCTGCCGTTCTTAGCAGTTCAGAACCAAATCCTCGTCTTGTGAATCCTGGAAGAAAATAGAGCCTGGCAATTTCTGCTTCAGAATCATTTACAACTGCATGAATAAAACCTATCAGTTTGTTGTTCTGGAAAGCCCCAAGAAAAATACCATTCTGGCCGGAAGCAGATCGCGTGATCTGGTCAGAAATTGCATGTTTTGCGTATTTCTTCCTTATCCATGATTCTATGAATTCATGGGAATATATGCTCTGGTATGTCCATTCCCAGCTTAACCTGGCCACTTCAATGACCGATTCAACATCACTTTCCTTTAACTGGCGTATTTCCATTGTTGAACCAACAAATGGTTCAAGCAATATTAAAATACCTGTAGTTTAGTGAACCAGGAAGTATGTCACTGCAGATGATCGCCTGCGTCTTCCAGTGCCTTTAGCCATATTTTTCTAATTGAAATCTTCGCATATAAAAAATGCTACAGGACCGGAAAAATTCATGAAAAAATTACAGGTCTCGAGTAATACAATTATGTTTAATCCATTTTATGTAATTCAAGCCGAACTTTGGCATATTTTAAATGAAGCTAAACGAAAATGAAAATTGGTTTCTTCTTGTTATTTTAAGAATAACTGGATATTCAGATCTGCATAGTATCGGTTCTGAAGTCCAGTTTCAGTCCAATCATTTGAAGTATTTCTACTCCAATTATGACTGGAAAATCTATATTTTCGAGAATTATGAATTCCGGCTCAGAAAGGATAACCCCGTTCAGTTTTAGACTCTCGAATGTCAGGGAACCGTGCAATTCTCTGATGGATGACCCTGGAATTGAAACGGGAATTTCACCGTAAGATACAAATCCAAGTTGTTCTGGCCTGATTCCATTGGGCAATACAGCACTGATATAGTTTCCTTCAGCTCCAGAATCTATCAGAGCGGAGACTTTGACACTCTTGATTGTGCCCTTAATTTCAATCTGATCAATGATCAATCCCATGTGAAAAAGCGTCCTTATGTTGGGTTCTCTTTGAACGCCTCAACTTTTCCGGTGGTATCATTGATTTCCAATGCGGCAATTATACCTGTCTTTTGTTTCTTATCTCCAACTTCTATGTCTCTTGAATAGACAACAACAACACTCCAATAACCCTGATTGAATTTTGCGGATGCAATTCTAGCCGGCCCCTCAATACCCAAATCTTTAAGGTGCTTTTCGACAGTTAATCTCACATCTTTAATGTCCATCTGGACTTCTTGATCCATAGTGTATACATTATGGTATACTTAATAAATATTGATTTGGATTCCGTTCAATAGATTTTCTCTTGAAAATACAATAAGAGAGGAAAGTTTTAAGCTTTGAGGAATATAATTATATGAACATGGTTATATTTATGGGCCCGACCGAGCCCGTTTAAACTTTTAAGCAAATCCTGTAATATTAGAGATAGGTAGAGTCCCATTTACAACTGTAGGCAAGTCTTCTTTTGTATGAGTAACATGGTGTCCATTAAATGAACATATGAATTTGGCCCAGAAGAATTTTCTATAAATTATGATTCGTATTTTTTTTCCATTATAAAATCGCTTCCATCAGTATCCTCAACCTTGAATCCGTTCTTATAATAGAACGAAAATCCCACAGAATTTTGTCTGTGAACATATAGTCTGCATTCCAGAATACCTTTTTTCTTCATAATTTTCTCTGCCTCTAACAGTAATGTTTTTCCAATCTTCTTGTGCGTGTATTCCGGTTTAAGATATAAGCGAAGTAATTCAGCTTTATTAGCAATAATCTTCAATTCAATAAATCCAATTAACGTCGAATCTGCAAAAGCTCCGAGGAATAATATATCAAGGTTAGATTGAGATCTTACTATTTCATTTAGCAGTTTTTCCTTAGAATATTTCTCCCTTATCCAACTCTCGATATATTCCTCACTGTATATGCCTGCGTAAGTCCATTTCCATGATTCTCTAGCAACTTCAATCAGAGTTTCTAGATCCTCAATAGATAATTTCCTAATTTCTATGGACATGGGTAATTGTTCGCCTCCAAATAATTATTAATATTATTGCTAGTGAAAAGGTTGAAATTAAGAAAAATGTATTATGATAGCCAGTAAACTGCACCAAAATTCCGGTTATTGGTGCAGACAAAAATGTTAAGCCAGTAGCAAGGCTATTATAATAACCTTGAATTGTTCCCGTTATCTCTTCAGGAACATTATTTTGAATTCGGAGAAAATTATACTTTCACTAACCCCCATAGATATCCCAATTATAAACATAGGCAGAAGAACGTATATAAATTGAGTAATGTAACTTAGTGCTATAAGCATTACCGCCAATACAGCTATTGACCAAAAGACTCTGTTCAATCTCGGAAATCCTTCCTTTCTTTCTAAAAAGGATCCTATGGAAATCCCTAACGTAAGTATAAGATATATAACAGAGAGGTACAACGCTGGTAGTTGGAATATTCTAACCACCATTACAGTAGTCAAAACTCCAAACATACCGAATATAAAATTAACCAGAAATCCCTCTGTAAAAAGGACTAAAACTATTGGAGATTTTCTTATAAAGTTCAAAGGGTCACTTAACTTTCTAGCACCAGCCTTTAGCTGGTGTCTTTTAGGTTCTTCGTAAACTTTGATGAGAGAAATTGGGATTGTTGAGGTCAGGTAAATAAGTAATACAAATATTAATGTAAACGTTACTCCTGTTGAAATTAAAAAGCCTACTAAAATGTAACCTAATCCTTCTGAAATGTTGTATAAAATATTTGAAAAAGCCCTGTATCTTTTTACTTTCTCTCCTTCTTTTAAGAATTTCTTTATCCAGACTGCTCTAACGGAGTTAATAAAATCAGATGTCAGTCCAACCGAAAATGCGAACAAGAATAGAAAGATAATAAGGAACGCTTTTTGGTTAAAGAGAAAAGTGAATAATAAAGGCACCACTGAACAAGCCCGAATAAGAGAAAACAGGATTGCTATAAATTTTTTATGTATACTATTATCCACAAAAGAGCCCACAGCAAAGCTCAAAAATAATGGTAACGTAACAAGTCCGTCGGCAATTCCAGTATAGACCGGGGAATGCGTGACCGTAAAAGAGACCCACAGAATGCTAATATAAAAGATGGCAGTAGCTATTCGAGATAGAGAAATACTTGAAGCAGTAAACATATAGTTTCTAATATCGCGGTTCATATTAGTCATAAATAATTTACATTAAATTTTAAATCTCATTAACCCATTGCAAGTTTAATATGTTGCTGGAGGTGTTGTCCATAAGTAAAGAAGGTGAAGGTTTTTTTCCGACCGTTATCGTATACAATACAAATTGTTTGTTCCTTTTCAAACTAAGCATCTTGTCAAATGAAGAATCTCTAGTTGCGGGTGTTGGTAACGAACCAAACCCCATTCGCTCCGCTTCAAATATCAATCTCTGAGCTATTCTTCCCGCTTCTATGAATATGTTTCTAAGTGCCCTTTCATGCCTATATCTCCATTGGTATTGTTCAAAATCAGTAACGAAAAGGATAGTAAGATTAGCTGTTTTTGGTGCTTGATGCCACCATAAATTATGTATCATCTCCTCTCTAAAATCTCCAGACTTTAATTCGGAAAGGAAATGGTCCTTTACGTCATAAAGGTATATCCCATTTTGTAAGTGATTAATATTATAGGCAATCACGTAAAAATCAAATTCTGTTCCATGGCTTGCAAAATAATCTAAAGGGTCTTCATAACTGAGGTTTCTAACGTGCCTAACTCTTGAAAGAGCATTCCATAAAATACTAGAAAAATCCTCTAGTTTCATTGATTCATTTTGAAAAATTCTGGTCGTTCTTCTGCCTAAGAGTACATTTTTTAAGTTTACCTCTTCTAGACCTACATTTTTAGGTATTGGCATTTTAATTTTTGTAAATTCGAGGGATTCGACAATCCTATCCGGCAAACTATTTTCACTTAAATATGCATTTATCAAACCTCTTCTTAGGTCTCCTGAATAATCTTCATCGTCAATGAATTTCACCTTTTTAGACCACACATAATAAATTAATGAATCGTACCATCCTCTTTTAAACCAATGTAAGATGCTATCCAAGTTCTCTGTTTCTGGCTCCTCGTTTGTATTAATTAAAAACCCTATTTCTCTTAAATATGAAAAAATGGTTAAATCAGAATTTCCCATTTGATTAAATAAAAGAAATTCTATGAATGCGTCTAATTTAATTTTTATTCTCTTATAAAGTAAAGGATTTGAAATAATAAGTCTAGATGGTTCAGTAAAATTATCAATAGTTGTCAATTCTTTCCATTTAATATTTTCAAGTGTTTTCAAAACTTCATCTCCTCTAGTTTCCTATAGCCATAGATGCCATATAGCCTTCTTTCAATGGGCTTAATCCTAGAAATTTTTCTATCCCTTCATCATTAGCTGAATATTGAACTAAATACTTATATCCTAACTTTTCACATATGATTTCAGTTGTCGCCGCTAAATGTCCCACGTCCATATGTATAGTTCGGAAAGTCCTAGGTTCTCGATATCTATACATATTTCTCTCAAATATACTGGTAAATATTAAGATTAAATCAACATGAAAATCGGGTCGCACATATGTTGTAGGAAAAAGAAGTCTTAGGTCATCTGGGTCTGTTCCACCAATTTTTATTTGTTCAAGTTTGGAATCTTTAACAGAAATGTGGTACCACCCAGACTCCAAACCTTCCACATTTATCGCTACAATGTATGTCTCAGTAGGATGTCTGGACCCCCCGGATGGACTGGTTCTCAATATTAGTGGGTCTCCATTCCAATAAACTCTTAAGCTCCCAACTCTTGTATAACCAAGTGATGCCATCGTAAGCAAATCGGCAAAATTGACACATTTTTGCTTAGAGGTATTAGTTTCTCGTATTTTCACCTCTGTAGCTTTGGGGATGTCATACGAAACCTGCGAATTATATTCCTTATATCTGTTAGAATCAATTTCTTGACTACTATAATTAATCATCCGTTGTTTTGCAACATAATCCTCGATAAAGGGATAATCATAAGACACTAGATGATAAAGTAACGCCATATACCAATTATGTTTATACCAATTATCAAACTCTAAACCAAACACTTCATTAGAACCATCCATTTCTTGTTTAACTTCCAGTAAAAGGTCAGTTGCCATAAGTTTTTTCAGTCCAAGATGAATAAGCTCATTTTTGATTCCATATTTCTCATAAAAGAAATCTAGAATATCTCCCACAGTATGTGGAATTTTGCAATATAAAAGTATTGCCAAAGTTGGAGAACTTACCTTATAATTTCTTTTAGTGACCCAATTCCTAACAATCCATAGATCCCCAACAATCCTATCTGGTGGATATATTAGAATTTCGGAAACTGATTTAACCTTCATTAATTATAATTACTATTACAATGTAATAAGCTTATGTAGTAACAAAAACTAAATAATCTTTAAATAAGATTATTCAAATTGAAATTTGGAGGTGAAAAAATGACTGATGCGGATTTTGTGGTTGAGGAAGTAAGTTTGGACATGCCAGCCGCCAAGCAAAATGGGGGATAATGAAACAATAATCACTATTTTTTATACTTTTTTATTTTTTTGAAAATCAAGAAATGGAGTAAGTAAACATTTTTTAAGATATGATTTTTCCGAGTCGGACTATCATACTTGTGTCAGTAATGGGGTTTTATTTTCTCATAAAAATAGGGACCAAACCACCCTTATTCTTGTTCAAACTTCTTTTGAAGAAGTTTGTCGCAAAGGAAAGCCCGTATTATTAAATCTGAAATTTTAAGGGCTTTCCTGCGAACCCCCTCCTCCGCCGAGCGTAGCAGGTCTGAACGAAGTGAAGACCCGAAGTGTCCCGAAGGGACACGTAGCCCACACGTGCATAGCACGGGTGGGTGCGAAGCACAGGGCACGGGGGGTCGGTGGACAGCCCGAAGGGCTGGACAAATCAGGATAATAGGCTGTTGCGAAGCAACAAGTGAACGCCGAAGGCGTACACGTGCCTATACCTGATTAGACCTCCGAGACGAGCGAAGGCAAAAAGAGGGGGGGAATTTGTGAGCGAAGCGAACAAAGGAGGGGTGAATTTTTGCCGTAGCGAAAGCCAAATCCTCCGTTCAGGAGGTTGGCGTGTCGCAGAGTGCCCTGTGCTTCGCACTTGTGCGTAGCGAGGCGGGGGCTTATTGCTCTTGTGGACTTCTCACGAGAAGTCCGTAATTATAGTTCTTGTAGACTTCTTTCAAGAAGTCTGAAATAAAAAGTAAAAGGAAATAAGGAGGGCATTAAGCGCCCCGTGTATTGACACACGGGGGCACGTGTGGCTCTCACGTGCTAAGCTTACGTGGTCGTTTAGCTGGTCTTTTACTAACGTAATGTCTGTTGGATACTCTGCTGGCTGATAGTGTGAGCCATTTCCTGCACTTCGGACAATACCAATTCTCCGTTTCCTCTAACTGACATAATGGCGTTCCGCAAAACATACACTTTATTCTGTATTCCTTCATTTCATTGCCTCCTTCCGCATTGCTTCATATTGCTCTGTCTTGGCCTTTAACTGCCGTTCTAACTGCTCTATTTTCGTGTGTGGGTCTACATATCCTTTATTCTCCTTATATTGCGATATGAGAAAATTCAGGACACGTGATAACTCCTTGTGCTTTGTGAGTTCCTCCACGAATTCCACGTTTTCTGGCTCTATATGAAATGTAGTTATGTGCATCACTTACTCACCTCTGCCTTGTGCAATATGATTGCCTTGTAGTAGCTGTTCCCTGATTTCCTGCTAATGAGTTTATCCAATACGAAAAAGGTATCAGGTTTTAGATAGCCTAAATCGTATTGCTCGTTCAATACTGATGAGCCATAGAAAGATACAATCTGTCCGTCAGAAGTCCGTTTTGCGTAATAGATATATAGCTCTGCCTCCTGACCTTCCCTTTCTATTTTCGTTTTTTCTACACTTGAGAGTTGTAGCTCCTCTCCTATGAGAACGTCCTTTTCCACTTGTAGCATACCTTCGGTATGCTTTTGTTCGTCTGTGTTTTCTTGTTCAGCCATTCAATCACAATAATATTGGGTAGAAAAGATATAATAAGGTATCTGCAATGAATATTGAAGCAAAGTAAAAGATAGTCATATTACTTGGAATATAGCTGAAAAGAAATGCACAATGTAAGATATGGATATATATTTATATCTTGATGTTCATATATTATATACGGGCATATTCTCGGTTATATAACTTGGAATAATTAAAAGGGAATGGTGAGCAAAATATAAAAGCACCACGAAAACAATAGATTTTTTGTTGTTGTTTCTATCCGTTCGTCTGTGCTGGTTTCTCTGTTCGCAATATAGCGTTTAGACGCTTTTTTTGCTGTTCTTCCTCCTCACACATAGGGCAACACTCCTTGAGCCTTGAGCCGATAAGGAATAGATGGCCTCTTTGGTGTATGTGTATTAGAGGGTATATTTCTTGCATTTTGCCACCATAAATATAACGAAAAATAGGATATAAACTTTATCGGGGAAACGTGGCGGTGGCAAAGCCACGCTCCCTAAGAAATCGTTATTTTCGCAACAACGAGCTTAAAAAGAGGGTGGTGTGCATACATTCTACGCATAGCCCTGAATTATTGACCGCTGTTATCCCTGCTTCCTCGTCATCTATCCTGACCTTGCATATTCTACACTTCATTTCATCGCCTTAACAAATGTCCTAAGCGTTCCTTATCGTATTCTTGCATTTCCTCTTTGCTGGCTCTTTCCAATACGACAACGTCCTCTTTTCCGTATTTTGCGTATGAGAACTTAATGTATTGTGCCTCTGCACAACTGCCGTCCCGATATACAGGATAATATATGCCTATTCCCTCCCTCTCGCCATAGCGTATCTCGGAAAATACAGAAGGAGTAAAAAGCTCCTTTTCAATCGTAATCACTGACCCTGCTCCAAAAGATAACAAAGTGTGTAATTCATTTTCCGTCCGCCATTTCATCGTTTTTATGTCGTTTTTTCTCTCCTTCCCATTTCTTTCAGCTTCCATTTTTCTCACCTATAAAGTGTGAAATCCTTGCGTGATACCTTCCTTTTTTGTGTTCCTTAACGTGCAAGACTACGTGCTTTCTCCTTCCCTCCTCGAACCATTCTATTGTTATGAGAAAACTAATCAGTTTTCCCTTCGGTGCATTGGGTATTTTCATACTCTCACTTATTATATTTGAAAAGATAGATATTTATAGATTTACCTCCATTTCCTCTGTCTTAAGAACTACAATAATTCTGATGAAATATGAGCATACAGCTATTGCAATGAAAGACCAAAGAAAAGTAATTCCAATTAATTCAATCCACATTCCTGTAATAGACGCTGGGCTATTCGTTGTAGCGTCCTGCACGGATACACGAACAATAATCATTAGGAAAGCCAGAAAATATGTAAAGAAAACTGCAAAAATAGAGATAATAAGCTTAAGCCACGCAATCTCTTTTTTTTCTGATTTCAAAAGATGGCAATTTCCTCGCCTCCCTCGTCAATACGGATTTTCGGTTTCCTAAATAGACGATATTCTATCTCTACCCTACTTCCTGATTTCCTGCCTATTACTGCACTATTGGGGTGTTCATATTTGATTTGTGCCAATTCCTGTCTGAATTCACGATACATATTTTGTTGCATTGCCATAACCGATAATACAGGATTGTGTCCGTATTCTGCGTTCCTTGCCCTCTTTTTTAGCTCTCGTAATTCATTCACATTAACGGCTTCCATTTCCATTATCTCGCTCATTCTTTATCACCTCCTTTCCGAGTCTCTTTCCCCTGCTTATTTACCGCTTTCTCAATTTCACGATATACTATGTCGTCTATTTGCTCTCCCAGCATATTAATGCGGTTAGCTTCCCGCTCCTCGCAAAGTATCTCTCTTATTTTTATCTTTGTTTTGTAATCTAAATTCATTTTTTAACCTCCTCCTCGTCTTCTTCCTTATAGCCTGCCGTCCACTTTACAAAATCATCTAATGCGTCTGTCCTCTTCTTATTATCTTTCTGCATCTTCTTTATCTGACGGTTCAAGAACCAATCTCTTATGCTCATTCATTATCACCTCCTTGCGTGAGCTTCGCTCTTTCTTCGGGGGTCGTCCCGCTCTTTGCTTTCAGCTTCTCTAACTCAGTCTGATATTCTCGAATTTTCTCATTAGCCAATTTCCTTCCCTCCTCTGTTGTTGCTTGAGCATACTTCTGTTGCCATAAATTCAGTAATCGTGCCAATTCCTCTTTAGTGTGTATCATTACAGGCTCTCTTTCTGCCGTTTCGTTGCCTGGCTCTTCTTCTTTTGATTTAAATTTTTTCTCGTATTTTTTCCTCGCTCTATCCTCTGGTGAAGTCCAATATGTTCTTGTAAGCAAAGCGTGGATTGGTGGATATAAGATGTCATGAAAAAAGTTCTTTTGGCCACGCTTTCATGACGATGTTAGCGTGAGAGCCGGAGAGGCAGCAGAGTTTAGACTTGACCTGCGAGGTCGCAACTTAGATTTGCTGCCCTTCGCCTCGACATAATACCCTGAAACAAGGGTGAATAGAAGGCTGTCGAGATTACTCCGACTCATGCTCCCACACAAACCACTGGAGGTGGTCTGGATATACATAGGACTTGATATACATAAACGTACCGTATCTGTTACGGAAATGGATAATGAGGGGAATGTGAATGAACAGTATGATATGGGCAACAGCGCATCATCATGGGAGGGGTTCAGGGCAAGATATGCTGTTGCGGATACTGAGATTGCCCTGGAGGTATCCACAACTGGGAAGTATGTTGCCCGGAAGCTCAGGGACATGGGATTCCACACACATATGGCAGATCCGTCCACACTGGCACTCATATTCAGGACTGCGAAGAAGAACGACAGGGAGGATTCCTACAAATTAGCAAAGCTCCTGAGGTTAGGGGAACTCCCTGAGGTGCATCTCCCCTCCAGGTACTCTGATGATCTGAGATCACTCGTCAGGTACAGAAGGTCACTTGGAGAGGCCATAACCATGATCAAGAACAGGGTTCATGCCATCCTGGCATCTGCAGGCATAAGCATTGATGCAACTGACATATTCGGAAAGAAGGGGATGAAATGCATTCTGGGATCAGTGGATAGCATTTCCACTGCCCAGAGATTCGTCCTCGCTGATCTGCTGGATCAGATAGCATACCTGATGGGGAAAGAGACCATGGTGGAGGATGAGATATCCAGATCTGTCATGAATGACAGGAACGTGAATCTCCTCATGACAATTCCCGGTATGGGCATATATTCATCAGCTGCAATCATGTCAGAGATAGATGACATATCCAGATTCGATTCAAAGGAGAAGCTTGC
Organism: Cuniculiplasma divulgatum; assembly: GCA_031200235.1. NCBI lineage: Archaea > Methanobacteriati > Thermoplasmatota > Thermoplasmata > Thermoplasmatales > Cuniculiplasmataceae > Cuniculiplasma > Cuniculiplasma divulgatum. The sequence goes on along the minus strand of CP133595.1, from coordinate 580,593 downwards.
TTCATACGCAGGCCTTGTTCCAAGGCAGGACCAGTCCGGGAATCGTGACATAAAGGGTCACATATCAAAGCATGGACCCTCCATGCTCCGATTCATAATGGTGAATGCAGCACATATTGTCATCAAGTACAGCGAACGGATGAGGAAGAAGTATCTCAGCCTTGTACGGAGATTGGGGAAGAACCGTGCAATTGTTGCAATTGCAAGGATACTGCTTGAGACCATTTACACAATGCTGAAGAAGGGAGAGCATTTCGTTGACCAGATAGATACATTGACAGAGAGGAAGATAGCATCCATGAGATCAAGGGCAGTAAAGCCCTCCCAGACCATCACCCTGGAAGATCGCATGAATGTGCTCAGGAATGTTCAGAAGGAGAGGCTGAAGAGAAATGGCAATGAAGGAAAGATAAATAAGGCCAATGCCATGACATGAATGTCATAGAACTTTTTTCATAGAAGTCAAAATACCAAACCACGTCAATAATTAATAAACTAATACTCATAGAACTTTGCAATATCGGGTTTTCCAGAGATACCCACGAAAAAGAATAAAGCCCTGTAAAAGAAAAAGCGTAGACCATCGCTACAATACCTAAAACTTCCAAAAAAATCATAATTACAAACCAGATAATAATGTCAATAAAAGCGATGGCAAAAGAAAAAATGAGTGGGTAAAAGAGCCAATTCGGAACGAATGTGTATTGTGGTAATGTGTTCCACGGAACTTGTTGGAAAAAGATAGGAAAGTTAAAAAATATGAACAATAAGGATAGAATGATAAGCCTATGTTTATAGTTAAAATTCTGCTTCCCCACGATATTCATAGCTTTTCCTCCTGTAATTCGGGCAAAGTAAGCACTTTTACGTCTGGGTATTTCTCAACATACTTCTTTTTCTCACTCTGGTTTGGGACGATGATAATTGTTTCCTTGCCCTGTTTCTGATAATAGGCTATCCTGTCCTTGATGTCCGAGATATCGTTTTTAAGCCCTGTTTCAATCTCAAAAACATATTTATCGCTTTCAATATCTGCCGTGCTAATACCCGATGGTTGTATTTTCGGATTAATTCCCTTATGATAAATCACGTCCGCCGTTCGATTCACAAGATAAGTATGAAGCCCAGATGGATTTTCTCCGTTTCGGAAATAGATTTTTGTGTCTTTGATGTCAGGTTTATCATTTACAAATTTTACGTTATTAACTTCCTTCACGTCTATTTTCTCTAATTTTAAAAGCATCGGCAATGTCTTACGATATAAAGTTAAACGATAATTCTCTCCCTCCCCACCATATCTCTCGGCAAAACGCTTTCCCAAATCCTGTATATTTCCTGCCTGTGATAGAAATTCAAAGATAACTTTTTGATAGTCTATATCCTCCTTCCTCTCTTCCTCGGAACTCCCTTTGCCTTTGCTGTCATTATTGTTTATTGTAATCTCCTTCACGGAATATAACTTCGGTTTTGGGTTCTGCAATCTATATATTATCACATATTGGTCGGGTCTATCCTGCCCGATGTCCGTAAACTCGTAAGTAGAGAGCATTTGAGCTACAACTTGGTGGAATAAATCACTAATGGCACTTACCTCGTCTAAATTCTCCTTGCCAGATTGTTTGAAGCTGAATTGTGTTTTACAGTTATCTAATGCCTGTCCTCGCAAATCCGCTATTCTTTGAGAAGCTAGTATCATACTACCTTTTGCACCAATGAGAGCGGACATCTCTGGTATTATAGAAAACCCTGATTTTGTCAATAAATGAGCCTCGTCTATTACGAATAAAGTATTTTGCCTCTTGTTCCATACCTCTTTAGAGAGTTGATTAAGCAAGAACTCTGCATAGAATTTGAAAAATTGCATATCTACCTCGGTGTTCTCTGAACCCTCAAAATCAACTACACAAGTATTGGGTAATTCATAATTCAAAACATTTTCCCGATATATGATTGGCAAATTGTTCTGTATGAACTTTAATGCTCCTTTGGTAATGCTTTCACTTTCGGATTTTAGCATATCCTCCAATATCTTTTTGAAATCTTGCCAATTTTTGCTCTTTTCCGCTATCTGCTTTACCTGACCTCTGACTGTTGAAGCGGTTATGCCCTGCATACTCGCGCTGATTGGAAATGCCGTTATAAACGCCCTTGCCACTGCCTCTGGACTTATAAAAACATTAGGAACTGCTTTGTGGATATAGAGTGTAGGATAGCCTAACCTTGTGTAATCATCTGTTGCCTTAAACATAAAAATTATTTTCTTTTCTTCTGATAAGGATTGGATTAATTTATAGACCAATTGACTTTTACCTGAACGGGAAGCCCCCATAACTGCTATAATGCGATTATGTCCCTTTCTTTCGAGATATTCGTTTATGTCCATTTTCCCTTCATATATTGTTTCTCTGTCCTTCTGCCAGCCCCTCCCGCTCTCGTCCTCGTGCCACGTTAGTTTTACATCTGCAATAGCTAAAATCTCATTCTGTATTTTTTGCGGGCTCACAAACTGCGCTCTCCATAGAATACTCAAAACAATACAAAAAATAATCCAACTCGTTATTACTGCCCCTACCAAAGACACGGGTATTAGAAGTATAGCCACGAGTAAAGCGAATAAGCCTGCCACACTCACAACTGCGACACGTCCGTGTTTACGTCTGGGGCGGCTAAATGCTTCCATCATAATTATATTTCACCTCCAATATTATTATGGGTTTCTCTATCCAGCAAATCCATCAAAATAGCGGTTGCACCGACAAGCTCCTCTCCTGAAACCACGTCTGGCAGAGATAAGAGAATTGGTAGGATGGGGGATTTGGGAATTTCTTAGCAAAGCTATGTTTAAGGTGTTTTATTGATGTTTTTTTAACCAAAATCAAATCAACGTGTTCGACCATACTTATCTATTTGTAATTCAATGAGAGAATATATATGGTTAATACCATTACTATACCTATGAGCATATATTTATCGTGGGTAGAATACTATTCATGTGCTTACTGCGAGGAAATCATCAATACTATGCTATCTGCTGATAAGACAATGAGTCAATATAAGATTACTAAACTTGTAAAAAGTAAAATGAACTCAAAGACCGCAATAAAACATATTGAGGATTTAATTGACGTGGGGATTATAATTGATTATGGTGGTCCTGCTCTTCGGCTTTTGGAAGATATAAAATCAGTATTTTTAGAAACATCTTATGAACCATACGGGAAACCTGCTCGGAAAGGCATATTAGATTTTTCAAATGAAAACGATGTTGAATTATTGTCAGAAATTATAAAAGCTCAACACAAGAAACGAAAAAAAAGCTATGCTTTATGGTTTGATTACGCATTCTTATATGAAAAGTGTATGAAAAAGGACTAAAACCTCAACCTCATTACCGCTTTTCCGTTCGGCAATACTGCTTCAAAGTCGTATCCATCGCTGATATACTGCTCTATTTCGTTTACAGGTATGACCTTCTGCTTCGCTCCGTTGTCGCTCATCGCACCTGCTACCTTGTCCCTTAACAACTGCTGAAAGTCCTCATTGCTCACGCTTGAAAGGTCTAACTTGTCTATCTCCTCCTGCTTGTAGCCCACTGCCGATAAGAGCTGTTGCTGTAAGAATAGCTTTGCGTTGTCCTCTGAAACATCGGATATTCTCGTTTCAAGGAATTTTAAACACTTACGATAACTTTCCCTCATCTCCTCTATCATATCTGGCGGTAGCCTCTTATTTGTGCTGTATCTTGCCTCTATATCGCCCTTATGACCCATAATAAACTGCCTCCACGGGTGCGATATTAAGCCCTTGCTCTCCGCTATGTCTAAGGCTGTGCTGAAATAAGCCCTTAAAACGTAAGGTCTCATCTTTAGACCTGCTGTGGTTATTGCTTCTCTGATGTCTCTCGTTACCAACATAGTCCGCATAAAATCATTCTTCTTTGTGCCTCTTACATCGAACTGCAATAAAGGGGATTCATAGGTTAGCTCCTCTCCGTTCTTCCTTCTCTCCTCCAAATATTCCTTGATATACGTTATACCTTCCTCTCCAATAAACGAAAAATATTGGTTTCTTGCCTTGCTTAGCCTCCCCTTCACCATTATTGTGGCTGGAATCTTGGTAAACTCTATTTCATCTGAAATCTTAAGCTCTTTAATATCCCCTAATCGTAATCCGTCAATGCCTTCATAATTGCCCAATGTTTCAGGTCTAAAACCTGAAAATGCCATAATAGAGATTGATACTCTGCCCCTTGATGTCGCTTTTCTTAAAATCCTGCTCAATTCTTCCTTGCTTGGCACTCTTTCATTGTCTAACGTTGGGCTTTCGTTTTCATTTGCTATGTTCACATCTAACTTTATATCGATTCCATTAAATTTAGCCCAAGACCGTAAGACCTTTTTAAATCTTACAATATATGACCCTGCTTTCCCTTCTTTCTCTAATCTTCTAACAAAATCCAAGAAAGTATCTCTGAACTCTAACTTTTCCATATCGGTTAGAAGTTGTTCAGGTGTAGTTTTCTCCAATTCACAATAATAACCTAAAGTTCTTCGGTAAACCGTTGCTGTAAGTATTGATTTAGCCTTTAGATTCTCAAACCATCTTCTTATTTTCGGGTTTTCCATTAGGTCGTCATACTTCGGTTTATAAGTCATATAGCATATAGTCTAGAATCATTAATAAAGTATTCGTTTAATACTTAAAGTGGGCCCGACCGGATTTATTCAACATATTGAGAGACTATTGTTTCACTCAGAGTTTCAACTGAAGCGCAAAGGTTTATACCTATTATTCTATTATAAAAATAATGCGATTTACAGTAGTCATGGAGAAGGATGAAGATGGAATATATGTGGTTACAGTTCCAGCTTTGCCTGGGTGCATATCTGACGGGCGCACGGTAGAAGAGGCCATGTCAAACATAAAGGAAGCCATCCAGGGGTTTATTGACGACATGAATGCAGATGGAGAGACCATTCCCCACGATATTGATATCATTGGAAACATTGAACTCAATGCCTAAACTTCCCTCTATTTCTGGAAAAGATACCGTGAAAGCTCTCTCTAAGGTTGGATTTAGATTCAGGAGACAGGTTGGAAGTCATATGATACTGAAGAGGGAATCAGATGGAAAGAGGGTGGCAATTCCAAACCATGATGAATTGCCAAAGGGTACTCTCAGAGCAATAGTTAGGCAGTGCGACCTTACTGTAGAGGAATTCATAAAGTTACTGTAAACTGTGGTAATCTTATAACTGCAGATATTTTGCAGAGTCCTCATGAATATTTGTGCAAAACTAAGTTTTTAATTTATGAAAGAAGTCAGAAACAAGTCATTCGATTGGTATCAGCAGAAAAAGCTCTTTCTCGCTCCTATAGAATTCGATAATATACCTTTCAGGATCAACTAAATTATCAGCAGATACTTTATCGATGATTAACGGTATTTGACCCAGGTTTTTCTTCCAGTCTGCAATTCTTTCTCTGACATAATTTCCTTTTGGCAGATGTACTTCCTGGAGTCCGGGTGCGTTTATATTATCGCCATCTTCAATTTTAACACACGCTAAATACGTTAGTTTGTTATTTTCCAGTTTCGATAACCCATAGAACTTTTTCTTCTTTAGTGTGGAGAGATTATTCTCCAGCATATCAAACGTCTGTTCAGCAGTTAAAGGACCTTTGAGAGATTTGAGGCACATTAGATTTAAGTTAGAACTAAGTTCATATTTCATGAATATCATCTTTGGATTGGATTTTTATATATCACATTTTCCAGCCATTTTTCACCTTTCGGTAATAATTATAACGGTATCGCTATAAGGCATGAAAAAGAAAAGGTAAACTGCATGAGAGATTACATCAGTGAAGAGAAATTATTTTCAGCTCTTGCATCTTCTGTAAGACTTAAAATTCTGGACTCAATTTCCAATGGATTTGCCAATCCTGGAGAGATTGCAGGAAAACTCAACAGGCATCGTTCGTCAATCGAAAAACATTTGCATATCCTTGTTATTGCAGGAATAATAGAGAAAGAGCCTTCGCTGAACAAAAAGGGTCAATTATCAGTCAAATACAGAATTAAGGTCGATTTGTCAGAATTGCTGTCATTTGCTGACAGGACTTTTAAAGTACAGAAAGAGGAATAAAATTATTTCGTAAGGGAAATACCCCAAGTTCAATTTCTCCCTAAGATAAACATGGTTCTGGAACTTTGAATTAATTTGGGGATGGTGCCGAGATTCAATATTGCATAAGGTGGGGCTAATAACTAACTCGATGTTGACTGTGAGTTTGTTAGCTAAATCGTCAAATTTTCCTTTTACTCATAAGAAAGTAAGACTCATTTATAGCAGTAAATGGGCCCGACCGGATTCGAACCGGTGACCTCCTCCGTGTCAGGGAGACATCATACCGCTAGACTACGAGCCCTTAACCATCCTGGAATTGTTGTCCTATATGGGATAGATGGCTGCTGTCGCACATATAAAAAATCTATTTAACACTTGCGAGCTTCATTTGCGCTATACAGGCGTATGTGCCAAGGCAATCAGGTTCAGGCATGTCCTGAGAACCGAAGAACGATCCGCAGGCATTGACTTTTCTTTGCTCATAGCCGGCAAATTTGAGCTGGCAAAAATTCTATAAAAGCTCGGGATGACCCCATATGGAAGATGTTCTCCTTATCCACTCAGGTGCAGGCTCAGATCGGTCCTATAATCCACGGCTTGAAAGATATGCCCGTGAGTCCTTCAGGCAGTCAGGGGCGCTGGACAGTGTGGTGGAAGCCGTAAGGATGATGGAGGACGATCCTGATTTCAACGCTGGAACCGGTTCAGTGAAGCGCATAGATGGAACAATACAGATGGATGCTGCAGTGATGATGGCTGGCTCCATAGGTTCAGTTGTGAATATTGAGAGAGTGAAGAATCCCATACTGGTGGCAAGGGCAGTAATGGAGAGAACGCCCCATGTAATGCTTTCAGGAGACGGTGCAGTCGCATTTGCCAGAAGGATCGGATATGAGGATTACGATCCGTCGACCCCCAGGACTGAGGAGCTTTACAGAAAGGCCTTGAAAATCTTATCCGGTGCAGAAAAAGATATTCCCGAGAGATATGCGTCTTACATGAAATATGCTGGAATTTTCGGGATTCCAGAAAACAAGGATACTGTTGGTGCCGTTGCACGAGTTTCCGGAAAATTTGCCGCTGCAGTCTCTACAGGGGGGTCTTCTCCCATGATGCGAGGCAGGGTGGGAGATTCTCCCATACCGGGTGCAGGATTGTTCGCTGGTGAAAAGGGGGCGATCGTAGCAACAGGCATCGGAGAGGAAATAATGAAGAGAAGCCTCTGCTACAGCATATATCATCAGATTGGAACTGAAAACCTTGAGGATATAATAAAGCGGGAGATTGATGGGTTCAATGGAGTCCTTGCAGGAGTGATAGCCATCACCGGGGATTCCTATGCTTCATATTCCAACAGCAGTATGGCGGTTGGCGTATTCAGATTCGGCAATAAGTGAATCTTTAGCTGGAAAATCTGAACTACAGACGGCAAACGTTAAATCCCACAAGGTTAAGATTTATATCCACGTACATGATGATATGCGAAATGGAATTCGAGAAATTCAAGACCATGCAGTTCCCCAGGGATGTATATGTGGGGCATGGCGTTCTGCCGAACATAGTTCCAGTGGTTGGCAGATACATGAGAGCCGGTTCCATTCTGGTTGTTACAGGCAATATCACGTATAACCTGGCCGGCAGGGAAATAGAGACGCTTTTAACAGATTCTGGCTATTCAGTCCATGTCATCAAGGCAGACAAGGCTGACATATTAAATCTCAAGAACATTGAAGAGGAGGCCAAAGATCTTTCCATAGGCCTTATTGTTGGAGTGGGTGGCGGGACAAAGATAGACCTTGCCAAGAAATCCGCCTTCGACATGGGTGTCCCGTTCGTAAGCGTTCCAACGTCGCCGAGCCATGATGGTATCGCATCTCCACGTGCCTCCATCAGGAATGAGAAGCTCACGGTATCTCAGGAAGCTTCCATGCCAATAGCCATCATAGCTGATACATATATACTGTCCAGGGCGCCATTCAGGTACCTCAGGGCCGGAGCCGCAGATGTCATATCGAACCTCACTGCCCTCCTGGACTGGAAACTTGCCAACAGGCTGCACGGTGAAGAGTACAGCTCAAGTGCCGCAGCTATTTCTGAGTATGCTGCAAGGGAACTCCTTGAAAAGAGCCATATGGTCATGGAAGGAGTGGAAGAATCAGTCTGGCTTGTGACAAAACAGATACTGGCCTCCGGTACTGCCATGGCAATCGCAGGAAACTCACGTCCTGCCAGCGGCAGTGAACACCTGCTTGCGCATGCCCTTGAAATGTCAAATCCCGGTGCATCCATCCACGGCGAGCAGTGCGCCATGGGTTCTGTTGTCTCAATGTTTCTGCATGGAGGGGAATGGCAGGTCCTTGCCAATGCATATTCACGCATGGGGCTTTCCATCCGGGCTAAAGATTATAACATACCTGATACTGTGGTGATTAAGGCGTTATCAACCGCCCACAGGATAAGGCCCGAGAGATACACCATTCTGGGCGAAAAGGACATAAGTACCAATGCTGCGGAAAAGGCTCTCGAAATTACGGGCATCATCTGAAACCGGTGTCGGCATCATGGCTAAAATTTCATTAATAGGAATCGATCTTGCAAAGGAGGGTCTGGAGTTCAGGTTTGTTGGACCCCTTGTAGGCTGTGCTGAGTGCAGGATAAAGAACGTGTGCTTCAACCTTGAACCGGGCCGGAAATACAGGATAACAAAGGTCAGGGACAAGGAAAATCCATGCTTTGTATATGATCAGGACAAGGTTTCCACAATTGAGGTCGAAGAGCTTCCCGAGTACGTCAATCTCCAGGCCGGAAGGAAGCTTCAGGAAGGATCATCTGTGACCATGAAGTCCATGGATTGCGATCATTTCACATGTCCCCATATCGAGACCTGCAATCTTATCCACATGAGGGAGGGCTCCAAGGTAACCATCAAGAAAGTTGAGGAAAAGATCGAGTGCCCCAAGGGATACAACATGAAAAGGGTACTGGTAAATTTTCACTGAAGATGCCTGAGAAATGACAGTAAAGATAGGCCTTGTCGGAAAACCAAACGTTGGGAAGTCCACGATTTTCTCTGCAATGACAAGGAGCCATGCTGATATTGCCAATTATCCATTCACAACACTGAAACCAAATGTGGGAGTGACCTACATAGAAACTCCATGTCCCCACACAGAAATCGGGAAACAGTGCAATCCGCGTGAGGGATACTGTGAAAATGGCATACGGCATGTGCCAATTGAGATCATAGATGTTCCCGGCCTGATTCCGGGCGCAAGCCAGGGAAAGGGCATGGGGAATGAGTTCCTGGACAATCTCCGGGATTCCGAGGCGCTCTGCCACATAATCGACGGATCCGGGCTCACAGCTCCGGACGGAACGCCCATCCAGGCCAGAAGGAAGCCCTGGGAAGACATAGACACCATAGAAGGTGAGATAAAGCAGTGGCTTGCTGACAGGATTTACAGGGACTGGGAGAAGTTTGCAAGGAAGGCGGATTCATCGGGTGAAAAACCTGATAGGTCCCTCCACAGGAAGATAGCATCCTTTGGACTGACAGAAAAGCAGGTTTCCCTGATTTTCTCAAGGGGATCATTCCCTGCCAGGTTCATGCTGTGGACCGAGGAAGATGCAATGCGATTCTCGGAGGTCATATTTGAGTTCATGAAGCCAGTGTTTCGGATTGCCAACAAAGCCGATAACATGGAACCTGATTCAAGGGATGAACTCTTACAGAAATATCCCGGGCTATACCTCGTTTCCGGAGAATTCGAGCTTGCCTTTGAGAAGGCACTGAAATCAGGAATGATTAAAGGTGGTCCAAGGGACTTTGAGATTACAGGCTCTGCAAGCAGGCAGCAGTCGGCGGCACTGGACCGAATCCGGGAATTCTTCAGGGACCCCGGCATAACGCTCATATCGCAAATAATGGGCATGATAGTCCAGGAAAAACTTGGCTACGTCATCGTATTCCCGGTCGTTGATGAAAGCACGTGGGAGGACAATAAGGGCAACGTGCTCCCGGATGCACTGCTTATGCCTTCAGGATCCACAGCGCTGGATCTTGCTTTCAAGATACATACTGATATCGGCGAGGGCTTCATCAGGGCTGTGGACTGCAGGACAAGGCGGGTCATAGGGAAAGACCATGTCCTGGCCAATTCTGACATAATAAGGATAGTCTCCAAGACCAGGTAGGATCATCATGCAGTGTCGGAATACGAGTAATCCGGAAGCTGATCTATCTCCAGTTCAGGATGTTCCTCCTTCCACTCATGTTCTGTGAGTTTTCCTGCTGAAGATACTTTGTCAAAGGAAGTGTTTCCGCAGTAAGGGCATTTCATGAGAAGTTCGTTGAAGACATGAGGCTTCAGTATGTCCCTTGCCCTGAAAACATGCTGGAAATCCTTTCCGCACTTGCTGCAGTGCACATTCCAAATATGGATATATTTCTGCATAAATCCCTGTAGAAATTCAGTTTATTTGCTTTCACTCACAGCAAAATACATTCAAATTATGCCATCACTCGTTTTGGGCACCGTACAGGAATAGTATTTTAATATGCCAGGGAACGCTATGAAAACAATGAAAGCCGTTAAATATAATTTAGCATATCCCATGCCTGCTCGATTAAGTTAAACAAAATCACAGGGTGATGTATTGGCAAACGGAGAAAACGCTGGTGGAAAGTTAAAATCAGTAAGAAAGAAATTCAAGTGGTCAGATAGCAAATTCAAGCGGAGAGTGCTTCATCTCAAGAAGAAGAGCGACCCGCTGGAGGGCGCCCCTTCAGCTAAAGGCATAGTCATAGAAAAGATTGGGATTGAGGCTAAGCAGCCGAACTCTGCAATCAGGAAATGCGTGAAGCTTCAGCTCATAAAGAACGGAAGGCAGATTACGGCCTTCGCGCCAGGTGACGGTGCAATCAACTATATTGATGAGCACGACGAGGTCACCGTGGAAGGCATAAGGGGAAGGCAGGGAAGAAGTAAAGGAGATATCCCCGGAGTAAGGTACAAAGTTTCAAAGGTCAACGGAATATCGCTCCATGAGCTTGTGAAGGGTAGAAAGGAGAAGACGGTGAGATAATGGTAGACCTTAAAATCCTGGGTGAATATGCAATAAATGAGGTGCAGGTTCATGATGAGGGCCTATCCAAATACATAAACCTCACCAGCAACGTGAACCTCCACAGCGGTGGCAGATTCTCCAGCTATTCAGCAGGAAAGAGAAATGTGAACACGGTGGAGAGGCTCCTGAACAAGCTAATGAGATCCGAGAAATGGACCGGGAAGAAGTACAGCGCATACAGAGTCCTGAAGGAAGCCTTCGAGTTGATCGCTGAGAAGACAAAGCAGAACCCGGTACAGCTCCTGATCAATGCAATAGAGAATGCAGCTCCAAGGGAAGAGGTCACTAGGCTCAAATACGGCGGAATAGCAGTACCAAAGGCAGTGGACGTTTCACCATCCAGAAGGGTTGACGTTGCCCTCAGGAACATCGCAATCGGGGCCACAAATGCATCATTCAAGAGCAAGAAGGCAATAGCCAACTGCCTTGCGGATGAGATCATGAACGCTGCCAGAAATGACGCCTCCTCCTTCGCGGTGAACAAGAAAGAGGAAATTGAGAGAATAGCGGCATCTGCCAGATAATCTTTTTTTATATATCTCCATCCATCCCTCTTCTATTATGGACATTGTTAATATTCAATAAGGACCTTATTACACTGGATAGACATGGCAGATGTTGCAGAAGTACTCATGATTGAGCATGAGGCAATCAGGCACATAAGCAGGTTCATCACACCAAGTTCGGAACTGAGCCTTGCTGATTTCCACAAATACCTGAAGGCAGTTCACATAGAAATAGAGGAAAAGATAGTGTTTCCGGCAATCGAGAAAAAGCTTCCGGAAGGCCGGAAGGACATGGTTTCAACCATTGAGCAGATCAAGGCGGATCACAAGCTCATCGACACCCTTGCTGGAAATATCGCTAAATGGCAGGATAAGGGGGACACTGATCTGGTCAATGAAAGGTTCCCACTGTACCTCCGGCTTCTCAAGGATCACAACCTGAGCGAGGATCGGCTTGTTTTTCCATGGTGGAAGGAGCTTGACCTCAGGGAAGTAAAATCAGCCATAAAGGAAGCGGAGGCAATAATAGATTCTTTCGGCAGGGAAAATTACATGGAAATAATCGGTCTTTCGCCGGAATCATTTGTGTACATGTTCGAATGAGATTCCCTGCTCAGTCTCCATCCCCGTCATTTATGTCCACATATGATTCGAATAAGTAGTTTATGTCCTGAAGCTTCCTGAAAAGCTCATTCCCGAACTCGGATAGCGTGAGTGTCCCATCATGCCTGAACTCTGCAATGTTCATGCTCACCAGGTATTCTGTGATGGAATCCTTTGTGGTTCCTACATCAGTCTTAAGGTCATTCCAGTTTACCTTTCCGTACGTTCCAAGCTCAAATATGGCCCTGAGGATGCCAGGTTTCCAGTCCAGCCATTCAATATAGTCTTTGCCCATATTCTCACCATAATATCAATAACTGCCCGTATTTCTACTCATCACCTGACCTGTAAGGCAAGCTCATGATCTGCATTCGCGGTAATTTATATCTTATGGCGGCATGTTTCTCGTGAAATGTCTCTGATGGACAATCTCAAATTCAAGGGATCAGATGCAACCCAGATGCTGAGGAATCAGCATAAGATCACTGTTGGTATTTCTGAAGGCTTCATTGCGAATGAAGTCAAACTGGAGGATTTTGTTGGGCATGTTGATTATGCAATCTCTGTTCATTTCAGGCTGGAAGAGGAGATACTCATCCCCGTCCTGAGCCCTCTCCTGAGGCAGTACCTGGAGTTCGAGGAGCCCATCCGCATAATAAGGGGTGAGCATGTCTCAATAAAGTCGCTTTACAACACACTTTACAGATCAATATCATTCGAGGCAGAAGATACGGCAGCTACATCTGAGGAGGTACTGAACAAATCAGGCCTGATTGCAAAGACCCTCCTTCAGCATATTTTCAAGGAGGAAAACGGGCTTTTCGGCATGGCAGATCTGTATATACCTGAGCAGCAGAGGGAGAAGATACAGTCCGACCTCGAAAGGAAGAATGAGGAATACCACCAGTCTTACATTTCTGCCCATGGCAGGACGAAATGAACCGGCACAGTTTGATGAATCAGCTTCTTGCCACTGCCGAGAGATCATTGAAGCTCAGTACGGTGGCGAACTCCCCATTCAGCGATGCAAGGCTTACACTGTGGACATCCTCTGCCCTGATGGTCCTGCCCTTCAGGTCCTTCCGGTCAAATGTAACGCAGGCATCCTCAATCACAAACACATTGAATCCAAGGTTGGCTGCCATCCTCACAGTGGTGCTCACGCAATGGTCAGTGGTTATGCCGGCAAAGAAAAGATCGTGAATTCCCTGCGCCCTTATGCGCTGTTCCAGATCCGTGCCTATGAATCCGCTGTTCACATGCTTAACTATGACTGGTTCCCCATCAACCGGCATAGCCTCTGGCTTGAACTCATATCCAGGTTTTCCCGCCTTAAGAAGGGAATCTGGGTTTCTTGAATCATGCCTGACGTGAATAACTGGCAGGTTGTTCTCCCTCCAGAGTTCAAGGGCATCAGACATCACCTTCTCTGCGTCCGGATTGTTTCTCCTGCCCCATGAGGGATCGTTCCAGACCAGCTGCACATCAATCATAATGAGAGCCGAATTTCCCTGTATAGAATATTCCATACGCATGGGAATTGCCGGCAGAGATATACATTTTCACTGTATGTGTTAACAGTAAAATTTCCACAGATTGTCGCTGAGTTTAGCATATGCAATTAACCCCTGCATTCCAAAAAACATCGCTCATTCCGCTGTGACAGAAGATTATGGCAGGAAACATTAACAGTGCTTTTAAACAGAGTACAGGGAACATGGATATTGACAGAATATAATAAAAGAGGAAATCTGTATTAATTAATTTCATTCAATACAGAAATCCCCCTGTGGTTTCGTCACTCATATGCATACAATTCCCGGATGACAGCTGGTGGATACTTTAAGGAGCCCGATGGAAGTTGAAGTTAATCAGGAATACCCTTAAGGAGAAGTCTCAGGGCACTTTCCGTCATGACATTAACACCAAGCATCAGGGCTGTTTCATCCATCCTGTATCTGGGACTGTGTTGTGATGCGGTGATTCCCTTTTCCGGGTTCCCAACACCAAGTCTGAAAAAAGCGCCAGGTGCAACTTCAAGGAATCTGGAAAAATCCTCTCCTCCCATTGTTGGTGGCGGGTATACAACATGATCCTTCCCGACGAGTTTGACCGCAACCTGGTTCACAACCTCCGCAACTCTCCGATCATTCAGTAATGCAGGATATCCCTCCTCATAATTGAAGCTAAACTGTGCTCCATGTAAATTGCAGAGTGATTCCAGCATGTCACGGAGCCCGTCCCTTATCTTATCACGTATCTCTTTGCTGTATGTTCTCACAGTACCGCTGATTTCTGACTTTGATGCTATTATGTTGAATCTGTCACCGGCTTTTATGGTGCCAAATGTGAGTACTGCAGGCTGTGTCTGATCAGTCATCCTGGAAATGAGCGCCTGTGCTGAAACTATGAACAGTGAGGTAACATATATCACATCCGATGTCTCATGGGGTCTCGAGCCATGTCCACCCGGTCCGGTTATGGTGATGAAAAACTCGTCTGAGATGGCAGCGCCGTAGTCGAAGTTAATGCCTATGGTTCCGGCCGGGAGGGTTGAGATAACATGCTGGCCCAGTACAAAGTCAACACCTTTCATGATTCCCTCCCTTATCATCTCTATTGCCCCACCAGGTGGTGACTCTTCTGCAGGCTGAAACATGAGCCTCACACGTCCGGGAAATGAGGGATCTGCTGCAAGTTTCCTGGCAACACCCAGCAACATAGCTATGTGAGCGTCATGCCCGCACGCGTGCATCACTCCCTTATTTTTCGAGGAAAACTGGTCTCCTGACATTTCATCAAGGGGGAGTGCGTCTATGTCAGCCCTTAAGGCCACGGTCCTGCCCTGAGTTTTGCCGCTAATATCACAGTATATTCCAGTCCCTGCAATGGGTATGGGTCTCAGTCCAATCTCATCCAGCTTTTTTGCTATCATTTTTGAAGTCTGGAATTCCTTGAAGCTGAGTTCAGCAATTTGATGAAATTCTCTGCGGAGTGAGATCACGTAATCATTCAACTCACTCTCTTCAATGACCTTAGCCAGGATTATTCACCCTCTCCAAGCACCTCGGCCTCCTGGCTGGCGACAGCGTGTTTCACGTTTGGCGTGATGCCCACAAGAACGAGGCTTACAAAAAGAGGGACCAGTATAACGTAAATCCCTGCCAGATGATACCCTACAGCGTTCACAGCAATTCCCATCAGTGGCGATCCTATGATGGTGCCCAGGTTGAAAATCAGGAACATAAATCCCACTGCGGATCCTCTCCATGCATCTTCAACAGAATCCTGGGCAAACGCGTTGACATTGCCATACATGCCATATCCTGCACCGAAAAGTATTGTTCCCAGTGCGGCAACCGCGAAAACTGGCGAGTGAATGAACAGTACTATGGAAGCCAATGCCATTACAACGCTGGCCGCCAGAATAACCATCTTCCTGTTGAAGGCATCACCCAGTACGCCTGCTGGCAGGGTAGCAATTAGAAGAGCAAGTCCGAAAAAGGAGAAGACAAACGACGCATTTCCCTCGCTGAACCCATATGCCGTAAGATATGCTGTGAAGTAGCTCTGGAAGGCAAAGAAGGCCACTCCGAAAAAGAAGAATGAAAGAGATATAACGATGAGCGACGGATTGAGGACCTCCAGGATCCCCTTCTTCGGTCTCTGATATAGCTTGTATTTTGATGGAACAAGTGCAATGACCACGCCTATGAGCGCAGCTCCGCTGATTCCAGCTATAATAAATGGAATGTCGAATGTGGTAGCTGT
This sequence comes from Cuniculiplasma divulgatum, assembly GCA_031200235.1. NCBI lineage: Archaea > Methanobacteriati > Thermoplasmatota > Thermoplasmata > Thermoplasmatales > Cuniculiplasmataceae > Cuniculiplasma > Cuniculiplasma divulgatum. Next base: position 564,455 of record CP133595.1, on the reverse strand, counting down.
TGAATATGCAGCATATATGTAAGGGGCAACGAATAGCCCGAGACCAAAAGCTATTCCCTCAGAGGCTATGATGGTCTGCCTCCTCTCCGGTCTTATATCCCCAAGGAACGCTATAATTTCAGGCTGGATCATTCCCGTGCCGAATCCAACCAGGAATCGGTAAATAACAAGCTCATACTGGTTTGAGACAAATCCAGTCAGGGCTGAGAAGAGTGAGATGATGGTCAGTGAGATTATTATGCCGTTTCTGGTGGTGATTTTATCGAATATGTATCCACCTATAACGCTGAATATGGCTATTCCCGCAGCAAAACCTGAACCGGCTATCCCAAGGAGGAACTGGTTAACCTTTATGGTCTTCAGGATGAATGTACCACCAAAGAAGAAAAGGTTCGCATCAAACCCAACCAGAAACATTCCAAGGGCAATTGGAATGACCACCTTGAGCAGTCCTCCGACTGTATTGGCCTCTTTTATGACAGTCTGTTCCGTGTTCACACGACCCACACGGAGTTCAATGATATAAATGTTTAGTTCAGAAGCAGTGGCGGACAGTCATCATATGGGTCAAACCAGTGTTAGTCGGGGTTTCCAAAAAAGGGACTCCCTGACAATTCGTAGGCTTTTTGCCTCAGGGCAATCATTTCGGTAATAATTTTAGCGTGGTCATGATACCATCCTATGGATAGGAAGGAACTCCTGACTTCTCCTGTCAGGGACCTCAGGATAAATGCGAAAACAACACTGGCTGAATTAATGGAACAGTTTGGGGAATCAGGCGGATTCACATCTGCAAAGCTGCATACTGCCATGACGATTCTCAGGAAGATGTTCAGTGAGCAGAATACAACCTTTCTTTCATTTCCCGCAGACATAATTTCAACGGGTACAAGGGGAATAATCAACGATCTTGTGAGGAAAGGCTTCATTGACGTTATCATTACAACAAACGGGACTCTTGACCATGACATAGCCCGCACTTACATGAAGTACTACAGCGGCACATTTGATTACAGCGACAGGGAATTGAGGAATCTTGGTATAAACAGGCTGGGAAACGTATTCGTGCCGGATGAGAGCTACGGTGAGATAATCGAGGCTCAGGTTCAACCCTTCCTGGAGCAGGCTTACTCCATCAGGAAGGAATGGGGAGGTGCTGAGATAATAAGAGAATTTGGCCTGAAAATGAATAATCCAGATTCCATACTGTACAATGCCGCAAAGAACAATGTTCCGGTGTATGTGCCAGGAATGACGGATGGATCATTCGGGTCACAGCTGTGGTCGTTCTATGAACAGCATCATGACTTCAGGATAAATCTACTGCGGGATGAGCATGAACTTTCCGATATAGTCTTCGAGGCAAAGAAGACCGGGGCGCTTATGCTTGGGGGCGGAATCTCAAAGCACCATACAATATGGTGGAACCAGTTCCGGGATGGCCTGGATTATGCAGTGTATGTAACCACAGCACAGGAATACGACGGATCGTTATCCGGGGCGAAACTTGAGGAGGCAATCTCCTGGAAGAAAGTGAGGGAGGATGCCGAATTTGTTAATGTATACGGGGACATCACAGCGCTCCTGCCCCTGCTGGTAGGGCCTCTGCTTTAATTTATATGGGGTTTGCGTTGCGGGATTCAGAGGAAATCCTTCCAGGAATCAGATATACTTCAGCCATTCCATTACGGGGTCGTCCTCGCCCTCAAGATCTGTTGTGGTTTCTCCGAAGGCACTTCGCGTTGTAAACCTGTAAAAGTAGATCACACCGTTCCTTTCCCGCCCATACATTATATGCTCCACGGACTGTCCTTCCGGAAGGTGCCCCATTGCCTCCGGGAATTCAGGAGAAAAGTGGAGCTCAAAATTATCGCCATCCCCCTCTATCCAGTATGAATTATTTCCGCTGACGTAGTCCCTGAGTTTCTTTGCATCTATTGAAGGGCCCATGGGGCATCAGTTTATCTGGCTATATAGGTTTTTTACTCCAGAATGCATGCAAGATTATGTATTACATAACGGAAGAGGACGTCAGGAAGAACCTTGGAATGAAGGAGACCATAGATGCCATGGAGACCGCATTCACTGAATACGGGAATGGAAGGGCCACCACCAGCCCCAGGGACAGGCTGATCATTGGCGGAGTTGTCTACAACACCATGCCTGGCGTCATCGAGAAGTACCATCTGGCAGGCCTGAAGACATACATAGCTTCAAAGAACGGAGCAAGGTTTGTCGTGGCCGTGTTTGACACCCGTTCCATGGATCTGGTTGCGGTCATTGAAGCCAACCGCCTGGGACAGGTGCGGACAGGAGCACTCCCTGCCATGGTCACATCCAGGATCGTGAAGGACAGGAATCCCGACATATGCATAGTTGGGTCCGGTTTCCAGGCCGAAACCCAGCTGGAGGCGCTGCTTGCTCTATATGACCCGGAGAATGTTTACGTATACTCAAGGAACTTTGGCAATGCATCGGCTTTCGCGGAAAGAATGTCCCGTCTCCATGGAATAGCGGTGACACCGGCGAAGAGCGTGGCCGAAGGAACCAGGAAAGCAAGAATAGTAAATTCAATAACTGATTCCAACGAGGCCATTTTCTCCAGGAAGGACCTAGGGCAGGAATATCATGTCAACCTCTGTGGTGGAAATCTGCCAAACAGGAGGGAGGCGGCTGAGGACATTCTCACAGGATCCGAGGTGATAATTGCAGAAAACCTCGACCAGGCCCTGAAGGAATCCGGTGAGATCATAGGTTTTCATGAGAACCATCCTGAAAGGCAGATAACGGAGCTGAAGGACTTCATCAACGCAGGGAAAGCGGATTTCAAGAGGTCTGTATTCAAATCCATGGGCATAGGCCTGGAGGATGTGGCTGCAGCCTATGTTGTGCTGAAGAACATGTCCCTCATTGACTGAATGGATACCGTTATCACGTGCTGCCCATGAGGTCAGCAAGGGCTGCTTTCAGGTCCGTGTACCTGAACCTGTATCCCAGTTCCATGGCTCTTCGGGGAACCACTTTCTTTCCCTTGGCCAGCACGTTGGACACCTCTCCCATCATTAGCCTGATGACAGTTATGGGAATCCTTATCCTGGACCCCTTGTGCATGACTTCCCCAAGGGTAGCCGCAAACTCATTCATTGTGGGAACCTGAGGATCGGAAGCGTTCAGGGGACCGGAAACATTATCATTTTCAAGCGCAAACAGGACAAGCCCAACCTCGTCATCTTCATGTATCCATGGAAACCACTGGTTCCCCGGACTTATGGGACCACCTATGCCCTTCCTGAAAACAGATACAAGCTGTGGCAGGGCACCTCCCTTCATTGTGAGCACAACACTTGTCCTTATGAGAACGACCCTGACACCCATACTGGCTGCCGCCATGGCTTCCTTTTCCCAGGCAGTTACAAGGTCACCCCAGAAATCCCTGCCTGGCGGAGAACTTTCATCCACTTCCCTGTCATCAAAGCTGTCGTAGCCGTAAATGCCTGAGGCTGAGCCGTTGATGAGTACGGCAGGTTTTTCTGTGCACTTGCTTATGGCGTCCACAATCTGCTTTGTGGCTTCCACCCTGGAATCCCAGATTTCCTTCCTGTAATTCCCCTTCCACTTCTGGAAGATGGGGGCGCCTGAAAAATTAATTACAACTGCAGATCCCTCAAGATTCTGCTTCCAGTCATCCCTGGTATAATCCCACCTGATGTGTTCATTTATTTCAGGAAACATATCTCGGCTCTTCTCCACATTCCTGGCAAAGATCCTGATGCTGTATCCATCCTCCATAAGCGCCCTGATGACGCTGCTCCCTATGAGGCCGGTTGCACCGAACACTGAAACTGTGCTTGATTTTCCTTCCATGGTGGTAAATTGTTCATTTAGATTTAAATAATCATAAAGAAAATATTCAAATTTTCACAAAAGGGATAGGGGTGTGGTTATTCTCCAAGGATCTCCTTTGCGGCCTTTATGGGGACAATGCAGATTATCTTCATGTCCTCTGTTGCCGTCATGCCATGCCTGAGGTTTGGCGGGATGAATATGAAGTCCCCCTCTGATGCTGTCTTCTGGGCATTTCCAAGGGTAACGTCGCATTTTCCTGAGACAACAAAAATCTCGTGCTCGTAGTCATGGGAATGGTACGGGGTGCTCTTTCCCTTTCCAACCGTGATGAGCCGCATTGAAAAAGTCGGAGCGCCATCCCTGTGGGTTATGAGCCAGCGGATAGCTCCACCTCCCGGCATTGGTATCTCCTCAACCTGGGAAAAATTCTTCACGAATCCCTCTTCTGTCTTTTGCATGTATATGTTATGAGCTTACTGAATATAAGCCTTGACAGATACCGGCAGCATGATCGCCATTGGTCAAAGATCCTGCCATACAACGCCATTGCAGGATGATTGCGTTGATTACGGCGATGTGAACAAAACGCTCACAGGAGTTATTGTTGAAGTGAAAATTGCATGCAAAAAAAAGGTTGGTATCCGACCTATGGTTCGCGCACAGCAGAAATCAAGTATTCCGGATTTATTGGCGTTTCCGTTATGTGAAGGCCGGTGGCAACCTCTATTGCCCTAGAAAGAGCCACGGGTGTGCCTATGGTGGGAGCTTCACCAAGGCCCTTTGCCTTTGAAGGCAGTGTGGATTCACTGCTGTGCAGGATGAGCCTGTAGCGCGGGACCATGGTTGCTTTCACAACTCCGGCATCAGCGATTGATGATGTGATCATCTGCCCGTTCTGGTCAAACATGAGCCCCTCGTAAAGGGTCTGCCCTATGCCTTCTGCGCATCCCCCGGCATTCTGCCCTATGGCATTGTCCATGTTGAGTACCTTTCCAAGGTCATAGTATGATATGCATTCGTCGACCCTGACTCTGCCATACCTGTCAGTGCTCACAGTTATCAAATTTGCTCCAAGGCTTGTGTAGGGCTTGTCATAGTGGAAATATTCATAGGAATCCCACTTCCCATCAAGAAGCTTCGAAACGGAATATTTCCCGTGCTTCTTCTCCACCTGTTCCTTAAGCTTGTGCGCCGCCTCCACCAGCGCGGATCCCCCCATCATTGCGGATCTGCTTCCCCATGCGCCAACACCCTCCTTCAGCTGGTCAGTGTCACCCTTCTGCCATTCAACTATTCCAGGATCGACGCCAAGCTCGTCGGCAAGGATCGACTTCACAAAGAGATCATGCCGCTGGCCATGTGCGGTTCCGCCCAGCCATACCTTGATGCCGCGGTTTTCAACAAGTATCCTGGCAGTCTCTCCAGGCATGGTTGCCGGCACCAGGACAAACCATCCGAAACCGAAGTTGCCTTTCTTCCTGTGCCCATTGTAGTCCATTGCCTTCACAGCCTGTTCAAGGAAAGGCTTTGAAGCCTCAACGGTAAGTCCTGTGGGACTCACAAAAGGTTCCCGGGTTGCGTTGATCATCCTGACATCAACAGGATCCATATGGAGCTCATCGGCAAGCCTGTCAACCATTCTTTCCATGAAAAATGCGGCCTCGGGTCTTCCTGCACCCCTGTATGGTCCCTGCGGCACCTTGTTGGTGAGGACGGACAGTGCATGTATGTGGGCATTGTTTATCTCGTAGGGGCCAGTGATCTGCATGGCGATGAATCTTGATGAAAATTCTCCCGATCCTCCCGCAAATGCTCCGCTGTCAACTATTACATCTCCCTTTATGCCCAGGATCCTGCCTTCGCGGTTCGCGTAAAGCTTCATCCTTCCCACGACGCCACGTCCCGGCCTGCTGGCCAGGAGATGCTCGGAACGTGTCTCTATCCATTTCACAGGTCTGCCCTCCTTCATGGCGAGCCATGCGGCTACCACGTATTCCGGATAGAAGCCCCCCTTCAGGCCAAATGCGCCTCCGGTATCTGTCTGTATGACTCTGACCGCATCCGGTGAGAGTTTCATGACCTCGCAGAATCCCTGCTTGATGGTATGGACACTCTGTGTGCTTATCCATACTGTGAGCCTCTTTCCATCGTATGCTGCAACAATGCCCCTGGGCTCAATGGGATCGGTTGCTATGCGGTGGTTCACGAAGTGATCCTCAATGACAACTGGCGCATCCACCTGGAAATCCTCTCCCAGGTACCTGTCGGCGAGTATGTTGGACTTCAGTCCGGGATACATGGGATCAGCGGACAATGCCTTCTCCGGATCCACTATTGCAGTGAGGGGCTCGTAGTCAACATCAACTGTATCCACAAGGTCCTCTGCCTCGTACGCATTCTCTGAATACACAGCGGCAACAGGCTGGCCCACATAGCCAACGTATTCTTTGGCCAGTACGGGGTGTTCAAGATACTCGAAACCGGCACTTGCTCCTTCCCCCACGGAAGCCATCTTCATGTCGATGTCCCTTGATGTAATGCCTCCGGTAATGCTCTTTATGCGGGCCCTGGCATAAGGGCTCCTGACAAAGGCCAGATGCAGCATTCCTGGCAGGTTTATGTCATCCACGAAGTTTCCCCTGCCCGTGACCATCTTCTCTGAAAGATCCACTGGAATCACCTGCTCCTCCTGACGGGAATCTCCTCCTCTGTGTATTCCCCTTCCTTTTCCATGTTTCTCTGTGCCTCCTCAATGGAATCAACTATGCTTTCATAGCCTGTGCAGCGGCAGAGGTTTCCGGATATGGCCTCCCTGATCTCTTCCTCAGTGACCTTCTTTTTCCTGTTCAGGAGCCAGAATGATGTCAGCACCATGCCAGATGTGCAGTAGCCGCACTGCAGGCCATGCTTGTCAACAAACGCCTTCTGGACAGGATGCAGTTTTCCCGGAGTCCTGGAGAGCCCCTCAATGGTTGTGATCTTTTTTCCATCCGCCTGGACTGCAAGTATGGTGCATGACTTCACTGCCCTGCCATCCATTATGACAGTGCAGGCACCGCAATTGGTGGTGTCACATCCCACATGGGTTCCAGTGAGTCCTGCTATTTCCCTTATGAAATGGACCAGCAGCATCCTCGGTTCTACCTCAGCTGTCTTTTTCTCGCCGTTTATTGTGATTGATATTTCCTTTCCTGTCATTATTTCATTCCTCCCGATCTCCTGAATGCATTTTCAAGCGCCTCCATTGTTATGCGCTTCAGGATGTTTTTCTTATACTCAACAGAACCATATGTGTCCGGACTGGGCTGCGATTTCTCAACAACAATGTCGGCAGCCTCACTGATGACTGACTTATGGAATTTCTTACCCAGAAGGTAGTCCTCCGCTTCCGGGATGTACATGGCTTTCGGCCCCATGGATGTGATTGCAATGCCAGCTTCCACAACCGCTCCGTTCTCAAGCCTCAGTTGCACTGCACTTCCAGCCACGGAGAAATTCCAGGTGCCTCTCTCGAACTTCACGTATGATCCGCCTGAGTGTTCTTTCCATACGGGAATGGATATCCCGGTCAGGACCTCATCATGTTCAAGCGCCGTGGTGAAAGTGTCAATGAAGAAGTCCCTTGCATTTATGTTCCTGTCCCCTCCCCTTCCCCTTGCCACAAAGGTTGCCTTCAGTGCAAGCATCACTGCAGGGAGATCGTTGCTGGGATCGCCATGGGAAATATTTCCGCCAACTGTCCCCATGTTCCGGACAAGGGGATCCGCAAGCCTGGCAAGGGCATCCATGAGAATCGGGTACCTCTTCCTTATTGTGTCGGAATATTCCAGATCGGAATCAACGGTCATTGCCCCAATCCTTGTGGCATTGCTGCTTTCCGTTATGTAGGAAAGGTCCTTTATTCCTGACAGGCTGATAAGGTACGGTATCTCTGTTATCCTTGACTTGAGCAGGGGGATAAGGCTCTGGCCCCCAGCCAGTATCTTTGCGTCGTCTCCATACTTTTCAAGAAGGTCTATGACCTCATCAACGCCGGTCGGGGCATAATATTCAAAAGCCGGTGGCATCATAAGCCAAACAAGGATTTCAACTATTTAAATAAAGTTTTTATGTTGTAAAGATTATATTGTCTTAGCCTTTTTTTCAGTCGCTTTTTCAGCATGTTGTTCAGCAGAGGCTCCATTCCTCCTGACCCTTATGATCTCTGCAATTATGCTCACTGCGATCTCCGGCGGTGAAATTGCTCCTAAATCCAGACCGATGGGTGTGTGCACAGCTGCAAGGAAATTCTCATCTATGCCCAGCTTCCGCAGTTCATCAAAGTCATGCTTCGCTCGCTTCCTGCTGGCCATAAGGCCAACATATGACGCTTCAGTGTCAGCCAGGCTCCGGAGCGTAGGTATATCACGATCTCCCTTGGTGAGAATCACCACGTAATCTCCTCTTGATATGTTCAGGTCACGCAGGTTGAAGTCCAGATGGGTGATGAGTGTGTCCGGTTTATTTGTCAGGGATGGTGCATGATCGATCACGGTCACCTGGAAATCACAAAGTTTTCCCAGGCCTGCCAGCGAATCCTCTATGTCATCCTTCCCGCCCTGCCCGATTATTATGAGCCTGTCGCGAGGCCTGTACGCCTCCAGGAACACTTCAATTGTGCCTCCGCAGAATGTCTCCACATAGACTTCATCCGGCAATTTCCTTGAGACAATGGCTTCAAGACCCTTCCCGGATTCCTCAAGGTGAATCCTTATTGTCCTTGGGACGCCTGTTGAAAGAACCTGTTCAGCCGCATCCAGGATAACAGAATCGGGACATGCCCCTCCAAGTGTCCCGTAAATTATCTCACCATTGTGGACAATGACCTTGAATCCAGGCTTGGCAAGTGACGATCCATCAGTTTTCACCACAGTTGCAGTGACAAAAGTCATGTTCTGCGATATGAGTCTGTGCATTTCCTCTGCATACCCTATGGTCTCCATGCACAGTTATTGCTCCCTCCGGATATTTCATTTTCGGAATCCGGCCCTCTTATACTGCAGGCAAAAAATTCATGGAAAGTCAATATCCAAGTGCTAAAATAGGGACTGTGCCATCAGGGTAACGTGAAAGTATGTGCGGCAGTTCTGGCATCGGGAATGGGCACAAGGTTCGGAGGAGACAAGATATCTGCCCTGATGGGAGGAAAGCAGGTTGTATGCTATGCCGTAGACGACCTGGTAGCTGCTGGGCTGGAAGAGATCATGCTGGTTGTGCGCCCTGAAACAGTGGCTGAAAGGCTGGCCTGCAATGGTGAAGCAAAAATTGTCAGGAATGCACATTACCGGGAAGGCATGGCTTCCTCCATAAGGACTGCAGTCAACAATGCAGGAAATGGCTGTGACGGATTGCTTCTTGTGAATGGCGATATGCCATTATTCGGCCAGGCCAGGTACAGGGAAATGGTGGCAATATTCTTGAACAATCCGGATTGCATAGTGGCTGCCACAGTTTCCGGTGTAAGGAGAAATCCTGCCATCTTCCCCGCTTCAATGATGAAGGAGCTGCTTGGGCTAAAGGGAGAGGATGGCGGGAGAAAGCTTCTTGCCTCATATTCCGGGAATGTCGTGGAATATGCGGTAGGTTCCATCACAGCGGTCATGGATATTGACACGCCGCAGGACCTGGAAAAGGCAAATTCAATATTAAGAAATCAGGGCAAGCGCACCTGACTCAGATTATTTCCCCCAATGGCTGGCCACGCCACCAGGATGCCAGGAACGCTGGATCCGTACGGCGCACAGACAGCAAACAAACTCCCAAGGTGCGGCTTAGCCTGCACCAATGCTTTCATTTATTCATTGATTCAAAGGCTTCAATATCATTATATCCAACTGTTCCAATACAGTTCAGTTGGCGCAGATAAAGTTACGTGACAATCTTGAGAATATTTACAAGGTCAAGACACTAGTAATCATCTCGTTCATCCTGACTTTCCTGCTTGAAAACCATTACATAAAGTTTCTGTCTGATCCTGCACTGTCGGCGAAATTCAACACGTTCTTCAGCAATGGGAGCCTCCTCAGCCTTTACGGCACCCTAATAGGGCTGTTGCTGACTGCATATTCCCTCATAGTCACCATAATACCCCTCTTTTCCGCGGACAGCCTCCAGAAACCCATTTTCAGCCAGATCAACAGCCTCTTCGTCTTCACCATACTTGACGGCATACTGCTGTTGATAATCTTCTTTGCCGGCGGACTGATACCGGACAACTCTTCTTTCCTCTTTCTTGACTCAGAGATTTTCTTCTTCCTTTGTTTCCTCATAGGGCTCATATTCTGTGTGCTTACCCTCTCGGACCTGTTCAGGATCATAAGGCGCCGTGGAGTCAGAAGATAGTATTCAGATATTTCTTATACATAACATTATAATCTATTGACCAGGTTCTTTAAATAATATATAAACAGAATGTAGCTATTAAAACCATCTTCTTAAGGTATAAGGCATGGTCATTTTGTATGGACCTGCGATGATAGAATTGGTGAATCTATGGTTGACAAGGCATCTATAGTTCTGGCATCAGGGACTGTGGACAAACTGATGGCAGGATCCATAATAGTCTCCGGAGCCGTGGCCAATGGGATGGAGGTCAATGTTTTTGTGACTTTCTGGGCACTCATGGAGATGAGGAAGAATGCCGGCGAGAACACGAAGCTGGGCGTTGAAGGCAAGGGAATGGAGAAACAGCTTTTCAGCATAATGAAGGAGAAGAAAGTCCCGTCGTGGAAGGATACCCTGAAACAGGCCATGGAAGTCGGTGACGTTCATGTGTACGGCTGCGCAATGTTTGCTGACCTGATGGGAATCGGAAAAGATGACCTGGACCCAATGATCGAGGAAGTCATAGGTGTTTCCCAGTTCGTAGACATGGCAAAGGATTCCAAGATGACCCTGTTTATCTGAAAGAGGTGAATGAATATGGCAGAAGAAATTAAACCTGACAAGGTTGTGGATGCAAGGGGAAGTTTCTGCCCCGGACCACTCATGGAAATGATAAAGGCATACAAGCAGGCCAAAGTAGGTGATGTAATATCCGTATACTCCACGGACAGCGGCACCAAGAAAGATGCCACAGCCTGGATAAACAAATCCGGAAACCAGCTCATAGGTGTATTCGATCGGAACGGATATTACGAGATCGAAATGAAAAAGGTAAAGTGACGTGGTGAATATGGGCAATGGCAGGACGAACGTTCTGGTGCTTGGTGATGGTGCTGCAGGCATCATCATCTCAAACAAGCTGAGGCTTCTCACGGACCGTGAAAGGGTATCTATTTCCATTGTGGGGAACACCCCGCTCCACTACTTCAAGCCTGATGGGATCCACATCCCGCTGAACCTGAAGAATTACAGGGACAGTGTCAAGCCAACGGCATTTGTCATAAACCCCGGCATAGAATATATTAGGGACATGGCCACACATATTGATCCTGAGAACCGGAAGGTAACCCTTCTTGGTGGAAAGACCCTGGACTACGATATACTCATAGTGGCAACGGGAAACAGGTTTGCCCCGGATGAAATTCCAGGCTACAGGGGAAGCGCAAACCACTTCTACGACCTGCCAAGTGCCATTGACCTCAGGGATCAGCTCAGGAAATTCAAGGGCGGAAAGATAGTAATCGGGCAGGCAAGCATCCCCATACAGTGCCCTCCTGCACCCTATGAGTTCACGTTCCAGCTGGAGGACTATCTCAGGACAAGGGGTATCAGGGACAAGACCCAGATAGATTATGTGTATCCGCTGAACAGGGTGTTCACCATAGCTAATGTCTCGGACGAGGTCCAGAGGCTCTTCGATGAGAAGAACATCAATTACCACACGCTGTTCAATGTGGAGAGCATTGACCAGGAGAAGAAGCAGGTAAACTCCCTTGAAGGAGAGACCGTGGACTATGATCTGCTGGTGATGATACCCCCACACAGGGGACAGCGCTTCATAACAGAATCAGGGCTTGCCGATGAATCAGGCTATATTGACGTTGACAGGCACAAGCTGAACTACAAGGATCACGACGATCTGTTCGCAATCGGGGATGCCACAAACCTGCCCATCTCAAAGGCAGGTGCAACAGCCCACTTTGAATCTGAGTACCTGGCAAACAGGCTGGCATATGAAACTTCAGGGCATGTGTACGATGAATCATACAACGGCGAAGTTGCATGCACAACAGTGACCGGGGAAGGGACGGCAATGACCCTCTACTTCTCATACAACAAGCCTCCAAGGGCATGGTATGAGAGCAAATTTGACTACCTCCTGAAGTGGACCTCGGCAGATACGTATTTCACGGCAATGCTAAGGGGGATAATGTGAGATGACAGAAATGGAAATACATGATAAGGAAGAAGAGAATGAGGTCGAGGCAGTTGACCCCATGGAGAAAATCATAGAGAAGGTGGCGGACAACAGTGACGCTCTGCTCACGCTGCTGGATATACTTGAAAAATTGAAGGAGGCGGGGATAATAAAGCTGCTGAGCGACGTATCACAGTCATATCTTCCAACAGATGTGGAATTCTTTGGCAAGTTCATCTCATCCAAGGAGTTCGCCAACGGGATCATGAAGACTGGAAACGTTCTGCTGGCATTGCTGTTCGCGCTTTCCGATGAAAGGACCGCCGACACAATTAAGGCCATACTGTTCAACCTGCCTGATATTTCCAAGGACCTGGTTGATACCATAGGGAGCGGGAAGAAACAGACCCTTGTTGGAATGTACTCAAGCATCAAGAATGACCAGGACCTCTTCCTTGGGCTCACGGCCTCCATGAAAGCAATGTCAAGGATCACGAAGTCAATCAAGAAACTGGATTACAGTGACCCTGTTGAGAAGCTCAGGCAGATGAACCAGTGAAGCCGATCTGCTCCCCATTCCATATTTTTATGAATAAATTTTAATCCATCGCATATTTTACGTATTGATATCAATGGCGATTTCTCATAAGGAACTGAATGATTACATTATCTCCAAACGCAGGTATTTTCACGAAAATCCTGAACTGAGTTTCCAGGAATCCAGTACAGTTGCATATCTGAAAAAGGAACTTGAGAGTATGGGTTTAAATGTCACCGAGGTCCCAAAGGGAGGGATATTTGCTGACCTGGTGGGTGGGAGACCGGGGAACAGTGTTGCCGTCAGGGCTGACATTGATGCGCTTCCAGTAACGGAGGAGAATGATCTTCCGTACGTGTCAAGGAACAGGGGCGTAATGCATGCCTGCGGACACGACGCGCACATGGCCATGCTCCTGGGCGTGGTTCGCATGGCTGTGGCCAGGAAGAATGAGCTCAGCGGAAAGATAAGGTTCATGTTCCAGAGGGCAGAGGAAAGGCCACCAGGAGGAGCGGTTTCGCTTATTTCAGGTGGGGTCCTGAACGGCATGGACTTCGTCATAGGCCAGCACGTGATGTCCACAATTCCTGCAGGAAAGGTAGCGCTCTTTCCAAGGGAAGCAATGGCCAATGCCGATGAGTTCACAATAAGGATACATGGGAAAGGGGGTCACGGTTCAGCCCCCCATGAGACCGTTGACGCCCTGATGATTTCAGCGCTGTATATTGCCGAGGCGCAAACCATCGTATCCCGTATGATAGATCCGCAGGAAGCCGGTGTGGTGACATTTGGAACCATAAATTCCGGATACAGGTACAACATAATAGCGGCACACTCCGAGATGACCGGCACAGTTCGCACATTCTCCGAGGGCGTGAGGAAGACCATCAGGGAGAGCCTTGAAAAGCTGCTGTCAAGGATATGCGAGGCCTATGGCGCCACATATGAGTTCCACTATGAGGAAGGATATCCAGCCGTCATTAACAGCCCACAGGTCACGGACATAATCGGGAAGGCAGCCGAAGAGATCCTGGGCAAATCCGCCCTTCTTTACCCGAAGCCAAGCATGGGCGGGGAGGACTTTGCTTACTATCTCCAGAAAATTCCGGGTGCCTTCTATTTCCTTGGGGTCGGAAACCAGGAGAAAGGGATCACCAGCCCGCAGCACAGCCCAACATACAATGTGGATGAGGATGCCCTCCTGAACGGGTCCAGTTTACTGCTGAGGGCAGTAGAGAAGCTGACGTCTCTGCAGAAACAGTAACAGGAATATCTGTGCAACTGTCATGAAAATCAATGACAGGCGAACTGATGGCTGGAATTTTCAGCAATATTGGGGAACCAGGGGTCACTGACGTAACCTATACGAAGCGTGATGAGACATTTGAAGTGGAGTTCAACGCCACCTGCCGGGGCTTCTGCAATGCAATCAGGAATGACGGAACCAAGAAACGTGGTATAAGCGCAATCCATAGGAAATGTGAGAGAAGCAGTTTACGGCCAGAAATTATCCATGATAGGAAACTCCAGGCAAGCTCCTCTAAAAAAATTACTGTGAAGCAGCTTCCTGCTTCTGGGCAACCGGGCTGTAGGCCTCAAGCTGGAGGTAAAGATTCACCTTGTCGCCAAGCATGAGTCCGCCACCCTCAAGGGCCATGTTCCATTTCACGTCGAAATCTCCCCTGTTGATTGTTGCGGAGGCAGTGAGCCCAAACCTGTCGTTTCCATAGGGGTCCTTTATCTTGCCGCCGTATTCTCCCTTGAACACAACTTCCTTTGTTATGGCCTTGATCCTGAGATCGCCGGTGATCTTAACTTCATCCGCAGATCCAGTAACTTTCTTCACGGTGTACTCAACAGTGGGGTACTTATCCATGGCAAGTATCTCATCGGACCTGAGGTGGTTGTCCCTGTCCGCGGTACCCGTGTCAATGCTGGCAACCTTTATTGTGAAATGGGCCTTCAGGGTTGAGAAGTCATCCGGGTTTCCCCTTATCTCGCCGTCGAATTCCTTGAACTTGCCTCTTACCGTTGAAATCATCATGTGCCTTATGCTGAACTCTATGCTTGAATGAACTTTGTCCACAAGCCATGTCTTCTCTTCCATTTTTTTCACCTAACTATACATTTGTAACTTACTTACAATTGTAATCTCAGTATAGCAGTTACATTTAAATAATCTCTGTAACTCACTCTAAACAAGATGGCATACAGTAAATCAGATGAAATAGTTGAAATAACTTCCCCAAAGAAAGATAGTTGTCCCATTGTTGAAGCAATCAAGGAGATAGGGGGCGAGTGGCGACTCATAGTCATACGCTACCTTAATGACGGCCCCATGGGATTCAATGATCTCCTGAAGAGCATAGAAGGGCTGAACTCCAAGACGCTTTCATCCACACTGAAGTACCTTGAGGCACACGGGATTGTCACCAGGGAGGTAGAGAGCACCAGGCCCTTCAGGGTGCGGTACGATCTCACAGAGAAGGGCAAATCGCTCAAGTATTCCCTTGAGGATCTAAAGCGGTGGGGCCAGCAGTGGATCATGAAAAAGGCAGACATGCCGCAGAATGGCCAGCTGCCATGAATAGCGAAAGTTAACAATACAGTTGATAATCCCCGTTCACGAGAGCAAGCGGACGTTCTATTTCGGTTGCCATGCAGGCACTGCTTTTCATGACCCTTGGTAACTTCAATGATTCCGCCTACTCACCACTTGCTCCATTCATAAAATCTGATTTTCTCCTTTCCTCAGCCCAGCTCGGGCTCATCACGAGCTTCATTTTCATAGGCTCTTTGACAATGTCATCAATGACAGGCTATTTTGTTGACCGCCTTGGAAGGAACACCGCACTGAAAATAGCCTTTGGCATGATGGCTCTTGGATCACTTGTTGCAGGATCTGCTCAGAACTATCCAGAAATAGTGTCGGGCTTCTTCATCATAGGATTTGGATACGGCATAGTGACCCCTTCCACAAACAGCTCTGTGATGGCAGCTTATTATCCGCATCACGCTCGAACAATGGGAATAAAACAGTCAGGTGTTCCTCTTGGGGCGGCACTGGCGGCTCTTGCCCTGCCACTTGTCGCCCTGCACTTCTCTCTCAGGGATGCCCTCATACTCACGGCCCTGATCTCTGGAGGCCTGGCAATCGGCATAGCCCGGGATGTCAGGCCGGAAGGAAGCAGGGGCTCTGGGAAGGGGTACGTGCGGGAGTTCTTCTCAACGTGGCGCAACCGCCTGCTCCTGCTGGTAAGCCTTCCGGTGGCATTCCTGTCTTGGGGCCAGCAGTCCCTGCTCACATACTTCGTTGTATACATGAGGTTCAGGGGCTTCCCAATCATCTGGTCGGAAATACTCCTGGCTGTCCTGCTTGCAGGTTCCGTGGCAGGCAGGCTCTTCTGGGTGAACCTTTCCGAGAGGATGTTCAGCAGGAACAGGTCAAGGATGATCGCAATGATCATGCTCATAGCAGGCCTCCTGTTCATAACCTTCTCCCTGGTGGCCGGAAACATTCTGGAAGCAGGCGTGATGGCATTTGTCCTCGGCATGAGTGCCATAGGCTGGAACAGCACATACGTTACACTGATATCTGAAATTGCCCCGCGCGACCGCATCGGCCTTTTCAGCGGCGTGAGCCTCATGATGATAAGCATGGGGACAATACTTGGCACGCCGCTTTCCGGAACTGTTGTGGACGTGATCTCATACAACGCCATGTGGAGACTCATCGGGCTCTTCCTGATCCTGATGTCTCTCACCGTTGCCCTCATGCAGAGATACCTGGCAAGGCACATTTCCGGAACCCCCAATCCATGAACGAATCCATAATGATCTGGCGAGGTTCGGTGTAACCACAGTATTTTCGGGCCGGATGAATGATGCACCCTGTTGATGCTTCTTAGAGGATTTCCATGGATTCCAGGCCCGCGCATTGAGAGGTTGCTACCTCTTCCTTCATGTATTTTGCACGGAATACGACATAATGTTATTCACCCAGCTGTGGATTCCAATTTCATGTGCCAGGATTGCGCTGAAGAGGACTGTACTTGCAGCAGCTGCTACTATTACAGGCATAATTCAGCCTGTCCGCAGTGTGGCCACACCATATATCTGGACTGCTGCCAGGGTTTTTAGGCCCCTGGGAGCTCCAGTCAACCGGAAGAATGACACCCGCGATGCCTAATCATAAATTATATGCCATATTTGTAAAATATCTCATTGATATTTATGAAGAGACCAGTATAAGTTGACATAATATCGGATTTTAGCCTGGAAACAATACAGTTTTATATTATGGGGTCAATAAGGAAAACATAAGCGGCTAGAATGTGAAACTGCCATGATTCAGCATGCAGCGGATAAAGTGATTTCTTCCCGCTTGCGCCAGATATAGCCTGAAGGGAGCAAAAACATAATGATGCGAAGAAGAAACAGGTTGCAGAAGAACGCAGTGGGCCTGTTCCAGGGAGTGTTCCAGTCTCTTGGGCAGGTTGCCCCGGCAGCAGATATTGCTATCCTGCTGGTGGCATCTTTCTCAATTGCTGGCCCTGACACAGTCCTGTCTGTAATATTCGGATGGCTCATTTACGCACTGTGGATGATAACGCCCTACCAGTTCAGCAAGTATAAGTCCAACGCCGGAAGCTACTATGCTTACGCCTCATCCGCAACAGATCGAGGAAGACTGGGGCCAATAACGGCTTTCAGCTTCATGTATTACGATATAACAGGGGCGGCATTCGGGATACTCGGTCTGTCCAGCTTCATATTCCTCATATCGCCTGCAATAAGCAGCATCCCATACATATGGGTCATATTTGCAGCTGCCTTCACGGGTTACATAATCGCAGTCACGTATTTCGGCATAAAGCCTTCACTGGGATACAATGCAATTGCCGGACTTGCCGAGGTCCTGTTCCTGCTCATTGGAGCAATAATAATCATAATCAGGGTTGGGCCGGGAAACTCAGTGCTGCCATTCACAATTTCCAGGTCAACCGGCATTGGGTTTTCCGCCATTATGTTCGGCGCGGTGTTCTCAATTCTCGATTTCACGGGAAGCGGGGTGGTCACAACGGTTTCCGAAGAGATAAAGGAGCCCAAGAAGAACATAGGAAAATCCATCATATTCGCCATGGTCCTCACCGCAATATCAATAATACCTGCAACCTACGCACTTACCGTTGGATGGGGTATTGGCCACATTGCGAGCTTCGCCACAACCAACGATGCCGGCCTTATAGTGTTCAGCAGGTATCTTGGGCCAGTCGGGCTGGTTCTCCTGATAATATTCACAGTGAACAGCTACCTGACCAACGGGGTATCCAAGGCAACCGCCGTGAGCAGGTGGTGGTATTCAGCTGCCCGTGATGGCGTTGTCTTTCCCAAGAGCCTGAGCAGAATCCATCCCAAATACAAGTCTCCTGCCAATGCATTAATTGCGTGGGCGCTGGGGTCGTTTGCGCTTGACGTAATCATGGGGGTGATCTACGGCCCGGAAAACGCTGCATTCATTCTGGAGGCAGGCACAGGCATCTCGATCATCCTGGTCCACATAATGGCCAACACTTCACTGACTTTTTTCACCAGGAGAATAGGTGAGTTCAGGCTGCTGACGCACGGAATTGCACCGGCAGCAGCCACTGCCATAGGGCTTGTAGTCATATACTTCTCCATGAGCGATGTTGTGGCAAAATGGCTTTCCACGCCATCACCAATAAATGACGCCTATTTTGGGTCACTAATTGCAACAATGCTGTGGGTTATCCTTGGAGGGCTGGCCGTAACCATGTACTATTCCAGGCACAGGCCGAACACCCTGGAAAGAGCTGGGGAATTTGACGTGGAGGGTGTGAGCTACACTGGATTCAAGGAGAATCAGTGACAGGTCAGCGGGATCCCAGCTTCTTTCCGACCAGTGACCACACCATGTCGGCAACGCAAGCAGCAGCGGGAACAACCGGTGTGAAGCTCAGGAATCCATGAATCATTCCCATTGCCCTTATGCCGGTCACAGGAATGCCTGCGGACCCGAGCCTTGATACATATGTCTCACCCTGGTCCCTGAGGGGATCATGCTCTCCTGTTATGATTATGGCCTCAGGTAACCCTGAGAGATCAGGATGCAGGATGGGCGAGAAGTAAGGGTTCAGGGCATCAGCCTTATTTCCCAGGTACATGTCACCGAACCAGTCAATCTGATCCCTGGTGAGGAAGAAGCCATCAGAGAATTCACGCAGTGATTCGGAGAAGAAGTCAGGGCCGAGAGCAGGATAGAATAGAATCTGAAGCATGGGTTTTTCAATGCCACGGTCCCTGATCATGAGGCTGACGGCAGCGGAAAGGTTCCCGCCGGCACTGTCCCCTGCCACGGCAATCCTGTCAGGGTCAACGTCAAGCTTCCTGGCATTTTTCCTTGCCCATACATAGGCAGTGAAAGCATCCTCTACCGCGGCTGGAAACTTGTGTTCAGGGGCAAGCCTGTAATCCACAGAAAGAACCTTGCAGCCGGATTCCCGGGCTGCCCTGCGGCACACCGCATCGTGGCTTTCCAGGTTTCCAAAAACGAAGCCGCCCCCATGGAAATACAGTATGAGGGACCTGGTGCCATCCTTCGGATCATAAAGCCTGGCAGGGATTTTTTCGTCGCCTATGGACATGTCTGTGGTCCGGCTTATCTGGATATCCTCCTTCATCAATGGGTTGTTGTCCATCATATTCCGCAGATCGCCAACATCCATGTCCCTGAAATTGGGCATGTTCATTTCAGAAATCATCTTCAAGAGCTTCGCAACATCAGGATCAAGAGCCATTTCTATCCTATGATCATGCCATATCCTGCCTAATAATGTTGTGGAAGGCACTGTATTATAGCATTGCCATCAAGGATTAGACGGCAGTTCCCGGAATTTCCTGCGGTAATACAGTATGGGATTTCCTTCCTTGAGACTGTATGCAGCTGTGACATTTCCCAGAAACATTATATGATCCGCAACTGGAATCTGATCCTCAAGTGTGCATTCAAGGCAGGCAATTGAACCCGGGATAACAGGGATTCCATTGCTGCCACTCTCAAAGTGATCCTGAGCGAACCTCGTTGCGCTGTCCGGATCTGCAAATTTTCTTGCATCCGCCTCCTGACTGGCACTGAGTATGTTCACGTTGAATTTCCTGCTTCCTGCTATGGCCTGTGCTGTATGGCTGCCGGCAGTTATGAAAACCGCAATAAGAGGTGGAGTCATGGAGACTGAAGTGAAGGAGTTCATGGTACCGCCCACTGGCTTTCCTTCAGAAAGGGAGGTCACAATAGTCACTCCGGTTGGATAGCCCCTCATCACCTCCCTGAACGTCTGTTCCGTATTTTCCTGCATATCTAAAGCCTTAACGAATAATTTCTAAACAACTCAGAATACTATTGGCACATAGTCATCATTTACAAGGGCGGCAAGCCTCTCTCCAGCAGGCTGGAGATCAACACCCTTTTTCAGTATGGGCTCAGTGAGCGTGAATTTCTCTGCGATGAATTTGCATGCTGAATCAATATGGTGGTTCTTTATGAGGTAATCAACGTTGTCCTTGATTCCGGGTGATTCATCAAGCAGGAGCTTTTCGCTCTCGCCCTGCAGTATTACTTTCACGTCGCTGAATCTTTTGTGTTCAGCGGCCCTTCTTGCCACTGTAAGTCCCATGGCTGCTCGATCCTTTTCCGAAGCTACAATGTAAAACAGTGCTTTTTTCATGGACATGAAACTGTGATGTAAAGCTGCTTTAAAATTTTCATGTAATTTTTTGAGCAGGTTATCAGGATACCTCAGTTTCAGCAGATTAACATTGCTGCACATGCAATCCATGGAATATTGAACCCCGCTGCATAAAGCAGGCGCCATGAGTGGAATTGACTGACATAGCATTAGGGATCGCATTGAAATAACCGGTAATTGATTATCATATTGTGCACTAAATGTCATCATATGACAGTATCCTCAAGGCAAAACCGGGAGACAGGCTTTTTCTCCTTGGAAACGAGGCAATAGCCCGTGGTGTCATAGAGGCTGGCGTCGATGTTGCCACCACATACCCTGGCACTCCATCAAGCGAGGTTGGCGATGTTCTATTCGAGATAGCGGGAAAGGCTGGGCTGAAGTTTGAATTCTCCGTGAACGAGAAGGTGGCCGTTGAATCTGCCTTTGCCGCGTCCATATCGGGCCTCAGGTCCTTTGTATTCATGAAGCACGTGGGAATGAACGTGGCGGCAGATGCCATCATGAGCATAGCATATACAGGTACAGGGGCTCCAATGGTAATAATGACGGCAGACGATCCGTCAATGTTTTCGTCCCAGAATGAGCAGGACAACAGGATATATGCGCAGCTTGCCCATCTGCCATTAATTGAGCCCTCGAATCCGCAGGAGGCCAAGGACTTCCTGAAGATTGCATTCATGATATCTGAAAGGGAAGGCCTGCCAGTCATGTTCAGGACAACCACCAGGACAAGCCACATGCGTTCCTCCGTTGTCATGGGTGAAATACAGGAAAGGCACAGGGAAAATATACCCGCACCTCCGGGCAAGTATGTGGCACTCCCGTCAAATTCATACAGGTACAAGGAAGCCCTGATCTCAAGGATGGAGAAGATATCCGGCGAGAATTACCAGGACCTGCTGGTGACCAGGATTGGAAATCCGGAATCAATGCATGGAATCATAGCGTCCGGAGAGGCATTCAACATAATGATGGACAGCATGAAGAAGCTTGGGCTGGACATTGAAGTGCTGAAGCTGGGAATAATAAACCCATTTCCGGAGAAGATGGTGGCAGAATTCATGCAGAAGCATCCAACAGTCATAGTGGCTGAGGAGGTGGACCCTGTAATCGAGACCGCCTGCAGGTCCCTGGCCCAGAAGAAAGGCCTCAGTGTCAACATTACTGGAAAGCTCGACGGTGTCTTCCCAATGAGCCATGAACTTTCCCCCAATTCAGTGGATAAAATACTCAGGGAGATCCTTGCCCTTGGCAGGAAGGAACAGACAGGTACGAGCCAGCTTTCCATGGATGTGCCTGCAAGGCCTCCTGTCCTGTGCCCCGGATGTCCGCATCGCGGCACGTATTTTGCCGTGAAGAGGGCAGTGAAGATGCTCAGGATCAGTGATCCTGTTTATTCCTCCGATATAGGCTGTTATTCCCTGGGAGACTATGATCCGTTCGACGAGGCTACGGTCATGCTCAGCATGGGCTCATCAGTGGGTGTTGCCTCCGGCCTCACTGCCGCCACGGACAGGCGCGCAATTGCCTTCATTGGAGATTCCACATTCTTCCATGGAGGAATCCCAGGTCTGATAAATGCTGTGCACAACAAATCCAGGCTGCTCCTTGTCATAATGGACAATGATATTACAGCCATGACAGGCAGGCAGCCAAATCCCGGAACTCCGTTATTCCTTGCAGGACCGTCCACAAGGGAAGTATCAATAGAGGATGTGGTCAGATCAGCAGGAGTTGATTTTCTTAAGGTTGTTGATCCGTATGACCTGAAGGAAACCCTCACTGCCGTAATGGATGCGCTGAGGCACGACGGAGTGTCCGTGATCATAGCCAAGCGTGAATGTGCATTAATCCGTGACAACAGGAACAGGAAGCTCGGGGTTGAGGTCAGGTTCATGGTTAATCCTGATAAATGCACCGGCTGCATGAACTGTGTCACGAACTTCGCATGCCCTGCCATGTCCGTATCTGGGAACAAGGTGGTTATCGATCCAAATATCTGCGACGGATGCAGCGTATGCACCCAGCCCTATGTCTGCCCATTCCATGCAATAGAACTTGAGGGTGATGCAGGTGCAGCATAATATCATCATAGCAGGAGTCGGTGGACAGGGCGTGGTGACCCTGGGGCTCATGATCTCTAACGCGGCAATGTCAGCGGGCCAGAAGGCAATAATGTCAGAGATACACGGACTTGCCCAGAGAGGAGGTTCGGTGTCAGTGGACGTCAGGATTGGGGACTATTATGCCCCAATAGTGCCTGACGGCGATGCGGATATAATCGTGGCACTGGAGCCCCTCGAAGCACTCAGGTCGCTCAGAAGGGCAGGACCACACACGATCATGGTGATGAGCACGGAAAAGCTACCCCCTGTTTCGCTGGGAATCAACAGGAAGCAGTATCCCGATATTGATGATATCAGCAGGGCCATACAGAAGGAAGTTAAACTGCACAGCATAAACGCACTGGAGCTCGCAAGGGCGGCAGGGAATTATCGCACCGTGAACACCGTGATTGCAGGTTTCCTGTATGGGCTTGGCATTCTGGAAATCCCAAGGGAGATACTGGAAGGTGAGATAACCAGGATATTTTCCGGGAAGGCAGCAGAGGCAAACCTGGCAGCATTCAACTCAGGATATGAAGCTGCAAAGGCAGAAGGGATACAGGAGAGAACTGTTTCGTGATCTGCCAGCAGGTCACCGTACCATGATGGGCACTGAGGTTCACGCGGTGGTTTGAGCCATGAGTCATAATTTACCGCATCTTCATAACCCGCATTGGAAAGAGCAATAATGTAGATAATCATACACCTCCATGAAGTGTACTATCTGCGGCAGGGACGCTGTTTACGAGGCCAGGTACAGCGGTGAAATGCTCTGCGCGGATCACTTCATCGCTTCAGTTGACAGGAGAATCAGAAGGGAGATAAGGGACCAGGTATCATTTTCAGGTGCCCACATAACAATATCTGTTGCGATCTCAGGGGGCAAGGACAGTTCTGTCACCCTCTATTCTCTGGCAGAGCTATTCAAGGGCAGGAAGAATGTCACGCTGAAGGCATTCACAGTGGATGAAGGCATTGAAGGATACCGCAGCTCCGGCCTGGAGAAGGCACGCATGCTTTCCAGGATGCTGGGTGTGGAGCACTCAACCATATCATTTCAGGATCATTTCGGCACAACCATGGATCGCGTTGTCTCGGAAAACCCTGACGCCATTCCATGCTCGCGCTGCGGCCCCATGAGGAGGCAGATGATGAATCTTGAAAGTCTCTCCCTTGAATCGGATTATGTTGCTCTTGGCATGAATCTTGACGACTACTCCCAGTCAATACTCATGAATGTGGCCCGAGGAGACGTTGACAGGCTTGCCAGGATGGCACCGCACAGTGATTCCCGGGAAGGCATGGTCAGGAGGATACTGCCCCTGAGGCGCATCCCCGAGAAGGAGGTAATGCTTTACGCCATCCTGAAGGGGATCGACTTTGATGCTTCATGGTGCCCTTACTATGAAAAAGCACAGAGAAACACGTTTCGCGACGTTGTGGAAACACTTGAAGAACGCTCCCCTGGAACACGTTTTGCGCTGCTGAACTTCCTTGACAGGATCAAGCCATCAATACGGGGCGGCTCAGATACGGCAGTGGGAAAATGCGCAGTTTGCGGCCAGCCGTCATCCAGCGAGATTTGCCCGGTATGCGCCTCTTCTTCAGAAAACTTGAATGAAATTTACCACAGGAAATGATCGAGCAGAAATTGGAAACTGAACAAGCATATCTACTGTTAGGTTGCGAAATGTTTATTACGGCTCCTCCAATTTTAGGGGGCTTCCATTTCCAGTATTTCTGGAAACAGGGGTTGTAGCTTAGCATGGTTTGAGCACCCGGCTGATAACCGGGAGGTCACCGGTTCAAATCCGGTCAGCCCCATTTATTAACCGGACTTTTTGATTCAGTTGGATTTTAGAAATGCACCATCCATCTTTATGAGGTTCCCGGGAAAAATCAAGTACGTCAGGTTTTCCTTTGAAATTGCCGCGAATAATGAGAACTTCTCTTGAGGATGGCTTTGTTTATATGTCAAGTTGGGATTACGGATTCACATCAAGTCCCACGGGATGTGATAAAATGGAAAAAGAATTGAAACCGGCAAAGATAGTTGATGTGCGGGGAACAATTTGTCCTGGAGCTCTCTGGGAGATGCTCATAGCCTACAAGGATGCGAAAGTTGGGGATATTATAGCTGTATATTCTTCGGATCCAAGCGTAAAGGATGATGCTCCTGCCTGGGTGGACAAATCACAAAATGAGCTTGTAGGTGTATATGACCGCGACGGATACTATGAAGTTATGATGCGAAAGACGAAGTAAATACCTCAATTCGCATTTTCTTCTTTTTAATCAATTGTATAAGTCCCATTAATTTCTTCCAAATGGCAAACAGGCAGAGGACTCCGTACCGGGTAACGATTTCAAATTGCGTTGAATATTCTTGCTAGGGGAATCCTCCCATACTGATCAGGGATGATGGGGATTACCGTGTAAAATCCAATGAACTGTGGCTCAGTTTCATATTTTTCTCATAAATACATCGGTCACAGAATGATCGGGTCCCTTCTTCAGGATCAGGTGTGCGTGGTATTTTGTGGGCTCAATATTCTGCCTCAGGTTCACGGCATTGATCTCTTCCCATATGGACGAAGCTGTTGCTATGGCATCTTCAGTGTCCAACTCCGCATACTTCCTGAAAAAGGACTTTGGATCCCTGAATGCTGTTTCCCTGAACACCAGGAACCTGTCGATGTACCATTTCTTGATGTCTGCAACATCGGCATCCACATATATGGAAAAATCAAAGAAGTCTGATACAAGTAGTTCAGGATTGGTCTGGGATGCCATTGTACTCCTGGTCTGGAGAACATTGAGCCCCTCCAGTATGACTATATCCGGCCTCTTTATCTCCTGGAACTGCCCCGGAACTATGTCATAGGTCAGATGTGAGTAGAGGGGAATCTTGAGATCATCTTTACCACTCTTAAGCTCATAGAGAAAGTGAATCAGTGCCCTCACATCATAACTTTCGGGAAAGCCCTTCCTGTTCATGAGTCCCTTTGCTTCCAGCACGCTGTTTGGAAGCAGGAAGCCATCTGTTGCAATGAGCGAAACCTTTGGTGCAGTGGGCCATCTTGAAAAGAGGATCTTCAGGAGTCTTCCTATGGTGCTCTTCCCAACCGCAACGCTGCCTGCCATCCCCACCACATAGGGTACCTTCTCCCCCTTCTCCTTGAGGAACTCCCGCCTGGAATCGTAAAGCTGCCTGGCTGCGCAGTAATATATGTTCATGAGCCTGGACAGAGGCAGGAAAACCTCTTCAACCTCCTGGAGCGAGATTTTCTCGTTTATTCCTCTTATTATGCTGAGGTCCTCCTCTGACACGGTCATTGGAGTTGAATCACGAAGTGCTTTCCACTCATCCCTTGTGAAAGATATGAATGGAGAGACCTTGCTTTCATTGAGAATTTTAAGCAATACTATACGCTCCCTGTTTTTTCAAGTTAGCGGGTCAGGAGAATGATTGCGATTTGAGTATAAACATTTCCTGCATGAACTATGCTTATCTTCAGGTTCAGCATGTGTATGAATGCATAAAGTGTGTCCCATGTGCCATTCTGACAACGTGACGGGAGCAATGATCATGATCATGGGTCAGTACAAGTGCCTGGACTGCGGCTACAGTGGCCCATTTGTAATGGAGATGGATGACGATGCATACCAGGAGCTTCTCCTGGATGACGCGAGGAAGAAGGGATGATCACAGCAAGGTTTGTAACTATCAGAGGATGATCTTGAAAAGTTCCACAAAGATCACCACGATAAACACGGTTCCTATGGCTGCATATATGCCTTTCTCGGAGGTTCTGTGAGCAAGATATGAGAATCCAATACCGGATGCAAGGGAAGCCACCCCTATAATGGCAGCAGCAGTAAAGTCAATAAGCCCAAGGGAAGCATAACCAACAGTCCCGCTGAACGCGGAGAAAAACATGGCAAGGGTGGCTGTGCCCACCATTTTCTGTGCAGGTACAGTGAAGAGGAGCATTGTTATGCCTATGAACATGATGCCTCCGCTGGTGCCTATTGTGCCCGTCAGAAATCCCACTGGAATGCTCAGGGCAAAGGCAAGTGGAAGTGCCTGCATCTCCGGAAAGGATAGGTGAATATTCTTTTTTTCACGGGGTTTTCCAAATGCCCTTCTGTACATCTGGAAGGCAAGCACCGCTGTGAGAACAACGAATGCGATTTCCAGTGGATGCTGGGATATGGACACAGCTACCCTTGACCCTATCTGTGCTCCTATGATTGCGCCAAGGCCCATGAAAATCCCGCTCCTCACGTAGACACTGCGCTTCCTGAGATATACGTATATGACTATGGATGTGGTTATGACGTCCACAAGAAGGCTCGCACCCACCGATCTCTGGAACGTGAATCCCATGAGGCTCAGTGCGGGCACAACAACCAGAACGCCGCTGCTGCCAGTCATTCCAGTGAGTGCGCCAACTGCCACGCCGACGATCATAAGGATAAGGATATCCAGCACTGCCTGTGATTTCACCACCTCTTAAAAACAATCCCCATGTGGCATCATATTTCATGAATGAGGAAATTTAAACCATACAGGGAACAAAATCAGTAACGCCGGGGGGGAGATTCGAACTCCCGAGCTACAAGAGCAATAGATCTCGAGTCTATCGCCTTACCAGGCTAGGCTACCCCGACCCAATGTGTATGGAACTTCCGGTTAAGATTTTTATGCTTTGCTGTGGTATTTCCTGTGCTCCTTCATCATGCAGCGATCCATAACTACCTGTATGCCGTGGGATTTCGCAAGTTCAGCAGCCTCCTGGTTCACAACTCCCTCCTGGAGCCATACTACTGCTGGTTTCAGTTTCAGGGCTTCCTCCACCACCTGCAGTGCCGCATCTGGTTTCCGGAAGACATCCACTATTTCCACCCTGACATCTTCTGGAATGGATGAAAGGTCCCTGTATGCCTTTATGCCCAGCCACTGGTCCAGCGCTGGATTAACCGGCAGTATGTTGTACCCGGACTGTTTCAGGTATTCAGCTACCCTGTAGCTGTCACGGTCAGGCTTGTCGGATATGCCAACAACTGCCACTGTTCTGTACCTGTCCAGAATTTCCGGAATGTGTTCCTCGTCAAATTTCGCCATGCCTCACAATATTCAAAGTAGTAATTATCATTTTTGTACAACATCTTGCCGGAATTAAGCAATTTGTAAAGGTCAATGTATATATACTATCTCGGAATTCATCCTTTCTATGTTCTGTCCTAAATGCGGTTCACTCATGACACCCTCAAACGGAAAGATGGTCTGCACCAATTGCGGGTACACCCAGACAGCCGGAACAGGCAAGTCAGGCAAGATAGTAAGCACCTCCGCAGCCAAGGAGGTAATAATGATCAAGGAGGAGAAGAATGCGGAGCCTCTGGATTCCGATGCAGTCTGCCCAAAATGCCACCACAAGGGCGCATATTATCTCCTGAAACAGACCAGGTCTGCAGATGAACCGGAAACGAAGTTTTACACCTGTGAGGAATGCGGCTACAGGTGGAGAGAATATTAAATCCTTGGATTCATTTCTACCAGTGATGCTTAATGGTTCTTGAAGGGCTGGCCGGATCGCTCAGGGAGACAATACGCAAGATATCACGTGCAAGCTACATTGACAAGGAGACAATAAAGGAGGTTTCCAAGGAACTTCAAAGAGCGCTCCTGAAGGCTGACGTGAATGTCAAGCTTGTCCTGAATCTTTCTTCCACCCTTGAACGCAGGGCCAGCGAGGAAAAGCCCCCTGCTGGCATGACCGAACAGGACTACATGATCAAGATCATCTACGAGGAGCTCCTGAAGATTCTGGGGGAGGACTCAAAGATAGAGCTTGGTGAGCAGACCATTATGCTCGTTGGTCTATACGGTCAGGGCAAGACCACAAGCGCAGGCAAACTTGCCAAATTTTTCCACAGGAAGGGGCTCAGTGTTGGGCTCATAGCAGCAGATGTCCACAGGCCGGGAGCCTACGATCAGCTGGAACAGGTGGCAAAGCAGGTGAATGTCCCGTTTTATGGCGAGAAGGGGCAGAAGAATCCAGTCAGGATAATAAGCAACGGCCTGGAACAACTGAAGGACCTCAAGGTGAAGATCATTGATACCAGCGGCAGGGATTCACTGAACCAGGAACTTATTGACGAGATCACGGAGATAAAGAAAAAATTCCAGCCAAAGGAGGTCCTCCTGGTCATGGACGCCACCATAGGGCAGCAGGCAGGCCCGCAGGCAAAGGCTATAAACGATGCTGTAGGAATAACGGGAGTCATAATCACCAAGATGGACGGCACTGGGAAGGGTGGAGGGGCCCTCAGTGCGGTTGCAGATATCCATGCGCCCGTGTATTTCATAGGTACGGGGGAACACATGGATGATCTTGAGGTCTTCAATGCGAAGAAGTTCCTGTCACGCCTGCTTGGCCTTGGTGACCTGGAAACACTTCTTGAGGCATTCCAGGAGACCCAGATAACAGAGGAAGAGGCCGAGGAATCAATGAACCGCCTCATGTCCGGGAAATTCAATCTCAAGGACATGTACGAGATCTGGGAGAAGTTCGCGCAGCCCGGCATAATGAGGAAGATGTTTGATGCCCTCCCGCTCTCAAAAATTCCCGGCGGAGGGAAGATCGGTGCTGAGGACCTGGACAATGCTCAGGACAAGCTGAACAACTACCGTGTCATAATGGATTCCATGACCTTCTATGAGCTGGAGCATCCAGACGAGATAAATGCCAGACGCATCGTCAGGATAGCCAGAGGATCAGGAAGGGAGGAAACTGATGTGAGGAATCTCCTGAGGGAGTTCAAGGCAATGAAGAACAATCTCAAGGCCATGAAGGGCAACCGCGGATTCAAGAAACTCATGAGGAACCAGATAAAGGCCGGCAATTTCGGTCTGGAGAATCTCGAGGGCATTCAGTGATCCTCATTAAGGAGGTCCATAAGCCCGCCAATATCCATGTGCATCCGCCTTTCAATCTCAGCTACCGATATTTCTGAATATTCTTCTGTGGCAAGTTTTTCCATGAATTTTTCAATTTCACGGGGCTGTGCTTTCATGAGTTCGTTGTAGAGAAGGAACTCATCCCTCGGAGATTGTGCAAGTTCTGCCT
Organism: Cuniculiplasma divulgatum; assembly: GCA_031200235.1. Taxonomy (NCBI): domain Archaea; kingdom Methanobacteriati; phylum Thermoplasmatota; class Thermoplasmata; order Thermoplasmatales; family Cuniculiplasmataceae; genus Cuniculiplasma; species Cuniculiplasma divulgatum. The sequence continues at coordinate 534,720 of CP133595.1, read as the reverse complement.
GAAATCTCTCCGTGTATCTCTGGACAGCATTTTCAACCCTGCCTTCAAGCTGGGCAGTTATGCATTCTGCCGCAAGCTGAGCCGTGGCGACAGACTGGTGGAACGCAGTTGAGAAAATGGGATTCCACAGGCCTGACTGCAGCCCCGCAACAATGGCACCACCGTATTCTGGTACGGGTGCAGCCGGTAGGGCAAAGAACTTCTGTCCGACGGCAACTGAACCTGATGGCGATACTGTATCAGCAACGGTCACTCCAGGCTTTCCAGGCATCAAGCATATTGAATCGTGAAAGCCCCCGGGAATGGGATTTTCAATGTTGATGCAGTGTTCATGGCCATTGAAGATCAAGGAGGCAATTTTTCTTTCATCTGTCCGGGCCACTGATCTGCCATAACTGAAACCTGGCCGGGCAAGGTTTTGCAGCGGTGGCCGGCCTGCAAAGGCAGGTGCACTGTCCCATGATCCGCCAGCCAGCACCAAAAAACGCGACCTGAGCAGTTCCTCATGGGAACCGGTCCTGACCATAACTTCAAAGTCGCCCTGGGCATTCAGTGAAACGGCTTCTGCCCTGGACCTGATGTGGACATGGGAGCCTTCCAGCGCAGCAAGTGCCGTGATCTCCTTTTTGAGCCGGTCTGTCTCAACTGCGGCATTGAATGCATCGCCTTCCTTTCCTGATGCTGCCATGGTCAGCGCGGCCGATCCGCAGTGGATTTCAACGCCATCAAGCATCTCAATGGGCATTTCATCTGGATCTGCCCCGGCAGACCTGACATCCCTGACGTTTACAAGATCATCGCATGTCATGGGAGCGCCGATCTCCATCCTCATGTCAACGATTGCCGTGGCGAAGCCGCGCTTCTGAAGAATCCTTGAAATCACTGACCCGGACGGGCCACCACCGATTATGATGCAGTCAGGCAATGTCAACGTAATGCGTCTGGTATCATTTTGTTTTTCATTGATTCTGTCACTCCGGCCGGATCAAATAAATTTTAAATATGGTGCCATATACTCAGGCAGTAGTCGATTTTCATGAACAGCGTGGACAATTATGATATAATAGTTGCAGGAGCAGGCCTTTCCGGCATGCTTGCAGCCACTGTTGCTGCAAGGGCCGGCAAGAGGGTCCTGATGCTTGACAGGAACACGGAGGAGGAAGTTGGGAAGAAGACAGTATGGGGCTGGACATGCGGGGATGCAGTTGCCGGATCGCACATAGACTTCGTTACCAAAAAATTGGGAATTTCATTCGGATTCCCGGAACTTGACAGGAGGGTTGACGGCGTTTATGCAATTTCACCTGACCTCAAGACAAGGTTCATGTTCGAGGGGGTTGGATTCACCCTTGACAGGCCTGAGTTTGAGTCCAAGCTCCTGCAGATTGCCAGGAAGACAGATGTGGAATACATCAGCCAGTTCGACATTTCTGGGCCGGTCCTTGACGGGAAGAAGGTCGTGGGAGTCCATGGAAGGGACAGGAACAAGGAGGAGAAGGAATTCAGGGCAAAGGTTGTCATAGATGCCCTTGGCGTTTCAACAGTCCTGAGGAGGAACCTGCCTGAGAACCCTTACATAGAGAGGACAGTGGACATAGACGACATTGAATCAACAGGCAGGTACATCTATGAATTCGATCTTGATCATGCCGATCTGAAGTATTACGATCCTGACAATGCGCTGATCCACCTGAACAACGAGATCGCCCCAGGCGGATACGGCTGGGTGTTTCCCAAGAGCGGTAACAGGATAAACATTGGCCTGGGTGTCCAGAAGAGAAGCCTGGACATCAGGAACGCCAAGATGAAGAGATCAGACAACCTGCAGACCCTCATAGACAATTACGTGAAATGGAATCCTGCCCTCAAGAACCTGCGGATATTCAACAAGAACAACAACGGAAAGGGCATATGGTCCGTCTCGGTCAGGAGGCAGATGGAGAGCCTGGTGTACGACGGGTACATGGGAGCCGGAGACAGCATGGTCATGCCAAATCCCATCAGTGCTGGAGGAATCGGCCCGGCGCTCATATCGGGAATACTTGCTGGAGAAAATGCAGTCCGCGCTGTGGAGGAGAACGACACGTCCGTGAAGGGCCTGTGGAAGTACAATCTTGACTACAACCAGGCATACGGAAAGAGAACGGCTGGAATGGAGGTTTTCAGGATATACCTGCAGTCCCTGAACAACGATATCCTGAACTACGGCATGAGGACATTCCTCACAACCAAGGAGGCATCGGACATAACACTGGGGCTCATCCCGGAACTGAGCCTTGCATCAAAGTTCAAGATGGTGCTGAAGGGCGCCACCAACGTAAGGGCATTCTCAAACCTTGTCTATGTGGTGGGAAAGATGAAGGAATTCAACAGCCTCTACGATGCTTATCCAAAGACGCCGGAGGAGTTCGCTCCATTCAAGAAAACCGTGAAAACAATCATAGAGGACGCCAAGGAGAGGTTCAAGCCCAACCCTGTCTGATCCTATTTCTTCCCCAATTTTTTCTTTCCATATTGGCAGATGCCGTTGATCAGGCATTCGCTGCATCTTGGTCCAACCGGGCGGCATATCTTCTTCCCGAATTCAACCATTGTTGGATTGAAGCCAACCCACATGTCCTCAGGGACTATTTTCATGAGCCTCTTCTCGGTCTCCTCAGGCGTTGCGGCTGGTGCCCATCCTATGCGTGCAGCAATCCTGAAAACATGAGTGTCAACTGCTATGGCCGGCTTCCCGAATGCATCAGCCAGTACCACGTTTGCGGTTTTCCTTCCCACTCCCGGTATCTTTGTGAGTTCATCAAGCGAGGGCGGCACATTCCCGTGAAAATCATCCACTATGATCCGCGCTGCCTCGATAACCCTTGCTGCCTTGACCCTGCTGAATCCCACCCTTGATATGATGGCGAGGACATCCTCGTATCTGGCCCCGGCAAGTCCAGCCGCATCATGATACCTCTGGAACAGCCCGCGTGCTGCTGCATCTGTAACCTCATCCTTTGTCCTGTGGGACATTATTGTGGTGATGAGAACCCAGAACGGATCATGGAATTCAAAGTGATGTGGAGGAGCCTGTTTTCTTATTGAGGAATATACCTCCATGAATGTTGCCCTGGATTCACTGAGATTCATCACTGCATCACCAGTATTCCCCTATTTCCAGATATTCCGGCTTTGATTCCGCCTCAAGTGCCCTGGCAAGGCTCTCAGCCAGCCTGAGGTTTGTTATGAGTGGTATGTTGCTCCTGATTGCTATCTTCCTTATCTCATTACCGTCCCTGATTGCCCCGGACCGCATGTTGGGCGTGTTGATTATGATGACAGGCTTCTGGGAAGCAATGAATTCATCAATGCCAGGCTTCCTGAGATCCTCAATCTTGAATACTGTGCCCGCAGCGATTCCGTTTTCCTCAAGATATTTCCGTGTCCCAGGCGTGGCATATATGGAGAAGCCCCTGCCTGCAAGTGATCTTGCTACCGGCACAAGCGCCGGCTTGTCCCTGTCGCTGACCGAGACCAGCACTTTCCCCCCATGGGGTATGCTTATCCTCATGAGCTTCAGGGCCTTTTCCATGGCTTCCTCAAGGGTCTTTCCGGCACTCATCCCCTCACCGGTGGATTTCATCTCCGGTCCAAGCACCGCATCAAGGTCCAGGAAACGGTTGAATGGAAATGCGGGAACCTTGACGAAATACGAGGATGGATTTCCCGGGTCTTCATGTATCCTGTGGCCCGTCATGGCGGAGATTCCGATTCCGATCCAGTCTCTGCCAGTGGCCTTGCTGACGAATGGAAGAGACCTGGAAGCACGGGCGTTGAGTTCTATTATGTAAATCCTGTCATCCTTCACTGCCAGCTGCAGGTTGGAGAAACCCCTGAGAGAGAATCTTTCCGTGAACTTCCTGACAAGTGAAGTTATCCTGGACGCAATTTCCGGTGACGGAATGCCGGGCCCCATGACCATTGTTGCATCTCCGGAATGGGTTCCGGCCTCCTCTATGTGAACGCATATTCCTGCTATGACTGAATTTCTGCCATCCGACACGAAGTCAACATCAATCTCCGTGGCGTCCTCAACGTACCTGCTCAGCAGTATGGGATACTGTGGCCGCTCGTTGAGCAGATCCGAGATTCTCCGGAACAGGTCATCCCTGTCATTGACAATGTCCATGGCCCTCCCGCCTATTATGAAACTGCTCCTCACTATGAGGGGGAGCCTGACCCTCTCCATGGCCTCCACCGCCTGCTGTATGTTTGAAATGGTGACAAATTCTGGCTGCAGCATTCCCATGGCATCCAGCGATTCGGCAAACTTCTTCCTGTCCTCAATCTCATCTATGCTGTCCGGCATTGTTCCCATGAAGATGCTTGCACCGAAGATCTTCTCAAGATCTGAGGCAAGATTCTGGCCCGTCTGGCCTGAAAACTGTATTATGATCCTGCATGGCTGCTCCCTCATGATGACGTTGCTGATATGCTCCAGATCAAGAGGCTCAAAGTAGAGGGAATCCGATATGTCGAAATCTGTGGATACGGTTTCGGGATTGCTGTTCACCATAACTGTCCTGTAGCCCATGCGCCTCAGCTCAAGGACGGCCTTCACCGCCCCATAATCGAACTCCAGCCCCTGAGAGATGCGGTTCGGTCCAGATCCAATGACAACAACCGTGCCCCTGTTCTTTTTCGCCTGGAACTTCTCATCCTCACTTTCATAAGTTGAGTACAGGTATGGGGTCTGGGTCTCGAATTCACCGGAGCATGTGTCTATGGCCTTGAATACTGGAAGGATGCCGGATGTTATCCTGTCCATTATTATGTCCGTCTCCCTGATGCCTGTGAATACAGTTATGTTACTGTCAGGAATGCCAAGCCTCTTGAGCATGGCCATGTCCTCCGGCACGGTGCCCCTGCTGATTGCCCCAAGGGCCCGGGTAATGTTTACCATCTTTGCTATGAAATACTCCGGATAACCGCTGATCCTGCTCACATGGGATATGTCCCAGTTCCTGAAAAGCGCCTCAAATATTGCGAAGAGCCTCAGGTCTGACGGAACCGATATGAGAGAGGAAAGTTTTGCATCATCAACACCAAGCCTGAGCTTCCTTGATTCCGGTGTATCCAGTGAGGCAACAGCCTTCATGAGGGCTTCCTCAAATGTCCTGCCGATTCCCATGACCTCCCCGATGGATTTCATCTGGACCCCGATTCTCCGGTCCACGTCAAACTTGTCAAATGGCCATCTGGGTATCTTCACGGTTATGTAGTCCAGCGACGGCTCGTATGCCGCATATGTATTCCGGGTTATGGGGTTCCTGATCTCCGGCAGATTGTAGCCAACGGCAATTTTGCTGGAAGTCCTTGCTATGGGGTACCCGCTTGCCTTGGACGCAAGGGCGGATGATCTTGATGTTCTGGGGTTCACCTCAACAATATAGTACCTGTTTGTGCTGGAATCAAGGGCAAACTGGATGTTGCATGCTCCCCTTATTTCAAGTGAAGAGATGACCCGTATGGCAGAATCCCTGAGCATGTGGTACTGTATGTCGCTGAGCGTCTGCGACGGCGTGACCACAATGCTCTCGCCGGTGTGGACGCCCATTGGGTCAAGGTTCTCCATGTTGCATATGGTGATGCAGTTCCCGGCATTATCCCTGATGACCTCGTACTCTATCTCCTTCAGCCCCTCAAGGGATTTCTCCAGCTCCAGGGTTTCTTCGGGATATATGCTGAAGTATTCCTGGCAGATCTTCTCAAGCTCCTGGCGGTCCCTGATGATCCTTCCCCCTGAACCTCCAAGGGAGAAGGAAGTCCTGACTATGAGGGGATAGAAGTCAATTGACTGGAGTGAAGATTCATAACTATCTTTCCTGAGCCTTGCAGACGGCGCAACAGGTTCTCCTATGCTGATCATGAGCTCATGGAACTTTTCCCGATCCTCCGCAATCTCAATGGATTCAGCGGAAGTCCCCAGCACCCTGATGCCGGTCCTTTCAAGGAAACCCCTCTTCTTCAGTGAAAGGGCCATGTTGAGGGCAGTCTGGCCTCCCATGGACGGAAGTATTGAATCCACGTTCTCCCGCAGGGCAATAGTCTCAACGGCTTCTGGAGTAAGCGGCTCTATGTATACCCGATCAGCAATCTCATGGTCGGTCTGGATTGTTGCGGGGTTTGAGTTCACGAGAACAACCTGGATTCCTTCCTCCCTGAGTGAAAGACAGGCCTGGGAACCTGCATAGTCGAATTCGGCAGCCTGCCCTATGACCACGGGGCCTGACCCTATTACAAGAACCTTCCTGATGGTGACGTCCCTGCTCATTGCAGCGCCTCCATGTCTGCCAGGATCTCCTGGAAGAACACACGGGCATCATGCGGCCCCGGAGAGGCCTCCGGGTGGTACTGCACAGAGAAAACATGGAGATCCCGGTGCTTTATCTTCTCAACTGTGCCGTCGTTTATATCCCTCTGAATGACCTGCAGGGGCGTTCCGGCAAGGGAAGCCTCATCCACCGCATAACCATGGTTGTGCGTGGTTATCATCACGTGAGTTCCGTCGCCAACAGCATGATTTGATCCCCTGTGCCCGAACTTCATCTTGGTTGTCCTGCCGCCAAAGGCCTGGGAGATGATCTGGTGGCCCAGGCACACGCCGTATACCGGCATGCTCTCAGATGCACGGCGAACGAAGTCAACAACGCCTGAAAGTGACGGATGTGACGGGTCTCCAGGACCGTTTGAAAGGAAGACCGCATCATATTCTCCTGCCATCATCTCCAGATCAGCATCATACGGGACAACCAGGAGGCTGCCAACTGCTGACATCTCCCTTACCAGGCTTCTCTTTGCTCCAAGATCTACAAAGAGGATATTGTGGCCGCTCCTGCCAGGAACATGGTATTGGGTCCTGCAGGTCACCAGCGATACAAGATCCGCATCCATGGGATCCGGGAATGCCCTTGCTGTTGAAGGAGAATTGCTCATGTGGCACCTCAATGTACCTCCTTCCCTGATCTTCCTCACCAGCTGTCTTGTGTCAACAAGATCAATGCCTGGAACTCCCTTGGCCCTGAGGTATTCCTGGAAATGATCCCAGCTGGAATCCGATCTGAGCACTGAATGGGCATCCCTTGTCACTATGCCGGCCACCTGCCCCTGGCCGCTCTCCTCAGAACCCATGGATATATCATAGTTCCCTATGGTTGGGCTGGCAAAGACAAGTATCTGGTTCCTGTATGACGGGTCGGTTATGGATTCAAGGTATCCGGTCATTGACGTGGTGAAAACAAGCTCCCCGTAGGATTCCCCATCATGCCCGAATCCTTCTCCCTCAATGACGGTCCCGTCCTGAAAGACGAGATACCGCTTCATATGGCCACGCCCACCCACATGGAATAATTCACAAATTCAAAAAATCCAGAGATTGTTGATGCATTTACAAATTTCAATGTCTTTCGAGGTTGTGAATTGGAAGGTGACATAAAATGATTTTCATAGGGCCAGTGTCAGTGGATCCTGTCCCCATGTTCATCAAGCACAGGAATCCCGCCGCAGTACGTGACTCGCGATCCATCAAAGGCGAACTTCAGCACCCTGACGGGCATTCCGGCATCCAGGCATCGGTAGAACTCCCGGGAGAAATCCGGATCGGTACGGGAATTGGGCATGAAAGCCGTTGCATACCTGCGAAACATGAGCACCATGAGTTCAACCCCGTATCCCTGCAGCATGAGCTGCTGCAGCAGCCTGAGATGATCGCGCCCCCTTGTGGTTGGGGCATCCGGAAATACGGCTATTCCGTTTTCCAGCAGAGTTCCGCCCTTAACCTCAAGATATGTGTCGCCATACATGAAGTCGATCCTGTGGTTCCCTACCCTGACCTCGCTCCTCACATCCGGCGGAAGGAAATGCCTTGCAATGGGATGGTGGAATCTTGTGTCGGTGATCACCCACTGGCTTCCAGCCCTGGCCGCCGTCACAGAGTATCCGGTCTTTGCCCCTGCCTGTGGCCTGATGAGGACGGTGTTGCCGGGATAGATAAGCTCCCTGAGCCTGCCGGGGTCATGGAGGTGGCACCTGATCTCCTCCTTTCCATTATGCGCAACCACAAGGAACCTGTTTGGCCTATCAATGATCCTGGCCTCTGCCATGGGAAAATCCATGTCCATGACAACAGTGCCAGCAGGGATATCATTGAAAATTGCAGTGTTGGTCAACACCATCCTGACTGCAATGAGGAATAAAGTTTTTGCATCATGTCCTTATGGCAATCAATGGCAGATGGCGCACTCATTATAATTTCGTCAGGCAAAGAGGCTGTTGACAAGGCAATGACCGGAATGATGTATGCATACAACGCGTTGAAGTATGGATGGCTTCCGGATGTGCAGGTGGTGTTTTTTGGCCCCAGCGAGGAGCTCATAATATCGGACAATCCCGAGGTCAGGGCAATGCTGGAGAAACTCATGGGCCAGGGTGTAAAGCCTTTCGCCTGCTCTGCAATTGCAAAGGGCAGTGGCCTGGAGGCCGGTTTGATGCAGATTGGAATGGACGTTCTCCCTGTTGGCCCGCTTATCAGTTCCTATATAAAAAAGGGTTATGCCACCCTGACTTTCTGAGGCGGCTTATTCTATTATTGCCAGTTCCCTGCCGGCACTTGTGAATGCCTCAACGGCATAGTCCAGATCCTTCCTGCTGTGCAGTGCAGACGGCATGAGTCTTATCCTGGCGGTGCCTGCCGGTACGGTGGGGTAGACAATGGGGGAGGCAAATATCCCGTGTGCCGCATAGAGTTTCTCGCTCAGTTGGAGGGTTTTCTTCTCATCACCCACCATCACCGGTGTTATTGGGGTCTTGCTGTGGCCAAGGTCAAATCCAGCTTCACTGAGGTTTTTCTTCAGGTAGTCTGAATTGCTCCACAGCTTCTTCAGAAGGCTGTCGTCCCTCTCCAGTATCTCTATGGATTTCAGGACAGCTGCAGCATCGCCGGGATTGAGGCCGCTGCTGAACAGGAATGGCCTGGACTTCCTCTTCAGGTACTCCACCAGGTATTCAGGGCCTGCCACAAATCCGCCCATGGAACCGATGGCCTTGGAGAATGTACCCATCTCTATGTCTATTTTGTCTGAAACCTTGAAATAATCCGCTATCCCCCTTCCATGGTCTCCAAGCACGCCTTCCCCATGGGCATCATCCACGTAGCTCATTGCACCATACTTGATGGCCAGGTCAACAAGCTCAGGAACAGGGGCAATATCGCCATCCATGCTGAAAACCCCGTCGGTGATTATGAGTTTTCTGGATGAGGATGATGCATTTTCTCTCAGGTTCTTCTCCAGGTCAGCCATGTTCATGTGCTTGTACACTATTCTTCTGGCAGAACTCAGCCTGACACCATCAATTATGCTGGCATGGTTCAGTTCCTCGCTGAATACGAGATCATCCTTTCCCACAATGGCCGGTATGGTGCCGGAATTTGCCAGGAGTCCTCCCTGGTAGACCAGGGAAGCTTCCATGTGCTTGAACTTCGCAACCTTCTCCTCCAGCTTGATATCTATCTCATTTGTGCCTGCTATGGATCTCACGGCTCCCGCTCCCACTCCATATTCCTCTATGGCCTCAATGGCAGCCTTTTTCACCTCAGGGTGGTTGGCAAGCCCAAGGTAGTTGTTTGAGCACATGTTCAGGAAGTCCTTCCCTGAAATCCTGACCCATGCCCCCTGTGGCCCCTCAAGAACCTTGATGGGCACAAATCTGCCGGCGCTCTTCATGGATTCAATCTCGCCCTTTATCCAGTCCAGTGATCCCATAATTGTCACCAGATCATGGCTAAAATAGTATTAAGCATGTCCATACATGGCTGAATTCTCGCCGGACCCGTAACAAAATTATAATACTGTGATTGCGTATTTATATCATATGGCAGATTTAATCGTTTCCGGAAATCTCAAGCTGAAAAACCTTGCACAGGTCACGTGGAGCTGGTATGACAAGTCCTCCGGCACAGTGATGTGGACCTTCAGGAATCCGTCAGCCAGGGTGCAGAGCATAATCCTCTTCAGGTCAGGATACTATTTCGGCAACGCCTACTGGCCCATATACCTTGCAAACCAGAATTTCAATGTCAGGTGGGGAAAGAATGATCCCCTGGTGAATCTGGGTTCCCAGCAGAATTCTCCGCCCCTGGGCGTTGTGAATTTCAACTCCAGGAAGCTTGTATGCTTCATTTTCACACTGAATCCAGGCCAGGACTGGTCAATGCTCGAGGGGGGCTTCCAGGGCACTGAACCGGAGTCCGTCAAGAGTGTGCCAGTCTCATACGAGGGTACGGCAGATTTCTGCATAACCTATGACAAGAACCAGGTGAATGACTGGGATCTGCAGACAGGAACAGGGCTGAAGGGATACCTTCCTAACCCCAGCACCTTCAGCACTGCATATTACGGGTGCAGGGACGAATACTACCAGCTTTTCAACGATGTCATAACAGCAGGTAAATGCTGAAACGCATCAGGCCTTCCCGTGATCTGCCATGATCCTGACGCTGTAGTCCATGCCCTCCCATGTGGCACTGTCCTTCCAGAAGAAGGTGAATGTCACAGTATCTCCAGCCTTCATTTCGGATGTGGGCAGGTCAGTGTAGAACTGGTTCAGGCATGAATGGTCTGTATCCTGATCCACTATTGTTTTCCAGCCATCGCCGGACCAGTGTATGGTGGCAATTGCATGCACCTGTATTCTCAGTGTCCTTCCCTCCTCAAGCCATGTGAACTTGTTGCTGAATGCCCAGATTGACAGGGTGCTCCTGTTGCTGCCCTCGAGGTAGCGCAGCCTGGTTACTTCCGGCATGTCGTATATCCTGCCGTCGTGTATGGATCGTCCCAGCTTCAGGTACTCTGCATGCGCCCATACCAGCGGCATGGCAGAACCCGAGGGCTTGCCGTTGAACAGTCCCTTTCCAGGTATGTCGGGGGCGTCCCATACCTGCTCCGGCAGCATTCCTCCGCTGCTTGTCATCTTCTCCATTGCGGCCATCAGCTTCTGAGCTTCCTCACGCCGGCCTGCAGCAAGCTCATAATGTGCGCGTTCTCCCACAAGCAGAGGCCATCCCCTGCCCTTCCCGGTGCCGTTGAATGGGGTCCCGTCATCATGCTCGCCATAGCCGTCGTAATTGTACCTGTGCCATACGGGGCCAGATCTGGTATCGGTGCGGAGAATCCCGTCCATCACCCTGATTGTGTTCAGTATTCTAGGATCGCCTGGAGACCTCAGCCCGAACCTCACAAGTGCCAGGGCATCGGTGCTGACAATTTCCTCCGCCGGGACATCAGACTGGCCAACAGGCCTGTTCTTGATGGGAACATATCCAAGGAGCGCCGAGGAAGCAAAACGCATGCCCCGGTCGGGAGGCGCAATCCTCACGTAGTAGCCATCAACGCCGAACCTTCTGGAAACGTCAGTGCCCGTGGCATATGTCCACCTTTCAATATTTGAGTTTATTGAATCGGCGGTTTCCCTCAGGAATGCTGCAGTATCAGCTTCCCCGTTGAATTCCGCGAATTCTGCCGCGGACAGCAGGGCCGCCACCTCAACGGCAATTGTGAATGGGGAGTATCCGCCATCCTCCTCCCACCTGTCCTCCTGGGTGCACGGGCCGCTCCTGACAAGGAACTCTGCTGCCTTCCTGACCATGGGCCAGGCATTATGCATGTCTATCTTCTCGAGCTTCCATAGCTTGTGTGCAAGCAGCACGGGAAAGGCGGTTTCATCTATCTGTATACCCTCCCAGTACCTTCCGCCGTCAAGCCACATGTTCTGCTGCCAGTGCCCGTCGTCCTCCTGTGTAACAAGAAGGAACCGCAGGGCTGATATTGCTCCGTCTATGTCTCCCACTGCAATCTGGGCTTCGGCAGCCTCCACCATGTCACGAGGCCATATGAGGTGGTATCCGCCTATGTCGTTGTCGCCCTTGGAATTGCCCCATGGTATGGAAAGGCTTGCAATGAGGGCACCGGGAAACTGGTCCTTGGCCTGGTGGGATTTCACCACTGTTATGCTCCTCTCATCAAGGGCATTGTTCCATTCCTTGGCGTACTGCTTCCCCAGGTATGCATGGTAGGAGGACCACTGGGATGTGAACTTCCTGAGCACATCCCTGTAATCCTTCATCCTTGTGCTTCTTGCCTTAAGTGCGGCCTCATCTGCTGTGTTGCCGAATCCCAGGTAGAATGTGAACTCTCCGGATTCAGGCACCTCCACTTCAGCAGTTATTGCCACATTTCCGTTGTCAGCACGATGGAACTCCCATGTCATCTTCCTGTTCCTGCTGATGTCCTGCCATCCATCGGAGAATCCGGAGAAGCCGCAGCTCATCCTGCTGTGCGGAACATCTATGCACGCTGCCATGAATATGGAACCGCGCATGGCGTACATCATGGGTACGCCCTTGTAATCTCCAATCCACGCTGTATTCCCGTTTCCCATGTTGCCGATGTGCGGTGCCATGAGCGAATATATGCTCATCCTGCCGGACTGCTTTCCGGAGGGTGTGAATTTAACATGCTCCACCAGGACATCCGCATCCGGATCAGTGAAAACGGTTTTCGTTATCCTGAACCTGCCGTTCCTGGCAGAATTTTCAACAACAAAGGCCGGTACCCCGGGCTTGTATGGTCGTATCCTGTGTATGGTGTCCCTCCTCTCCTCGGCAAAGAAGTCGTCCCCTGCCACAAGGAACTGGTGATCCCTGAGGTCTGCCGTATCTATCCTTGGAAAGTAAACCTCATTCACGATGCCGTGTGACAGGGTGAACCATATCCTGCTGTGTGATGAAATTGCAGTTCCCACGCCGTCCTTTGAACTTGATGTCCACCTGGGCTCTATGCCAGGCGAACCGAATGCCTCGCCGTTATCCATGAAGTCGCATGCCCTTTCCGGTTAAAAGGCTTGCCGGAACCCTGGATGCCTGATTCCATATTGCAAGCTCCGTTCAGGTCAACAGTGTTACTGGCCTTTGGGCCTTGATTGCTTTGCCTGCGCTGCCGGTTTGCTCTCCACTGTGCGTGCAGCCAAACCTTTCCCGTGGTGGCCCTGGTGTGCAGAATCCAGCAACCTGCAGGAAGAGGAATTGAGAGCAAGCAGAATCTCAAGGCCACGTGCTGCCAGCCTGTCAAAGCATTTTCCAGACATGATACTGCCATGAGCTTTTACCTCATAACTCTTGCTCATGGCCCATTGCCAGAGAAGCAATGCGAAATGAAGTAATTTCCTTCCAAATAAAAATATAAATCGTCAGACACTACCTGTGAGAGTAAGGGATGCAATGAACGATCTGCAGGGAAACCACATAATTCTTGGCACCAGATCAAGAAAATTCTCCTCAAGCGGCCATGCCTGGTTCATAAGCTACCTTCTCTCAAACGTGTCTGGCGGTCTGACATCTCCCTTGATTCCGCTGTTCGTTGTCATATATTTACATTACAGCGTGGTATACGTGGGGATAATATCCTCACTTTCCTCCGCCGCAAGCGTGCCGGCACTGATTTTCTGGGGCAACCTCTCGGATATCCTGAAGAAAAGGAAGGTCTTCATCGTCATAGGATTTGCAGGGTCGTTCCTTTCCCTGCTTCTCATACTGATCACCCACACCATAGGTATGTACATAGCTACGCTTGTGGTGTACCAGATCATAGCAATGGCCAGCACCCCGGTTGCAACCCTTCTAATACTGGAGAGCACAGTTGAGAAGAAATGGCCCAACGTCATGTCCAGCTTCAATACCATATCATACATCGGACTTGTTGCCGGATTGGCAGCGGGCACCATTATCCTGAACATATTCGGCCACGGGGGGCCGGCAATCCTCCCCATGCTGTATTTCTACTCTGCCATAGTGTACCTGGCTGCAGCACTGAGCGCAATATTCCTCCTGCCCGAACCTGCCAGGAAGCTTGACAGGAACGCGGGCAAGCTGAACCGCGTGGCATCATTCAGGATGGTTGAGAGAATACGCTATTTCCCATCCAGTGTCATACACATAATATCACTCCGCCAGGGCAACGGCAGGAAACTTTCATCCAGGACCAGGACGTACATATTCTACACATGCATGCTCATGTTCGGCTTCCAGCTCTTCTTCGTGCCATTCCCTGTCTTCCTCATAGACAGGCTGGGCGGGACTGAGACGGAGATATTCATAATGTACCTGCTCAACAACATCGCCTCCCTGCTTGCCTTCAGGATCAGCGGAAAGACGGTTGAAAGAGCCGGCCTGGGAAAGACCATGTCAATGGCAATATTCTCGAGGGTCTCCATCCTTGCCTTTTCCACGATTCTGGGATTATGGCTGGTTCACATCTCTGGAAGCCTGTGGATCGGCGTGGCATGTTACTCAATCATGGGATTCTTCTGGAGCTTCATAAGCATCAGCTGGGTCACATCAATTTCAAAGCTTGCCATACCTGAGAACAGGGGGAAGGCCATTGGATATTACAACTCATTCCTTGGTATAGGGCAGATAGGCGGTGGCCTGGCATCCGGTTTCATTTCAGGAATTTTCGGGTACCCTGCCGACTTCCTTGTGGCCATGTTTGCAGTGCTCATTGGCGGGATATTCCTGGTCAGGTTCCAGAAAAACATGGATCCTTATATGAATCCGGGACAGCAGGTACCGGCATCATGACACTGGCTAGAGAGCCCTGATCCTCTGCCTGTCTATGGCTATTCCGGGAGGAGTGACCACAAAATATGTGCCGTTTGAGCCCACACCGGCCACATCGCCGTTCACGTCCCTCACTATCCTCTTGATCTCGTCCTTGATTCTGGTCATAAGGTACTCTTCCCTGGAAACCGGGGAGCAGTCCAGAATGAGGATGTTCCCCTCATAGATGAAAGGGCTGATCTTCCTGATGTCCTCAAACCTTGCGATCTCAGCCACCCTTACCATTCCCCTGGTCTCGTCCTTGAGCTCTGGAAACTTGTATTCATTCAGGTCTATGAATTTCCTGGTTCCTGGTTTTTCGTTTTCTTCCCTGGAGTTCTTCCTCTTTAGGATGGCCATGGAAAGTAATTATCAAGGCAGTTCTAATAATTTTGCCTGACGCAGATTCAATGCGCTGGAACTGCTGTTTTTCCCTTGGACATGCGGAATCTTATCATCATGACGGCCCACAGGGCTATTGCGCATGTCCCGAATGTTTCAAGTTCCGCGCTTGATGGCCAGCTTATCCCGAAGCCCGCTCCCGTTGCTACTGCTGCAAGGAGCAGTATGTAGCCTCCCCTGGAGAGGCTCTCAATGGACATTCCCATTCCCCATGTTATGATGGCGATATCGGCAATGATGAAGAACCAGAGGCTGACAAAATCGTGGGGATAGGTGCCTCCATGATAGATGCCTATGAGCGCCAGGAAAAGTGCCGCCATCATGAAGAAGGAGCTGCCTGCTGATTCAATTTTGTTGCGTGACCACAGCAGAAGCCCGCAGGCAAATATGAAAAGCAGGACTGCGGTAAACATCAGCCCCACGTTGTAGACCCACGGAAAGTTTGATCCAGGTGACCCAAGCTGGCTCAGGGCGCCGGTGAAGAAGTCAAAACCGGGATTCAGGAGCATTGCAGCAGCTATCCATGCGAAGGCAGCCACAATTGCTGCAATTCCAGACAGCATGAGCTTGCCGGAGAGGTCTTCTTTCAACACAGTGAAAACAGCTGAATCGGGTATAAGAGGTTTACTTTCATAACAGATTCCGGTCACGAGTTGCCGTTGACCCTCTTGACGAAAACATAGAACAGGTTTGAGAAGCCGTCGTGCCAGGTCTTCAGCTTGGGCTTGGTTATCCTGATGCCATATCTTATGGGGACCTCTATGAACTGACCGAGCCTGATGGCCTCAATCTTTATGTCCTGGGAGAATGACATGCCGTTGCTGAGGTTCCTCATCTGCCTGTAAAGGCCGCTCCTGAAAATCCACATGCCGCTCTGGGAATCCTTAAGGCTGGTCTTGAAGAGGAGGCCGATGCTCTTGGTGAGTATGCTGTTTCCCACGAAGTGCAGCGTGGTATAGCTTTTGCTGGTCCTGAGGGTTATCCTGTCGCATGAGATGAAGTCCACTTCGTCATATATGAGCAGATCAATGAGTGGCCCCACAACGTTTGTTGGATATGTTCCATCACCATCCAGGCAGACCACAATATCTCCGGTGATCCTGTCGAGCCCGGTCTTGTATGCCCTTCCATAGCCTTTTCTGGGCTCCTCTATGACAAGTGCGCCCTTCTCCCTTGCTATCTCGCGGGTCCGGTCAGTCGAATTGGTGTCAACAACTATTATTTCTACATCGCCGAGCTTGCGTAGGCCGTCTATGACTTCGCCTATTGTGTGTTCCTCATTTATGGTAGGTATAACTGCACTGATTTTCAACTCAAACCGACTCCATGCCGAAACTCGATGTCTCCAAATTGGCAGGAAATATATTTAAGTATTTCTCTGTGAGCATCGCCAGCGTGGTTTCGCTTCCGGGATACTGCTAATCACCGGGATCATTCAGCCGGCTGCACAATGGAGCTGCCTTTCTGCTTGGTCACCTCGAATACGTTGTTGGAGACTGACCTGAGTTCTGAATGGTGCGATACTATGATCATCTGCGGGATGGGGTTCTCCTCACCGTTGAATGTATACTGCAGTATATCGGTCAGATTCTGTCTCCTGTCCTCATCAAGGAACACAGTGGGCTCGTCCATGACCATTGTCTTTATGCTGTCGTTCACGTACTTCACAATGGCAAGCCTGAGGGCAATGGCAAGAGCTGTGCGCTCTCCTCCGCTGAGCATGTCAACGCTCTCCATATTGCCGTTCTGCGATACCTGTATTCCCATATCCTCCTCCACCCTGACATCATCAAAGTTGAGGTTGAAAGCCAGGGAATATTCCCTCATCATGTTGGTTATGAACACTGCGGAGTCCTTCCTTATGGTTTTCTGGATTCCATCCCGATCAAAACAGTACCGGACCTTATCCATTGAGGAAATGGCGCTCCTGATCTTCTCCAGTTTGGCCACACGTTCTGCGGAGACCTTTTCATCCTCCCGGAGCATACTGAGCGATTTCTCAAGGGTCTCAATCTTGCCCCTGATGATGGAAACCTCCGTCATATGATCATCCATTTCTTTGCGAGCTGTATTATAGGCATCCTGTGCTCTGATGTGATCATTCTCTGCCTCCGGGCGTGATTTCAGGAGGTCCTGCAACCTGGATATATCGGCATCAATGGATGACATCTGTGATTTCTTTGCACTTATATCCGCATCCAGGCTGGTTAGCTTCTCCCTGATACCAATGGCATCCTGCTGTGCCCTGATGCTTGCCGCCAGCCTGTTCCCGGTTTCGGCATCCGGCGAGAATCCCAGGGTGGAGATAATGGCCTCAAGATCTGCGGACATTCCTGAATTATCAGCATCAAGCGCAGACTTTCTTGCCTCCAGTTCTGCCCTGCCTGAATTCTGTATGGAGTACATCAGCGAATTATGCCTGTCTTCCTGTTCCTTCAGGTCCTTCAGCTTCTGTTTCACCTGACTGTAGGTATCCTGAATGCCTGTGTATTCCTCATGCTCCTTCATGTATCTCCTTATGGTTGCCTCAAGGGTCCTGATCTCGCTCTCCTGGGTTGAAAGATCACGCTTCAGGGCAAACAGCTGCGACAGTTCGCTGGAGGACAGTGCGGAAAGCTCTGCTTCAATTCCGGCTTTCCTGGCTTCAAGGTCCTTCTTTTTTGAGGAAAGCTCCTGTATCCTGGTCACCAGTCCGCTATCCTCAATATTGTAGTCCCCCACGATCTTGCTTCTGTGTTCCTCAGTGATTTCCTGCCTGCAAAGTGGGCATACGCTTGAGTGTTTTATCTCCTCTATGCTGTCTTTAATCTTCTTTCTCTGTTCATTGATCTGGCCTACCTGGGCTTTGATCTCCCCCATGCTCACATTCAGGCCGGATCTCTCCGCATCAAGTGTTGCTTTCCTACTGGACAGGGCGGCTTCATCAAGATCACCTTGTATGATTCCGGACAGTCTTTCCTGCAGGGACTTCAAATCATTGCCAATATTTTCCGCTTTCTTCTTTGCCTGGGCAAGGGACCTGAAGGCATACTCGAATTCCCTGTTGGCAGGTTCCAGGGATTTCATCCTTTCCTCAAGGGCCTGGTATTCCTTCTGGATTTTTTCATAATCAGCATGGGCGGGCGCCAGTTTCTTCAGTTCATCTTCGTCACTGGATATCCTTTCAAGGCGACGCATCACATCCTGCAGCACTGTCAGGTTGCTTCCCAGTCGGGCCTGGATATCAAGGTACCGCCTTATGCTTTCCTGGTTGTCAACCAGGGTCTGGTCTATACTGCCTCCCTTTTCGGAAAAATCACGCTTCAGTTTTTCCATTTCGGCGGACTTACGTGACAGCTCACTTTCGAGGCCGGCCTTTTGCTTTTTAAGTTCGTCAAGCCTCCTGGCGGCAGCCTTGAGTTCCGTAACCCTGTCCCTGGCCTCCTGGAGATCAGAGTCGGCTTTCCTCAGTTTCCCTTCAAGGTCTTCACGCCTGGAATCAGCATCCATGATCTGTGCCTCATGTCCTTTGATCTCTTCTGTGGTATCCTGTATCCTCTGCTGCGTGTCGGTAAGCTGCTGTTCCGCATCACGCATGGCCTCCAGCTTGGACTTAAGCTCCTTTCCCCTCTCCTGGATATCCTGCGCAAACTGCTGCAGGAGATTCAGCCCAAGGATATGGCTGAAAGTCTTCTCCCTGACAGCTCTGTTCTCAGAAACAAGGGAGGCGATTTCTCCCTGTTCCACGAAGACAGAGTTGAGGAACAGGTCTTCGCTGATGCCAAGAAGATCCTCCACGGCAGAGTTGACTCCGGTCACGGTGCGGGCCATTTCGGCACTGTTCTTCAGCAGTGTTGCATCCCGCCCCTTTATGCCTGACCTGCCAACGGACATGGTCCTGGTGATCCTGTACTGGTCAGGGCCTACACTGAATTCAAGCGACACCTGGGTCTCAAGCCTGTTCCTTGTGACAAGATCCTGCACTGAGCCGCGTTTTGTGTCACCGAAGAGCGCGAATTTTATCCCGTCAATCAGGCTGCTCTTTCCTGCGCCGTTCTTGCCGGTTATGAGGTTTACGCCCAGATCGAAATTGACGGTGCTGTTCTCATGGGACAGGAAATTCTTCAGTTCAAGTGTATGTATGATCACAGGTCACCGACCCCCAGCTTTTCCATGAGGAATTTCATTGCAGCTTCCCTGTCCGATCTTGCCATACTGTAATACCTGGCGGCAATTCCAGCAAGCTCGGGATCACTGCTGAAATATGCATTTATGTAGTCAGCAATATTCTCCATTCCCGGCCTGGATTCAACTTCCACTTTTTCTGAGATGAATTCGGGAGGCCTGAAAATTATGTTATCATAGGACTTCAGTGTTGATCTGATCCTTTCCTTGTCTGCGTTTCCAACTATTCTGAGGGTGAATACAGGTTTCTTGTTCCCAAACCTTGAGGAGTATTTTTCAATGGCCTTATCTATTTCAGCCTGGTAGTCAACGGGGTTGCTCTCAATGGCGTACTGGAATCTCACAGATTTGAGCTTTCTCCTCTCAACGGTGGCGATGCCGTTTTCCAGGCTGACAAGGTTCACAGACTTGCCGTTCTTTATGAATGCCGGGATCTCCCTTGTGCTCTTGAGCTCCGTTGACCCGGCATAGGAGAACACCGGCCTCCGATCCTGCTTCAGGGCCCAGTCATGGACGTGGCCAAAAGCAAGGTATGAGAAGTTAACAGGAAGATCCTCGGGCCTTGCTTCGCATGCTTCATCATAAAGGTAGCCTGTTATGGCCTGGTGCGAGATCAGGACAGAGTTTGTGCTCCCCTCAGAAATTTCGTCTGCCCTGCGGTACTCTTCAAGGAGTGCATTGCGCCTGAACCCCTTCATATTTGATATGCCGGCAATAAGGACACGGTCGTTCCCAACCTCATGGGTCACACTTTCCACCCCGTCCTTTCCAAGAAGCCTTATTCCAAGGAAGTTGAATATTTCGGCAGCCGGGTAGTCTGTTCTCTTTGGGCGATCGTGATCTCCCATGATGAGGAACATCGGGATCCCGGCCTCCCTCATCCTCAGTGCTGAATCCCGGAATTTGGAAAGTGCATAGTTGCTGGGGCTCCAGGTGTCGAAGAGGTCTCCGGAGTGCACTATGAAATCAACCTTCTCACTTATGGCTATATCCATGGCTTCATCAAAGGAATCGTAGAAATCCTGTTCCCTGTCATCGCTCATGTATATCCTGCTGCCCAGGTGCGTATCCGACATGTGAAGAAACCTGATCATCTCAGTCACCCAGCAGCCTTGAAATCCTCTGCCTCTCTGCCTTTGGATCGTTGCGCCTGTCCCTTTCTTCCCTTGCTTTGCGCAGCATGTCAACCACGTCTATGTCGCCGCCGCCTTCCATGCTCTCCCTCTCCCTGATCCTTACGTTAACCGGGACTTTCACGAACTGGCCCACAAGTATTGCTTCGCCCACATTAAGTGAGGGAAGATCATCTATGACGGCCTGGCTTATTGCTTCTCCACTCTCCAGGATGGCCCGCTGGTCCAGTGGGTTGGTGATCCTCAGGATGATCTCGGAATTGCACTGGCTGAGGACATCCTGATCGATCTTGCCTGGCCTCTGCGTTATGACAACCAGGAATATGCCGAATTTCCTGCCCTCAGATGCAATCTTCTTTATGATCTGGGCTATCTGCGTCTGCGATCCAGGAGGCACGAAGTTGTGTGCCTCCTCAATGAATACAAACACGGGGTACTGGTAGGTTGAGGTGACCTTGGAATCGTAAATCTCATCAAGCACCCGGTATGAGAAGTATCCTGCCAGGAACTGATCCATGCCTGATAGATCAAGGATGGACATCATTCCCGGTGCAAGGTAATCTGACAGACCCGTGGTTCGTTCCGAAAAGATGCTCCTGACCTTGGAGAGGAGCCTTATCCTGCCGGCAATCCTGTGATAATCCTCAGGCTCAAGTGCCTCGGCAGTCTTAACGAAATCATCAAAGTCCCTCCGCCCGTGCATGTTCTTCACGGTGGTTTCCACGGACTTCCTCAGGTTTGTCCATGATTCCTTGATGCCCATTATCTCAGAGATGTCATCCGCCTCAAGATCGGAAAACCTCAGGGTGAACTCGTCAACTATACCCTTCTGCACGGAATCATACCTGCCCGTGCTCAGAGGTGTGCGGAACACCCTTATGGAGCCGTTGTAGAATGATCCTGATCCGGTCCGCCTCATGAGGACATAATCGGCATGGGGGTCCAGCACTATAATGGACGCGCCCTTCCTCAGGAGTTCCTCCATTAGGACGCCTGCAGTATGGCTCTTGCCTGCACCTGTCTGTGCCACGATAGCCACATGCCTGCGCATCCCCCTGACATCAACGGACACATGGACATCCGACCGGTCGGCCAGGTATCCAATGTTCAGCCCCTCTTCGGTGCCGAATCCGAAGATGCCTTCAAGCATGGATGACGGTGCCCGGTAAACCGCTGTCCCAGGCCTGATGAAATCCCTGGAGAGCTCAAGATCATGATTTATGACGGAACCCAGGGTTCGGGCAAGGCACACGTTCACCGCATAGTTCAGATCGCTCTCCACATAACGGGCTACGCTGTTGAAATCCATGCTGTCATTGAGCAGATCGCTCTTGGAAATGGTCCGTTCCACCCTTCCCAGGACGGTCTTGCCGGATGTGGTCACATAAACATATTCCCACTTCCTCACCTGGGCATCCTCAGCAATGACAAATCTGAACATTTCGCTGGTGTTATCGCCCACCACATAACCTATCTCAGATTCTGATTCTTGCACGCCTTTCCCCTCTGGTCTCATAGAAACTGATGCCTATTTCTCTCTCAAATGTTTTCATGTAGATATCCTCCACTTCTTCCTTCCTGAACTTAACCAGCCTGTCTATGTCTGCAAGCCAGAGGTTGTGGACCTTGGAACCGCCATATGCCCAGAAGGCCATGGATATTATGGATCTTGCAAGGCTTCCGGAAGAATCCATTTCCTCGCCGGGGAGCACAAAATCCATCTTGAGTGGTAGGTCCCTTGCATCCGGCAGGATATGGGTCGTATGGTATAGGTACTCCTTTGCAGCATCCCCGTCACCCAGGGTTGATGCCTGCTGTATGGGCCGGGTATATCCGGGCCCGGTTGCCAGGGACTTTATGAGATAATGGTCATTCAGCCCTGAATCCAGTTCCGTCCTGATCTGTTCCTTCATGCCCGCGCCTTTACCTATCTCTCCCAGCAGGAATTTCTTGAAGACCCTTGATTCAGAACTCTTGGCTATGAACACCAGGGGAATCCCAAGTGAATCTGCCCTTTCAATCATTGCTGCAAGTGACTTCACGTAATCATTATGGAATTCAGTGTATCCTTCTGCAAGAAGTCGGCGCCTCTCACGGTTTATCCTTCCGCTTATGGAACCGTCAATCAGCACCATGTCAGGTCTTTCAATTTCAAGCATCCTGAGCACGCTCATGTGCTCAGAATGTTCCATGAGCATGGTAATGAAGCGCTGCAGATCATCCCTGCCAACGTTCATGACCCTGGGCACAAAACTGCTGTAAATGGTCTTCCCAGCTGATGTATATGATCTCACAAGAATTATCTTCTTGCCGTTGTAGAGCTCCCTGACGAATTCGCTGCTGTCGGTGGCCGATATATTCTTGCCGAAGCCATGGGATGGAGGCGGAAGAAAGTTTCTGCGAAATGAATCCGAGTAAAGGTCTCTTCTGGGAGATGATTCAGGCATGATCAGGTCATCCCTGATCCTTTCCCGGTTTTCCCTGAGAAATGATACAAAGTCCCCGTATGTTTCGTTCATCTGCCAATGAAGATATTCAGGGAAGTATTAAATGATTCATGCATCAGGTCAGTGGATGCTGATGGGTATGGGTGTGAAAGTGAGGACGAACATTATGAGTGCAAACACACCCAGCGCTATATCCATGGGCCTGATCTTTGCATAATCGTCAAGTGCAGGAGGATGCGTTAGCCCCAGCAGCACAACAAATATGGCTAGAAGCCACCACCCGTCATATCTGAACCCCAGAATGAAAAGGAAAGCAACGAAGACGTAGTCAACAATTGATGCCTTTCTCCCAAGGAGTCCCCTGACAACATGGCCGCCATCAAGCTGCCCAACAGGGATAAGATTCATGGCTGTGGCAAACATCCCAACCCATACGGCAAGCACCATGGGGAAGACGGGAACATCATGGGGCGTTGCAAAATGGAGTACATGGTAGATTAAGGGGAAATTTATGAAGAAACCTATCCTGTAATCGTGAAGCGGTGGAAATGAGTGTGAGAGAAACGAGGCCACAAAGACCAGAGGAAGTGCAGTCAGGAAACCGAAAATCGGTCCGGCCACGCCTATTTCGGTCATGGCTCTCCTGTTTGGGATTGGATCTCTCAGTGAGATGAAAGCCCCGAATGTGCCTAGAGTCACAGGAAATGGTATGAAGAATGGAAGGGATGCCCTCACCTTGTGGTGGCGGGCTACAATATAATGGCCCGTCTCATGTATTCCAAGAATCAGCATCAGGGGCAGCGAAAAGAAAACAAATCCGTAGAGAACCCTGAGACCAAGGTCCCTTGGATCTGAAACGAAGTTGATGGCGTATATTGAACCAACGTAGATGGTGGACGCCAGGGTCAGGACAAGCATTATGATGTTGACATAGACCCCACGGAATTTCACGTTTGGTCTCCTGGTCACCTCCAGGAAATGCTCTCCATCTTCTGAAAGGAATGGTATATAGCCCTTGGGCACAAGTTCCTTCCTTATCTCATCGAAGGCTCGATCTATGTCAGGGTTGTCGCTGTTGACATAAAGGAATTTAACGTTTACCGGAGTGACCTGTATATCATATGCATTAAGGTACTGCTTTACAGTTGAAACGACGTATTCCAGATCATCGCTTTGCATTTTTGTAAGAGTGCTGCTGTTCTCCATTGGTACTCCTCGGAATGACTTTTCCCCAGTTTAACGGGAGCTAGTCACGTTTCGTAGTTCCGCTGACCCTCTGGGGAATTTTTCGTATGTCGCTGATCGGGAGATCACTGCCAGATGACGCATCAGATGCTAATCCCGAGGCCCATGACTAAACGAATTTTAGTCCCGGGTCGTCATATATGATCACAAATCACATATACTAATTTCCAGGACGTTACACCAATGTGGAACTGGGATAAAAATATTGCAAGTAGAAATTAACACAAAATGTGCAAAGTTATTAATGCGGATTCAATTTTCCCCAGACAGAGGGCTTGTGGTCTAGCGGTTATGACATCGCTCTCACACAGCGAAGGCCGCCGGTTCAAATCCGGCCAAGCCCATTTGAAATATCAATCTACTCTGGAAAATATGTAGTCAACGTTCTCAGTCGTCACCTTTGCTGATGGTTGGGTTCAGCTATCTGGGAACACTTTCAGAATTTTGTCATGTTTTTTCAATAGTAGTCTCGGATGAGTATACGGTTTTTATACATATGGTCGGAGGAAAGTGTGTTGCACAATTCAATAGGCATGTGTCATCTCTCTTAGAACGTTGTAATACTGCACCTTCAGTGCAATCTCCTGAACTATGTAATCAGGCCTGTTGGCCTTGATTACCTCACCCATTGTCCTCTTGAGGCCTGAGAAATATATCTCCACATGCCATCTTTTTCCATAACCAACGGATTCCTTCCATTCTTTTTCCGATGTCCTCCAGATCTTCCTGACTATTTTCGCTCTTGAAGGTGATCCCCTGCTCCTTGTGGATGCATTCTTCCTTGGGGGTATTATTGTATTCTCCCCGAATGTATTGTATATTGACTTTGAATCATAACCCTTGTCTGCAAATATCCTTCTGATCCTTTCTTTTACAGATTTCAGCAGTTCCTTTCCTGCCTTTGCATCATGCACATGATCATCAGTGATGGAAAAGGACATGGCTGACACATCATTTATGGATATGACTGCATGAAGCTTTGACCATCCCCCCCTTGGTTTTTTCCATTTTGATCCAAGATAATCACCCCTGATGGTGATCTTGAAGCCTGTGGAATCAATGGCACAGTCCACAGGCTTTCCCTGAGAATCGGGAATAGCTGGCACAATCTTTCTGATTCTTCGGAATATGCTTGTGTAGCATACTGTTGCAATGCCTGTGATCCTTGCAAATATCCTGGCAATTCCCTCCAGTGATCTGAAGGGAATGCTGTACATTGCCCTGAGTTTTGCAAGGAATGTTATGAATGCATTTGGTGTCCTGTAGGGATGGCCTCTCTTTCCACTGTTGTTATCTGCAAGGAGCAGCTTCCAGTCCATGAGGAATGAAGTATCAAGGAGATCCTCAATCCTGTCCACCAGGGACCTGTTGTACCTGTCATACCTTCTGTCCGAACCGATCCAATATCTTCTTTTGCTTCTATTGCCTGTAGCAGTGATTGGCTTTGGTGTCATACAAACCAATCACCCCCCTGTATTTCATTATACAGGGGAATTATGCAACACACTTCTCATTAAATTATCAACTAATATAGGAACTGCACTGGATTAGCGTTATCTTGTATTTGACTCAATTTCTAACACAATTAGTGCAGGCATAATAACGAAACAACTGAGTGGGGACTTCATAAAGCCCGATCTAAATGGAGAAATTGAACATCTAATCTCAACTTAAAGATATCAACTCAACACTCCCACGGTCAATATTGATACAGGCAAATCTTTTACTATAAATTCTAAATTTATATTTGAAAAATTATTATATGATGGTACAATCTAATTACTTATTTGGGCACAAGAACACAGGGAAATGCAGGCAGTTACAAAGGCAAAAAGGAAACCTCAAAAGAGGTTCATGCGTTACGCGATGCTCTAGAAGCACACTTGGATGCGAAGACTTTGGCTAAAATGGCTGTAAGAACGTTAGCAATATCCAATCCTTACATTGGCGGATTAGTCTTAGCATCTGAGCTTGCCTATTCTGCTTATAAAGGTTTGAAAGTATACACTGAAACTAAAGATTTAAGACAGGCCATGATTTCCTCCGGATTAGAAGCTGCTAAGATTCTTATAAATGATGTTTTGTTACCCGGAGAGGTAAGAACGGCTTCGAATTTAATCGTCCCTGGATTGGTAGCAAAATTTACAGGAGGAAATGCCAACTCAGAAAAAATCATGGATGATACAAAAATAATAAAATCAGCAATTGAAGGGGCTGCAGGTGTATTGACTTGAGAGTAGATTCTGAATTACGAGAATTTATGTTAAAATTCTATGAGAACTTGATTTATGGAATGCTAAAATCCAGCTTTACTACTGATGACAGGGTATCTGATTCTTACTTAAAACTCAGCGATGAGGAGAAGAGAGAGCTAGAAAAAGAACTTGAGAGGAAATCAAAATTTATTGCCAGTGATATAGTTGAAGAACTAATCACGCATGATTTACTCATTGAATCAGAGCCCACAACAACGCAGGCATTAGAGATTGAAAAAATCATTAGAAAAGTAATCTCTGATTACGCGGAAGATTAACATGAAAATAATAGTAACTTCAGTTAACAAATCCGGTGCTGACAAGAAAATTACTATCTCTCCAGAACGTGGAGATATAACATTTGATAGATTCATAGACACTGGAAAACTAAAGTTATTAGGGCAGAATTATGAATTCTTGAGCTTAATTTGTGGAATATTCATCCTTGAAGGACTTTTGAGAGACGGTTCTTATCAGAATTGCGTAATAGACTTAAATTCAAAAATAAGTGTTGATATAGAATTGGAGTATATTAGTCCGCAACAAGAATTACCATTAAAAACTTACTTCACATATCTTCTCTCATTCTCACTAGGCTTATTTCTTGACTTGAATATCAAGTCCGTGGGTAGAAAATGGCAATCCACATTAATAGATACTATAAAGCATGATGGCGCAGTTTGCCTCTTTTCAGGAGGAGCAGATAGTTTTACCGGTATTTTAAGTTCGAAGGCAACTGGAATAGAGACCATTGGGGTATTTGTGTCTCACGCAATGCTTAGGAAGTTAGTGGAGGAAGAGCTTATCCCTTTTATGAATTCAAAGGGGATATCTATAGATATAATAAAAATCCCAAAGGGAAGAAGCAGATTGCAGCAACTGAGAGGTTTTGTTTATACAGCAATAGGGACAATTGTTGCCCATATGCATGGAATGAACAAAGTTATTATTTCTGAAATTGGACCTGTAATGTTTCAACCTATCTTTGCCCTATTTTAACACTACAGTTCAATTGAAAGTTTCTCCAGCAGTGTTTTCTGATCCTTTGTGAGTTCCACAGTACTGTGGGAGCCATTGGCGTAGACAACCTCCTTGATGCCCCTTATGGTTTCCAGAGTCCGGTTGTATGTCAGGCCGCACCTGTATGCAATCATTGCCATGATTGCATACCCGAGAATGGAGAGGAACACCTTCGCCCGTGTACCATCCTCTGTACGTGCATACAGAGGTTCCATGGCGGATTTTGAATGCATGAATGCCTTCTCAACCACATCCTTCCTTCTGTATATCTGCAGGATATCCGCCTCACTGATCTTGGTGTTTGTGAGTAGTATGAAGAATCCCATGCGTGATGTGTGTGACTGTATTGCTCTGTGCTTCAGTGAATATGTGAATGTTGATCCGGTGAATTTAAGCGATATGTACCTTCCCATGCCCCTGACAGATTCCGTGACGGACCGAATCATGTCGTTCCTGCTGCTGAACTTCACAGCCATCATGCCCCTGAGCCTTTTCTCCGCCTCCGAGAGTTTGGAGTAGAAGGATTCTATCCTTTCTGCCTTCCTCTTTGCACTGTAGTACACAATGTAACGCATCTTATTGATCATGAATGATTTGTGGAATATTGTATCCTCACCATACTGCATGTAGTTCCTGGAGCTCTCTATGCCCGAGGACTTCTTCAAGAGATCCGTATATACGGAGAGCGTACCGGGGACTGAAGCGATTATGCCGTGATCCTGGAGTTCCTTCACGTTGGATTCGGAATAGAAACCCCTGTCCATGACAATCATCACTGAACGGATGCCGAAATCCTTCAGTTCCATCACAAGATTGCTGATGGCTGAAACCGACACTATGTTGCCGGGCATGATCCTGTGGTGCACCGGTATTCCGGAATCCCTTGTCACTGCCAGAACAAAGTTGATCTCCCTGTTCTCCCCGTTGGAATGATAGTAATGGCCGTACTCTGCAAGATCATTATCCTTTCCGTAGTATCGTATTGCACTGAGATCATATACTATGCCTGAGGATCCGAACTCCTTCACTATGCGTTTCGATATGGCCTTCTGAAGGACTGCTGCAATATGGGGACTTTCAGAACCGATGAAATCCACCAGATCACGGTTCTCCTTCACTGTGCCATCCCTTATGCCCGTATGCATTTCAATGGAACCGGTGGAACCGAACATGTCCATTGCAGCCAGTACAACGATTCTCCTGGCTGCCTCCCTCATGCTGGTGAAACCGCTTATGGCAGGTATGAAATCATCCATTATTCCGAAATCCTCCGCATATCGGTACATTATGTATGGCGCAGATTCCAGAAGCCTCCTAACCATGATCCGCTTCCTCGGTTCCTGTATCACGGTTTTTCCATCCACGGTAATCTCCTTTCCAAGATACACAGAATCCTGTTTCACTTCCTTAGTTCCCTTTATCCTGTGGTTTGTCACACGGTAAACGTAGATGTTTTTTCCCTTTGGAAGCCTCCGGGTGAATGTCATGTAGTGATAATAACACTACAATCTATAAGAATCTTTTCCTTCACAGACACCTTAAAACAGCTTATTTGAGATAGAATGTAGTGTTAATCAGGGGAAAAGATAGGTTTCAACCGTCTTATGATATCCTTGATGAGGTAACTATTACCACGCATCCTGTCACGCTTGAACTCACAAGAAAGATATTTGGGATATTATACAGAGAAAATTTCGAATATTTAACTCCATTTCGGACATTAACAAAGGCAGAAGCGGTTTCCCATGTTAGCAATTTTGAATTGATAAAGAGGACAAATTCCTGCAGAACCACTAGGTATTCCAACAGTGAATATCCGAATTGCGGGAAATGCCTGGGTTGTATAATTCGCAGAATATCGCTCATAGTCGCCGGTATAGAGGATGGAAAGGCGGACGGATACGCTTGGGATGTTTTCTTGAGAGACGAGAATGAGCCAGTTATGGGACGGGGAGAAGGATGGAAAATAAGGCTAAAATCTTTCTCAGATCTTTATCAGATATTCAACTTCTGTGATACATTCTTGAGAAACTCTTCTAGCGATGTAAGTCTTCCAAAGATAAAAGATTATGAATTGAACAATTTGTTTACGAGGTTTTCCTTGGATGTTATGAGTGCAGCTTATTTGATGTATGATAAGGAAAAAGTGGGAAATAACCCCATTGTTAATAGCTTTTATAACTCACTTAAATCTGATGGAATAATAAATACTGAAATGCTTGAAAAGAGAATTTCAGCAGTGAGGAATAAGGAATTTCACCCAGTTTTTTATTCTACTTTCGTTTAATTTTTTCCTGTTATGGGCGGTAGGGGAAGGTTTGAGCCTCTGATTATATTTCTTAGCCTTTCCGGGTTGCTCTTAAGTTTATTCATGGTGGATATGACAGCATTCTTCAGATCATCCATGCTTTCAGGGCAGAAATTTGGCAGCTCCTGATATTTCAGGGCATTCCAAACGAATTCATCGGGATTCAGCTCGGGAGAATATGCTGGTATACGCCTTGTGATGAGCCGATCATTATGCGTGCCGAGGTATTCCCTGACCTTGCCACTCCTGTGTATCATGATGTTGTCCCAGAATATGTAAAGAAACCCATGTATTTCTGAGAGAAGCTGATCCATAAATGAGAGGATGTCGTCCTCGTTCATGCTACCCCCCTTTATGGCGAAATACAGATCGCCATCCGCAGATACTGCAGAGGATATGGATATCCTGTCCCTCTTCTCCCTCACCCTTATGGCCGGTCTCTTGTCCCTGGGAGACCATGTCCTCCTGACGTTGGGCCTGCTCTGCATTCCGGATTCGTCCTGGAACAGAATGGTCGCATTCTTCTCCTTGGCCTCCTTCACGTATCCGGGATCTTCTCAATGGCAACCGCAACCGGGATCTGTGCTGAATAACCCAAGTTCTTCAGCACTCTCCAGACGTGTGTCGTGTTGTAATCAACATTGAACTCCCTTGATATGACTTCAGATATTCTCTTCAGTGTCCACAGATCAGTATCATAGCCGTATGACCTTGGACCGCCGTCTATTATCTTCTTCAGCTTCTCCTTCTGATCCTTTCTCAACTTGCTCCTGGAACCTGGCTGTTTCCTGTCATGCCAGTCTCCACTCTGTTCCAGTTTGACTGACCAGTTGTACACTGTCTTTCGGTTCACCCCGAGTCTTTTTGATATAACGGACTTCTTCATGCCTTTCTTCAGCATCTCAAAACCCTGTTCCCTTTTCCATTCCCTGATTTCAGATTTATCACGGGATCCGTGCCTGGGCCTCTCGGTAGCCATAATAATTGTGGAAGCAAATTGGATACAAGCATCATTATGGATTATTTGTCGTTATAGGCCTTAATCATTCCAAAGAGCAGTAAACCAAACTCACCCATTTGTTCTAACCTTTCACTAAAGATTATAAGATAGAATCGTAATGAATGGTTCATTTACTACCAAAGTTTGTACGTGACGTAAAAAGCGCTCAGATTCGATTTAAAGAGTTATGGCATGACTACTTTTTAATCTCAAATATTTTCAGTCTTTTCTAGAATTCTGACTTCATGGTGAAGCATTTGGTAACCTGCTTAAGAATCCTTCCAAGAAGGAGCCATTTGAATTCGCTAATAAAGTTTTGAACAGTCTTCGACTCAGAATTAGCAACAAATCAAAATTTCATTTCAGTGTGCCAACGATTTTAAACTCCTTGTTATCTCATCTCTCAATCATTCGTTTGTTCTTGACTGGCCAACATTTTCGACGGAATATATTTAGATGTATACTTGTTCATTGGGTCTTCAGCATTGGATCATCCTCTTAGTTTAGATAGTATCGTCGAAACATAAGGCTACCCCGTAAGCATTGAAAATTGAATAGTCCTCTCTTCCGTTAGACTTTTCACAAAAACCTAGATATTAAAAAAATAACGCATGAAGAGAAGGGGAAGCAATATGGAAGAACGAAAGGGATGTGATACGGCAGGGACTGTCGCATAATTCCTTTAGTGAATTGTCTAGAATTGGGGAAAACAGTACACATACACAACTTTCGGGTCGATATGAGATTATGGAAATTCGTGGAAGTATTGCAAAAGTATATACTAATTTTCAACAAGAATGAATACAGGCGATCAAGTCCACTCTTGGTCATTTTTTGGCTTTGGTTTACATAAACTAAGAAATGCTGACTGTTTATCAAATTTGCTTGTTAATGTAAATAGTTCTCGTATCACTAATGTATTTACTCAGATATCTTGGTTTGACGCTCATGCTAGCTAAAATTTAGCATCGCAATGGAATAACTCACTGTCTGATAAGCTTCTGAATTCCCGACCCGTACTGAGCAGCCTTCTTTGGAATCATTGCCAGATCTACCGGATAGCTAAGACAGACAGCGGCTTGCCTGAGCATGAGTTTATTCATGTTTCCCCTGACATTCTGTTCTCTCTGCATCCCTTCCATAATCCCGAGGATTTCAGGGCTCAGGTAAGGCGTAACAAGCTTCTTCCCCATGGCGCTGGCCAGTCTTTCTTCCCTAGGGAGAGTTGAACTGTAAAGCTTCTTCATATGCCCCTCGTTGGTGAGACCAGGATTATCAATGAATCGCCTGTACCCATAGAACAGTTCGTCGGATCCCTGTCCGGTGACAAGGTATTCTTCGTCTATACTGTCCAGAAGGATGGCAAGAACAACCTCATAGCCCATGTCTGATTCTGAGATTCCTGGATCCGCATCACGTACCATTTCCCTGTACTTTTTAATGTCCAGCCCAGTGGGGTCGATGTGCGTGAACTTGAATCCCAGGCGTTCAGACACCATGGTTGCGTTGGAGAGGTCCCTGGATCCAGGAACGCTTACATTGTAAGGGTGAAGACTGTTTCCAGCGATGAAATTTATGAGTGAACTGTCTATGCCCCCGGAAAAACCAAGGGCTGAATCAGGTGGAATCATGCCAGGAAATGTTTTCCGAATAATTTCTGCAAGCTTCCCGGCAAAAACATCTTCGCATGGGATGGAATCCATTGCCAGCCCTATTCGATCTGATTATATAATTATGAATACTATCGAACCCGTGGATTACGTTCCAGATACTTCAGTGATTATTGATGGCCGATTTACTTCATTTCTTTCCCGGCAGTCGGAATGCAGGGTGATCCTGTCGGAAGCCATGATGTCGGAGGTAGAGCATCAGGCAAATGAAGGAAAGTCAATAGGTTTTGCGGCTTTGGAAGAGCTGAAAAAAATCAGGAAAATGGCCGATGACGGCATAATTTATGTGGAAATACACGGCCGCAGGCCGGCAGACTGGCAGATTAAGCGTGCCAAGAGCGGCGAGATTGATGAGATCATCAGGATGGTGGCATTCGAGAATGATGCGACTCTTGTTACTGGAGACCAGATACAGAGGGACATTGCGCTCATAAAGGGCATCAAGGTTGAATATATTGCCCCTGATACAAGGGAACCGAAAAACATCGAGGAATTCTTTGACGAAGTAACAAGTTCAGTGCACCTTAAGGCTGAAATGGAACCTGTTCTCAAGAGGGGTCCTCCCGGAGAAATCAAGTATGAGAAGCTCCGCTACAAAATAACAAGGGGAGATCTTGAGGAAATAGCCAACCATATCGTGAAGAGAGGCAGGAACGAGGACGATTCATTCATTGAGATGGACGCACGGGGAGCAACCGTCATCCAGCTTCACAACATACGTATAGTCATAACCAGGCCTCCTTTTTCTGATGATCTTGAGATAACTGCTGTGAGACCCATTGTGAAACTCTCCATTGAGGACTACAAATTAAGGCCAGAACTCCTGGAAAGGCTGAAAAACCAGGCAAACGGAGTTCTTGTGGCCGGCGGCCCGGGGGCGGGCAAGAGTACATTTGTTCAGGCACTTGCGGAATACCTCAGTTCACTTGGTAAGGTTGTAAAGACAATGGAGAGGCCGAGGGACCTCCAGGTTTCAAAGGAAATCACTCAGTACACTGGGCTTGAAGGATCCATGGAAAAGACCGGGGACATTCTCCTTCTTGTGAGAGAGGATTATACGGTTTTCGACGAGATGAGAGTGACAAACGATTTTCATGTGTACTCTGATCTCAGGCTGGCAGGCGTGGGCATGATTGGCGTCGTCCACGCCACACGTGGAATAGATGCAATCCAGAGATTCATCGGAAGGATAGAGCTTGGGATGATTCCACAGGTTGTGGACACAATTATATTCATTGAAAGGGGAGCCGTTGCATCGGTCCTGGTGACGCAGTACTCGGTCAAGGTTCCAAGCGGGATGCAGGAGGAGGACCTGGCGCGTCCTGTAATAGAGGTCAGGGATTTCTTCAGTCAAACCACTGTCTTCGAGATTTACACATTCGGGGAGCAGATCGTGGTGGTGCCAGTCCAGAAGGGCCAGGAAAGAGGTTCTTTCTTCAAGCTTGCAGAGGATCGCATAGTCCAGGAGATAAGGCGCATAACAGGCTCGGGACGAGTTGTTGTTAAGATGGTTGGGGAGAACAGGGTCCTTGTGCAGGTGGATGAAGCAAGCATTTCGCGGCTCATAGGCAAGAAGGGCGCAACAATCTCAGAACTGGAGAAGCGCCTCGGTGTGAGAATAGAGGTTGAACCGCTTGAGGAGTCTCAGGAGGAGCAGAGGCAGGAAGCTTACACTGAAATCAAGAACAAGATAATCTACCTGACCGTGGGCGAGCCTAACATGGATGTAAGGTTCTATGTTGACAACATACTTGTACTCCAGGCGAAAAGTTCCAATAAGGGAATTGTCAGGATAAAGATAGCCAGCGATACAGGCGCTGCCCTCTACAACTACATCAAGCAAGGAAAGAAGATATATTTCTCGCCAGCAAGAAAATAAGAAACAGGCCACCCATCAATTTGAAAATCTGGTGGTGGTTGCAGGAGGCAGGTTTCTTGTGGAATAGTAGTACACAAGCAGGAAGAAGCCCGCAAAGAAAGGCAGGAGGAGCAGATCACTTATGACCCTCACCGATTCAATATACCAGAACAGTGAGAATGATAGCAGCAGGGCAGAAACAGCCACCTTCATGTTAGCCTGCTTGACCTTTCTTATCTGGCTCCTCAGTATGTATGCTGCTGCAACTACTGCCACGATGCCTATTACGAGCCCAATAAGGGTTGAATCATAATTCTCAGGGAACAGAGCTACAAGGACAATGGCAGCCTCAAAAGCCTCCACAACTCCCACGGAGAACGCTGTGCTTGCAACGCTCCTACCTGTGTCACCGTGTCCTCCGGGTGGAAAGCCGATGCGCTGGAACTTCATGGATCGCTTTGCGCTTTTCATGAGCCTCTGGCCGAAATATAGCAGGAGAGTTGCAGATGCGATCCTGACGTAGAAAAGCGGGAACAGGGCAATGAAATTTCCTGCAACTGCAGTGGGAATAAGGATTACAATGACACCAAGGGCAACTGCAAAGAAAGGAATGTTTGATCTCGAATCTCCATGCAGTGCAAGAGCCACAGCCGAAGCTTCTGACATCTCAAGAAGCGTTATTCCCAGGGCAGCAAGCAGTATAGCAGGTTCAAGAAACATCTCATCTTGGGATTGGCTGGGAATATGAATAATTTTCCACATGTCGGCGGAAATCCCGGGGAAACCTGCACAACTCCTGCCACATTGAACCACTGAAATTATTCTGGCAGGTTCAGGGAAAGCATTTAAGTAGGGATGGCATAACAAGAAGGGAAGATGGGGCTAAGCAAAAGAGATTTGACCAGGAAGAAGAAGAGTCTTGAGATGAAGCTTGAAGAGCTTGAGGCGAGGGCAAAACACAATCCCATGAACAAGGAGCTTCAGGCAGAGATCGCCGACCTGAAGAAAAAGATCGAAAAATCCTGATTGCTCTCCTGCCCGTAATTGTTTTCGAGGGCGAGAAGGTTGCTCGCATAAGTTAAATATTATCATTTAATAGCGTGAAAAAGGTACTTGACACAGTGATAGCATGGTTTACATAGGAATTATTGGAGGAAGTGGACTCTACAATCTCATTGAAAATCCAAAATCTTTTGATATAGAGACTCCATACGGCAAACCCTCAGCCCCAATTGAGGTAGGAAAGATCAATGGCGTGGAAGTTGCCTTTATCCCACGCCACGGCAAAAAACACACAATCCCGCCGCACAAGGTGAATTACAGGGCCAATATATGGGCACTCAACAGCCTTGGCGTGAAGAGGATCATAGGCGTTAATGCGGTGGGCTCCCTCAAGGAGGAACTCGCTCCGGGCCATGTGGTTATTCCGGATCAGTTCATTGATTTCACCAGGAGGAGGGAACTTACGTTCTACGACGGCCCTGAGGTATACCACATATCCATGGCAGACCCATTCTGCCCGGAAATGAACAGGGAGATTTTCAAGGTTTCGAAGAAGATAGATGGGAATTCCCATATGGGTGGTTCATATGTGACCATTGAAGGGCCGAGATTTTCCACAAGGTCTGAATCCAGGATGTTCAGGCAGTTTTCAGATATAATCGGAATGACTCTTGTTCCCGAAGTCAACCTGGCTGATGAAATGTCAATGTGTTATTCCGTCCTGGCAACTGTCACTGACTATGATGTCTGGTCAGAAACACCGGTTGAGGCAGCAGAGGTCTTCAGGATCATGAAGGAAAACGAGGATAAGGTCACCAGAATAATCAGGGAATCATTACCCATAATAAATTCCGAAAGGCATTGTCACTGTAAAGATCGCCTTAAAGATGCAAAAGCGTGAGGAAACCAGAATGAAAGTAAAGTTTTTAGGAGGAGCAGAAGAAGTTGGCAGGCTGGCAATAAAGTTCCAGGATGATAGCACCAGGTTCATGGTGGATTACGGAGTGGTTCCAGAGAAGCCTCCGCAGTATCCAATGCCCTACGAACCCGTAGACGGCATATTCATAACACATGCGCACCTGGATCACATAGGCGCTCTGCCCGTGTGTTATCACGGAGACAGGGCAAGCCTGTACACAACCACCATGACGGCAAACAGCATGGAGCCGCTGCTGAACGATTCCATCAAGATAATGGATCTGGAGGGCTACCCCAAGAGGTTCGACGTTACCGATATTGATACCATGTTTGAATCGCTGACCGCAGTGCACTATGAAGATACGGTCCAGGTGGGGAAGTACTATGCTACACCATACTCGGCCGGCCACATACCGGGGTCTTCCATGTGGCTTTTCGAGAACAGCAAGAAGATCCTTGTTACTGGAGATCTCTACACAAGGGATTCAAACCTCCTGGTAGGCGGGAAGCCTGTGAAGGCCGACATACTTGTGATGGAGAGCACGTATGCTGGGAAAAACCACGAAGACAGGCAGCAGGTCATAGCAAGGCTCAAGTCCAGGATAAAGGAAGTTGTGGATAACGGCGGCAAGGTCATACTTCCGTCCTTCGCGCTGGGAAGGACGCAGGAACTCATCATGATTCTTGCAGACCTTGGATACAGGATAGCAGTTGACGGCATGGGCAACCTCATAACAGGAATATACCTCAACACCCCCGGATACCTGAGATCGAGGGGAGAGTTCAGGCGCAAGGTTGGTCGTGTACGCCAGGTGAGAGGCAGGAGGATGAGGGAAGCAGCCCTGGATAACGACATCATCATAACAACCTCAGGGATGCTGGACGGCGGCCCCGTCCTTGGCTATATCCAGAAACTTGCCGATGATGACAAGAGTGCAATATTCCTGACTGGATACCAGGTGGAGGGCACAAACGGAAGGAGCCTTGTTGAGACAGGTACAATAAACATTGCGGGCGTTCCACTGAGGCCAAGCATGCAGGTGGAATTCTTCGATCTTTCCGCCCACGCCGGCCATGATGATCTTATCTCATTTGCCAAGGCAGTAAGCCCTGAAAAGATAATCCTCTGCCATGGGGAAAGCAGGGAGAAGCTTCTGGACGATCTCTCTGAATTTGAAGTGATCCTCCCCTTCAACGGGAAGGAATTCACCATCGAATGAAGGCAGCATCATCCGGCCATATTCCACCGGCCGGTGCCCGCCTCAATTTTTTCCCAGCATCTTTATTGCACTGATTTTTCCAAGTTTATATCAGCAGTTTTATCAGGGAACATATTTAAATACGGGTGAGTAATTTTCATAGAGATGAAATATTATGGAAAATCATGATAATGAATCTCCATGCAACCAGAGCTCGCCGGGCAAACTTTTCAGTAAATTGCAGTCCGGAGGTTCAGCATGATAATCACAATTATTCAATATCTGTATTCCGTGATTTCCGGAGTGCTTGTGGGCTTTTCGCTCGGGCTCATCGGTGGTGGAGGATCAATCCTGGCAATACCGCTGCTCCTCTATTTTGTGGGCATTAATGATCCCCATGTGGTCATAGGCACAACCGCCCTTGCTGTTGGAATAAATTCATATATCAATTCCATAAGCCACTGGAGAAGGCACAACATAAATCTCAGGGTGGGCCTGATCTTCTCAGTTATGGGTGTCATCGGTGTACTCATAGGTACCACTCTGGGCCTGCTGACGAAGGGTAACCTTCTGCTGTTTCTGTTTTCGTTCATGATGATGGGAATAGGCCTGTACATATTCCTGACAAAGTGCAGGAAGGCGAATGAGGACGTTTCCGGCCAGACCAAGGTGGAGAAAAGCAGCGATGCAAAGGTGAGTTCTTTCGGCGTTCTGGCAGGCTTTGCATCAGGGTTTTTCGGTATAGGCGGCGGTTTCCTTATTGTACCATCAATACTCTATTCCTCCAACCTTAACATGAACAGGGCAGTTGGCACTTCCCTTCTGGCTGTTGGCACATTCGGGATGGTCACCGCCATAAGGTACGGCATAGCAGGTCAGATAATCATACCCATCGCAGTTCTGTATGTGGTGGGAGGCATATTCGGAGGCATGGCAGGAGCAAGGATATCATCAGGAATGAACAAGACCCTCCTGAGGAAAATATTCGCAGTGATAATTGTGGTGGTTGGCATATACATGGCAATACAGAACCTCTCGGCAATCTGAGATTGCCGGTTCCCACCCTCCATCAGTGTATGACGCCAAGTGCTATTATGGCATTTATGAAGTACTGTATGGCAAAGCCCGCCACCAGCAATCCAAATATCCTTGTCAGGGCCTTCAGAACCTTGTCACCAAGGACCCTGGTTATCCTGGACGAGAATGTGAAGAATATGTAAATTATGAGCATCACCAGTGCAAGCGCCACAATGGTGAAGAGGTCATTCAGCGGATTGGTGAAAACTGCTCCCTTCATGAGTATGATGACCAGTGATATGGCACCGGGGCCGGCTATGAATGGAGTGGCAAATGGAACGATCCCTATATCCTCCTGGACCTGTCCTCCACCCATTGATTTCGGCCTGTCCCCCTCCCTCACCATCTCAATACCCATGATTAACAGTATGAGCCCGCCAGCTATCTCAAGGGCCTCAATGGATATGCCGAAGAAGCTCAGGATGTATGATCCCAGTATGGCGAAGAAGAGCAGGATGAGGCCGCCGTAGACCACAGCATCATTGGTTATGGTCCGCCTGGTTTTCGTATCGGTTGTGCCTGTCATTGCCACAAAGAGGACAAGTGATCCAAAGGGATCAATGACCACGAACAGCCTCACGAATATGCTAACAAAATCAAGTAACGGTGAACTCAATGGGGGAGTTATAATGAGAAGCACATTAACTTAGTGATACATGGCAGCCCCTGTCCCGGCAGCATGTGTTTCCTGCTGCAATTTGCAAGTGTGTCAAACATTTTTATCCGCATTTCCACTACGGCTGCATATGAAGGTAATGATACTGGGAATTGACGGTTACATCGGCTGGCCCCTGGCCCTCAGGGAGATAGAGAAGGGAAACGAGGTCTCTGGAATTGACAACTTCTTCACCAGGAGACGGGTCAGGGAGGTCAATTCTGATTCCGTGATTCCAATCTCAACCATGCAGAAGAGGATATCTGCCGTGCGTGAGAAAACCGGCGCAAGAATAAATTTCTACAGGGGCGACGTTGCAAACCCTTCCGTGGTCATAGACGCCGTGAAGAAGGAGAAGCCTGATGTTGTTGTGCATCTTGCAGAGCAGAGGTCTGCACCTTATTCCATGATCGGCCTCAGGCAGGCGACGCAGACCATGGTTAAGAACATAGTCAGCACCCTGAACCTCATTTATGCCATAAAAGATGTTGTGCCCCATGCACATATACTGAAGCTTGGGACAATGGGCGAATACGGAACACCCAACATAGACATTCCTGAAGGATTCTTCGAGGTTCAGTACAACGGAAGGAAGGATTATCTGCCTTTCCCAAAGCAGGCCGGTTCCTGGTATCACTGGACAAAGGTGCACGATTCCAATAACCTGATGTTTGCAAACAGGGTATGGCGCCTGGGTATCACGGATGTTATGCAGGGCGTTGTATATGGCACAAGGACACCTGAAATCAACAGGACAGGCCTGCGGACAAGGTTTGACATAGACGAGGTCTGGGGAACAGCGTTGAACAGGTTCTGCGCCCAGGCGGTGGCAGGGCTGCCCATAACGCCATACGGCAAGGGAGGGCAAACGAGAGGTTTCCTGTCATTGGAGGACAGCATTTCCTGTCTTGACCTTTCAATATCAAAGCCTCCTGCAGAAGGTGAATACAGGGTATTCAATCAGTTTGACGAGCATTATTCTGTCATGCAGCTTGCCCAGATGGTGAAGGAGGTCTTCGAGCATGACACCGGAAAGGAGGCAGTTATCAGGAACGTGCCGAATCCCCGGATTGAGGCCGAGGAGCATTATTACAATCCGGAACACAAGAAGCTGGCAGAAATGGGTTACAGGCACTCAAGGGAGCTGAAAGAGGAGATCTCAATAATGCTGGAGGATCTCGCAGCCCACAGGCCGCGCATAGAAGCTCTCAGCGACGTTATCAGCCCGCATACGGCATGGAAGGCAAGCGGCATCAATTGACATTGCCGCGGCTTCTTCCCAGGGTCTCGGAGAGAACTCTGACGTAGTCATCTACTCTCCCAACACTGACCCAGTCGTCATGCTTCACAACCTTGGCAAATGTCGGTGTTCCTTCCCTTATCATGCTGTTTATGGCAGGAGTCAGCTCCACGTTCTCTGACACATCGGCAGACAGGTGGGCGAATATACCCGGCTCAAGTATGTAGAATGCGCAGAGGGCATAATCCGAAGGAGGATTCGCAGATTTTTCCACAACCTCCCTGACAATAAGCTGTGATCCCTCACGATCTATCCTGGCAGTCCCATAGTTCTCGGGGTTCTTCACCCTCCTCACAGTCAGGATGTTGCCCGGTGTTTTCTGCCTGATGCAGTCAGACTGGGTTTTCTCGTCCAGAAGTATTCCATCCCCGGCATTGAGGGCGAACCTCTCACCATCAATGAACTCCATTCCGGCAAGGACGGCATCCCCGAACCCCCTCTGTTTTTTCTGGTGCAATACAGTTACTTCCGGGAATTCGCGTGAAATGTATGAATGCGTCTGGTCATCAGATGGTTCCAGAACCACTGCAACGTCATCTATGCCCATGCTGTGGAAACGGGTGATGATCACGTCAAGCATGGGGCGCAGCACAAGCCGTCCACCCCT
This sequence comes from Cuniculiplasma divulgatum, assembly GCA_031200235.1. Taxonomy (NCBI): domain Archaea; kingdom Methanobacteriati; phylum Thermoplasmatota; class Thermoplasmata; order Thermoplasmatales; family Cuniculiplasmataceae; genus Cuniculiplasma; species Cuniculiplasma divulgatum. The sequence goes on along the minus strand of CP133595.1, from coordinate 493,768 downwards.
CATATCGTATACGGGGAGCATCTCCTTTCTAAGTTTCCCGTCCAGGCCGGATCTAACGCCTCTTCCTGCAGCAGTGATAAGTGCTTTCATGTGATCAAGTGGTTATATCGTCCTATCTTAACTATTCTCGTACACTGGGTTTCACCAGATGCACCATGGTTATATCCTGCAAAGCCTCCGTCGCACGGGAATTAATCCATGGGATGCGGCCGGTGGCTTCATGCGCCTGACAACCTGCATTTCATGCATGAAGGAAACGAATATATGTTGGGGAAACGATTACCAACAAATGCCCAGATATGCAGGTAATTTTTTCACGCTGGATAGCTTCGATCTCAGGGGCAGGCATATTTACCTGAGGCTCGACGTCAATTCACCAATAAATCCAATTGACGGCAACATAATGAGTTCCGCCAGGTTCGAATCACATCTGGAAACGCTCAGGGACCTTTCCGAATCAATGGTGGTCCTCGTTGCCCACCAGAGCCGTCCCGGGAAGAACGACTTCACTTCCCTGAACAAGCACGCTGAAAAACTTGAGCGGATACTTGGCAGGCCGGTTGAATTCATCGATTCCCTCTTCGGGAAGGAGGTCAGGAACAGGATAAGGAAAATGGAGCCGGGTGACATCATCATGCTGGAAAACACCAGGTTCTACAGTGAGGAGGTAGACATAGACGCCGGAGATATCGATGCCGTGGAATCCACCCACATAGTGAGGAACCTTGTGGATCTATTCGATTACTTTGTCATCGATGCATTTCCCGCAATACACAGAGCCCAGACCTCACTTGTGGGTTTCCGCCGGCTGAAGCCTAACCTGGCCGGGAGGCTCATTGAACGTGAAGTCTCAATGATCGACAGGTTCAGGGACAGCAGGGAAAGGCCCAAAATTGCCATACTTGCCGGAGCAAAGATAGACGACAGCATACAGGTAAGCAGCAATTTCCTCAGGGATGGCACAGTGGACAGCATACTGGTTGGCGGGGTGGTTGCAAATGCTTTCCTGTGGGCAAGCGGATTCGACATCGGCCGCAAAAATCGTGAATTCATCGAGAAGAACAATAAGGATCACAAGAAGCTCATTGAAACTTGCAGCAAGCTCCTGAAGTCCTATCCCGGAAAGATAATCATGCCCGAGGATTTCGTGCTGAACCCCATGGGCAGGCTGTTCAGCATAAATGATCACATACCGGATGACCAGCTTATTGCCGATATAGGTCTTGAGTCAATAGCCAGGTTCTCGTCCCTGATATCGGAAGCCAGGGGGATTTTCCTCAACGGCCCCATGGGAATGTACGAGATTGAGGAATATTCCGTGGGTACCAGGGAAATCCTGGAGGCAGTGGCAAACTCAGATGCACTGACAATAGCAGGGGGCGGGCACACCTTGAGCGCCCTGGAGAAGCTCAACCTCATGGGGCGCATAACACACGCCTCAACCGGAGGTGGCGCCCTCATAAGTTATTTATCCGGCGACCCAATGCCTGTACTGGAATCACTGGTGGAAAGCCGTAAGATTTTTGGAGTGAAAGAGGATGGAAAACAGTAACAGCGTGGGAATATCCGAAGAGCTTGACTACCTTAAATCCCTGATTGATTCCATTGACAACCAGCTCTCCGTCCTTGTGAGGGGCATGGATGAATACAACCGCGCCCTAGTGGTCCTCAAGGAGAATTATCTCAAGGATTCAAAGGACGTGAAAATCGGCATAGGAGCTGGCATTTACATGAAGGCGGATCTTCATAACGAAGAGAAGCTGTTCGTTCCAATAGGTTCTGATCTTTATATTGAGGAGGATTCCAGCGTGACCCTTGGCAGACTGGACAGGAACATCAAGGAAATACAGGATTCGGTTCAGAACATTCAGCAGAGGCGTACTGAAATTTCAGACAGGTACAACTCACTTGTTGCTGCAGTTCAGAACCAGATGGGCAGAAACAAGGGATAGACGCCATGTTTGAGAATTTCAGGAAGAAGCTCTCAGGCCTTTTCAAGGGATCAGCAGGTAGCGATGAGGTTCTCAGGAAAGGGGATATTGAAAGTTCCGTCAGGGATGCCCTTCTGGAATCTGATGTGTCCCTTGAGACATCTGAAAGGATCATAGCTGATCTGGATAATTTTCTGGAAAGGCCCGGAAAGAAGGTGAGCCAGGCTGATCTCAGGGATGCCCTGAGAAAATCCATCAGGAAGATACTTGATGAGAATTCAACAGGCATTGATATACTCAATCCCGGAAAGAAGCCCTTCGTGATCCTGTTCCTTGGGATAAACGGAACGGGGAAGACCACAACTGTGGCAAAGATAGCAAATTATCTCAAGAAAAATGGCAAGCGTGTTGTTGTTGCTGCTGGAGATACTTTCAGGGCAGGTGCAATTGAGCAGTTGAGCCTTCTCTGCCAGGATATCGGGGTGAATCTCATAAAGCATGAGGCGGGAAGCGATCCGGCATCCGTGGCATTCGATGCAATTGATCATGCGAAGGCCAGGAACCTTGACTATGTATTGATCGATTCAGCTGGCAGGATGCAGACCAACAAGAATCTCCTTGAGGAGATGAAGAAGATGAAGAGGGTGGCAAAGCCTGATCTCACTGTCCTTGTGCTGGATGCAATGATAGGCCAGGACGCGGTGTACCAGGCTGAAACATTCATGAAGGAGACATCATTTGACTGCGTCGTCCTTACAAAGCTGGACACCGACGCTAGGGGAGGCGCCATAATAACAATAGCTGACCAGCTTCGGAAGCCTGTGCTGTTCCTGGGGGTAGGCCAGGGAATGGACGACATCATGGAGTTCTCCACCGAATGGTACCTGGATCGGGTGCTTCCAAATTAGAAAAGGGGCTCAGGGGCTGTTCTCTGTGGCTTAATGATCTGGCGGCTTCTGGTTCTCTACGTTCTTGGTTTCACCGGATATGTCCATTGACGCAACGTATTTTTCATGGCCTGTATCCCGGCTCTTCTGCGACAGGGGCTTGATGTCGAATTTGATTCCTATCCTGGTGTTGATGATCTCCAGGTTTTTCCTTACCATCTGGGAGAACTTAGTGAGGTCCTTCATGAAATCGTCCTGGTCATTATTTCCAGTTGCCAGCGGTGTGGCAGGCTCCATATGATCTTCCACCACAGCAGGGTGATTCTCAGGTTCGGAAGGCTTTTCCTCAGGGGCAGCCTTTATGTCTCGGCGCGATCTGCTCTGAGTAAAAGTCACTATCCACAATGCTATGGCTATTAAGGAAAATATGAGGGCAGCCAGTGTGAAAGGATTCATTGTCAGACAATAGCATCTGATATTAATTCATTTTCTCTTCCGGCCTTTTCCCAGATATGGATACGGGAAGAATATGGCCAGGAAAATCAGGAAGAGTGAAGCTCCAAGGTACTCATAGCTGTGGGCAGGCACCTCATTATAATAGGGCCAGTCTCCCTCAAGCCTCATGAGGTTGAGCTTTATGAGGCCGAACCATGGTATCTGCCCCCTGGCAATTCCCACAACCTGGCTGGGTTTCACCGGGGCTGGAGTGATGCCCACGTTCTGATCAGCCGCCAGGTATGCGTCATACTTTGCATTGAAATAGAAAGATGGGGCAGTTGCCAGGTTATGATCACCAACGGTGATGAATCCGCTTTCGTTCACAAAGCCCGAGACGTTTACAAGGAGATTCCTGTGGGAATAGCCGCAGTCATAAATCACGATGTTCATGCCGTATATCTTCAGCCAGCTCTGGTCTGTGTATCCCTGCACAACGGGCCTGCTGCCATTCCATGTAAGGTAGAACATGGCACGATGGATTACGGTGTTTCCGTCTGGATCGTGGTAGAGTAAGACATCGCCATATTCACCGTAGGTGGAGAAGTTGGTGATTCTTCCGGTCACATATGTTACAACATCCTCAACGGGATTTGGGACATACTTCACTATGACAATATCACCAACATTTATTGTGCCCCATTCCCAGCTGGAAGAGTGCTCCATGCTGTAGGATTCCACAACAGATGCTGGAGGGAATTCGCCTGAATATGCCGTGATCCCCACGAGAATGGCAACTATTATGATCACGGCCAGAATCCCCGGTGCAGATCTCTTCATCAGAATATCCTGAATGAGCCATCAGTTATAATTTTTGAGATTTGCCTGAACAGAACAGGCCTCAGGCAACACCGCGCCTAACAGTGCAATATATGAGGATTCCAGTCAGTAAATGCTGGATTATTGATTATGGGTGTAATTATAATGAGGGAAACTGCATTTTCCCCGTTTATGGCCTGTCAGGAATGACAGACCGGTCATTTCAGTGACGCCATAATCTTTGATATGGCAGGCGCATCAAGTTCCGTAACGATCAGCGGGATATTTTCCACGTCTGCCAGCTTTACTGCCAGATCATCTATTCTGTCGGGCTGAATATACACAACAGCGGCAGGTTTCAGTGGATGCACCCTGATTGCAATCATGGGGCTTCTTCCCAGTTTTACCTCTGTGAAGAATATTATTCGCTGGCTTGACCATCCGTAGAGCTTGCTGTATTCCGAGTATGAGAATGACAGGATTGCCTTGATTCCATCAACAATAGTATATCCCCGTATGTACCTGTTCAGGCCTATGGAGGAATAGTTTGTCCCGCTTATCATGCGGATCACCCTCTCGAGCGATATGTCATGGCTATAATCACTTATGTCGATGATGGCATCAGAAGGCATGCCGCTGTTGTACCGCCTCAGTACCTGCCCACCCCTCTTCAGGTCGATCTCCACCAGTGCATTGACTATCTTTCTTATTGATGTAACACCAGGTGATTTACGCCTGCCCGATTCATAATCACTGATGACTGATGGCGATATCTCCAGATACCTGGCCAGGTCCAGCTGAGACACCTGAAACTCTTCACGCCATTTCCTTATGGTTTCGCCGGGATTCTCCGCTATTGTGATCTCACCGGCTATCTTCTCCTGTATGTCCACATTGAGTAAGATTTGTAATGTTTAAAAATTTGTCGAATGAAGCTACGTTTAATGACGAAAAACATGTTGCGCGTTCACTCCAGTCGGCCCAATCCAAAGAAGCCCATTTCCTGTTATGTTAAATCAGGACACACCGGCATCTTCATTTCCCTTCATCATGGAGGCAAACGGCCTCACATTCCGAATTTTAACACTCCAGTTCAAGAAGTCTTTACGCGATCTGGAAATCTTTTTGATATAGTCGGAAACAAAGGATTTGGGAAGTATGAGAGTTATGGTAAAGATCCCTCCGGACAGGGTGTGAATCCGCCGGAAAGACGGTATCATTATGCTGTGGTCGCTGGACGACAGGAAGCCCAGCATCTCGTTTCTGGTTTCCATTTCATATATATTGTCCACGATTTTCATTGCGTCATCCCTCACCCTCTCCGAACCTGAAAAATAAACAGCCTTGATGGAGCTGTCCGTGGTTCTGTACTTTATCTCCCGAACCCATTCCAGTCCAATGGGGTTTCTTTCAGGAGACAGTTCCTCAGGCGGCGGGATGGTATCAACTGTTACTTCGTATAATTCCACGTGGCTGTCTATCCATTTCAGGACGTCAATCATCCTGTCATTCCCGGAAAGGCGATGTACATTTATCCCGGAAGGGACCTCGGATGAAAGAAGCGTGTCCGAAACCTGGCGGAGAAATTCATGCCTGAATATGAAGTGGAAATAATGCTTGCCTTTCCATACATAGGAAGCATAGTTCAGCACTGAGGGTATGTCAAGAATTCTCTTTAACATATTATACTGGGGGAATCTGGAGCTTGAACCGTAAAGTGTCAGTACGCCCCCGTTATTCCTGGCCCCATACCTGTTGAGAAAAATTTCAACATCTCTCTTTCCCTTCACAGCTGCTTCCGAGAAATAATACATCATGGATACTTTTCCATTACCGGCAGAAAGGACGGCAGGGACGAAAAGATCGTGATCTCGGCTAAAAGCCTCAATAGGGAAATTTCCCTCATTCTCTATTACCAGCTCCATGTCGAGGTTGTTAGCAGCAAGGAATGATTCCCGAGAATTCATCAGAGATTCACTTTGTCTCCCGGATGTGATTAAGGTTGAGCTATAAAAAAATTTTCATCAATTACGGGAAATTTCGCCGATTGTTAGACTTTTAAGCTTCAATTTAAATATTGTGTGAATGATATTTGGGGTTCAATACGAAGTATTGACATAAGGCGCCATCATCATTCGCCATACCTGACTGGCCATAAAAAGCGGTTGCTAAAGGATATATTCCATTGGGAAATCTGCAGATCATGAATGAAAATGGCCTTAATGGGAAGATTGCACTTGTTACAGGCGCTTCAAGGGGAATTGGAAGGTCCATTGCCATAAAGCTTGGAAATATGGGGGCCAGGGTTGCCGTCAACTACAACAGAGGCAGAGATGAAGCTGAGAGCCTTGCCCGATCAATTCCAGATTCTATGGCATTCCAGGCAGATGTGGCCAGCAGAAGCCAGGTCAACAGGATGGCTGAAGAAATTCATTCAAAGATGGGAAAAGTTGACATAATCGTCAATAACGCAGGCTACTGGGAACTTATGGACTTTGTGTCATACAGGGAAGATGCCATGGACAGGATGTTCGCTGTTAATGTTAAGGGAGGCATAAACACGGTCCTGGCATTTCTGGATGATCTGAAGGGAAAAGGGATAATTGTGAACATAGCATCAAATGCTGGAATTGGAACTGCTGCTCCAAATACAACCCTGTATTCCATCACGAAGGCAGCCGTCATTATGCTAACGAAACGTCTGGCATTCGATCTCAGGGATCAACACATCAGAATCAATGCCGTTGCTCCGGGATGGGTTGAAACGGACATGACCATTGGGAACAAGAACAGCAGCGAGATCTCAGATCTTGAACACTATTTCAGAAGCAGAACCACGCTTAACAGCGTTGGGCGACCAGAGGATATTGCCGATGTGGTGGCTTTCCTGGCTTCAGATGATTCCAGATACATAAACGGGCAGGTAATTGTGGCGGATGGAGGCCGTATGGATAACCTGACGCATGGGATTTGAACATACTGAAAGCACAGCGAGATGAACTGTAGCTGGTCATTCCACAGGGCTGCATGGGTCAATGGACACTGCTTTGCCGTTCAGCCCAGCAAAACTGTTAAATAATGTTCAGTTGATAGTTGCAGGGCATTCTAATGTATGACACGTTGCTGGTAAAGGATAAAGGGCACATTTCCATAATCTCAATAAATCGTGCTGAAAAATTAAACTCACTTGGGGATGAGGTTCGGAGGGACCTTCTGAAGGCATTCAAAGATTTCAACGCAAATGAAGGAAAACGTGTGGCCATATTGACAGGGGAGGGCAGGGCGTTTTCTGCAGGCGCGGATGTCTCCACCTCTTCAGAAAAAGGCGCCGGTGTGGATATAGAGAGCGAGCTGTCAAATTCCTTTCACCTTATACTGAAAGAAATGAGGTACAGCAAGAAGCTATTCATTTCAGTTATAAACGGCGTTGTAGCTGGGGCTGGGATGAGCCTTGCCCTTGCATGTGATGAATCTTTCGCATCCCGTGAAAGCAGGTTTGTAATGGCTTTTCAGGGCATAGGACTTGCTCCGGATACGGGGCTTACGCTGATTCTTTCAAGACTGGCCGGAGCACGAGCACTTCCGTACCTGCTCCATGGCGGAGAATTCTCTGCTGCAGAAGCAGAAAATATGGGCCTGGTAAGGGTAGTGGATGATCCCATGGCTGAGGCCATGAAAATGGCAGAAAATCTGGCTGAAGGGCCTTTTGGGGCATATTCTGTGGGCAAGCAACTTATAACAAAGGCAATTTATTTTGATCTGGATGAGTTCCTGAAGGAAGAGGCAAGTCTGCAGGGCAAACTGTCGGAGGGACATGACTTCAAGGAAGGCGTGAAAGCTTTCAGGGAGAAGCGCAAACCAAATTTTAACGGTACATAAGCAAAAATCTATCTCAAATTTCAACGCTGAGCCTTTATGGATTGCGGTTCCGACTGGGCTAACTTCTTTAATTACAGTCCATGGCGAATTTTACCGCCAAGAAAATAAAAGTGTTCCAGTTAGATTCACAAATAAGACTCTCCGGAAGCAATTTCGTGATATTTTTCGGTCAGTTCATTTCATTAATCCATCAGGGTTGTTGCAGTGGATAAAATGGAGGCAAACTTCGTAAGATCACAATTATATTGGGGTGAGAAGTCGGTTTCAGGATTCAGACTGCTTCGTCCCTGGAGATGCGTAATTTATAGATCATAATCGTGCGAACTAACTTGGATATATTGTGATAATTGACGTGCAGCTTCCGCCAAGCGATGATTACAGAAAAGATTTTGGGAATTACATAACTTGCACAGGAGCCCAGTTTGATTTTAACAATTAAGGATATGCTGTTCAATGAACCTGCTCTGGGTGCTGAGAAACAGGCTATAGTAAGAGCAACACGAAGTAAGTAAGATTCTGTTAAGGTACGGTTGCTTGTTTGTGGGTTCAGTTTGAGTTTATATCAATATACAGTTCTGGTAAGAGAAGTCTGACAAGTTTGCGGGTCCATTCTATCATTCTACGACACACATTAACAAGGGGAGCTTGTAGTGCAAAAGACCGTATCTCATGAAGCTTTTTTATCAGAAATTCTGAGTTTTTACAGACTTTAATTCAAGCTCTATTCTTACTGCGTTGCTCGCACCTATTTTATATTCTTCACGTGTTGTGAGAATATACAAGTTTATACCTTCTGCACCCTTTTTTAGAGAATATTTCAGGTACTGGCCGTAAAAATAATCCAAACTTGTAATGTGATTGTCTCCGCGTGCATACAATGCAACACTTCTAACATTCCCTTGTTCTCTCCTCTGAAGGTCCTGGATAGACTTCAATGCATCAGTCCCCTCATCTATGAATAGTGCTTCCGGGAAGTAGTCGAGTATATTTGTTATTGCTTCATCAGAGTGAAGTTCACTGCTTACAAGCAGCTGCATTGCGAAACCCTCAAGATAACCTGATCTTGCCAGATTGTAAAACTTCTTGTTCATTGTTTTTTTTGGGCCGTCAAAAGCTGATGTCATAAGATTTTTTGCCTCCTCGTACTGGGCAGAGTCCTCAAGATTAATTATCTTGAACGCAATTTTGATTGATGCTACTTTATCTGGCTTCCACCCTGCTTTTTTGAACAGGTCTATCTTGTGTCTTTGTGTGGAGGTAAGCTTCTGGTTGGTTGCAATGCTCAAGGAAGGGTCGAACTGGAGCCCAATCTCTTCGTGATTCTTAATATCATTTTGTAGAGCGGTAAAAATCTCTTGAGCAACTACTGGATCATAGTCCTTTGCCTCTTTATTGATGTTGATGGTAATATTCTGGGTCATCAGATGATCTATCCTGATGTTCTGATACGAGGTGTTGAAGTTGATGTCAGGTTTGTCTGGCCTTACTGTAAGCCATTTTACGCCTTTCTTCAATAAGTTTACAATTTAAAGTAAAAAAGTAGGTGGCATTATGGGATTTACTCTTCAATCAATTCTACTTCAGAAACATCTGTAATAAGAGCTAGAGATCCTGGAACAATGCCTTTGACATCGCTGACTTTTATACCAGTGGCACCGTCAACAGATGCAGCTCTCTTGCCATCAATGTCGAGGTATCCATTATCAGAAATAATGAATCCCATACTCTTAAGGATATCCTCTTTCTCGAAACCTTCAATCTTTATCCACTGTTTTATGGTGCCCATTAATTCACCCTAATTTGACGTACAAGAATTCTACTTTACGAGCTAATTAATGGGTAAACGTAATTAAGTTTACTCACAGTCCCATAGTTTGCTGTTCTTTCCCGGTTCCGAATAGCGGAGCACCTGTATCTAATTTGAGGAGTATATACAGAACTTCGTATTGCCATTATACAAAGCTAATCAATGAAATCGCGAACCAAATATGACGCCGCGGGAGAGATTCGAACTCCCGATCCACAAGGGAACCAGATCTCAAGTCTGGCGCCGTACCACTGGGCCACCGCGGCAAAGAAAAAAGTCAGTGGAAATTTGTGGAGATTATCTTCTGAGCCTGCCGTTTGATCTTATGGATGGCCTGCTCTTGGAACTTCCGCTTCTACCTGTCCTCAGGCCTCTCCCCTTGTATCCAGCCGAGGTAAGGCCCCTGTAGACTCTGCCCCTGTTCTGTGGTTCCGCAATCCAGGAAATAGAACTGTCCGTAACAATCTCCGGGTGCGATCGGTCAACCATTATGACCTCATAATACTTGTAGAGTCCATCCTCTCCAACATAATACGAATTGAGAACTTCCATGTTGGGATATCTGTCAGCAGTTCTCTCCTCTGCAATCCACTGGATACTTTTCTTGGGGGTGAGTTTATTGTAGCCCATCCTTCTGGGTCTTCTTCCTCCCATGATCTTGGGCTTGTTCCTTCCTCCTCTTCTCACTCTGGCCCTGACAACGATGAAACCGCCCTTGGCCTTATAGCCAAGTGCTCTCGCCCTGTCAAGCCTTGTGGGTCTCTCTACCCTTTCAATTGAAGAACCGCTTCTCCAGGCGATCATTCTCTCTTTTTGCAACCCGTAGATCTCAGATTTCTTGAGGTCCTTCCAGGCATCCCTGACCATGCTGTATGTACTTTGAACATCTGGCATCTAAATCTTACCTCTAATTCTCGTGAATGAAGCTGTAGAGTATAAGTCTATAAATATGTTATTGGCTTGGCAATAGTTCATGAATGCCTGAAGTCTCGACACTTAAATTAACAACTCCGCCATAAGCCTCTGTTGAAAGGCAATCCATTGAGAAAGCGCTATGTCCTTGTAAGGATCGGCAACCTCCAGAAGAGGTTATCTTTCATTGACAGGGAGCTGTACCGCCTGTTCCGCGCCAAGAGGAAATATATGGAAGGGAATTACGCCATTTATCTCACTGATCAGTTCACGATGGGCCCTTTTGTTTCCTATTTCAACCAGAAAATCAATGAGGCCGAAACTCTCTATGTGAGCGGAACCATAAGGAAATGCAGGAAAGTTATTTCCAGGCTTCCTGCTGAATCGGCGGGACCTGCAGAGAAATCAGCCTTTCTTGAGAACAGATAATTCCTTCTCGCTCAGGTTGAGCTGTTTTTCAAGCATCGCCGAAAATTCCTTTCGTTTGAGCATTTCACCATAGAACCACAAATTTCCGGAAATCCTCATTCTTCCGCTATGTGTGAATCTTGCAAGCTTTGCTGTGGCAAACTTCCTCCCTTCCCTGCTTTCCCTCAGCCTGGACATTTTCATTATGTATGACGGGAACTCATACTTCACATATTTCTCATTGCGGTGCACTATTCCGGTTGAAACGCCTGCGGCTATCTCCTCCGCATATCCCTTGTATGCATAGTGCTGCTTCTTTATGACCCTTCCCACAAATACGTCTGCAATGGAGAGAATATCATATGCATGGTCAAGGTCCGCTGCATCCTTTGCCTCCATGGGAAGATTTTTGTCAAGCCACATAAGATAGTCTTCCGTTGTGAAGTCTTTGTCCATGAGGTCCCTTAGGATACCCTCATAGTCACCCTCCTTGAAGGTTGCGTGCATGACGTCGTATATGCCGGAGGGAGCATCCCTGATTGAAGGCTGGCCAACAGCCTCAGGGTCATCCCTGTATGCCATCATGCTCACAGCATCGTTTATGATTGCCCTGAGATCATCTCGGTTTCGTTCTATCAGTGCGTCCACTATCTCAGGCCGAAACTGCAGCCCCTCGCTCTGGGCGATGAAAATGAGCCTCTCGGTCAGTTTGTGCCGGAAGCTCCTGAAATCGAGATCGTTCTTCTTCCTGAACTGCCTGAACTCTATGGCAAGACAGTTGTTTATGATCTCCTTGGCTGCATTTTTGCGCCTGAATCCGTAAAAATCATTCATGGTCAGGATTATAGGATTCCTGGTGTTCCTGATAACCCTGGCAAGCTCTGTTATCCCTCCGGAATCCCCGCCGGTCTCCCTGCTCCTGCCCTCGAATATGTTGTCAGCCTCGTCAATGAGGATTATCTTGTTGAACCCTGCCGCATGATCTGCCATAAGGGTGAGATCTGAATACTGTGATCCCATCATGGCCACCCTCTTCATGGCATCGGAATTTCTCGTTTCCGAGGCGTTCATCTCAATTAATGGAACACCTGATTCTTTTGCCAGGGCAAGGGCCGTGGTGGTTTTTCCGGATCCCGGGGGGCCATAAAGTATCAGCCCCTTCTTTGTGGGGGTCCCCTCATTCCACAGTTTCAGCCAGTTCCTGATATCAGCAAGTATCCTCTGGCTGATGATGAGATCCGATACTGATTCAGCCCTGTATTTCTCTGCTATGTTCATTCTATGACACTCTCAGACCAGGTGGCGATTCTCTGTCGGTGGTCAGCAGGGACAGGAAATCATCCTTCTCCACCGCCAGGAGCATGCCCTGGCTTTCCAGGCCCATGAATGTGGCCTTCTTCAGGTTAGTGACCACAACTATGGTTTTTCCAACCATTTCCTCCGGGCTGTAAAACTCAGATATGCTGGATATGATCTGCCTCTTCTCCTCCCCAAGATCCACAACAATCCTGAGAAGGCTCCTGGAGCGTGGCACCTTCTCGCACTCAACAACCCTGCCGGTCCGGAACTCTATCTTCCTGAAATCTTCTATGCCGATCTCCTCGCTCACCCGGTTCACCTACTCCTTGAAGAACTCCTTTCCAAGGCTTTCCCTGGCTATGATCATCTTCATTATTTCACGTGATCCTTCAGCAAGCATGAAGGACCTGACGCCCCTCAGGGCAAGCTCCTGCGGATTGTATTTTGTGTAGCCATATGCCCCGTGCCACTGGAGTGCATCGTTGATGGCATCGAAAGACCATATGGTGGCCAGCAGCTTAGCAGTGGCAACTTCCCGGCTCACCTCGAATCTTGTGAATTTCTTGTATTTCTGCTCCTGGTCATACATCCACAGTGCCTTGAAACCAAGGGTCCTGGCAGCCTCCATCCTCGCCATGTGGTCGGCGAGCTGGAACTGGAGACCCTGATATTTGCCGATGGGCTGGCCGAAAGCCTTTCTTGTCTTCATGTATTCAATCCCATTGTTCAGGCATGTCATTGCTGTGGAGACGGACATCACTGCAATCAGGGACCTGGCGAACTCGAACCCCTCGTGGACGATCTTGAATCCCTGGTTCACATTTCCAAGAATAAACTTCTCGTTGATCCTGTAATCCCTGAAATTCAAGGCTCCCCATGTTGATCCTTCCCTTCCCATTTCCTCCAGGTTGGTGATTTCAATATGATCCTTGCTGTCAGGTGTGTAGAAAAGCGTCACTCCTGAGGTGCCCTTATCCGGGGCGGTCTTTGCAACTGTGACATACCCTCCGCCCATGTCCCTGACATCCCTCACAAGGCTGATAAATGACTTCTCTCCATTGATTATGTAGTCGCTGCCGGATCTTGTAGCAGTTGTTGTCATTGACCCAATGTCGGATCCAAAATTGGGCTCCGTGGATGCTATTGCTGTTATGATTTCACCCTTTGCCATCTTTGGCAGGAACTCCTGGGCAACCTCGCTGCCAGAATATTTTGATACAAGGTAAGACCACGCATTGTGGACGAGAAACATCACGGGAATGGACATTGTGGGATCAGCTGCAGCAATCTCTTCAGCAACTATACCTGTGGTAACGGCATCCGCCCCCATCCCGCCGTACTTTTCCGGGACGGTCATGCCCAGAACACCCAGCTTTTTCATTCCAGATATGATTTCCTGTGGGATCCTGCGCTTTGCCACCATTTCCTGAATGCGCGGCGCAATTTCTTTCTGGGCAAACTGCCTTGCCGAACTCCTGATTATATCCTGCTCCTCAGTGAAGTTAAAGTCCATATTATTACCATCTGACTATGTCTTTGCAATATAAGTTAATTATTGAATCATTCCCAGCGGGAAATATGCATGGGGAATGAAAATAAACGCAGGAAGCCACGGGGGTGCTATATGATTGCACTGGAATGTTCCCGAATGAGTATATTCATCCCGCAGACCATATCGGATCAGGAGGCGGAAATGACCGCCTGTGCCGGCATCATTCGCATGAACAGAAATATAGGGGAACTCCAGGTAAAGTTAGCCACATTCGATCTATCAGATTGCTGAAAAATCTATTTTTGCCCTGGACGGATCTTTTGCCAGAAGCGTGACCCTGCTATCCCTTCTCTCACCGGCAAATTCGTATCCCAGCATTGATCCAAGAGCCCTGCTGAAATCCACCACATAATCATGGGAAGGCATATTCTCAATTCCTAGCCGGGTAATGGACTGTCCCACATGTACATAGCCCTTTGACTCGATGAAGTCCGGGCTGGCTATGCTGTCAAGCTTCGCGTATTCCTCCAGGTACGGCATATTGACATCCTTAACCAGGGTGTGCCTTATGACCTTCCTGGTATCAAGCGAAGGCAGCAGCTCCAGCGTTCTGAGGAAGTTTTCCCATGCATTGCCGATGGCCGGATTCAGCACGTCGTGAAAAATCTGCTTTGTGGGGCCGGCAGTGGTGACGTAAAGCTGGGTGGGCAGAGGGTCAAGTTTCTCCAGGACCATGGGAAGAGTGCCGTTTGTTACAAGGAATGTGGAAATCCCTCTCTTTCTGGCGAGAGCTATGAATTCGCCAAGCCTGGAGTAGAGTGTTGGCTCTCCGGTAAGGGAGATGGCAATGTGTTTTGGGTTGTCAGCTTCATTCCACTTCTCTTCAGTGACCTTTGGATTCCCCTTGAATCCGGTCAGAAGCTTCCTGTGTGCCTTTATTGATTCTTCCAGGATGAATTCAGGGTCATCCTCATCGGATATGTGCATGCTGTCAAATCCCTGGAATCTCCAGCAGAATGAGCAGTTCTCGGTGCAGGAGTTCAGGGTAGGCGTCATCTGCACGCACTGATGCGATTTTATTCCGTAGAAATCGCCCTTGTAGCATCCTTTGCCGCCGGTGATCTCGCTCTTCGTCCAGTGGCAGACCTTTACGGCTGAGTGTTTCCCCACAAGCCCATACTGCTGTTTCTTGTAAATTTGAGTGTAAGCGTTTTCCACGACGCAACAGATATAATTATTATATAATCTTTGTTAAACGACAGAGGATACTCATGAAATCAGAAAAATGAGAAAACTCAATGGGATATGTTAAATTTATAAAATGGAAAAATGGGTTTAATCGGAGTCTCCGCCTGGTCCGGGACCGCCGCTTGGTGGTGCTCCGCCCTTGGATCCTTTCGTGGCGATCACATCATCTATCCTGAGGATCATCACGGCGGCATCTGTGGCAGCCTCTATGGCCTGTTTGCCCACTCTGATTGGCTCTATAACGCCAACTTTCTCCATGTCCTCCACATTGCCGGTGAACACGTTGACTCCTGCTGTCTTGTTTCCCTTGGCGTGCTCATTCCTTATCTTTATGAGTATGTCTATGGCATCAAGCCCGGCGTTTTCTGAGAGAGCCCTGGGGATCTCCTCCATTGCATTGGCGAATTTCTCTATTGCAAGCTGCTGTCTCCCTCCAACCTTTGATGCATACTCCCTGAGCTTCAGGGCTATTTCTGAGGCAGCAGAGCCGCCTCCAGCAACATAAGCTCCGTCTTCAACAGCCGCAGCAACAACATGGAGTGAATCCGTTATTGATCTCTCTATTTCGTCAACAACATGCTCTGTGCCGCCTCTGACCAGTATGCTCACGGCCTTTGGATTCTTGCAGCCGGTCACGAATGTAAGGTAATCGTCTCCGATCTTCACCTGCTCAACCATTTCGGCGGCGCCCAGGTCCTGATCCGACAGTTCCTCAATTGAGGATACTATGGCGGCTCCGGTTGCCTTTGAGAGCTTCTCCACGTCGCTTTTCTTGACTCTCCTGACTGCATATATGCCTTCCTTGGAAAGGTAGTGCTGTGCAAGATCGTCTATTCCCTTCTGGGTGATGAGGACATTTGCACCGGATTTCTTGACCTTCTGCACCATATCCTTGAGCAGCCCCTCTTCCTGAGAAAGGAATTTCTGGATCATGGATGGATCATCAATCCTTATGTTGGTGTCGAACTCTGGCTTCTTTATCTCAAGTGCAGCATCCAGTAGCGCGATCTTTGCATTCTTGACGAAGTTTGGCATTCCGGGGTGAACCTTCTCCTTGTCAACGATTATACCATAGATGAGCTGCGTGTCGTCAATGTCTCCACCCTGTTTCTTGACAACCTGTATGTTGTCGAAATCCACGGTGTAGTTATTGTCCCTCTTCTCTGCAACTGCCTTTATGGCATCCACGGATATGTCTGAAAGGAGATCCTTGCTTGATGAGGCACTCTTGCTGCTGAGTGATGTGCCTGCCATCTTCTTCAGGAGTTCCTTGTCGGTGAACTTCACTGGCTTGGATATGTCGTCCAGTATCTTCTTGGACTGGTCTGCTGCCATCCTGTATCCTGATGATATAACGGTGGGGTGTACATTCTGGTTAATAAGGCTCTCTGCCTCCTGCAGAAGTGCCCCAGCCACGATGACTGCGGTTGTGGTGCCGTCACCAACAAAGGAATCCTGTGTCTTGGAAACCTCAACCATCATCTTGGCTGCAGGATGCTCAACATCCATTTCCTTGAGTATGGTTACACCGTCATTGGTGATCACAATATCGCCAAGTGAATCCACCAGCATCTTGTCCATTCCCCTAGGGCCAAGGCTTGACCTTACCGCACTGGCGATGCTCTTTGCGGCGTCAATATTGTTCTTCATGGCGTCCTTGCCCGTCTCTCTTTTTGACCCTTCCTTTAATATGAATATTGGTTGTCCACCTATCATAATGACCTCAGACTAGTAAAAATAAACTTCTATATAACCATTTCCAATCAGGCCCCATGTCGGCGGCATTCCAACAGGCACGATGCCGGATTGCAATTACCCTATTTCACCTGGAACATGGTATGGTAGAGTTGATGGTTCCACAAGCAGACTGCCATATCATATGAGAACAGGTTTTATGCATGCATGGCATTTCTCACCATGATTCAGGCAGAATCTGTGGAGATAGGCGGGAAAAGTTTTGAATTTATGCGAATGGCCATGGGCACTGCTCCGCTGCTGGTGCTGAAGGGAAGCAAAGGGTTTGTGATGTGCGGATACCTCAACCTTGAAGCTGCCAACAAGCTGGGTGATGTTGCAGTACGTGTTACGGGGGTTTCCGACCTCAGGTCCATGACCGAGAGCAAGGTAGCGGGCGTCTCTGAGAAAGCCTCAGCCATGGGCATAAGAGAGGGACAGAAGGTATCAGAAATCCTAGGGCTTCTGGCGTAAAGCCATGGATTCTGCTGTGGGTCTCATAATTCACCATAATTCCATCGTCATCGTTAAGAGGCAGCGAAGGGAAGGTGATCTATGGTCCGGAGACATAGCCTTCCCCGGTGGACATGTGAAGGAAGGGGAAACAGCCATTCAGGGTGTTCTCAGGGAGATCAGGGAAGAGGTGAGCCTCTCGTTTCAGCCGGATGACATCGTGATGGAATTGCCCCCTACCCACTCAATGCGGATGCCAGACATGCCTGTATATCCATTTGTCATAGCAGCAGTCAGCCTTGAGGGGCTCGCACCTGGCCCTGAGATATACAAGATCCGTGTTGTGGACATCAACAGTGGGCACAGGATAAAGCATCCTGTGAACGGACAGGACGCACTTGACTTTGACGGATGGATCATGTGGGGACTCACATACAGGATATTCACGCAGTTCCTTTCAGTCAAGGAAAATCTGGGAAAATCTCTGTGATCTTGTTCCGCTTTCCTCAAATGAGACCCTGATGACGAAGTCTGAGTACTTCATCATGGAACTCTGGACCTGTTCAATGGATCCAGGCCTGCATACTGCAAGTACAAATCCCTCGCCGCCGCCGCCCATGAGTTTTGCTGCTTCAGCCCCATTTGACAGAGCCTCGTTTATTATGCGGTCTATCTTGCTGTTGCTCACATTACGGCCCAGGTTCCTCTTGAGTTCCCAGCCCCTGTTGATTCCCCTGAGAAACCCGCCCATGTCGCCACTCAGGGCGCAGCTGTACATCTCATGGGTGAGGGCCTTCATTTCCCTGAGATTGCTCACAACCTGGCTGTTACCTGCAGCTGACTGGTCCACCTGATCCCTGAGATATGCCGAACTCTCCCGCGTCTTTCCAGTATAGATCAGAAGCGTTCTGCCCTCAAGTTCTCTCCAGAATGCCTGATTCTGATTCAATGGATGGTTTATTTCTGTCCCGCCGGTGAATTCCATGAACTTGAATCCTCCCACAGCAATGGCAAAGGGGTCCTGCTTCCCAAGGGTGATGCCGAAGTAATTCTTCTCTATGCTGAAAGCCTCCCTGGCAATTTCCCATGGGTCTCTGGACTCATTTCTGTGCATGTGTATCAACGATAGAACAGCGGTGGTGAGTGCGCTTGACGACCCAAGGCCAGAGCCGGGTGGAACGCCGCTGTTTATGCTGATCCGTCCTCGATCGATGCCATAGTTCCTGAAAAGTCCCGCCATTTTGTGAAGGACATCCCCGTTATCATTTTCCCCCACTATCATGACGCTCTTGAGGAAGTCCCGTGACGATATCTCAAGTTCATATTCATCCGGAGTGTAGATGACGGTGACACCCCGATCTATGGTGGCGTTGATAACGGACCCGCCGTAAGCATCACAGAACGGGTTGATGTCAGTTCCGCCGCCGGCAAAGCTGATCCTGAATGGGCTGTATGATACCAGTTTAGTCCCCTGTGTCAATGCAGGAGATAATGGGCGATCCATAGTTTAATATTTCCGGCAAAGGCGACGTAAAGAGGGAAAACCCTGACAGATCATGCTGACGGCATAAATGGCTGAAAGAAGCAGATATTTATACATCAGTTCAATGGCAAAACATGAACAAGAATGCTAGCTATTGGCACCAGGTACCGGTCGGTCCCGAACCACCCGAGCACCTGAACGTAATCATCGAGACCCCCCGGGGGAGCAGGAACAAATACGAGATGTCCAAGGAATTTGCGGGAGTGGTCCTGGATCGTGTTCTGCACTCATCGGTGGTGTATCCTGTTGAGTACGGCGCAATACCGCAGACACTTTATGATGACGGTGACCCCCTGGATGCAATGGTACTCCTGAAGGACCCAACATATCCCGGCATTGTCCTGAAGGCAAGGCCCGTTGGTGTCATGAAGATGATTGACCAGGGCGATCTGGACAACAAGATACTCATGGTAGCGGAAGGCGACCCTCTCTATCGTGGGGTGAACACACTGAAGGATCTTCCGGAGCATCTCCTGAAGGAAATAGCGAATTTCTTCCAGACATACAAGATACTTGAGAACAAGAAGACAGAAGTTTCAGGATGGGAAGGCAAGGAGTTTGCAGTCAGGGAAATCCAGAGATCCATGGAAGCGTACAGAAAGAAGTATGAATAATGGCAGATGATGTGACAATCCCGGTGGGGAAAGGCAGGATCATCATAAGCCGTTCCCTTATGTCCGTGGCCACTGCAGGCAATTACATAATCCTTGAGGCGAAATCACGCCCCGGCCCCTGCAATGACAGGGACTGCCAGCCTATTTTCTATCCAGAGGTAAGGATCAGCCAGGTTCCTGATGATTCCCACCGCCTGTTTGCCGGCGAGGGATACATGCTTGCACTGGACGGCGCTGTGTTCAACGCCATAGACAGGGACCGGCAGACGGTGACTGTTAAGAAATCCATGACGGGGAAGCCTTCGGTTCACGGGCTCAGCCTCTGATTTCATGGCTGCCATGCCGCACCATACTTGCCGAGATTTTTATATGTCACTGTTCTAGCCCCATACGGCTAATGGACGCATTTCCGGAGCATTTCTATTCAGCAACAGGGAGCTTTGGGCAGTAAGCATAGCCTCGGGCATACGTTCCATCGGGTTCGGGGCAACATGGCCCTTCATGGCCCTCTTCTTCCAGCTGGATCTGCACATCCCGGTTTATGAAGTTGGCATAATATTCACCCTGCTTTCAGTGGGGTCCATAGTCTTCAGTCTTGTTGGCGGAGCACTGGCAGATTCGCTGGGCAGGAAGAAGACGCTGCTCCTGGGCAGTGGGGCCGGATCAGCACTTTATTTCGCCATCGCCATTGGAATCCTCATCAGGCTGCCAATACCCACCATCATTGCCATGTTTGTCCTGACATCCTTCGGAGGAGCACTTGTGTTTCCGTCAGCTGGGGCCCTCATAGCGGACGTGACCTCAATTGCAGACAGGTCAAGGGGATATGTTGTATACAGGATAATGGCAAACCTGGGGTGGGCAATCGGCCCGCTCACAGGGTCGCTCATATTCAACTTCGGAATATTCTGGATATTCCTGCTTGTGGCGGTATCAAGCCTCATACAGGGCATAGTGGTTCTCTTCTTTGTCAGGGAGAGAGGGACTTTCAGGAAAAGGGAAAAGGGATCGGGAAGGATACAGATGATCAGCTTTGACAGGTTCCTGCTGGTATTTTCCGCTGGAACGTTCCTGGTCACACTGGTATCGTCGCAGTTTTCCGTGACACTGCCTCTTTATGCAGGAGTCAGGGCTGCCGTTCCCACAGACCTCATAGGCTACATATATGCTGTGAATGGCGTTGTGGTTGTGGTTGGGCAGTACCCCATAACAAATTTCATGAAGAGGTACCCCGACATCGTTTCCATGATTGCAGGCGCCCTGGCATATACTGTGGGGTACCTGCTTGTTGGATTTTCCACCACGCTTCCTCAGTTCATGGGAGACATGGTCATCATCACCATCGGTGAAAATCTCACGTCGCCAATAATGAACACGGTTGTGTCAAGAATTGCGCCCGAAGGGAAGGTGGCAAGGTACATGGGATTCCTTGGAATGGTGAATTCCACAGGCAGGGCACTGGGACCCAGTGTAGGTGCATTCTTCATAGCCATATACGCCTACAACGGCCTGAGGATATGGTCATCGGTAGGAGCCTTCGGACTCCTTTCCATCGTTGCATTTGCGGCATTCGCAAGGATGCTTTCCCGTTCATTCACAGCAGGTTCAGCGAAGGTCGAAGGAGATCAGTAGCCCCCAAAGGCAATTGAAAGGATGACTCCTGCCAGGAAAATGAAGCCTATGAAAGTGTTTGAGTTCCTGAAGGATACCTTGATGCTCCGGGGGTCATCAGGCTTCACAATGTAGTGCTGGTATATTATGAGGCCAAGGATGGGTATGAGGGCAATGTCATAGAATACTGACCTCATGTAGAGTGCCAGTGCCAGGAAGAATGCAAAGGTAACCCCATGGATTATATTGGATAATATTAGCCCCTTCCGGATGCCGAAATCCGTCATAACCGTCCTGAGGCCGAAAACCTTGTCGGTGTCAACATCAGGGATTGTGTATATCATATCAAAGCCGGCTATCCATAGGGATGATCCTGCAAATATGAGATAGAGCGGTAGTGTTGACGGGAATGCCGGAACGATGGCAAGATATCCTGCAAGCACGCCCACACCTATGGTGAGCCCCATGTAGATGTGCCTCCATGGAGTGATCCTCTTGAGAAGCGGGTCCGTTATGAACAGCACAAGGACAATGGGAGAGAGCATGAGGACAAAGGTGTTGAGGAAATACGCTGAAAGTTCAAAGATAATGCCAAATACCATGGTTAAAATGATGGCCTTCCGCACGCTGAGCTTTCCAGATACCAGGAGCCAGTCCTTCTTCCTGGGATTTATCCTGTCATACCTTACTCCCTCTATCCTGTTCACGGACATTGCAGTTGCTCTGGCGCTAGTGGTGGCCACCAGTATGAGCAGCAGCTTCACGTAGTTATAGGAGCCATGGGATGCAAGAACTGCACCGCTGAAAACAAACGGCAGATCGAATACAGTGTGCTCAAGCTTGATGTAGTCAACGATGTCCCTGGCATTCATAGGCCCAGCGCGCCCCATTTCTTCTTCACGGATTCCACCACTTCTGGCGGCATCTGCATGGTTTCAGGCCACCTTCTCATATACCCTTCCGAGGCGCCTTTCCTTGTGGCGTCAATTCCCATCTTTGAGCCATAGTTGAATATGGGGGAAGCGTGATCAAGGCTGTCGGTCACTGTCCCCTTCACAGTGAAGACATCCCTGTCAGGGTCGATCCTGGTGGACATGGCCCATATTACCTGCTTCCTGTCATGAACGTCTATGTCGTCATCAACAACCACAATTATCTTGGAGAACATGAGCTGCCCCAGGCCCCAGAGGGCAAACATTACTTTCTTTGCCTGCCCCGGGTATCTCTTGCGTATTGACACTATGACCATGTTATGGAATACGGCCTCCTCCATGGTGTTCAGGTCAACTATTTCAGGTATCTGGAATTTTATTACTGGAAGGAACATCCGCTCAACCGCCTTTCCCAGTATGACATCCTCGTGCCAGAGTTTGCCCACTATTGTGGTGGGATAGATGGGCTTCTTCCTCTGGAATACCTTCCTGACATGCAGCACGGGGAATTCCTCCTCCAGGGAATAATATCCCGTGTGGTCCCCGAAGGGTCCCTCAACCCTTGATTCGGCAGGGTCCACATAGCCTTCAAGAACGATTTCTGAATTGCTTGGATATTCCAGGTTTACTGTGGAACCCTTTGCCAGGTCAACCCTGTCCCTGGAGATGAGCCCTGCGAAGGAGAATTCGTCAAGCCCGTTGGGAAGAGGTGCAACTGCAGAGAATATGTTCAGTGGATCTGTGCCCAGCACAACTGCAACATCAAGCGGCTTTGATCTTTCCCTCTGCCTGTCATAGTTCTCTGCGCCCCCCTTGTGAATCTGCCAGTGCATGCCCAGGGTCTCAGAATCATAGAGCTGCAGCCTGTACATTCCCACGTTCCTGTTTCCGCTCACTGGATCCTTTGTTATAACAAGGGGAAGAGTGATGTATTTTCCCCCATCCTTTGGCCATGTGCGGCATATGGGATACTGGAGAAGATCCGGCTTGCCGGCATCAATGTGGTCGGAATCCAGATCGTTGTGCACCTTAGGCCTTATGCCGCCCAGTTCCCTGAACATCTTGAGGCCCTTGGACATCATGGAATCTGTATCACTTGGAACCTGCACAAGTTCAAGCAGGCGGTTCCCGATGTTGATGGGCTCATCTCCAAGGACCATCTTCATTCTTTCCCAGTCGCCAAAGAGATTCCCGGCAACGGGTATGCTGCTCCCCTTCACATCGTTGAATACAATTGTCCTCTTCTTTCCTATCCGTAGCTCCTCACTCAATATATGCGTGAGTTCCAGGTCAGGGTCAACCTGTGCACTAACGTCAACCAGCATGGATTTTCCCCTGAGTTCGTTCAGGTAGCTCCTGAGATCTTGAAATGGCATGTGTTCCTCTATTGTTATTTGGAATATCACATTTTACATGCAGCATCCCAAAGCTAACTATGATGGGTAACTTCAAGTGTGTGCCTGACGTTTCCTTTTATCTGATAATATAATCCCAGATAATGCAGAGACGTGAAATACATACCAATCTCGGAAAGATTTCATACCTCCACAGGGACGGAACAATTCCCATAATTTTCCTGCATGGCCTTGGGGGATCCGGAAACAACTGGATAAAGCTCCAGCAGTATCTTGATCCTGTATTTGCACTTTACATGCCGGATCTTGCAGGTCAGGGAAGAACGATGATTGACAATTATGATTATACAATTGGCATGCAGTGCAGGGTGATCCGCAGCTTCGCAGACAGTCTTGGCATCAGCCATCCTGTCCTGGTAGGTAACTCATATGGCGGCTGGGTATCACTCAGGCTGGTTCTGTCCGGCATGCCCGTATTGCATCTCTTCCTGG
Organism: Cuniculiplasma divulgatum; assembly: GCA_031200235.1. Lineage (NCBI taxonomy): Archaea > Methanobacteriati > Thermoplasmatota > Thermoplasmata > Thermoplasmatales > Cuniculiplasmataceae > Cuniculiplasma > Cuniculiplasma divulgatum. The sequence continues at coordinate 469,917 of CP133595.1, read as the reverse complement.
TTGATTCTGCAGGCATAAACAAAACTGTGGGTGAAGATACCCCAGAAGCTATGGAAGCATTTGTGGACAGGATCATGCGGATGAATCCAGGGAACAGCAGGGAAAGCATAAGGCAGATGATTATGAACAATGCCACAGGGCGGGAAAAGCTGACAGATGGAGAACTTGGGTCCATTTCTGTTCCCGCAACAATAATCTGGGGTTCAGAGGACAGGATAATTTCGGTGGAATATGCCTATCAGCTTCATTCACTCATACATGGCAGCCATCTTGAGATCATAAATGGTGCAGGGCATACTCCGCAGACTTCCAACCCGGAGGAGGTTGCCGGAATTATCTCCAGATACATTATGGAAGGCAAGGCCAATAAATAATATCACCGGGTGCTTGAAATGCCGTATTCGCCAGGATCTTCATCGAATCTCGCAAGCAGTGGGCCATCTACTCTCTTTTCGTCAATCTCGGCCACTGTTACGGGTGCGGTATTGCACTCAGTACTTTTCAGCAGGACTCCACTGTCCGTATAATCCATCCACGTTATCATGGATCCGCCCCCAAAAGGATCGGATAGTGAATTCACAGACACAACAGGAATCCTGTTCTCCAGGGATCTGCCGCGGACGTAAATGTGCCACATCTCATGAAATTCCTTCACAATAAGGGATGGATTCACGAGCATTCTGGCACCCCGAGCCACAGCTACCTTTGTGTAGTACGGGAAGTCAAGGTCGTAGCAGACTGCTATTGCTATCCTGATAGAATCTGCGTCAAAGACACTTATGTCCCTGCCAGGCTCATAAATGGAACGTTCGTTCCTGTATGGCGATATCTTATCCTGAAATCCCTGCACCCTTCCATTCCTGATGAACGGTGAGGAGTTGTACAGCTTGCTATCCCTGATTATGCTGAAGCTTCCAGGAATAACAGAGGATCCGTTTGACGAGGAAAGATCCATGAATACCCCCAGTATGGCCCAGAGGTCTGCCGAATCCTGCTCCAGGCGATCTGTTACCCATTTCTCCGGCAGAACTACCAGATCCGGATCTATGGCTTCCAGTTCCCGGGCCAGTGCTGATGCATATCCGGCAGCGGAGGAAATTCCACATCTTGGTGCCTGAACGGAGACTATCCTCATGGTGCCTCCGTTGACTTTGAATACAGAAGGAATAGCACCTTCTGGGTCATCTGGGGCTTGGAGAGTATTCCCTGATCCTCATGATCATTGGGCCTGATGAAAATGTAATGGTTGCTCACCGTTCCGAATGGCCCGGATCCACGTGATATGCTGTTGTAAACCACAAGGTCCGGCCTGCTGGAGCTGACTTTTCTGTACACCTGATCCGGAGATACTTCGTCATCCAGCTTGAAGGCCACGAGCCTGCCGCCGTGCTTCTTCCTTATGCGATCAAGAAGCTTCTCCCTGGGAATCAGGGTTACTGTAGCGCTTCTGTCTCCAGGCATCTTGCTCCCTGACTTCTCCTTCACAATGAAGTCAGAAAGCGAAGCGCAGTTGATGACCACATCGAAATTCCTCTTTGACAGGATACTGTCCACTTCTGCTTCGAATTCCTCCATCTTCACTGCATGAATGTACTCAGCGTATTCCGGAACGCGATATTCGGTGTTGCCTATCATAACTATGCTTGCTGCGCCAAGCCTGAAAGCATTCACTGCAAACCATGACAGTGTGAAGCCGCTACCTAGATTGGAAACTGCCCTTACAGGATCAATCATCTCCTCCCCTCTTCCGCCGATTATGAGCACACTCTTTCCACGCAGGGTCTTTCCGTGGAATAGCCTGCATACATGGTCTATTATGAGGTCATTTTCGGAGATCTTTGCCTTTTCTTCCGATATTCTGGGTGGAATTATCTGTACTCCAGCATCTTCCAGTGCCTGCAGGTTCCTGTGGTTTATGGGATTCACCATCATGCCTTCATGCATTGCCGGGCAAATGCACACAGGGTTTCCGTTGCCAATGGCGAATGAAAAGAAAAGTGATGGCACATCATCAGAAATGCCGTTTGCAATCTTACCCACTGTGTTGTGCGATGCCGGGCAAATGAGAAGTGCCGTATCACCTGCGTGGCCAATGAAGAGGCTGATATGCTCTATATTCCCGCCTACAGCAGTCACAACGTCGTTTTCTGACGCCCACTGGAATATGGTGGGACTTATCATGGAAGCAGCCTCCTTTGACATTCCCACTATCACCCTTGCACCCTCGCGGCGAAGGTCCCTCACAAGGTCCGGCATCCTGTAAAGTGAAATGCTGGCAGTGACCGTCAGTATGACCGTCTTTCCAGCAAGCATGCCCTCAAATCTGTTCTCATCTATATCCATTTTTGCCGCCGTCCCGGCATTCCAGCAGAGCATTCCCGGGTTGTATTATCTGCATCATATGGCAGCATCCTTTATCCTGATATTCCATGCCATTTGTATTCATCGCAGCGCTTAAATTCTACCACATCACCCAGGATTCATGTAACAGGTTTCATACATGGCCGAAAATATACCAGGTCCCTGTAGCGTCGGCACAGAGTTTTCCTTCAGAATCAGTGATCTCCATGCGGGCAAAGGCTATGTTCCTGCCTTTCCTGACAACATCGGCAGTTACCTTCAGCGGCCCCTTGTCTATTTTTCTTATGAAGTTGGTGTTCAGGTTCACCGTGACCTGGTTTGATCCCTCAACCAGTGTGAAAACAGCCATTCCACCGGCTGCATCCAGTAGTGTCATGGTGGCCCCTCCGTTGGCAATGTCGCCGATCCTCATCATGTTCTTCATCAGAGGAACCCGGAACTCAACATGACCCTGATGTGCCTCAACAACCTCGATCTGCATGTTTGCCAGGTAATTGTCCATTTTCAGTATCTGTGATATTTCATCGATCATCAGTTCCAATCAGTGCTGTGCTGTTCTTATTATTTACGCTCCATATGCAGTGAACGCCTTTTTTTGAGAGATAAATAGTTATGACAGCCACATTTGTAAATGATTTATAAATAGAACAATATTTTCATAGAATCAGGTAAATATTGATAGCGCAATAATTGCGACCTTAGAAAATCATATAAACAAATAACACATTATTAGCTATGGAAGCTAATGCTGAGCAACTCAGCAAGATAGCGGAAATGCTGAAACTGCTGGGTTTGTCATCGTACGAAGCACAGGGATTCGCCGCCCTGGTCTACCATGGCGTCGCCAATGCCGATACTGTGGCAGACACTGCCAAGATACCCAGGACATCGGCATACAAGGTCATGGAATCGCTGGTGCAGAAGGGTTTTGCCAAGGAAACAGAGGGAAGGCCCCGGATGTTCAAGCCCGAAGACATGGGAAAGATAAGGTCGGATTTCCAGGAAAGGTTTGACAGCCTGTTCAGGAAACTCAAGGAGATACAGGACATGGTCCCGTCTAAGGGCGATCCCCAGTTAGTTTACACAATCTACGGGAACCAGCGGGTCATGAGCAAACTTGCGGAGATGATAAACCTGACAGAAAGGGAGATCCTCATCTGCACTCCTAAGGTCAGGGAGATCCGCACTGAACTGAAGAAAAACCTTGACAACGCAATAAAAAGGGGAGTCAAGGTAATCTTCGTTACCCCGCCCAATAAGAGGATTCCTCCCAATACGGTTGTCTACAGGAAGGAGGGCCTCATAGCCACGGACGTTGCAAGCGACCAGGTGCGTGCAATGCTGGCTGGCCCTGAACTTGATGCCTGCGGCTATACGGACAATCCGGCACTGGCACTTCATGTTTACCAGTTCATCAACATGATGATCGAGAGCGACAAACAGTTGAGGTAGGTTTTCATTTTGGTCATCACTGACGAACTTAAACTGGGAGGACACATTTCCACAGCTGGAGGAGTGCATCTTGCACCTGAAAGGGCGTCCCGGTTCGGCTTCCGAACATTCCAGATATTTTCCAAGAACCAGATGCAGTGGAACGCCAGGCCTCTTCCAGCAGAGGAAATTGAAAGCTTCCGGCATGGAGTTTCCCAATATCACATGTGCGGGATAATGATACACGCTTCATACCTTCTCAACATGGGAACAGCCAGCCCTGAGCTCAGGAAAAAGGCCACAGATGCCTTCACCATTGAAATCCAGAGGGCTGATCTGCTTGGGGTGGATTATCTCACATTCCATCCCGGATCCGCTTCAGGCTCCACACCAAAAGAGGCCATCGACAGCGTCCGGCGGAACCTCAACAGCGTTATGTCTAAGGACCAGAAATGCACGATCCTCCTGGAAAATGCTGCAGGACAGGGAAGTACCATTGGAAGGTCGTTTGAGGAAATAGCCGAAATGATGGATGGTCTCCAGTTCCCGGCTAAAGTAGGAGTATGCCTCGACACCTGCCACACATGGGCTGCAGGATATGATATAGTTTCTCCGGAGGGATATATGGAAACAATGGATCAATTCGAGAGCACAATTGGCCTCAGCAAGCTGAAAGGCATCCACCTCAACGATTCAAAGAAAGACAGAGGCAGTCATCTTGACAGGCACGAGCAGATTGGCCGCGGCACCATAGGTGCCCAGGGCATTGGCAATTTCATAAATGACAGAAGGCTTGAACACACTCCCATGATACTTGAGACTCCGCTAGGCGAGAACGGATATGAAGCTGATCTGCAGGTCATAAAATCCATAAGGGGAATGAATTCCGCTTGAATCTCATTCCATTTCGCCCGCTTGTTTACAGGGGTGATCTTGAAGGAACCACTTCCCCTCCGGTGGACATAATCTCGCAGGATCATGAGGCGAGGCTCAAGTCCAGTCCCTTCAACATAACCCACATAACCATGCCGCGCCACGGAATCCTTGAGAATGCACTTGGCACCCTGGCACAGTGGAGGAAGGATGGAGTTTTAGAAACTTTTGGCAGCGATTGCCTCATCATACTGGACCAGGAAATACATGTGGGGGGACGCCGCATATCAAGGATTGGAATAATTTCCCCGGTGGAGACATCGCCGGAGAGGAAGGATGTCCTGGCACATGAGGAAACATTTCCATGGGCTGTGGAGGAAAGAAGAAAACTTATGGAGAAGACATCCTGCCAGCTGGAACCAATTTTCCTGACAGTGAACGGCACCAGTTTCGAGCGGATACTCAGGGCCGCCGTAAGGCAGATGTCCCCGGCAAAGACCTTCCAGGAGCCGGATGGGGTGGCAAATTCAGTGTATTTCCTGACTGATCCGCGGTCAATAGAGAGCATCAGGCAGTCACTGCAGAGAGAGAATGCAGTGGTCGCCGATGGCCATCACAGGCTGCAGGCAACAAGGAATCTTTATCTTGAAAGCAACGGCGAAAACAGGGATTTCTGGAAATTCACCATGGCGTATGTTACATCGCTTCAAAGTGATTCCCTCCTGATTGGTGGGATTCACAGGGTTGTAAGCAGGGAGTTTGAGATTTCAGCATTTATGGATAGCATCCGTGAATATTTCGATGTCAGGGAGATGAATGGGGATCATGGCCAGGAATCAATAGTCCTGTACGACGGAAAATATCATTCCATATCCCCAAAGCCAATTGCCTTTGATGCAATCGGGTGCAGCAAGAAGTACAAGTATGCCGGGGATCCGTCCCTGGTGAGCAACCTCATACTAAGGCAGATAATGGGAATGACCCAGAAGGACCTCTCAACAAAGGTTCTTTACACGCACAACAGGGTCATTGCAGTGGACGAGGTTGACAGCGGCAGATCAGGTTTTTCATTCCTAATGCCTGAATGGAACAAATCTGTCTTCATATCCATGATAGAGGATGGCCGCCTGCTCCCACAGAAATCCACATACTTCTATCCAAAGGTGCCCTCTGGCATTGCCCTCTACTGCAGTGATTCAATCCGGATTTCAGGCAGGAACCTACAGTAGTATATTTTTATACCATGCGAAATATTGCATCATGACAGAATAGCTTTATGATAAACATCACGCAGTTGTCTGAAACCATTGAAAGCATAGCCTACTCAATAATATTCAGGTACAAGGACATCTTCTTCAGCGCATTTGTTGCCATATTCGTTGGCCGCAGGATCATAAGGATTTCTCTGGGCGGGAAGTATTCTGCAAGGTCACTCATATTTTCGCCCCTGCTTTATCTTGCCTTTACGGGTGCCACATATGTGGGGCTGACCACAATTGAACTGCTTGCCTGCTCCATCGCCTTCGCCCTTGGGCTGGGACTCTCATCACTGTTCAAGGGACAGGTCAAATTCTTCGAAAAGAAGAAAATCCTTCATTACAGGCGTTCCCCCATAATTGGGCTTGCCTGGACAATAGCCTTCGTGGTGAGGATTTACCTGCTGATCTATTACGATGTTACGGCGGGTTTCTTCCTGAGCATCATACTTTCATACCTCTCCGGCCTCATACTTGGGGAAGCATTCCAGATAGCAATCCAGAAAAGGATGTTTGAATTCAGCAAAAAGTCCCGGGAGAATGCACAGATATCAGCCAGGAATCCAGACCAGGATATCAGCAAAGAATGACACTGCCATTTTCTGTTTTCGGACGAAATGGTTTGTGCGTTCAATGTTCATAATTGTACGGCCACTTCGTGGACTTCACAATGGCATTTGTCACATGGCTGGCATGGAAGCTGCGTTTTCTGCCGGTGCCGATTCATTAACAAATGGGGTCCGGGAGATCACTGATTTCTCGGTACAAACCGAATTGCCCCCTCAGGGCATGCCGTAACACAATCACTGCAGGAGTGGCATCTGTCCAGGCCGGGGGTGCCGGCAATCCTGTTTCCGTGGGCCTTTGCCTTTATGCGTCCGAGAAAACCCAGATCTGAAATTTCACCGGATGTTCTGGGTCTGATTTCAAAAACCTCGTATGGGCAAACTTTCACACACTCACCCTTCGCTTCGCATTTTGCCGGGTCGACTCTGGGAACAACACCTGAAGCATCAGGCTTGCAATGGGTACCTTTCTTATCAGTTCCGCGACCACTCATCTGCTTTCCCCAGCAGCCAGAATCAACGAATACATAAACTTCAGCTTCATTCTTCTGCCAGTCAGAAATGCTGAGTGCCTTAATAAAATGACTTTGATCACATCGATCCGGTGTGCCAGCGCTTGCAAAGGGCGTAATATTGGGGACGAAGAATTTTCAGAAGTTCTTTCATTCGAACATTTTTATTTTCATAACATACTCTCAAGAAGCTTCACTGATGATGGTTTGGTGGACTTCCTCAAAATAAAGGTGAGGGAGATAGCGGATAGATCGGGCGTGGAGGTTGTTTCAATGGAATGTGACGAGGATCATTTCCATATGCTCTTCAGGGGAACTCCTGTACTGAGAATCACTGAATTTGTGAATGCAGTGAAAACCATAACGTCCAGAGAAATACAGAGGAAATTCCCGGAGGTCACCAAAGTCCTATGAAACGGTAAACTGTGGTCACCATCATACTTTCTGGCAACATCGGGCCAGGTAACTCTCCCTGTGTTGATGAAGTACGTGGAATCACAGGAGGAAAAGAGGATTGAAAGCGTATAAGTTCAGGCTGTACCCATCTGCGGATCAGGAAGAAAAACTCAATGAACAGGTGAAACTCTGCAGGGAACTGTACAATTCATTACTGCTGGAAAGGAGATACGCTTACAGGGGATCAAAGAAAACCCTCACATACAACCATCAGCAGAATGAGATACCTGAACTGAAGAATACTTTTGATGAATACCGGAACATACATTCACAGGTATTGCAGGATGTTGCCAGAAGAGTTGATCGTGCATACCAGAACTTCTATGGAAGAATAAGGGAGAAGAAGCAGGGTGTCAAGCAGAAGGCAGGTTTCCCGAGACTGAAAGGTAAGGGAAGATACAGGTCACTGACATACCCGCAATCCCGCTTCACTCTCATGGAGAACTGACATCTGAGGCTTTCAAAGATCGGGACAATAAGAAAGTTCATGCACCGTGAGATTGAAGGTGAGACCAGAACACTCAACATCTCACATGACGGATCAGGGAAATGGTATGCACCATTCTCCGTGAAGCAGGAGAGTGTTACCATTCAGCCAGAGAAGACTGGCAACAGCATCGGCATTGATGCCGGCCTCCTGCATCTGGCAACAATGAGTGACGGAACTGTGGTTGATCCTCCAAAATTTCTGAAGAAGGGAGAGAAAAGGATCAAAAAGGCACAGAGGAACCTGTCACACAAGAAGAAGGGATCAAACAACCAAGAGAAGGCAAAGATCAGCCTCTCAAAGCAGCATCAAAAGGTGAAGAACCAGAGAGAGGATTTTGCACACAAGCTGTCAAATCAGATGGTGCAAAACAATGATCTCATCGTTTTCGAGGATCTGAACATAACAGGAATGATGAAGAATCATCATTTAGCAAAAAGCATAGCTGATGCTTCATGGAATAAACTGGTACAATACACTACATACAAGACTGAGAGTGCCGGTAAGGAAGTAGTACTTGTGGATCCACGAAGCACATCAAGAGAATGTTCAAACTGTGGATACAGGGAGCAGGAACTGAAACTCTCAACGAGAGTCTTCAGATGTGATCATTGCGGTTTTGAAATCGACAGGGATCTCAATGCTGCAATCAACATCCACAATCGGGCATTAGAGAAAGTAGGGAGGGGCACTCCCGAAGTTACGCCTGTGGAGATCAGGGCACTACCCGAAAGGGCAACTCAGATCGCAGAAGCAGGAAGCCCCGTCCCATAGGGCGGGGAGGATGTCACTGAATCATGCGAAATACATTACTTTGATTCCTGCGGCACTGTATATCTCTGATTTGTAAATTTCGAATTCCCTGTCTCTAGTTATCAATTCAATATCCGCTTTTGTTGACTCCATCATTGCGTGTGCGTAAGAGAGATGAAGTAAATCCAGTGTCCTCATTGGAATATCTCTTGAGAGTTCAACGGCGAACGACATGATGTTTCCGTAATTCCCAATAGGCATTTCAACCTGAATTTGTTGAACCGGAAGAAACAGAAGATCAAACTTCTTGAGAATATATAGAATCATGGCGTAAGAACTGGATGCCCTGTCTCCAGAAAGTTCATCCATGAGAGTCACAAAATTCTTATTTCTTGACAGAACTGAGCTTAGTTCAGTGATCACTAGCTCTGAAACTACCTTTTCCTGCTTCTGGAGGACTTCGTTCGAACTAATGGAGGATGGATCCGCCGGATCAAGGGCAGAGACAATTACACTAGTGTCAATATATTTCAATTGAATCTGTCCCTATTAACCAGAAGGTCTTTGAGGCTCCCTGACAATTCGATGGGTGATCTTCCAGTAGTTTTCTCCATGGACTTAAGTCTCTCAACTTTCTCGGAGACCTCTGGAAATTTCGCAGCAGCAATTATTCCTGCGGATAAAATATACCTGAGAGCATCACTCTTTGTCCTGAAAAGACCTGATCTGAGCATTTGATTAACTAACTTAGAGGTCTCTTCATCAATTCTGATCTGGATCGTCTCTTTGGTCATTACAATTACGTAATTGTAATGTTGTTTATTAACTATTTCGGTTCCATGTACTTCACTGCTGGCGGACTCGAACTGTGGTTAAACATAACAAGATCATGGCATTCTATGAAAAAAGCCATGAGAAGGAAGCCGCTGGACGCATTTGAACCCCCGACGTGCTGATTACGAATTACAAACATATGCGTTTTTAGAGAAAAGAAATTGATTTATTTGCAAATTTTCTATTTCCTGAAAGGTTCAGATTCAGGATTTAGTGATAATATATCAAGCTACTCCAGTTGAAGTTTCATATGATTATCATGTCAAGGTCGGTTACCTTTGCAATCTGTATAAAATCTCGATCAAGTGTAGCTATCTTATCTGTTCCTGTTTCGATCGCAATGCCAGCTATCAGGGTATCAAGTGCATTAATTGGAAGACCAAGCTTAAACAGACTTCCCATTATGCGAGATGCCTCTTCGGCAGAATTCTGATCAAGTGGAAATACAATAGATCGTCTGAGAAAAGCCCTAATATTCCTTTCCTCACCTTTCATTCCCTTATGATATACTGGGGTAAGTAGTTCATATTGGGAAATTACTGTAGTGTATACACTCTCTCGATTACTCTCTATTTCCTCCACAATAGACCTGGTTTTCACTCCACCTTTTAGGAAATCTATTATGGCGGAAGTGTCGAAAATAATCATACTCTAATCTTGGCTCCATTTCTAATTGCCTTTAAGTCGGTCTCAATGAGGTCAAGTGCCTCGGATTCAGATAATGAACTCCAAAGAGGCAAGAGACTTACATTCCTTTTCAATAACCCTTCTATTGCATCACTAAAGCTCTCGTCTGGCCCTTTTACCTCTTTCAATTTTTTGTATACGTCTTCTCTGAGTGCAATGTTTTTAGTAGACATATGTATATACACATACATATCTACATTTTATAAATATTTGCTCCCTTCTCCGTGATTTGAATCGACATTGATTTCATCTCTTTTGTAACTAGGATAAAGTGCTTCATTGGTTTATAATGTGTTTAAAAGCTGAGATTCCAATTGTGGATAAGGGATACTGCCGTGTCACAGAGGTTGAGCAGATACAACATCACAGTAATAACGTTCATCGGTGACCATAATGCGTAATTTGTCCTTTCAGGATATCGTAGGAGGAATGCTGTAGAAACGCTATTCATGTCATCCAGGACATTCACTGGAGGAGAACCGTTGAGGATTCACGGCATGGAGGCATTGAGAGGGGAGATGTTCGTGAATCTCATTGCAATTGCCATCAGGTTCAGGATTCTGGAATACATGAGATCATCAGGCCTGCTGAAGAAATACTCCATTGAGAAGATGCTACTGGAACTACACAAGCTCAGGAAGGTAATATTGAATGGCGGAAAGGAGATCACAACAGAGATAACCAGGAAGCAGAAGGAAATTCTGGAATCACTTGGCATCAAGCCGGAACATGTGCCTACTTTTCTGAAGAGTTGAGGTTGAAAAGGTCTCGCTTAAACATGTGTTTTTGCGAAAACTTCAGTATAATCAGGTAGGAGAAAATAGAAAATATATGATACAGGATATGCGGAAAATTATTGAAACTAAAGGAAAAATACATTATCAAGTAGGTGAAAATTTACAGGAAAGTAAAAATTTCAAACACAACAAAAATAACCCATTCAATATGTCAAAAACTCAGTATTATGTAAGCAAGCCGCTGGAGGGATTTGAACCCCCGACCTGCTGATTACGAATCAGCTGCTCTACCTGCTGAGCTACAGCGGCACGATGGGATAATAGACAGATGAATTTTAAATCTATGCGAAGGATTGCCCACAGTCTTTCAGGAGATGAGTTATGATCATAACCCGCCAAAAACCTGCTTCTTGACAGACTTCGGCATCAACTTTGCCAGGGTTATGTACCTGTTTACTGATTTTGCGCCATTCTTATGTATTCTCCTGTGCAGTACATGGTGTTTCATCAGCCATGGTTTTATCTCGCTGTCCCAGGTTGCCTGGTACCTGCTTATATCTCCCGCAGCTACGGCCTCTCCCGCAGCTTTTCCGGACCAGAAGGCTCCCTGGAGGCCTCCGGCAGTTGTGTTGAGGACCGCATTCACCATATCGCCAGTATAAAGCCTGTTCTGTGAAACAACTGAGTCAGCAGGTCTGGATAGGGGAATCTGATGAGCCATGGTGTGGAGCATCCTTCCCCTGATCTCCGGAAACTTTTCAGTGAACCTGTCAAGGACAGCTTTGGGTTGCTGTGAATTTACGGGGTAGAAGCAGACCCCCACCTTTCTCGTATCATCGGTATTTGCGAAGTCCCAGAAATATCCACCAGGTGCCATATCACTGAACCAGAGTATCATCTGGAAATCATCTCTCCTGGGCAGCTCCCTTATTTCCTCATAGGCTACAAGTACGTTATTCCGGTCCAGCTTCTTTCCGAAAGCTGACTGGGGACCTGCAGCCATGATTATGCTTTCTGCAGTTATGCTGCCGCTATCCGTTGTGACGGTATTGCCGTCGATTGATTTCACCAGTGTGTGCAACTTAATATTGAGCTTACCTGCGAATTCATCTGAAAGATATTTCTCATACCTTGTAAAATCATAAACAAGTCCCACCGGTCTGTCAAACTTCAGGGGAATGTGTCTTCCAAGGTCGGTCCTGAAGTCCATGGCCATTATTTCAGAGGCCACGATGGAACTGCTGGTGGGCATTCCTATTCTATTGACCCATTCAAGCGATACAGCTCCAGTTGATCTCACGGGAAGTCCAATTTCTTCCTTCCTGTCAAGAATTATATAACTCTTTCCGGCTCTCTCAAGTGAAGCACCGGCAGAGAGGCCTGCAGTTCCTGCTCCAACTATAACTGCATCGTAATCCATTTTATTCCTTGGAGGTCATTCATATATGTATTTTAACCTTCTGTAGATGGTATTGGCCTGCTTTGTGATGACTGTTGCTTCAGTAATATGGCCACGGCAAGGTTTCCTAATTCTCATTGTATGATTCTGAAATATCACTGGTCATTCCAAGATTCACGGGTAAAAAACGTTTAAGTCAGATGACCGAATGTTTATGTATGAAGGCAATGGTTCTCTCGAAGCAGGAAAAGATAGAAAAGAAACCGCTCAAGTACACAAGTGTGGAGAGCGAGGAGATTGTAAATGGGCAGATTCTTGTCAAGGTGCTGGCAAATGGGGTATGTCACAGTGATCTGCACATAGTTGAGGGTGATTTTCCACTTCCCGCGAGTCTCTTTCCGCTCATTCCCGGGCATGAGATCGTTGGAGAGGTTGTGGAATCCAAGAGCGGGATCGAGAAGGGCACGAGGGTCGGTATCGGCTGGTTCTACAATGCGTGCGGCAAATGCGATCAGTGCATATCTGGCCACGAAAATCTCTGCCCGAACGCCCTGGTTTCCGGCATAAACGTGAAAGGCGGGTATGCGGAATATGCGGTTCTGGACGCCAACTATGTGACTCCTATCCCGGACAGCATAGGGAATATTGAGGCAGCACCACTCTTCTGCGCAGGGATAACGGCATATTCAGCAGTCAGGAAGATTAACCCGTCCGTGAATGACAGGATAGCGGTTTTTGGAGTAGGAGGTCTTGCATTTTACGCTATCCAGATGATAGAGGCAATGGGAGCCAAGGCAGTGGCGGTGACAAGGTCCCATGCGAAAGTGGCCGAAGAAGCAGGAGCATCTGAAATAGTTGAAAAGCCCTCGGGCCTGTATGATGGCTCAATAGTGTTTGCTCCAAGCTCATCCCTTGTTAACGATGCCGTATCATCCGTCCGCAGCGGAAAGACAGTAGTGATTCCGGCAGTGATGGACAAGATCGAGGTACCATTCTCCAGCTTTACCTGGGAGAAGAACATAACCAGCGTCGCCAGCGGACTCAGGAAGGAAACAAGGGCAGTTCTGAACATGGCAGCCGGATCAGGCCTGAAATCCATGGTTCACAGGAGAGGGCTTTCTGAAGCGAATGAAGTTCTCTCGGAACTGAAGAATGGGCGTATAATGGGCAGGGCAGTCCTGGTACCATAATATCAGGCCGCCGACACTATTGCAATAATCAAAGAAAACCTCTAAAATTTCTATTCCTGACTGACAATCTTTTTCATGTACACAACTTTTCCCCAGAAATCATCGTATTCCTCTTTTCCCGTGCTGGAGTATCCCAGTGAGGAATAATAATCAGTAAGGTCCTCAACAGCTTCAATAACTATTTCAGAGCAACCCAGCGGCTTTGTTATATAATCCTCAACAATACGAATCATTTCAGCACCAACGCCTGAATTATGCATTCCTTGAAGCTGGTTCCTAGAAAGCATCTCCACCACAATGCTCCGGGGATTGTTTTTGTCAGGGACGAACCTTAATACCACGATTCCCGTGAGAACATTTCCATTCCCCTCCACCACGAGAACCAGGGTATCAGGCTCAGTGCTCCATTCATAAAAATATTTCATGCTGTATGCCCTCATCTTGCTATCCCTTGTGAAGAAAGGTTTTCCCACATCATCCCTGCGCATTAATCTCACTCCGGCAGGGAATCTGAGGGAAATATTATCGTTGATACGGATCACTGGCATACACAGGCCATAACGGCTCCAGTACACTTAATTGTTCTCATAGCAGCAAGATTTTGCAGTGCAGGCCATATATGGTTGCATACCTGTTTCTAAACTGCCTGAGATGCAGAGCTGATATTCTCAATGCATACGGTTATCGTGGCCGTGTCCATGCTCATGGGTCGGGCCATCCATTTTCGGGAGTTTTCCGTCCACAAGTGCTTTGATTGCCGTATCAACGTGCATTCCTGCTCCAGAATAGAGGACTGCCTTACCCTTTGTAAAATTGAATGCCGGCGATCCAGCTTCAGCTACCACAATGGCGGTTGCCCCTTTCTCCATTGCTGACTTCAGCATCCAGATGCCCCTGGTGGTGGTCGCCGTAAGCGCAGGATTCTGGTACTCCTCAACAACCCTCGGCGCAGGCTCTGTCTCATAAATCTGGACTGTCTGCCCTTCTCCCGGACCCTCAACAATCAGATTGGTTTCAACAACTGCTACCTTCATGTCACAGTCATCACATCTGAGTACATTAAGCCCGCCACTCATATGCAGGGAAGTATTCATTCATTTGCACGCATTAATTCCGAAACCCTTCTTCTGCTCTTTTTCCTGCTACGCCTCAGATGAAACTGCATCACTATCTGGATCAGTGACCTTGCCACCAGCTGCGAGCTGCCTGTGATGAAAAGGTAGACTCCAAGCACATCATTTGCTCCGGCAAAGACATTATTTGGGAAAAACTCGATACTGCCTATTACAAACTCAAGCCCAAGTGAAAGATCGTTGGCAATGCCGAGCCAGTAATAGAATCTCTTGAGTCTTATGGATTCATTATGCCTTATACTTCGCTCAAGGAATGCCTGGCGTATTCGCTCATCCCTGTACAGGAGTTCATTCTGGGTGGCCAGTACTGGTAGAATGCCACTGGATATTGAGGAAAGAAGCTCATCAAGTGAATTCTCATCCATGGATGCGATTATTGTCTCCATAATGCCATGAAATGAACCGGAATCCTCATCCCTGAGAACCTTGATTATGCTCAGGAACCAGTCCATTGAAAGCAACTGGCCCATGCTGCCAGGGTTGGTTGATCTCAAGGCAGCCTTCTGCTGGATTGCCCATCTGTTAACAGCCTCCGCCTGCAGAAAAAAATCTGAAGTCATGACAGCGTAGGCACAATTTTCAGAGGTGATCCTGAGCATGGTGCCATGGGTTTCAATAATGGTCTCAAGGAGAGCAACAGAAAACCTGTAACGTGCCATGAAAAGGATGAGGAAATTTCTGGCAAGATCGTCTCCAGTTATTATATTCAGCATGCCGGAGATCATCTTTTCCAGTTTTTCTGGCTCAGGATTGAAATTGAAGACACCAAGGGGCCGAAACGGGACTTCAGGTTCCGCATCTGAAATTATGCCTGCTGTTTTTATGGATTCCATTATGCTTACCTCCGGCAACCCCAGAACCTTTGACGCAAAGGCTGTGAAACCTTTATTTGTCAATCCTGTGGGGACCTTTGAATCATCCACTATCCTGCACAGGTATCCCAGTTCATCGCTGACTTCCATCAATGCTCAAGTGAAGCATCGCATTTCTTAATTTGCGTCTCATCCGGAATGTTCGCTTCCGCCCTGTGCCGGAGGATTTGATTCAGGCAAGTGCAATCCGCGTATTCCTTCCAAGCCCTGCGAGAAAGACCAGCGTTGAGATTGAGAACAGTCCGAGGAACAGCCAGGCATATGTGTATGACCCAGCCGAGCCCTGGACTATGATGCCGAATATAAGCGGGATTACAGATCCTATACCAATCTGAATTGAATTGATCAGACCTATATTCAGTGACATGTACCTGCTGGATTTTTCAATGGAGGCAACAATTGCGTATTCCAGTGATATTATGACCGTGGCAATAACGCCCACCTCAACAACAATCGCCCAGTATTCCGCATGGCCGGCAGTTCCCAGGAGTGCAACAGAAATTCCGACTGCTATTACCAGAAGGATGGAGAGTTTTATGGGGTTATACCGCCTGAACATTCCTGCAACGGTGCCCCCAACAACACCCGCCATGGGAACAAGCCCCCCCATTGCCCCTGCCGCAAATGAACCAATTCCCACAGATGACGCAAATGCCTTGAAATATTCAGGCAGGGTGTAATTCAGTGACCAGAGCCCCACAAGGCCAATGCCTATGATCCAGATCTGCCTGTTCATCAGCCTTTTCCTCAGGCCTGAGAAGTCAAACTCCGGGTATACGCCAGCCTCTCTGATGAGGACGTTCAGCAGGATTGCAGATGCAAGTTCCAGGGAACCGGATATGAGGAAATCGTACCTCCACCCAAGCAATGACACAACGGGCGTGAATGCTATGATCCCGATGCCTGCTCCAAGGTTGAAAGATGCATTGTAGTATCCTATGACGGATGTCAGGCTGCCGGTTGCAAGATCATTCAGCAGGGCAATGGCAGTGCTGAAGAACATGGCAGCCCCCACGCCTACGGCAAATCTGAGTGCAAGAAGCACTTCAAATGAAGGCGAAATTGCCGTGAGTATGGCGGCGACTGACATCAGGTAGAGCCCCATGAGCGCCGTTTTCCTTGCGCCAATCCTTGATGCCACTATGCCGGCGGGAACCTGGAAAATTCCAGCTCCAACAAGAAAAAGTGACAGGGAGAGGGATGTTTCGGCAAGTGATATTCCGTAGGCATGGCCTATGGGCACCAGAGCCGGAGAAACGTTGTACCAGTTTACGGAATAGAATAGCCGGGCTGTCAGGATAGCGCCTATTCCAGTCCTGTTGCCGGTGGATGACATGCTTCGTTCCCGTATTTGCTGATGGTATTAATGATCAGCTGGAACAGGCCTGACATTTTGCCGCGAACTCCATTGGGGCAACTCAATAAAAGTTGTGAAAAATAATATATGAATAGGAGCTATGTTTGTCCAATGACATCAGTGGATAAGGGGCAGGTAATACAGTGGCTTGCCGGCGGAGATGAAACCTCAACAAATCTTGTTGACATTCCATGGAAAGTGAGGGACCTCGATAAACTCCTGGTCCTTGAAAGCGACAAGGTGCCATTTTCACTGTTCCTCTCATTCGAGGAGAAGACAGTTAAGATATTCTTCCGGACAGGCATCGAGACTGCTGTGCTGGAGAACCAGCCGAGGCTTGCCATATACAGGACCCTGCTTCTCCTGAACAGGCAGATTGACCTTGTCAAGTTCATGCTTGACGGAATGAATGAAGAAGTGGTATCCCGTGTTGATCTTGAGCTGGAGGGCCTGACCAAGGCTGAACTCAATGAAGGACTGAACACGCTGCTTTCATCCATATACCTGATGATACGGGCGCTCAAGCTTGAGGAGCAGTTTCAGGCTGAGGTCACCCAGCGCATGGTCATGATGGTGCAGGACATGATAAACCAGGGGAAGAGCAGGGATGATATAGAGAATTACCTGGTGGCAAAGGTTGGTCTGAGTAAGGAAGATGCTGAAATACTTCTCAACAAGCTAATCGGGCAGTCAGCAAGCAAGGATCACAGTGGAATGTACGCATGAGCGATCAGGTTAAGAGATTGAAAATATCCGAACTGACTCCCGGCACACAGAATGCGAACATCCTGGCTAGCATTGTATCTCTGCAGCGGAAAGAACTGAAGAATGAACGTGGCGAATCCGTGTATTATTATGGGATACTTGGGGATGATACCGGAACTATATCATTCACTGCGTGGATATTCCCGCAAACTGTCAGGATAGGCGACGTCGTGGAGATAAAGAAAGCGTCCGTCAGGGAATACAAAGGAATAAACAGGGTCTACATAGACGCCGGCTCAGAGGTCATAATGCATCCGGGTGAAACCATGGATGTAAGGAGGAGTTATTCCCAGTTGAAGATAAAGGACCTTTCCACTGCACAGCCATACGTAACGGTTGAAGGCCGCGTTTCCAATGTAAGGGAAAAGGAACTGGAGCGTGATGGGAAGAAGACAATGATGTATTACGGCGATCTTGACGACGATACGGGAAAAATCCGGATATCGTCATTTGAGAAGCCACTGAAGGAAGGGGTCTTCATCAGGATGGAGGGTGCAAAGGTTTCTGAATACAACGGCCGGCTTCGTATCACAGTGGGAAGCAGGACTGATATCACCGAAATAAAGCCATCATTCCAGGTTGGGGAGAGGCTCTACGACATACATGATATAAACACCCCTCTTGGCGGGGTTACGGTAAACGGCTTCATTGTGAGCCTGGGCCCAAAGAGCGGCCTTGTGATGAGATGCTCAGTTTGCAATAACAGGCTCGACGACATCCACTGCCCGGACCATCCAGAAGCTCCGGTGGTGTATGATCTGTTCGCATACTTCACGCTTGATGACGGCACAGGAAGCATACAGTGCACCGGCGGAAAAACTGCACTGCTGAGCCATCTGGGCTTCACCCAGGAGGAATATGCACCTGAAAATAATAAAATATCACGCAGGCTTGTGTCATCCAGGCTCCAGGAGAAACTCCTGGGCAGGGCAGTGGTCATAGAGGGTGATGTCACCAGGAATCAGTCTGGAACATCAGTGCGCATATCGTCGCTGAATTATATGGACACAGATTTCATGAAGAAACTGGAGGCAAGAATGGGGGCTGATTTCCAGTGATGGCAAGAAAGCGTGAATTCACCAACTGGATCTTCGGCAGGGAACTGAGGGATTCCAGGGAGCTCGAGGAAAGGCCCGACGAAGAAAGGGCAAAGCCCTACGTCATAACACCGCTCGGAACCAGGATCAGAAGGGTCCTTTTCTGCGGGCTGGTATCGCAGAAGAACGCCGATGAATCAATGACACGTGTTACAGTGACCGATGGGACAGGTAACTTCTATATCTCTGCATTTAACAGCGAATTCGGGATGCAGGCGAAGGCCATGGTTGACGCTCTGGAGATAAATGACCAGGTTCTTGTCATGGGGAGGGTCAGTACCTACCAGAATGAAGGCAAGACCTATTTCAATATCAACCCTGAAATAGCCGTAAAGGTGGACAGCGTCTCAATGGATTACTGGCGCATGAAGACTCTGCATATCGCAAGGAGAAAGATCTATGCCATAAGAATGGCCAGAAACAGGCCGGGATCAACGGTTGCGGATGTCAGGGCCGCCGGCTACTCCGATCTTGAGGCAGAATCCGCCATGAAGGCCATGGAAAAGTATCCGGATTATGATCTGCAGGATTTCGAATCCGCCATTGCAGCCCAGATTCAGCCTGCTGCAAAGGAAGAGCATAAATCCTCAAAGGATTTCATACTGCAATACATAAGGGCGAACGACACGGATGGCAGGGGATGCAGGTATGAGGACCTGCTGGCGGCATCGCAGAATGCGTCAATATCACAGAATGAACTTGATGATCTGCTGAATTCCCTTGGATCAGACGGCGAGATATTCGAGGTCTCGCTGAAACGCTACAAGGTAATCTGAATCACCGGTTTCAGTAAAATATATTTTTTCCGTATTTTTCCTCAATCCCCGCTCCTCGCTCAAGGGTGTATGCGGAGTTCTTCCTGTCATAATCTGTCACCGAATAGCCGGCAGCAAAAAGTTCCTGAAACTTCATTCTGGTTGCAAGCCGGATTTCAAGTGCCACCTCATGGCTGTTTCTCTTCATCTCCACATAATTCTCGGGAATGTGGAATCCTATGACATCGGCATAGGGCCCATTCCGGAATTCTCCTGGCTTTTCGGCACTGTTTATGCAATATTCAGGTTTTCTGGCAGGGAAACGATCCTTCAGTATCCACCATTCTGTCACAAACCGGTCTGTTGGAATTCCGAAATTGAGGGCATCTTCCATTTCGCCGTAAAAATTCATGAGATATGCCCGGCATATTGTTCCGAGCTTGTATACGTTGAAATTTGCATTGAGGGACATAAGCGGATCGTAAGTCCACGCAATGAGATCGTACCCGTTCCTGATTGCCCATTCCTTCTGCCGGAGTTTCAGGGCTTCCCCAACGCCAGAGTATTTCCTTTCCGAAACCACACCGGTCATATGGGAATACAGGTATGTCTTTCCGTTCTTCATGCCGGCAAAGCTGAAGTGCATGCCCACAACCCTGCCCTCCTCTCTGGCAAGCAAAACAAGCCCGCCATGGAAGCGCATGGCTGCCAGTATGTCCTTCACAAGCTGCTCAATGTTGTCCATGCCCCAGGCTGACCGGATAACAGGGATAGCCTGCCGTATATGATCCGGATCATGTACAACTTCAATTTCCATAGGTGCTGCCATCCCACCTTACCTTCATGTCCCTTGCTGCCTTCACCTCATCAGGCCTGCTGACTGGCAGGTTCACGGGGTGGTTCTTCAATTCTTCAGGGGAGAGTTTCGAACTCTCTATGAGGGCGTCCACAAACCTGTCCAGATCCTGCTTTGATACGGTTTCTGTGGGTTCAATCATCATTGCCTCATGAACGATGAGCGGGAAATAGATTGTTGGGGCATGCACACCCTGATCTATGAGATACTTGGCTGCATCAAGAGCCCTGATGCCGGTATTCTCAGTGGATATCACAACCTCATGCTTCTTCAGCGTCTTGTAGGGAATGCTGAACCTGCCCTCAAGCCTTTTCCTTATGTAGTTTGTGTTGAGGACAGCATTCACTGTGTTTCTCCTGAGGCCATCCGATCCGTGGTACGTGATGTAAGCCCATGCCCTGAGAAGTACCATGAATGATCCCGTGTATGACGATACCTTCCCGATGGTGTGTTTTGCACCGTAGTCAAGGAAGTACCTGTCACCTTCCTTACCTACTACAGGAACAGGCAGGAAGTCCTTCAGGCGTGATTTAACCCCAACGGGACCGGCACCAGGTCCTCCGCTTCCGTGCGGGGTTGCAAAGGTCTTGTGGAGGTTGAAGTGGACGATGTCGAATCCCATTATGCCCGGTGATGTGACCCCCAGGATTCCATTGAAATTTGCGCCATCGTAGTAAAGCAGGGCACCGGCATCGTGAACCATCTTTGCTATCTCCTCAATGTGGTCTTCAAAGATTCCAAGGGTGTTGGGATTTGTAATCATGAATGCTGCGGTATGTTCAGATAGGGCAGCCTTCAGGGCATCAAGATTCACGGTACCGTTCTCTGAGGACGGTATCTCTATGACGTTGAAACCTGCCATTGCAGCAGAGGCCGGGTTGGTTCCATGAGCAGAATCAGGAATGAGGACGTCTGTTCTGCTGTCAAGCTCCCCCTTCACCTCAAAATATTTCCTGGTGATCAGTATCCCGGTGTACTCTCCCTGTGCCCCGGCCAGAGGCTGGAGCGTAACGGCATCCATGTCGGAGATGGCCTTGAGGTATTCCTGGAGCTCATAGAGTATCCTGAGCTCGCCCTGTGTTTCAGATTGAAGCTGCAGCGGATGCATCTCCGAGAACTGCCTGGATGAGGCTATGGCGTCTGCATACTTTGGATTGAACTTCATTGTGCATGACCCCAGTGGATAAATTCCAAGATCCACGCTGTAGTTCATCTGGGAAAGCCTTGTGTAGTGCCGCACAACATCATATTCCGAGACTTCGGGAAGATTCAACTCCTTTCTCAGCAGGTTTTCCGGAAGATCAATCTTCTGTTTTCCCTCAAGGCCCGGAAGCTTGTAGGTTGTTCCGGATCTGTACTCAAAGATCAGGGGTTCGTCGTACACTGCCTCGTGGTATGCCATCAGAACACCTCCAGTGCTTCTGCCAGCTTTGCAATTGCCCCGTCGGTGGTCTTCTCTGTAGTGGAGAAGAATGCACCGTTTCTTACATCTGATGCCGCCCCGCTGGATAACCTTGATAGTGCAAGGCCTCCATTGATGCCCCTGGTGGAAAGAAACTCCTGAAGGCCATTCACGTCTTTCCGGAATGACACCAGCACATCTGAGAAGGGTTTTCCGGTGAGCTGCTGCTTTTCAGCTATCTTCAGTCCGCCAAGTTTCTCTTTCAGCTTCCTGGAGTTAATGTATGTTGTCTCCGCAATTTTCCTGAGTCCCGAAGGGCCAACAGTTCCAAGGTACACAGTTGCGGCAATGGCCATGAGGGCCTGGTTTGTGCATATGTTGCTCGTTGCTTTTTCCCTCCTTATATGCTGTTCCCTTGTCTGCAGGGTCATAACGTAAGCCCTTTTCCCATTGCTGTCCACCGTTTCACCTATAATCCGGCCCGGTGACTTTCTCACATAATCTTTCCTGAAACTGAGAATTCCAAGTGTGGGCCCTCCGAAATTCATGTGAATTCCAAGCTGCTGGCCCTCTGCAGCCACTATATCCGCACCGTAATCGCCCGGCGGAGCCAGCATTCCAAGGGATACCGGGTCAACGTACGCTATTATGAGTGCATTTTTCCTGATCTGCTGTATTTTCGGGACGTTCTCGTCAATTATGCCCAGGGCATTTGGCATCTCCACAACTATGGCAGACGTATCATCAGTGATCTTGGACTGGATATCCTCAATGTTGATGAAACCGCTTTTGCTGTCCACTGAGTACCTTACAAGCCTCACCGGGAGACCATAAAGGTAGCTTTCGATTACCTTCAGCTTATCATCGTATATGTTTGCCGGTATGAGGATATCTCTTTTCTCATTGATTCTGTGTGCCATCCTGACAGCCTCTCCCAGTGTTGAGAAGCCATCATACATTGAAGAGTTTGATATGTCCATGCCAGTGAGTTCTGCCATGTAGGTCTGGTATTCAAACAGGGACTGTAATGCGCCCTGTGACATCTCTGCCTGATATGGGGTGTATGCTGTCAGGAACTCGCTTCTGCCAATTATTGAATCCACAGTGGAAGGAACAACGCGGTCATAGATTCCATTCCCCAGGAAGTTTATCATGTCAGGACCCCTATTTAATCCGCCTGTGGACAGGGCCATTGAAATCACCTCATACTCTGATATTCCCGGGCTGATCTTGAGATCGGTCTTCCTGAATTTCTTTGGTATATCAGAAAAAAGTTCCATCTCATCAGAAATGCCAACAAATTCCGCAATTTCCTGCTTTTCCGAATTTGACTGCATAGAATCGCTCATAGATTGTATGGAACTCTATTTAGTTTCGCTAATCACTGCAATGGAGGTGTTGTGGGCAAAATTCTTAATAATGATTCCACTGACATGGAGGTTGACATCAGAAATATCTTCCTTAACCGCAGAATCTGTTGCTTATCCCACCATCGGTGTAATACTGCTTGGAGGCATAAGCGATCGCACACGCAGAAATCCGCTCCACACCTCTGCAGGGTTTGCGTATACAGGTCTTGATTATGACATAGACGTGCACACCAGAATTTATGCCACAAAAGGACAGCCGTCGGGATCAATTAACGGAGAGCCAGTCAGGTTCAGCCAGTCCAACAGATCGCCATTCCATGTCCTGAACAAATATTCGCCGCTTATCTTCAGGAAGTTTGGAATCACGGATGATGAAATCTCTCTATCATTCAGTTCCACAAACAGAAAAATCCTCAGCGGAAGTTCAGATGCCGGTGCAGCAGCCATAGGGGCAGGCATCCAGAGTCTGTCCGGGGGGACAGTATCGCATAAAGACCTTGAATCCGATCTCAGGGCAATTTCCGAAAGTGCTGCCAGAAGCCTTTACGGTGGCCTTTCAGTGACCTGGGTCAATGGAGGGGAAATAAGCACCGAAAGAATTCTGGATCCAGAGGCATTTAATAACTACGTTATTGTGGGCTGCAGGTTCAATGTGCCAAGGAACCCATCTGACAGGATTCATGAGAATGTTGTACACAGCCCTGATTACAGCAGGAGGATAGAATCCACCCGGGAAAAAGGAAAAGTCCTGGTAAAACTTGCTGAAGACAGGGACATCGAGGGCATATTTGAGCTGGCGCATCATGACACAGATGAGTACCATGCCCTCATAGAAAGCGTCGGCGTTCATGTAATAACCGAAAGGATGCGGGCATTGATGACGTGGGTCAATGAGATGCGGAAAGAAAACTGGCTCACATATATTGTGACAGGCGGAAGCAATGTTTTTGTGACCGTGAGAAAGAAGGATCTGGCAAACGTACTGCCGCTGATTTCTGGAAAATGTGATGAGATAGACCTCCTGAAGGTTTCTGGAGAGGCTCACACCATCTAATTCATGAATGGGGCATTCTGATTAAGCTGACCGTCGATCGCAAAGACTATTTATCGGAAATGCGATCTCAGGTCACATGGCAGACAAGAAATCCGAAGGATTCCAGTCTGGAGCAGGTTTAATCAGATACTTTGATGAAGAGGAAATTAAGGGTCCTGCTCTTGATCCCAAGCTCATAATATACATAGGCATTGCCATGGCCGTGATTGTGGAGCTTGCAAAGGTTTTCTGGCCAATATGATTCAAGATTTTCCACTTGTTTCTTTTCAGTCAGTAAGTAATTTTCCTTTAAAGAGCTGAGAATGCAACGCTTGGCTTGAAAAATTTATATGACGCCGGATAATGAACGCCTATGGTATGGAAAAGAATTGTTTCGACCAAAGCCCTGGATAATGCAGGCGGCCATTTTTCAGTCAGCGTCGGCGGCAACACTATTTTTGTGGCCAGGGGAAAAGACGGCTATCACGCAATGGATGCCGTATGCTCTCATGCAAAATGCATACTTGGCGTTTACAATGCAGATGATCTCACAGTACGATGCCCATGCCATAATGCGAAGTTTGACCTGAGCACCGGGCATATGCTGGAACCTCCGTTTGTTGCTCCCAATGCTCCCAAGGATAAACTTGGCCTGAGATTATTCAAGATCAGGGACAATGAGGGTTTTCTTGAGGTAGAGGTAGAATAACAAAATTAATCCTGTAAAACCCGCATTTTTATTTGCTCGGCCTTTCTGATATTAACTGCCAGGCTAACCTGCAACAAAAAGAAATAAATGATCAGACACGATTAGGCTTGAAGCTCCGGTGGTGTAGCACGGCCAAGCATAAGGGACTCTCAATCCCTCGACTCGGGTCCAAATCCCGGCCGGAGCATCGTTCCACTTACCTGCTTTATAGTGAAAACCATGGAATGGAAAATGTAAATGCACTGATGTGAATTCATCCTGCAGCCTAATTTAATGTTGTTGACAGAATAAATCTAAAATTTCCAGCCTGAGGCGCGTTCAATTCACTTCCTATGGCATAGTGAATGGATCTTTGCATCTGCCCTGGCACGCAATGATGAGGATCCGCCTCAATGCTTCTGCTGACCATATTCCAGGCAGGATGTTGCAATGGAATTCATTTGATTTCCATTTTCTTTACCTTTGGCTTCTCAGGTTCGCTGGATTTCCCAGACACAACCTGCCTGCCAATTTTCGCAACATCTCCGGCTACATCCATCGCATCTTTAAGGGTCCTCTGGGCAAGCTCCAAAAGCCCCTTTGGAACCCTGACCCTTATTTCCAGAACAAAATCCTTCGAGTCATCTTCCTGTGCTGTCATTTCACTTCAGGTCTATAAGAAGGTAACCGTTATTAAACTCTGCCGCCGTGGGGTTTTTGTTTGCCAGTGTCTGCGGAAGATAGAAAACCCTCCTCCAGTTATCAAGCTCAATGACAAGCTCCCCTCCCTTGTTATAGAGGTTCAGCCTTTCCTTGGTGGCAAATGGCAGTCTTATGCGAGCCGTAACGAAGTTATCATGCTTATCATAGCTTATTGGGATGCTGTGTGCAAAAACTTCCAGTGGATCCTGATTGCCATAAAGATCATTCCCCATTTCAGAAAGGCGTTCCATTCCTGTTGGTTCATCCTTTGAAAGATACAGCTTGAAAATATGGAGATCCTGGAATGAATTGTCAATTTCCGCCATTATCTCCTCCTGCGACTTTCTCCAGTTCTGGAAGAAGTCACCCGTGTTGGATCTGAATATCTTGTTGACTATGACTGCATCAACAGGATAACCGTACAGAAGAAGATATGTGTATGCCCTCCGGGTCTCATTCATGGACATCCTGTCTGGAGTGCACACCAGCCTGATTGATGTTACGCTCTCATCTGTAAGAATTCCCCTGACTTCCCTGAGGCTCTCATACAGGCCCTCCATGCTCTTGAAAATGGAATCGTCCGGAAGCGGTATGCTGGAGAAAGGCTTCATTATGGGCCTGACAATCCTTGCAGTGGTCCTGCTTATGGGGAAGAGCTTCTCCATATACCATGACATTGCTTCCGGGAATGATAATAGCTTCAGCGACTCTCCGGTTGGAGCACTATCCATGACGATCACGTCATATTTCCCCTCTTTCATGTAGTCATTGACATAAAGAAGCTCCGAAGCCTCATCAAATCCCGGTAATGTGGCAATCTCTTCAGAAGAAATCGGGTCCAAGCCCTGCGAACTGAACAGCCCTGTCAGGTACCCCTTGAGATTCTCCCAGTGGTCGTTTATGGCCTCTATGACGCTGATCTCCTGGGCGTGCAGGTTGTGTGTGATCTCCGTAACAGCGGCCCCTATCTGTACCCCGAAAGCATCAGAAAGGCTGTGTGCCGGATCCGTTGATATTATGAGAGTCCTCTTTCCTCTGGAGGCCAGTAGCATTGCAGTGGAAGCCGCCACGCTGGTCTTTCCAACGCCCCCCTTTCCCGTGAAAAGTATTATTCTTGTTTTTCCAGTTTTCTTTTCGACCTTTGCCATCTTAATTCCTCTTTGTTAATTGTATAATGCGTTACTGCTCTTAACCATGGTACCGTTCCAAGCCGGTAGTGGTGTGAATAACATCACATCTCATCTTCAAAGGGCTCAAAGCATTCAGGGGGAACAAAGCCAAACCTTTCAAGCAGGACCGTGCCCCTGGAACATACAGCCATCCCATGGATTGCAAGCTCAACCATTCCTGTAACAGCATTCCTGTTATCCATCACCAGTGATCCCTCGTCCCCAGGCTCCGCGAAATTGCCCGCCTCGCCCATCACGATGAAATGATCATTAATATAGTAAAGCCTGCCGTCCTGAATGCGTTTCATCCTGACATCAGTGCAGAGTATTTTCCCTTCAGTGAATCCGGTGGTTCTCCCGCTTTTCCTGACGCTCATTCCTATGTGTGGTTCGCTGGCCTCACTGGGCACTCCTATATTCTTGACGCGGGGAGTTGTAAGTATTTCCGGGTCTATTTCGGCTATGGCGGCATCCAGATCGTTGGAGGAGTTGGGGGCCATCCTGGAGATCACCACGAGCCTGCCCAGGATCACTCCTCTTCTTGGGGAATCCGGCCTGGAAGGGTGAACAACCTTATCCCCTATCATTGCCCCTGCAGGCGCGAGAACTGATGCAGTTGAAACAACATATTTCCTTTCTCCCATCCTGAGTACCCCGCCCAGTGTCCCGGTAGTGGAGGCATTCAGATGGCCGATGGATGTCCCGCCCATTATGAATTTGTCAGGTATTGCCGGTATCATTTCAGGTTCCATCTGATTCGGGATCTCTATGACAATGGGATATATGCTGAATCCAAGCTGGGCAGCACTGAATTCATCCTTCAGGTACTGAAGCATTCCCGGATCGTCAACGAAAACGTACCAGAAAAACTCGGGTTTCTCAAATCCAAGGCCGAACCCAACGAAAGAATCGATCTCGCTATTCAATCTGCCCAGAAGATCCTTGGCCCTGGTTATCTGTTCATTGGCACAGTTTATATCACAGTCATTTCCAGCAATCCTGAAGACATATCCGGATATCTCCTTCCCACAATACCAGCAGTCACTCAACATCATATGCAGGGCACTCTACAAATAAATATTTCCTTGTTTTTTCATGTTAATTCTTAATGTATGGCGGCGATTGAATACGCAAATATTCACATGCTATAATATTTAGAAGAACAATTACTTTCATATAATTATATTAATATTAGTAAATCTTAAATCTCAGATATCAGTTAATATTGTATGGGTAGCACAGTTGTTCTTACATCGGACAGAGGATCTTTCACAAGCTATTCAGGGGTATCCACCATGGGTTATGTTGCCTGCATGCCGGCAAGGCTTGTACCCCGAGTGTTGATGAACTCAATCTTCACGCCTCCCGAGGAGACGAACAGGAAGGGTGAGGCATATTTTGCTCCCTATGCCCTCAGGAAGGTTGAGGCTTCACTGGTTGCATCGGGCATAACAGACGTCAGCGTTGTCAGCCCAGACATGCTTGAAAGAGCCATTGATGAAAACACCAAGATTGTGGGGATATCCGTTCACGATCCCCTGGGACTTGCTCCCGTAACATTCAAGCTGACAATGATATTTGGCGGAGGTCCAAGCTGGACTGAGAAGTTTTTCCAGGAAATGGGCCACAGGATTGCAAAGCTGAAGAAAAAATACGGCTTCAAGGTCTTTGCAGGCGGCCCTGCAGCATGGCAATTATCCCTGGAGAGACCCAACTGGGTTGACACAATTTTTTCAGGCGAGGCGGAACTGGATCTGCCGGATCTGGTCAGGAAAGCAATAAATGGAGACCAGATGCCAAGAGACAGTGTGGGCAGGATGCCAAAGGTGGAGGAGATTCCCACCATAATAAAGCCAAGCCGGTTTGGCGAAGTGCAGGTTACCCGGGGTTGTCCAAGGGGCTGCCAGTTCTGTTCCATAACCCCGGAAACCTTCAGGTCGATTCCACTTTCCGACATAATAAAGGAGGTGAATCTGAATCAGAATGCAGGCCAGAATTCTGTTGAACTTCTGACCGATGACATCCTTCTATACGGTTCCAAGAGGCTTGGAGTTAACCATGAAGCCATTGTGAACCTGTTCACAGAGGTGAAAAAGCAGGGCGTTGACCTGATCTATTTCCCACACATATCCTCGCCAGGAGTCCTTAGCAGTCCGAAGACAGTGGAGGAGATTTCTCACATAGCTGAATACGACAAATACAGGGCAGAAGCACCGGTTGTAGGACTGGAGAGCGGCAGTGAACGTATCATTTCAAAGTATATGAGGGGAAAGCCGTTCCCCTGGAAGCCATCTGACTGGAAGAACGTTATACTTGAATCCACGCCAATAATGAACGATGCCTACATCACACCATGCTATACAATGACAATAGGCTACGAAGATGAGACAGAGGAGGACCTGCAGGAAAGTATAGACCTGGTTCAGAACATCATAGACGAGAAGTTGAGGGCATGGGTTTTCCCTCTCCCGGTCATACCCATGGGCACATCCAGGATCAGGAACAATCCATTCCCCATACTGGAGAAACTGCCAAAGGGTTACTGGGATCTCCTTTACACCTCATGGAAATATGATCTTCAGATCACAAGGATCATGATGCCGGAGATGACAAAAAAGATGCAGAGCAGGACCGTGGAGATCATAACCAACACCATGACTGACAAGATATTCAGCCACATTGAGAATGTATTCCTTGAGCTGAAGGAGACAAAGGGGATGAAGGCCAGGGACTTCAGCAGGATAGACCTCAATAACGTCATGGGCATATTCAGATCCATATACTGGATCGGCAGGGCCTCCATGTCAGGTGCCTAAGCCAATCTCTGCCTGGCAATCTCCTTGGGCACCAGCATGCTCACCACGTAATTCGGCTCGTCCACCACTTCGCTTATCCTGAGGTTTCCGGTAACACTGCAAAGCGCATATGCCTCTTCGTCAGTGAATCCATAGGTTTGCAATTCCTCAATCATGTTTTCAATGGCATCGCTGCATGCCGTGTGGATATCCGGTGAAATCCCCATTGTTACAACCACTGGGCCAAGCCCACGGTCGTTGGAAAAGGCACGCGGAGCGCTTATGGAGGAACCCTTCATTAGGTTGACTTTCAGCCTTGCTGTGGCCATGGTTTCAATGGCAGTTCCGCAAACCTCCCCATCACCCTGGGCGGCATGGGGATCTGCTACCGAAAGAAGCGCACCGGGAACAGACACAGGAAGGTAGACTTTCGATCCCTGGCCAAGCAGCCTGTTATCCATGTTTCCACCGAAGTACTGCGGCGGTATCATCCCATGTTTCCCAGTAGAAGGTGCGGTGCCGATTATTCCAAGGAACGGGGAAACCGGTATCCTGATGCCATTCAGGAAATCGCCCCTGGCTGTGGCTTCTTCCCGGTCAATATCCCATATGAGCAGCCTGTCCCTGAACCTGTGCTTTATGAAACCAAAGTCCCAGGAGACCATGGTCCAGCCCCAGCTTGCAACATCAAGTTTTTCTATGGACACTTCCAGGACGTCCCCCGGTTCCGATCCTTTGACATATATTGGCCCAACTGCAGCATCAAGAAGCGACCCGTCAACATTCCTGAGGTCTTCTGTTGTGAAGTTTTCCCTGATCTGCAGTGTCGATGAATCCGGGATGTCCACCTGCACTGTGCTGCCCGGGTCTATTTCTGCCACAGGTTTCAGTCCGGGGCTCCAGTTCATGTGCAGGTTGCCTTTAAGATGGCCGTCAATTTTTATCATGGCCGGAAAAAATGTTGTGTAATAATAATATTGCTCTCAGTCCCATGGCCTGAGCCTTTCGCCGTGGGACCTCTGCAGGTAGTCTGGCGGCATCTGATCCGGGATAACTGCAATTTCCAGGTGCCTTCTTCCCCTGTATACGATCGCAGGCGCCTCATTTCCAGTTCCCAGTTCTGATATGGAGGCTATGAGATCCCTCATGCTCTTTACCGCCTTTCCGTTGAATTCTGTGATGATATCGCCTCTTCGTATTCCCGCAATGTCAGCAGGTCCTCCCGGTACAGTGGATGCTACCATAACTCCGTCTGCCAGTCCAGTCTTTTCCTGCATTTCAGCAAGATCCTGTGTTGAAACGCCGGAAAGCCCTATCCACGGCCTGCGGACCTTCCCCTGTTCAAGCATCTGCTGTATAAGCGTCTTCACTGTATTGGAAGGTATGGCAAAGCCAACGCCCTGAGCGAAGGGCACAATGGCCGTATTCATTCCTATGACCATGCCGTCCACTGTGGCAAGAGGTCCGCCACTGTTGCCGGGATTGATTGCAGCATCTGTCTGAACAAGCCCTTCAGTGATGAACTCGGACCACGGCAGTATCCGGCCTACGGCGCTTACCACTCCATATGAAACGGTAGGCCCTCCCGGAAGTGCAAGCGCATTTCCCACGGCAATCACAGGCTGGCCAGGCCTGATGGCGGACGAATCGCCGAAGTTGCATGAACTGAGGTTCCGGGCATTGATCTTTATGACAGCAAGGTCAGTTGCATCATCGTAGCCCACTATCCTTGCACTGTGTTTCTCATTGTCAGGTGTTATGACAGTTATTCCTGATGATCCGGCCACCACATGAAAGTTGGTGGCAATGTATCCGCTGCTGCTAATTATCATCCCTGTCCCGGAACCAACTATCCTGTCCATCCTTCCCCACTGGTCTCTCCCATATCTTGAGGTCCTTACAGTGACTATGCTGTTCCTGATGTGTTCCACAATATCCGCAATTCCCTGTGAACCATACATTTCCATAATTTTCACCTGTATCCTTCAGTTCAAAGCTGTTATTATACAGAAAAGGATCAGGAGAGACACAAGGTGACAACAATGCCATCTGTAAAGTTACTGGAACTGGGGGATCAGGAGGCAGTTATCAATGCACGAAAGGTCATTGGACCGGTTTCAAAAAAGAACTCCATTGAGATAATTTTTCTCCTGGGCCTCAGGGGAGCTCTTCGCTTCAATGAAATCAAGAGATCACTGAAGGCAAGGGATACAAAGGGAATATCCAGGGCGCTGGGCGCACTGGTCAGCAGTGGCGTCGTGGCAAGAGCCGTGTACCCGTTCAAGCCTCCGGCTGTGGAGTACAGGCTAACAGAAAAAGGCGAAGCTATCTTCAGGCTGATGGATGAGATGGGACATTTCTGAAAACCGGGCGTTGTGATCGGAAATCATTCATGAAAGGTCTCCAGATATGAAGGAGACCACATTGTCCAGTATCCTCTCCTTGACCATTGATGGATTTTTCCATGAGAACAGAGACGGTTCAAGGTAGCAAGCCAGTGCACATTTGTTGCACTTCTCGTAGGGTTCCCAGTCATAGGAATTCCATACCTTCCT
This sequence comes from Cuniculiplasma divulgatum, assembly GCA_031200235.1. Classification (NCBI taxonomy): domain Archaea; kingdom Methanobacteriati; phylum Thermoplasmatota; class Thermoplasmata; order Thermoplasmatales; family Cuniculiplasmataceae; genus Cuniculiplasma; species Cuniculiplasma divulgatum. The sequence goes on along the minus strand of CP133595.1, from coordinate 437,826 downwards.
GATATCAACGTCCCAGACTTTCAGGTCCCCCTTGTACTCATTGAGGACATAACATGGCTGGACGATCCTTCCAGATGGATCGATGTTTATGGTGAGCCATGGCTTGCATCTCCAGCTTTCACCAAGATACCATGAATTTACAACAGCCTCGAAGTACTGGGAAGAATTCACGATCGGATATCCTTCATTCTTCATGGTCTTAAGTGTGTTGATGGCATCCAGGAGCCTGGTGCGATCGGGAGATTTTGGGTCAGCTGTTGAATAGTCGTATGCAATCTGGAAATTTATGCTCACCTTGAGCTTTACAGCTAGATCCACCAGATCTTTCGCCTGATGCATATTGTCCCTTGTTATTGTGGAACTGATGGCCATTGGGATATGATCCCTGGCTGCCTGGATCCCTTCCACAGCATGCTTGAAAGAGCCGCTGACCCCGCGAAGGGTATCGTGGAGTTCTCCGATGCCATCAAGTGATACAAATAGGTAATTCAGGTGATCCTTGACATCATTCAGCCTGGCTTTAAGGAGCCAACCATTGCTTACCATGGATGTGTGGAACCTCTTATGGGACTCCTGAAGTATGTCTCCTATATCCTTCCTGAGTAGTGGCTCTCCGCCCTCAAAACCCAGGAATGAGACTCCGCCACGCTTGAGTGCCTCCATCATCCTTATCTCGTCATCAAGGCTCAGGAGTTCTTCATCCTCCCTTCTCCAGAAAGGGCACATGCTGCATTTTAGATTGCAACCGTAAAGCAGTTTGTGGCCCGCGATAACAGGAACCTTTGATCCGTTGATTCCCTTCATTGATCTCAGTATGCTTCTGCCCACTACAGGCCTCAAAAGCGCCATGTGATTAATAACAGTGTCCAGTATTCATACTTTACGTTACAGCTCAAACCTATGCGTCATCGAAAGAAAGGTCTGGATAAGGTTCAAATCAGCTCAAATTCTCAGCAGAGAAATACCGATTCCCGACGCTCCGCTTGAGGTCTCTACAAGGATCTCCACAATGCAGGGATAATACTGTCCGGTTCCTGGGCTTGAAGTTTTCATTTCCTGAAAACCAGTCTGGTTGATATACAGCGTCAAATTCAGCGATAAAGTGGAATTTGCCGGGATGGATTCTGTCATATAATTGTAGGGGTATGAGGTTTTGTTCAGGTAAGTCAGGTTATATATGGAATACACCTCAACAGGGCTCTGTTTTTGAATCGAGGAAAGGTTTGAAGGAGACACATCAAATATGTAGACTGGTGAAGAGCTGCTGGTGATGTTTACAGTCAGATTAATTGTCTGATTGGCTGAAAGTATGGGAAATGACGTGCCATTCTGCGGAGACGATACGGCCAGGCCCTGGCTTGATTGGGATATGGCCGTGGTGGTGGATGAAGACCCATGGGAAATTGTTTCATATGTTATTCCGCTGAATGCAACAAGCATCACCACTGCTATGAGTGCAGCAACTTTACCTGAAATCATAATGGGACAGCAATATCCAGCGATTATAAAACCATTCCTAATTTCTAACTAACTAATTATTTATAGCAAAAGGAAATTCCCTGCTGATAAGATGGTACAATATAAATGGGTTGCACTGTCAAATACCACAATTGGAGTGCTGATGGCTTCGATCAACAGCACCATCATGCTGATATCCCTACCTGCAATATTCCGTGGCATAAATATAGATCCATTCTCATCAGGTTCCTTCGTTTACCTTCTCTGGATACTTATGGGCTACATGGTTGTTACAGCCGTGATGCTTGTCACCGTGGGCAGGCTCTCAGATATTTTTGGAAGGGTAAGGCTCTTCAACTTCGGTTTCCTGATTTTCACGGTTGGATCAATACTGCTTTTCATAACACCCAACAAGGGTGACCTTGGTGCCCAGGAGATCATAATATTCCGTATGGTACAGGCAATAGGGGGATCATTCCTCTTCGCCAATTCAGCTGCAATAATAACGGACAGCTTTGGCCCAACAGAACGTGGCAAGGCCATGGGCATAAACCAGATAGCTGCTCTGGCCGGATCACTGGTGGGCCTGATTCTTGGGGGTCTTCTTGCCACAATTAACTGGAGGTACGTATTTCTGGTGAGTGTGCCCGTGGGCATACTTGGAACAGTGTGGTCATACCTCAAACTTAAAGACCACTCCATAAGGCACAAGGAACAGAAGATTGACATTGCTGGAAATATTACATTTGCTGGCGGACTCACACTTATCCTTTTGGGCATTACATACGGCCTGATGCCCTACGGGACGTCATCAATGGGCTGGGGAAACCCATGGGTCATAACATCCATAATTGCAGGGTTTGCAATGGTTGTGGCATTCGTGCTTGTTGAGAGGGTTGTAGCACAGCCAATGTTCAACCTCTCACTTTTCAAGAACAGAGCGTTCACCACAGGGAGCGTTGCAGGGATGCTGCAATCAATGGGCATGGGCGGGGCAATGTTCATGATCATAATCCTTCTGCAGGGAGTCTGGCTCCCTCTCCATGGGTACTCATACACAAGCGTTCCTTTCTGGGCAGGCATATACATGATACCCATGATGGCAGGCTTCGTTGTTCTGGGTCCAATCAGCGGTGCTATCTCAGACAGGGCAGGTGCCAGGACAATATCCACAATCGGAATGGCAATCAGTGCCGTCTCCTTCATACTGCTTTCAACCCTGAGCTATAATTTTTCATATCCTGTTTTCGGTGCAATGCTGTTTATGATGGGTTCAGGGATGGGTCTATTCGCGGCCCCAAATATAACGGCAATTATGAACTCAGTTCAGCCGCAGCTTCGTGGCGTTGCTTCAGGCATGAGAGCCACACTGCAGAACACAGGCCAGACTGCAAGCATGGGCATATTCTTCACCATAGTTCTCGTATCGCTCACATCAAAACTCCCATCGGCATTTACAGTGGCACTTGGTCAGGCTGGAGCTCCTGAGCTCATCCCGTTTTTCATAAAGATTCCACCCACTTCAGCACTGTTTTCAGCCTTCCTTGGATATAACCCGGTTGCCACCATACTGGGACTGTTTCCAAAGGGATCGGTCTCTTCCATTCTGAATCCAGGTGTTGTGACATACCTTGAAGGTAAGACCTGGTTCCCGCATGCCCTGGCCGGGGCCTTCATGGGGGCCCTGAGGATGTCGTTCTACATAGGTGCAGCAATATTCGCAATGGCAGCCCTTCTATCGGCGCTCAGAGGAAAAAGATACATATACGGTGAATCAACAACTGCCGAAATGAAGGAAAAGAGTGATAGTGCAGTACAATCTCCCTTGAGCAGCCCTGGCATGTCAAAGGCCCAGGAGGCCAATATCGATCCAGAGGCCAAATCATCAGGGAAAGATTTAACTGCAGATGATGTTATAAATAAGAGGGATAACGCAAGATTGAACACTGCGGAGGAATCAGTTGACTGAAGAAAAGAAGGAATCATCCTGCGATCTGGATACAATCGATCTATGGCACATATTTTCCCGTGTCTTCAGGAATGGAAAGAAGCTCATAGAGCGGGAGCTTGAGAAAATTGGCATAAAGCCCACGGAACTGAGGGTACTTTTTTCACTCTCAAAGGATCACGACACAACCATGAACTCGCTGGCCACGGAGAATGATGTTACGGGGCCATGGATAACCGGGGTTGTAGATGAGCTTGAAAAGAAAGGGTACGTGACAAAAGTAAGGAGTGCCACAGATCGAAGAATAATCAAAGTTTCAATAACTGAATATGGGAATGAGGCCCTTGCGCAGGGGATAAAGGTATACAACAAGCTCATAGAGCTCGTTTTAAGGAATCTTTCCCCGGAAGAATCTGCCGAATTCAGGTCAATACTGTCAAAGATAGAGATTGCGCTCAGTGATCAGGCGGACAGGTAAGATTCAATATTTCGGCAAAGCATTAAAGAAATGCAGGTAAACCCTACCCATTGACATACTTTTCCAGTAGCAGTCAGCAGTATCATGAAGCGGCTAACTGCAGGATAAATGCAACCAGATTTTAATGCGCAGAATTGCTCCCCTGGCAATGGAAATTTCAAATCAATCGCCAACAAGAGTCAACGCGTGGTCAGTATACCCCAGCGCCATAGCCGGTTGGATAATGGACGCATTCAATCTCAGCATGATGTTCCTGCTGGTACCTGTAATTGCAAACCAGTTCTTCCCTGCAAATGATGGGCTTGCAATAATAGGGACGTGGAGCATCTACACGACAACATTCATTTTCAGGCCAGTGGGAGGCCTGATATTTGGAAGGCTTGGAGATCGAATAGGCCGCAAAAATACAATGACTATCACGCTTCTTGGACTTGGTCTTATAACATTTGCCACTGGTTTCCTGCCGGTGTATGCCATTGTTGGAATAGCTGCCCCGCTGTTGCTTTTCTTTTTCAGGATAATCACGGGAATATTTGCAGGGGGAGAATACGGAAATGGTTCATCCATCTTGATGGAGTCCGTGAAAGGAGCGAAACGCGGCATCTGGGGCGCTGCAATTCAGAGCGGATATCCCCTGGGATATACTCTTGCTGCAATCATTTTCCTGTACCTCCATTATGTATTTCCCGGAACCGGGTTTACTATTACAGCATGGCGCTGGATGTTCTGGATAGGCATAGTGCCAGCAGTCATAGGGCTTGTAATCCGTCTAAAAATGCCTGAATCAGCCATGTGGCTTGATACCAGGAACAAGGCGAAGCAGGTCTCCATGGGAACTCTGTTCAAAAACAAGAGGCTTGTGTACGAGATTATCATGGGAATTCTTGCCATGACCGGGATAGCCTGGGTCTATGGCCTCACGCTTGGATTCTTCCCCACAGTGCTTTCCGTTAACGGCTTCCTGAAGTTTCCGTATTTCATATATGTGGTGATCACAGCCATCCTGGTTTCACTGGTAGGTTACGTGCTGTCAGGTTATTTGAGTGACATCATTGGCCGGCGCATGATCATGATAATATTCTCGGTGCTGGCCATAATTGCTGCGATACCTATGACATTCCTCATCATGAGGCATGACCTGGGTTTTACAGGATCACTGATATTTGCCAGCGTCATAGCATTCCTGACCACCGGGATTTATGGGGTAATACCAGCCTTCCTCAGTGAAAAATATCCAACTGAAGTAAGAAGCACAGGAACTGGCCTTGGCTTCAATGGAGGTTTCATCCTGGGAAACTGGAGCACAGTCTTCCTGCTGCTCATAGTCAGTTTTGCTGCAGCCACTTTTTTTGAATGGTGGGGGATTTTTGTGATTATTGGCGAGCTGTTCATCCTTGTTTCAGCACTCCTGTCCAGGGAGACGCGGGGAGCAAATCTTTCGGAAATAAAACTCTAATTTTCACATAAACCTCTTCTTTTTTTCTGACTCAACAATTTATGACAGCTTTTCCAGCGCCTATGTGATATTGGATTAAAGCATTCCACAGCACTGACTGTTTCTCATAAGAGACCATATATGCGAGGGATGGGATTTGAACCCACGAACCCCTACGGGACAGAATCTTAAGTCCTGCACAGTTGGCCAGGCTTTGTTACCCTCGCAATCAATCGGTTTATACTCCGGGAATATATTAAAAGTGCTGAAATTTGATGATTAGTAGGAATGTATCTTGTATTGAGATTTGAATTCAGGACACTATGTTTTAATGGAGACTGCACTGTTTTGAATTAATTTGAGGTAAAGGAAAGCGCTCACTCCTTCTCTTTAGCCTCGCGATAAAGGTTGATTGCTGCTACACTGGTCTTCCATTCCCTGTTAAGGCGGATTCCAGGGATCTCTCCTTGTGTTATTCTGAGGGCAATATACTTCGATGAGTAATCTATTCCAGAGGTCTTTCTCAATTCATTCAGCGACTGGAGCGTATCTTCCTCGGAACCCACTTTATCTAGAAGAAAGATCATAGATCTTGCCATATTTATCTCCAGGAAAGCCTTTAGTTCAGCTGTACCCTCAGATCCAGACCTCTCAAGTGCGTTGAGGTAATCTCTTCTATGTTGAGGAAGGATGTTGATGAATGGCCAGTTATGGTTGAGGAAGTGTATATTGAGCAACAATCTCCCAACTCTCCCGTTTCCATCTGAAAACGGGTGTATAGACTCAAAACCATAATGCATTTTTGCTGCTTGAGAAAAAACATCCATCCTGTTCATTTCCATGGCAGTGTATTCATTTTCCCACCCACTGAGCAAAGAAAGGAGTTTCTCCACCCTAGGAGGGGCGTGTTTTGAACCGGTAATTCTTACATTCACTGTTCGCCATTTTCCGGCATCAATAAGGATTCCGCTGAAAATAATCTTATGTAAGGTTAATGCACTTTGCATGTTCACATCTGAAATTGTCCCTTTCACCACTTCACTGAAGGCAGATTGATGCTGAATGGTCTCAAGGAGGTCCCTGACAGGCCTGTTTGGTACAGTCATACCCCTTTCAATTACTGTCGTTACTTCATCTAAAGTGAGGGTATTCCCCTCTATTGCGTTTGTTCCCCACGTATTAAGAATAGAGGATTCTTGAAGTGTTCTATCGGGGAGGTTTCTAATCGAACCGCGATCCAGGATTTTCTCCCTTAGTCTGTTTAATATGTGTTTATCCATGTGTTTCTTGTTTATGCATATTACGTATTTAAAGGAATATGTAGTTCATGTAACATATACAGATTTCCATACCAACTAAGTGCAATTTCATTTTTTAAATCTATAGCGGACAGGATAGATTCCCTGTTTGTCTTAGCTTTTCAGTACATTTCTGAAAACTGGAAATAACAAGAAAAGATTAATTACTGACGCAATCAGCATAATAGCCATATTCTGCAAAAATGAAATGAATATCAATATTGCTGATCTCATGAAAAAAGCTCTTCTGGCCACGCTTTCATGACGCTGCTAGCGTGAGAGAGGGAGAATGCGATCTTTGTTATATCATAGTGAGCATTAATGATGGAATTACACTGAAGCCTTCCAAAAAGCTTGACAAAGTCTCATTCGAGAAGAGTGCAATAAAACACAGGGACTGCATTCTCTCCTTGAAAGGTGCCAAGGCTCCAGAAATTGGAGAAGCCAAAAAATACTCATTGGAGGATGAATTATGGCCTTGAGACACCACAAGTGGATAATCAAATGGTGTTAACCGGGGCACATGGTCAATCTATAGAGGGATATCGCTTCCATAAAATTAAAGGACCGTTACAATAGGTCTTAAACTCAAGCTCTTTAAAGCATATAACATCTATCTTGGCACTAGCATAGCTTACGTATGGAGGCTGATAATGGAAAAAACAAGAATTGTGGTCATAGGGGCGGGTGTTGTTGGGCTTGCAATCGCAGCCAGGCTATCGGAACTTAACGATGGCGTCATTGTTCTTGAAAAAAACAGGAAATATGGTCAGGAAACCAGCAGCCACAACAGCGGCGTTATCCATTCCGGAATTCACTATCCAACAGGATCGCTTAAGGCAATGCTCTGTGTCAGGGGCAATTCCATGATCTATGAAATGTGCAGAAAATATGGAATACCATACAAACGTCTTGGTAAGTTGACTGTTGCCACTGGCGAATCCGAGATCAGGGAACTTGAAAGACTGATGAAAATGGGAGAAGACAACGGTGTGGAGGGGCTCAGGATGCTTGACGGTGACGAAGTGGCCAGGATGGAACCAAACATTCAGGCGGAAAGGGCGCTTTATACCCCATCTACCGGTATACTGGAACCTGACGATCTCATGCAGCATTTTCTGGGTGAAGCCATTGAAAATGGGGCATCGCTCTCTCTGGACACCGAAGTCACGGGTCTGAGAAGTACAGGCTCAGACTATGAAATCTCTGGAATAAGCGCTAATAGAGTTTTCCATATAAGGGCTGATACGGTGATAAACTGTTCCGGACTTAATGCAGACAAGGTTGCCGCCATGGTGGGCCTTGATGTGAACAGGCTTGGTTACGTGCAGCATTACTACAAGGGTGATTACTTCAGGATAACAGGCAATCCACCGGTCAAAATGCTGGTCTATCCTGTTCCAAAGGGTGCAGGCCTGGGAATACACCTCACTCCAGATATGGCAGGATCTGTGAAAATGGGCCCAAATGCTTACCCAGTGAGAATGATAGATTACCGGGTCGAATCAAATGAGGAGGAATTCCGAAAGGATGTTCAGAGATTTCTACCGTCTATATCCCTCAGAACCATACAGCCTGATTCATCGGGCATAAGGCCAAAACTCGATGGGGGTCATGGAGGATTTGCAGATTTCATCATAAGGCATGCGGCAGACCGAAATCTATTCGGATTCATAAACCTCATTGGAATCGAGTCACCAGGACTAACCTCATCTCCTGCAATAGCAGAATACGTATCAGAAATTTATGAAAATGAAATCAGAATTTAGATGGCTGGTAAATCCTGGACTAACCTCACATCCGAAATGCAAGATTCTGTTCCTGTTACAATGATCATAACAGGAAATCCCCTTATCCTGCGACGTGGATGAATGACAGGAATCTCAGACACCGTTAAAGCTTGAAATTTCATGCGAGAAACTTCTCCACGCAATCATTAGTTGGAAGGATTTCGACACCAGGCGGGAGATGTACCTGATCCGTGGTCAGATTATAGGAATTGGTTTCCGAGAAACCACCAGACCTGTGAGGGATGAAATCAAAAACAGAAGAAAAATGGGAGCATCCAATCCTTCAGGATGAAGAGCATGCAAGATCTGTCAAGGCACGCGATTTTGTGTTCAAAATAAATTGAAATCAGGAGTTACCCGCAACGTCATGAATCTTCTGATTTGATCCATTTTCATCATTGTGATATATCTTATGCAATTCTATGATCAACTTCTCCGAAAATTATGCAACAGATTTTACATTTGAGGGCGGGAATTCCCTTTTCGCAAGAGAGGATGAAAGCAGGCCTATCTGTACCACAAACACTTGATATCCCTGACCGCCGGCAGGCAGAAGTGAAAGTGGTCGTATTGCATATTGCTTCATGCACGCCTGCATCAGTAAAGTCAGGTGGTTCAGCATGAGGGACAGAGTACTTTCGGGCCGAGGGGAATTCAAGCCCGATGAGATTCTGCCAGCAGCTATATGTGCAGTAAGTCCATATGGAAAGATAGGTGAAGAGGTTACTATGATCTTGAAGCAAAAACTCTCAAGATCTGTCTAGGTGTAAAATAATATCCATAAGTCTAAGGGAACTTTCTGTGGTAGAGAGATTTAAAAGTATTAATCAGTTACACAATTATGATGCCAGGCAATATTCCTCCGGGAGGGGAACTTGTTGAATTCGAAATCGACGAGGAGCCCAAGTGGATAACAGTGAAGCTAAAGGACGGATCAGTCATTCAGATTAAGATGGAGATCGTGGCCATAATGAGAAATGGAAATGATCAGAATACTGGTCTTCCAATGTACATGGTGCAGGCCACAAACATAATCAGGATGATGAAAGTTCCCAGGGACCTTATAAAGAAGGGGGAAAAACAGGACGACAACCGTGGGCAGACTCTTTACCGATAAATCTGAATTAATACGTCTATATTTATTTTGATATATAAAAAACTGTAGTCATAACGGCGTGGAAAGACATTATATTCCGGATACTATACGTCATTGTGGACGACAAGGATTGGGCAATACTGGAGTTGCTGAAATCCGACTCCCGGAGGTCAAATTCGGAAATTGCCCGGAAGCTCAATGTGTCCGAAGGCACAATACGCAAGAGGATAGAAAAACTAGTCAAGGACGGAGTCATAAAAAGATTCACGGTTGTGCTGAGAAGCGAAGGCGTTGAGGGGCTCGTTCTCATAAAGACGGAACCCAAGAAATCCATGGAAATTTACAACACACTATCAAAGAAATTCGACGAGATTTTCGAATTTTCTGGAAGGTTTGATCTTGTTATCCGGGCATACTGCAAAACCCTGGATGAACTCAACAAGCTTGTAGATGGTGTCAGGTCAATGGACGGCGTCAAAAGTACCGACACTCTTGTGAGGCTCCACTGAGTATCACGGTCCTATCTTCGATATAATTATATATTCAGGTCTAATCAGAACAAGGAGGCAACATCATGGCAGAAGAGAATATCATTTTTGTCGGAAAGAAACCAACCATGAACTATGTTCTTGCCGTTGTAACGCAGTTCAATAACAATGTCGACCACATCACCATCAAGGCAAGAGGCAAGGCCATCAGCAAGGCCGTTGACATTGCAGAGATCACAAGGCACAAGTTCATTCAGGACGCAAAATACGGGAATATCAAGGTAGAAACAGAGGTCCTCCAGGGAGAGAGGGGAGAATCAAACGTTTCGTCCATTGAGATAACCCTCACAAGATAGGTAAAGAATTTAGTTTCTCCTTTCTTAATTCCGGCTATTTTGCCTGTTCATAAAAATATCAAAAAAATCCTTAACAACCATTAAATTTTGAGTTGGCATTAAGGACAAGCTTAGTGGGTATATGAAGAACTTTGTTGACTGGGAAATTGGGCTTCATGGAAAAGTGGACGAGGTTAATCTCAGGCTTCTGGAGATCATCAAAACTGATCAGAAGAACCTGTACGAGATGGCAAAGTATACCATTGAAGCCGGCGGAAAGAGATTTCGCCCTCTACTGACAATTCTCGCTTACGAAGTCAGCTCGGACAACCCATATTCTGAAATTCTGGATCTGGCAGCTGGCTACGAGCTTATTCACACTGCCAGCCTTATTCATGATGATATAATTGATGATTCCTCCACCAGGAGAGGCAGGGCCACACTGAATAATGTGTATGGACTGAACCATGCCATTGTTGTGGGGGACTACCTGTTTGCAAAGGCTTACGAGATGGGTTCCAGATACGGCCCCGTGGTATCCAAAATAATGGCTGACGCCTCAAGCAGACTGGCGGAAGGGCAGACGCTTGAAGCAATAAACCTTGGCAATATGGACCTGACTGAGGAGACCTACCTTGAGATCATAAGCAACAAAACAGCCCATTTCTTTGAGGCATGTGCCATGGGGGCCACCACTGCAGCAAAAGCTTCCCCAGAAGTGTCCAGGAGCCTTCAGGAGTTTGCTTTCAATCTGGGCATGGCATTTCAGGTGACTGACGATATTCTTGATATAGTGGGGGATTCGTCCAAACTTGGAAAGCCCGTATTTGCAGATGTTAAGCACAATGCCATAACAATACCCATAATATACACGCTCAAGAACGCAGACAGATCCGCAAAGGATGAGATATTAAGCGCACTGAGGGTTGGAGACGATCGTTCTGTTGACGATCGGTTCAAGGACCTGATGGTCAAGACTGGTGCAATAGATTACTCTTTTTCAATAGCCAAGGCATACTCGCAGAAAGCTCTGAAAGCACTGCATATGTCTGAGCGATCTCCCGACCTGGATCTGCTGATGGAACTTGCAATGATTGTTGTGGAAAGGATTGAGGAACTGAGCTGAATAACTGGCAGCAGAGAGGTTCCTGGGGCTCACGCTTAACAAACAGTATTTATGGCTGTTGTTATGAGAATAGCAAAAAATATTCAGGGCTTTTCCATTAACCAGTATGCCGGAAAATGATTTTGACGCATTCAGGAGAGACACACTGAAGAGCGTAGCAATTGATGAAACGAACTCAGGAGTTTTTGCAGGCAAATGGTATCCTAAAGCCGGAGACAGCAGGTATGATTCAATCAGCCCGGTTGATGGGAAGCACAATGCGACCGTATTCCTGGCCACGAAGGAGCAGTACGAAGAGGCAGTCAGGCATTCACAGAAGGCATTTGACGAGTGGAGTAAAATTCCTGCCCCCAAGCGAGGAGAAATCGTAAAGGCAATCGGTGACGAACTGGCAAAAAAGAAGAAGGACCTTGGTGCGCTGGTAACCCTTGAGGCCGGAAAGACAACAAGTGAGGGCGAAGGCGAGATCCAGGAAATGATTGATGTCGCGTATTTTGCAGCAGGATTATCCAGACAGTTGTACGGGCTTACCATGGCCAGCGAAAGGCCAGATCACAGGCTGTATGAGCAGTGGCAGCCACTGGGGCCCATTGCAGTAATAAGTGCGTTCAACTTTCCATCCTCAGTGTGGTCTTGGAACGCCATGGTTGCTGCCGTTTGTGGTGATACTGTGGTATGGAAACCATCAACCAAGGCCTCCCTTGCAGCAGTGGGGGTTATGAAGGTCATCACCGGTGTTCTGGAGAGAGAAGGAGCTCCGCAGATATTCTCACTGGTGGCAAGCAGAGGATCTGAAGGAGGAGAGTGGATATCCAATGATCCGAGACTCAAGCTGGTATCATTCACCGGTTCAACAAAAACTGGCAGGACCATATACGAAAACGTGGCCAGAAGAATTGGCCGTGCAATACTTGAACTTGGCGGCAACAACTGTTCCATAGTTTCTGACAGAGCAGACATGAAGCTCGCATTGAAGGGCGTTGCATTTGGCGCACTGGCTACAGCGGGGCAGCGCTGCACAAGCACACGCCGCGTTGTTGTTCATGAAAAGATCTATGATGAATTCCTGGCAAAGCTCAAGGATATATATGCAAATGTGAAAATAGGAAACCCCAGGAGCAATGGCGTCCTTGTTGGCCCGCTCATTGATGACGGCGCAATATCAACATACGAGAAAGCAATAGCTGAAGCTGTGAAGGAAGGTGGAAAACTGGTCACAGGGGGAAAGAGAATTAAGGTCCCAGGGCTTGAAAAGGGTTTTTACGTGAATCCCGCCATTATCGAGGCTAACCCGGGGATGGAGATCACAAAACAGGAAACCTTCGGTCCTCTGCTCTACGTGTTCAAGTACAGGACCATTGAGGAGGCAATTGAGATTCACAATGCAGTCCCTCAGGGACTTTCATCTGCCATATTCACCACAGATATGCGTGAGGAGGAATATTTCCTGTCTGCACGAGGTTCTGACTGTGGGCTGGCCAACGTGAACACCAGTACTGCCGGTGCTGAAATAGGTGGGGCGTTCGGCGGTGAGAAGGAGACTGGAGCTGGCAGGGAAAGTGGAAGCGATTCCTGGAAACTGTATATGAGGAGACAGACTGTTACAATAAACTACGGACGGGATCTTCCACTGGCCCAGGGCGTCAGGTTCGAAGTTTGAATGCCGGGTATAAACTCAACTTCTCAGATTACCCACAATCATTTTTTAATAATTAATTATTATCAACCATCACAATCTCATGAACATACAATTGAAAGCTCACAGGGAGATGTTTTCCAGTTATTTCTTGAGGCCGGCTGAATCCATGGCCATCATACTTTACAGGCCGCACCACGGCAATTGCAGTAGAAATGCTATGGGGTATAGGCTATATAGGACGCAGCAGAATGAAGGCTCATTATCATATAAATCCACAAGCCTGGCTGGCTCAAACAGCATGTCTGCCGGAGTAAAAAATGGTGGCTATGAAATTTCTGGAAATATGAACCATCAAAATTCTGGCATCAATCCAGCATCCTCCGAGAAGGTGGAAATTGGGGCAGGATTCAGATTTTCCTGGTGGAGCAGACAAGTTACAAGCAACATATTGGAGAGTATTTAAATGGTTAGAATGGAAGGATTTGTACATGGAATTTATCCAAAGAGCGAGAAACTGCGGGTGAGAATTGGACGCTGGGAGAGAGGATCATTATCGGCGGGCGAACTCAACGATCTCATTGCGGATGAGACTGCAATTTACGAGGATCTTTTTGATGGGCAGGCTCTGCACACAGATCCCCTGTTTAACTGGTACGACATATTCAGGCCGATTGTTCTGATGTCAAGCGGCATGGATCTGGGACCGCTGACAAGATTCGAAGAAACGAACACTTTCTACAGGATTCCGCAGCTGCATGGGCTCCCATCCCTGAGGATTCCACCGGATGTTTTCTACGAACTTCCGGAGAACCCGCCACTTCCCCTCTACCATTCAAGGAAAGATCCAGTCCTTTTCCTGCCAGGTCCCGAGACTCTGTTCAGGTTTTCCAGGAATGCTGGCAACCTGGAAAGGAGCAGTTTCCTTGAGGCGGCCTGCCAGATTTATTCTGGCGTAGTGTCAAAGCTGAAGCCTGCAAGGACTTTCATAATGGAACGGGTCAAAGTTGATGGTATCGCCCTGGAGGCCATTTCTCGCATAACGAATCCGTCTGGAATTATATTGTTCACCACTGGAAACCTTGAGGGAAACGCATTCTCCGGCAACCAGCACAAGTTTTATTCCATAATCGTAGGCCCGAACAGATCAAACCTGCAGGTTGCCAGAGATCATTCTGAAGTTCCAGGAATCAAACTGGTGGACGGGCATAATACCAGAATGGAATCAGTTGACGAGATCAGAAAGAAGGCAGAGGAATTATCAATGGGAATGAACATTGAAAGTATGATTGTGGCAAATTCTGATTATCTGGACTTTCTTCCAAGAAAGATTGCAGACCAGAAGGTAAAGCTTCTGGCGGGGCTTGGTGAGTAAAATGGCGGACAAAAATTTGATTTTACAGGAGATAGGCAGTTTCAGGAAACCGGAGTATCTGAGCAAGAATTTTCACCAGCTGGAAGGAACAGATGAGTTCAATGTGCTTGCTGGAAAAGCAACAGTTGAGACTCTCGATCTGTTCAGGAAGTCCGGGCTTGAGAACCTTGGAGTAGGCGGGGAGATGTTCCGGTGGGAGATGTATGAGGCTCTGGCAAACAACATTGGAAACCTTGAATTTTATGGTATGGTCAGGTCATTCGACAACAGGTACTACAGGAAAGGCAGCGTAACAGGGCCCGTGGTCAGGAAACATCCGTTCCACAGGGACGAACTGGAATTTCTCCTTGCAAACACGCACGACAGGCTCAAGCTACCAATAACCGGCCCATACACCATGATGGACTGGTCATTCAATGAATACTACAGGGACAGGAGAGAACTGGCAAACGCATACGCGGACGCAATAAACAAGGAACTGAGGGAACTCAAGGAAATCTGGGATCATCACAGGAAAGGTGAAATCTTCGAAGTCCAGATAGATGAGCCGGCAGCCACAACACATCCATCCGAGATGGACATAGTTGTTGAATCCGTGAACAGGTCTTTCGAAGGAATTTCTGGTATTGAACCGTCAATCCACGTCTGCTACAGTATCGATTATGCATATCTCTACAACACCATTGCTGATCTGAAGGTGCATGGCCTGAACCTGGAATTCGCCAACAGGGATCCCCTGACACAGGGAAAGGGTCTGGATCACAGGCCCGGGTATGCGGATCTCAAGGAGTATGCCGCAATGAATGAAACCCTGTCAAGGAAGAAATTCATGGGCCTTGGTGTTACGGATGTGCACATTGATGACATTGAGAGTGTGGAACTCATAAAGGATCGGATTGAAACAGCCCTGGACATCATCGGAGATCCATCGCTGGTCAGGATAAATCCGGATTGCGGGCTTCGGACAAGATCAAGGGAAACCGGCTTTGAGAAGCTGAGGAACATGGCTCTGGCCACGGCGGCTGTCAGGAAAGAACTCTGATATTTCCGACACTTTTTTTCTTAACCCCTCAGTTGCTCCCTAAATAATTTTCCCCATTATATGTAAGGGCACATCTTATTATATTTTGGTGCAAAGGTAATCCTGATCAATATGCTGGAAGTCAGGTTTCATGGAAGAGGGGGACAGGGTGCAGTAACGGCTTCAAAGATGCTGGCTCTGGCGTCCTTCCTGTCCGGTGAGTATGTAATATCATTTCCATTTTTCGGGACGGAGCGAAGGGGGGCACCCGTGACTGCGTTCACGCGGATTGACACCACGCCCATACTGCTTAAGACACAGGTTTACAATCCTGACGTTGTTGTGGTTCTGGACAGCAAGGTCATGGAGACCGTTGATGTGACTGCAGGGATGAAGCCCGGATCGTCGCTCATACTCAATTCACCTGAAGCTCCTGAAGATCTTGGCCTTCCTTACCATGTGGCAACAGTGGATGCAACCAGGATTGCCACCGACCTCGGACTGGGCAACAGGACGAACCCCATAATTAACACAGCAATGCTGGGTGCCTTCTCAAAGAGCACAGGCCTTGTTGACATGACGCAGGTTCGTGAGGCAATATCAGAAATGTCCCCCTCCAAGGCTGAGGTGAATGTCACCGCAGCTGAGAAGGCATACAGTTCCGTAAGGATAGGGTGGTAAAGTTGGTGCTGGTTCCACTGGCTGAGACCAGTTCAAGGGCAAACCATACAGGGCTGTTGAGGACACTGAAGCCCGTAATAGACTATTCAAGCTGCATAAGGTGCGAGATATGCTGGAAATTCTGCCCTGACAATGCTATAAATCTCGAGGATGGGCGCAGTACTCCAGCACCAAACCAGAAGGTTACTGCCTTCAGCATTCCGGTTATAGACTACGATTATTGCAAGGGATGCGGAATATGTGCAAACGAATGCCCGGAAAAATGTATAGAAATGAAATTTGAGGAGGAATGACTGGAATGAGGGAAATAGCATCAAAAACATCAATTATGACCGGCAATGAGGCCGTCGCAGAGGGCGTTCGTCTTTCAAAAGTTGGCTTCATCTCAGCTTACCCCATCACCCCGCAGACTACAATAGTGGAAAAACTGGCCGAAATGGTTGCAAACAGGGAGATCAGCGCCAGGTACATTGAGGTGGAGAGCGAACACAGTGCAATGGCAGCTGTATTTGCAAGTGAAATTGCCGGCGTGAGGTCTTACACTGCAACAAGCTCACAGGGTCTTCTCTACATGCATGAGATGCTGCACTGGGTTGCAGGCCAGCGCCTTCCAATTGTCATGAGTGTGGTCAACAGGGCTATTGGTCCTCCGTGGAATATATGGTCTGACCAGTCCGACAGCATGAACCAGAAGGATACAGGATGGATTCAGGTCTACAGCGAATCCAATCAGGAAGCCATGGATACCCTCATCATGGGTTACCGTATTGGGGAGGATTCAGGCGTTATGCTTCCATTCATGAGCATGGAGGATGCCTTCATACTATCACATACTTCGGAGCAGGTTGTGATACCGGACCAGGAGCTTGTGGACGAATTCCTTCCTGAATTCCGCCTGGATTTCAAGGTTGATTCGAACCGCCCCATGGGCTACGGCTCATATTCTACCCCTGACGGGCCATTCATGGAACTGAAGAAGGACATGATGGAGAGCATGTGGAAATCTGCAAACACCATCAGGAAGGTCACCAGGGAATTCTCCGAGATCTTCGGCCGTGACTACGGCGGCCTGATTGAGGAATACATGACGGAGGGTGCAGAGTACATACTCATAGCCTCAGGCACTGTGGCATCCACTGCAAAATATGTTGCAGGGAAGCTGAGGGCGGACGGCAGGAAAGTTGGGATAATCAGGATAAGGTATTTCAGGCCATTCCCGGCCGAGGATATTGTGCGTGCCACAAAGGAAGCTGCTCACATAGGCGTTATCGACAGATCAGTTTCATTTGGGTCCGGAGGAACCATGTTCAACGAAATCAAGGCAGCACTGTATGGCAGATCAGACATACCCGTAACAGGATTTGTGGCTGGGATTGGAGGCCGTGATGTGAAGGAGGAGGACATAGAAGAAATGATAAATATCATGGCGGCTGGGAAAGAAGGTACTGTTTTCATAAACACAAGGGGTGATCAGTGATGCCCACATCTATTCCTGAACAGGAACTTATGGAACCTGGGCACACAGCCTGCCAGGGTTGCGGTGCAACACTGGCAATGAGATATGTTCTGAAGGCGCTTGGCAAGAAGACCGTGGTCTCTGTGCCAGCTTCCTGCTGGGCGGTAATTCCAGGTGCCATGCCAAACAGGACGCTGGACATACCAATGGTTTACACTCCATTTGCGGCCACCGGCGCTTCAATAAGCGGCCTGCGGGAAGCACTGGATATAAGGGGCGACAGTGATTACAACGTTGTTGGATTTGCCGGTGATGGAGGGACAGCAGACATAGGTCTCCAGTCACTATCGGGGGCCATGGAAAGGGGACACAACGTCTTCTACATCATGTACGACAATGAGGGCTACATGAACACAGGTGTCCAGAGATCCGGAAGCACGCCTTACGGTGCTGAAACCACGACAACTCCAGTCGGACTGGATAAAAATTTCAAGAAACAGCAGAAGAAGGTCGTGGCAGATATAATGATGGCCCAGGGAGTTCCATATGTGGCAACAGCCACCATTGCATATCCTGAAGACCTCATCCGGAAGGTGCAGAATGCAAGGAAGATCAATGGCCCCAAGTTCATACAGATCCTTGCTCCGTGCCCCACGGGCTGGTACTATCCACCAGAGAAGACCATCGAGGTGTCACGGATGGCAGTGCAGTCAAGGATGTTTCCGCTGTACGAATACTCAATGGGCACATTCCGGCTCACCAGACCCAGCAAACCTGTTACCGTCAAGGAATACATACAGTCCCAGAAGAGATTTTCCCATATGGATGAGGATGAAATCAGGATACTGCAGGAAGAAGTAGACAGAAGATGGGAAAGTCTGCTTGAAAAAGAGACGCATTAGGGATAGACTGGGGTCTTCTTCCATCTCTTCCTTAAATATGCCCCCATGAAGGCCAGATAGACAGCAATGCCTCCCACTATGGCAATGTTCATTCCCAGATATACTGGATTGGTGTAGGTTATCTTCACCACCGACGACTGATAGACTTCCCCATCGGAGAGCCTCAACACTATTGTTGCATAATAGGTGTGCCCCGGATATATGCCGGAGATCACGGTGGAGGTGCTTGATGGGGAGGTGAAGGTGATAACCCTTGGATTGAAGAAGCTGGGATTCTGGGAAATGTATAACTGATACTGCGAGAATATCTTTCCGCTGTAGCCTGACCATGTGACAACTCCCATGAAGAAGAATAGTGGGAAATACCTGGTTATTGTTATGAAAGGCATGGAGCTGATGTTTATGTCCAGGGGTTTCATGGAGAAATTGAGGTCCAGCGGAGCAAATTTCAGAACCAGTTGTTTGTACTGGGATTCATAGAGATTTGCGGATGCTGATATATTGAGAGTGCCCGGGTCCTCGTAAAGTCGATAATATCCGGTTGAATTTGTGTATGAATATGACTGGTTGGAAACGGAAATGACGGCCCCAGGCACAGGGAACGCATAAACAGCATCACTCACTGTGCCCTGTATGAGCACCATGCTGGTGGATATGGGCTGAAGCGAGATCTGGGTTCGGTATGTACCTCCGGGCATTATGGCCGTTGACATGTTAACAGGGTTGAAACCAGGGGCGGTTACATTGATCCACACAGCACCCGGCATTGGAGATCCGGAAAATGTTCCATTGTCTCCTGCAACAGTAACGTTCTGTATTCTCACGGTTGCATTGCCCTGAAATACAAACACAGTAACGGATACAGGCATTGCGGAAAGCTTGAAGCTGAGGTTGCCGGTTGATTTGCTGGTTCGTGATTCAGGATGGAACCCCGGAGACGAAACACTGAAATTGTTCGTGCCGGAAATCACAGGTATGGCTGATGCATTATTGATGCCGTATCTGAGGAAATAATCCACAATAAGAGACGAAGGCGGATTCAGGTCATACTTCACGTTGGAGTGAACACTCACGTTCTGGATCACAATGTCCGGTATGTAAATTATGCGGGATTCATTCACCCTGCCCCTGTCCACTGAGGCGGTGACATTGTAATATCCGGCTCTCGGAAATGAATAGTTGTCCCCAGCAATGGAGGTTCCATTCACCTTCCACACAACGGATCCTGTGGAGTTGGACAGGTGAAATGCCCCGTGCACAGGCAAACTGAAATTAAGCATATATGAGATCAGAGGCGGTGTGGGAAGAGATGGAATGTCAGAAGAGCTCCTGTTGATATACTGAGAGAATTCAACCTCTGTCACGTTTATTATAGCATTCAGTGATGAATAGCTTTGAGTTCCAATTCCAGAAAACTTCTGTAAATATAATCCGGTGGAATTCAATTGTGTGCCATTGTAAGCTCCAGTCAGGTTGCTGAAGGTGAAATTCCCCAGATCAGTCATATTGTCATATGAGCCAATGCTCATTCCTCCAGCAACCGGAGTTGAATTGCCGGCATAACTGAGGAAGACAGGCACAGGGACACTGATTACAATTGAGCCGTCAGATGCTGCGGATATCATTCCTGCTTTATAGGTGAGAGAGAGGTTTGAGACGTAATTGGATGACCCTGAAAATCCATAAACATGCGGGTTAGTGAAGGTCCTGATGTATCCGGACTGATCTATCCTCATGAGATAACTGGCAGTTGTGGATGAAACGTTCACGCCAAATTCAATATAATTTATTGGGTTGTTATATAATCCCACATAATAGAAACCTGTTCCGTTCAGTCTCAGGTTTGATGTGTTTACGGAAAGATTCAGTACTGAATAGACCGTGTTTGCATATGTGGCGTTGCCCTGGAGAAGAATCTGCCCCCCGAACCCAGCAGTTATTTTTTCAGTAGCATTCACCAGGTCTGACACGCTTGGTGTCCCCAGTCCAGTCACAGGATTCCAGCCCGGTGCGGCACGGTATGCTCCGTTTGTTCCTGCCGTTATCTGTTCAAATGATGAATTGTACAATGGAGTTCTTGAGATCTGATACAGGAGGGGATTGAGGAATCCCAGATGCCGGTGTGTGGCCTGATCCATTATGGCTGCTGCAGCCGCCCAGATGGGGGTGGCGATGCTCGTGCCACCAGCCTCATACTGCTTGCCCCTGACTACCACGATCATTCCAGTGTACTGGTCAGCGTCCAGCGATACATCAGGTGTTCCTCTTTCAGTGCTGTTGAAACCTGGTGCGGACTGCCAGTACGGTCTGGAAAAGAATTTGCTGTAACCTCCTCCGCTTCCGAAGCTCTGGCTTTCATAGATTCCTCCCCATGCAGTCTGGGAGTACTTTCCGTCAAAAAGGCTGAGCGTGGTCCCTCCCACAGCGGTAACATATGGATCCGAAGATGGGAAATTCACAGTGGGTACCCCTGTTCCGTTGGGGCCATAATAGTCCGATCCGAAGTCTCCCGTTGCAGCAACGACAGTTATGCCTCTAAGGTAAGCCTCCCTGTAGATCTGCGAATATACTTTAACCTCATTCTGCGTTAACTGGATCTCGGGATTGCCCCAGCTCAGGGAAATGATGTTGACGGAACTGCTGTTGATCATATCGCTTACAGCAAACTGAAGCATCTGGGTAATGGCAGAAGGGGCAATGTAAAGAAGTATGGTTGCATTTGGAGCCATGGCATGTGCCCACTCAACATCCGTTGCAGTCTCCAGTGCCCATGACGCATTATAGGTCCCGTTTCCAGGCTGCCCCTCCGGATAAAAAACGCTCAGATTGGCAGGTGGAAGACCCGTTAATTCATCAAATGCCCTGAGATCATAGGCGAGATTCGGGTCACCATACGCATCCACTATCCCTATGGTTATACCTGACCCGGTATATCCGGAGCGGTATTCCCATGTGAAGTTGTAAGCGCTTGCGATCTGGGAGGGCACAAAAGCATACGGAATAACAAGATCCGGGGTCACCTGCGATACAGCATCATAAGGGGTGGAAGTTACAGATCGGTTGACCAGGGCATAATGTATGCCGTAGTCCCTGCTGGCACTTTTCAGGATCTCTGATACATAAGGAAGCTGTGCCTGGCTGGGATATATGTTCATGAGCCCACCTGCATTCGTAAAGCTTACTCCCAGCGCTCCAAGCTCCGAGGCTACTATCCCTGAATATGATCCGGAGGCGTAGGCCACATAATTCTGATCATTACTCTGGCTTACATTGCCTGTGGAAGAGATAATGTTGCCTGCTCCCATGTAACTGTGGGTGGAATATGGCTGCCACATTGGAATAAATGCCGCCATGGGTGCTGCAATCAGCAACACTGCAAGCACTGCGTAGAACTTATTGATAGGCATCTGCCTCAACTCAATGGTAAACCATATTAATATATCATGTCATGGGCAGGCGTTGCCCGAAACAGACACTTCAGAAAACGTGTTGCGTGAATATTTCCATGACTATTACAGGAACTGGAAGGCAGATCTCATTGACATAGTCTCCGCAAGAGAGATCGGTTTCATCCCATTTTTCGGAACCATGGTAAGGCACAGGGCAGTTCTGAACCTCAGCTCCCTGACAGACATGATGAGGCGCATTGTTCCGCGCCACACCTATTATTCCACCGCATATTACAGGAAGCCCGAAGAAAAGGTCATGAAGGACAAGGAATGGCTTGGTGCCGAACTCATATTTGATCTGGATGCGGATCACATTCCGGGTGCAGAAAAAATGAGTTATACTGAAATCCTGGCAGAGGTCAAGAAGCACACTCACCGCCTCATTTTCAAGTTCCTTATGGATGATCTTGGATTTCGGGAAAAGGACCTGAAAATATTCTTTTCCGGCGGAAGAGGTTACCATGTCCACGTCGTGGAGGATTCAATATATCCTCTTGGATCGGATTCCCGCCGTGAAATTGCAAATTACATACGGGGTGAGGGGTTCAGCACATACGATGTCCGCAGGTCAATGCAGGAAGCATCCACTGTCATGGGTGGATGGAAATCTGAAGTGGACAGGCTTTTTGTGGAATTCCTAGCTGACGTTGCAGACGAATCCGGCAGCCAAACACTTTCCAGCGTTCTGGGAAACAGGAGAAGTGCAGAGGCATACATCCGCAACCTCTCCAAACAGACCAGCTCCGGCGTGCCCGTGAAGAAACGTGATCTTTTCCTGAAGCCGGGCAATGAGAAGTACAGGCACATGGATGCCAATGACGAGAAGATACTCACGCACATAATCAGTAAGGTCAGGGAAGCCAATGCATGTGAAATTGACGAACCGGTGACCACTGACGTGCACCGGCTCATAAGAACTCCAGGAAGCCTTCACGGAAAGACCGGGTTTATTGTGAAGCATATACCTGTTGAAGATTTTGACTCATTCGATCCTCTCCGCGATGCGGTATATGCAGGATTCAATGCGCGCCCGGCGAAAGTTCATATTCAGCGCCCACTCAGAATAAGCATTGCAGGAGAGGATTTCAACCTTGTTCCTGGCGAGACCCAGTTACCGGGGGCCGCGGCAGTCTATGCAGTCGCTTCACGTTATGGTAAATTTTTATAATTATTAACTTAGAATAACTATCATAAAGTTAATATATAGTTGCTACATAAACATGTGGTGTTAAAATGGAACTGAAAAACAGTAAGACGCTGGAAAATCTGAAAGCCGGTTTCGCCGGTGAGAGCCAGGCCAACAGGCGCTATCTTTATTTCGCGCAGAAGGCAGATGAGGAGGGATACCAGGAAGTTGCATCCATATTCAGGTCAACAGCTGACGGTGAAACAGCACATGCATTCGGCCATCTCAAATATCTTGCGCAGGTTGGAGACCCTGTCACGGGCGAGCCCATAGGGTCAACTGAGCAGAACCTGAAATCGGCCATTGCAGGAGAAACATACGAGTACAGCCAGATGTACCCCGGATTCGCAAAGGTTGCAAGGGACGAGCACTTTGACGATATAGCTCACTGGTTTGAGATACTTTCAAAGGCGGAAAAATCACACGCAAAGAAATACGAAGACACTCTTGCTAAGCTGCCCAAGTAAGGTGGGTTGATATGCAGGAGATAAGATCGGAGGAGATAATTCCTCCTGAAAATTTTGAGAAACAGCGTGAGGAAGCCACAAGAAAGATCATAGAAATCAAGAAAACCAGAAGAGTGGAGACGAAGACATTCAGCTTTCTCTTTGAATCAAGGGACACAGTGATGAATCAGATCAATGAGATGGTTTTCATAGAGAAAGTCAAGGATCCTGAGGAAATAAGGAGACTCATAGATGTATACAGTGATCTGCTTCCCCGGCCAGATACTTTTAGCGTATCCATGTTCATAGAGTTCAGGGATGAGAGGCAGATGGCGGCTGAGATGCCCAAACTGACAGGCATTGAGAATACAGTTTATCTTTCATTTGACGGGCATGAATTGAAGGCTACCCCGGAGGAGGGCCGGTCAACTGAAGTCCTTGAATCCACCCTTCAGTACTTGAAATTCCACTTCAACAGGGTTCTTGCGGACCAGTTCAGGTCAGCGGAGAATGTATACATCGAAACAAGGAAGCCGGGCTATTCCGAGGCCGGAAAGATATCCGGGCCACTGCTGCAGCAACTGAAGAGCGAACTTACAGTTTAACTATAATCCAAACCCTCTTCAGAACAGACAATTTATTATTTTTATACCCATTCCAGATTCATGATAGAAGCCACCATAACGCAGGACGAAAAGGAAGTTCTGAAGTATGTAAGGCAATTTGCCCAGAAAGAGGTCAAGCCTCTTGCAAGAGAGATAGACAGGACCAAGTCCGTCCCGCAGAAAATCATAGACAGGATGAATGAACTGGGGCTCTTTTCAAGCTACATCCCCAAGGAATACGGCGGAGCAGGGCTCAGCTTCAGTTTTCTTGTGAGAGTCATAGAGGAGCTTTCCATGGCATGTCCAAGCACTGCACTTGTTCTGGACGGCGCGCTGACTCTTTTTGCCGATCCGCTCATCATGTTTGGAAGCGAGGATCTGAAGAAGAGATATCTCACGAAGGTCGCATCTGGCGCTGTGGGAGGGCTAGCGCTTACTGAAGCGAATGCTGGAAGCGACGCCGCCGCCATTAAGACCTCTGCAGTCAGGAAAGGGAACGGTTATATCATCAATGGAAGCAAGATGTTCATCTCAAACGGGCGTATCGCCAAGTTCTTTGTTGTGGACGCAGTCACTGATCCATCAAAGGGCCACAGGGGCATAACAACATTTGTTGTGGACGCTGATTCACCTGGGTTCAGGGTCAGCAGGGACATAGAGAAGCTTGGCATACGCGGGAGCAGCACAGTGGAGCTGGAGTTCCAGGATGTGTTTGTCCCGGATGAGAATGTTGTAGGTGAGGTCAACAGGGGATTCAGGGTTGTAATGGAGACCCTGGATTCCGGGCGCATAGGCATAGCGGCACAGGCGCTGGGAATAGCCCAGACAGCCCTGGACGAAGCGGTGGATTATGTCAGGCAGAGGAAACAGTTTGGCCAGGCCATAGGCGATTTCCAGGGAATACAGTTCATGCTTGCCGACATGTCCACGAAACTGGATGCTGCCAGGCTTCTCACATACAAGGCAGCCGAGATGTGGGACAGGCATGAGAATGCAGTGAAGATTTCATCACAGGCCAAACTCTTCGCATCTGATGCTGCAATGAGCATCACAACTGACTGCCTTCAGCTGTTCGGCGGATACGGATACACAACAGACCTGGATGCAGAACGGCACATGAGGGATGCAAAGATAACCCAGATCTATGAAGGAACAAACCAGATTCAGAGAGTTATAATAGCCAGAGATCTTCTAAGACAGTAAATGATCTGGCTGGGCTGCTCAGGCTGGGCATACAGTGACTGGAACGGGGTGTTCTATCCCCGTGGAATGTCAGGCAGTCTCAGCTATTATGGCAGGTTTTTCAACTCCGTTGAGGTGAACGTAACCTTCTACAGGCAGGTTGCGGATGATACCATCATCAGCTGGATAAAGACTGCAGAAAAGCTGTCCAGATTCCGATTTTCCATCAAGGCGCCCGGGACCATCACGCACGATCTGTTATTGCGAGATGTTAAATCGGCAGTGGCGGAAATGGAGAAATTTTCGGACAGCATCCTGAAGCTATTGTCCCGGGCACATCTATCCGGGGCCCTGCTGGTACAGCTTCCACCTTTCTTCAAGGAATCCCATGCAGAGAACCTGGATGTTCTCCTATCAGCCGTGGGCATCCATGGGTTCAGAGGAGTGCTGGAATTCAGGAGCGAATCACTTACAAACAGCCCGGCTATCCGGAAGATATACAATGGAACCGGGTACACTCCTGCAAATACGGATAGCCCTGCTGCAAGGTTGGAGAATTATGCTGATTACGGTCATGGAATTTCCTACTTCAGGTTCCACGGAAGAAATGCCGAATCATGGTTTTCCAGGAGCCAGGACCCTTCAGCCAGATACAGATATACTTACAGCCTGGAGGAACTCAGGCATCTCTCCAGCTTCGTAAAGAAGAGCATGGATCTGGGTGACGAGGTTTTCGTATATTTCAACAACCACCCTGCAGGCAATGCACCACGGAATGCAATGGACTTCGCAGCAATCATGGGGGCGGAGTCCGGAGGACACCAGATGCAGCTCTTTTAGCAGATATGAATGCAGAACCAATGATATTCAAGCAGAAATTGAAGCAGAGCGGAATAAGCATAACCGAATATGGCACATCACCTTTTCTCAACTGAATTAAAAGTTTTAAGCACAGATCATGATACTAAGCAAGGGATGCAGCACATTGAAG
This sequence comes from Cuniculiplasma divulgatum, assembly GCA_031200235.1. Classification (NCBI taxonomy): domain Archaea; kingdom Methanobacteriati; phylum Thermoplasmatota; class Thermoplasmata; order Thermoplasmatales; family Cuniculiplasmataceae; genus Cuniculiplasma; species Cuniculiplasma divulgatum. Next base: position 411,444 of record CP133595.1, on the reverse strand, counting down.
GATCTTGTTGAGGGAACAATTTTACGGTTCAAGTACAAGCAAACCCAGTTTGATGGGATTGTGATAAGTTACAGTAACGGTCTGGTGAACGTGAAACTCAGCAGTGGCTACAACATGACAATTCCGGTCGATTCAATGGGCGATGTTGAATTGAGGGGAACAAGAAAAATCATGACCACAGAAACACGAAAGGGGAAACCTGATGGTGGCAAAAAAGTCGGCTTTCTTGCGACAGGTGGCACAATAGCAAGCAGGGTGGACTACGTGACGGGCGCAGTAAAGCCAGTGCTGGATCCTGAATTTCTGGAGGACAGTGTGTCAAATATCAGGGAGTTTTCGCTGGATATGGATCTCATGGATCCGGTCCTGAGTGAGAATCTTACACCATCTGACTGGGTGGAAATTGCTCACAGGTCACTGAAACTTCTTGAAAGGAATGGACGCACCATAGTGCTGCATGGCACAGACACAATGTCGTATACTGCATCAGCCCTGTCTTTCATGTTTCAGGAGCAGACCGGACCCATCCTTTTCGTGGGATCCCAGAGGAGCTCAGACCGGCCAAGCAGCGATGCATTTCTAAACCTCGAGGCTGCACTTGAGTTCTCAAGAGCCCCAATGGGAGAAGTGGGCGTTGTGATGCACAGAAACATCTCGGATCATGAAGCTGCACTGCATCGGGCAGTCAGGGTCAGGAAGATGCATACCTCAAGAAGGGACGCTTTTCGTACCCTTGGGGGGAGACCCATGGCAGTTTATTCATCTGGGACCGCCAGATTCAACGAGACCCCGAGACCAGCATCAGAAGGGAACGTACTGATGGACAAACTTGAGCGTAAAGTTTCCATGGTGTATTTCCACCCGTCTCTGGAACCGGACGATCTGGGACAGATTCTAAATGGCAGGCGGGCAGCAGTAATAATGGGAACAGGGCTTGGCCATGTGGGAAGCAGGTTCTACGGCATAATTAAAGATGCAGTGAATAGCGGAGTTAAGGTCATAATGACATCACAGTGCATAAACGGAATGGTTGACATGAATGTCTACTCAACTGGAAGGGAACTTCAGTCCATTGGGGTAATCCCTGCCGGGTCAATGCTTCCTGAGGTGGCCATGGTGAAGAGCATGCACCTTCTTGGCAATTATCCAGAGGAAGATTTCACGGGTCTATTCCTTCAGAACATGCGCGGGGAGTTCAATTTGAGGGATGGACTGGGGGATGAGCCCATATGACCGCACCGGTGAAGATAGGCCTGGAGATTCATGTGCAGCTCGGGGGCCGGAAACTCTTCTGTGAATGCCCCACAGAAAGTGATGGGACCAGTTACGGGTCAATTTACAGGAAGCTATCCCTCTCCACTGGGGAAATGGGGAATTATGACCCGGCTGCAGTATATGAGAAAGGCCGCAGCAGAGTATTTGAGTATGAGATATCTGACAACAGTTGCCTGGTTGAATATGATGAGGAACCTCCGCACGATGTTAACTCGGAGGCTCTTCTGAAAGGCCTGGCAGTTTCACACGCACTCAACTGCAGGACTGTGGATGTGCTTGAGTACATGAGAAAGATCGTTGTTGACGGTTCCAACACGTCCGGCTTCCAGAGAACAGCCATAATATCTTTCGGAGGCTGGGTCGACACAACACGTGGAAGAGTACGGATCAGCACAATATGCCTGGAGGAGGATTCAGCAAGAAAGATTTCAGACGCATCGGCTGAGGTATCTTACTCACTTGACAGGCTTGGAATTCCATTGCTGGAGATTGCCACTGAACCTGATATCGTGGACGGTGAACACGCCGTTGAGGTAGCAAAGCAGATTGGTGACATCATACTCCTCTCAGGATGGTCGCGCAGGGCTCCTGAATCAATAAGGCAGGACGTGAATTTCTCCATGGGTTACGGGCGGGTTGAAATAAAGGGCGTGCCTAAGCTTTCAGTAATAAGGGATTGCCTTCTCTATGAAAAGGAGAGACAGGCGTCACTGAAGGAGATCGCAGACAGACTGGGAAACAACTGGGAAAATGGGATCGAGTTCACGGATGTTACCCATCTGTTTGCTGAAACCGGATCCAAGGTCATAAGGAAATCCCTTGATGCTGGAATGAAGGTTTATGCCTCCCTGCTTCCCGGACTGAATGGCTATCTCAAGAATGGCGCATACAGACTGGGAAGAGAACTTGCCGATGTTGCAAAGCTATACGGTTCTGGCGGTATAATGCACTCCGACGAGCTTCCCGGCTACGGGGTTAAGGATGAAGTGAAGTCATTGAAAGATATGCTTAAACCCCGGGCAGCTGACGGTTTTTTCATCATAGTATCGGATGAGGCTCATATGGGCATCATAGGAAGGGAAATGAATTCGCGGATTTCAAAAATACTCAGGCTTGATCTGTCGGAGACCAGATATGCGGATGCCCAGGGCGAAACGCATTACCTCAGGCCGCTTCCTGGCGGTGAAAGGATGTATCCGGAAACAGATATCCCCAATTATCCAATAACACAGGAACTGGTCAGGCGATCGCGGGAGATTGTTCCAAAGACCAGGGAGGAGCTTATTGCCGAATTTTGCAGGAAATATGGAATATCCAGGCAGGAAGCCTCATCAATAATAGTGAACAATCTTTCCGGCGTGATTGAGGACTACGCCTCTGTTCTTAACAACGGAAAACTGGCTGCAAGGCTGCTCCTTCAGGTTATACCTGATCTTGAGAAGAAGGCAAGCAAAGATATTAACATGGCAGACGTTAGGAAGCTGCTCACTGCCCTTGCTGGAAGAAATGCCATGAAGGAGGAATATGAGCGTGCCCTGGATCTCCTCATAGTGCAATCCATGCACATTGACTCCATACTGGTTTCTCCAGAGATGAAAGTCTTGGACGATGGCGAACTGCGGAAAGTTATTGTGGCACTCCTTGAGGGAGATAACATAAACGAGAAGAATCTCATACCCCGTCTCAGGGCTACCATCAAAGGGATTTTTGATCCTTCCACTGCCTTCCGGATATTCAAGGATATTTCCGGGAAGCAAAATTAAATATAAAAATTAAAATATTGACGGTACACCTTGTAAAATAAGCCGAAATTCGATCTGCTAAACAATTCTTAAATAATGTCTAACGATACTCAGTGGATGTTGGACGGATACATCCCATTGCTAATCACCCTGGTTCTAATGGTTCTCGGGATGATCGGACTGTTTATGCTTCTTCCCACACTTGGGGAAAGCCGGTACAGGCCAAATAAGAAGTTTAGCATGAAACCGGACGATATTATTCAGAATCTGGTTCTTGAACGTTCACCCCCCGCCAAAGATGGGTCATACCTGGAGCCGTATGAAACCGGCGAGGTTGCCCGGGGAGAAATAGGCAAATTCGTTACCGTTCAGTATTACGTTATAATTCTTCTTTTCATACTTTTTGATGTGGATATGGTCCTTCTTTTCCCGTGGGCATTTGATTTCAAAGCACTGGGAATATTCCCGTTCCTTGAGACAATCCTGTTCCTGGCCATGCCACTGTTTGTGGTCTATTATGCTTTCAGGGAAGGATATATGAGGTGGCAGAAGTGAAGAGTGGAGAAGGCGGTGCACTTACAACAACAGTTGATCAGGCCATGGAATGGGCCAGAAGCAACTCGCTCTGGCCGTTGACTTTTGGACTGGCATGCTGCGCCATAGAGATGATGGCAATACAGGCTTCCAATCTGGATATTTCAAGGTTTGGGAGTGAAATTTTCAGAAACTCACCCCGGCAGTCTGATCTGATGATAGTATCAGGCACTGTCACGAAAAAGATGGCGCCAAGGCTAAGGAGAATCTATGATGAGATGCCTTACCCCAAGTACGTTATAGCAATGGGAGTCTGCGTCATCCAGGGAGGGCCATATCATCTTGGATATTCCGTGGTCCTGGGTGTTGACAGGGTGGTTCCAGTTGACGTATATGTTCCAGGATGCCCGCCAACTCCTGAGGCGCTGACATACGGCATAATGCTGCTTCAGAAAAAGATACGGAACGAAGCGGAGAGGTGATGATTGTTGGTTGAAATTATCGAGGAGACCAGGGGAAAGGATGGAAGGAGAAATCTCAAGGTCGCCAAGGAAAATCTTGTTGAACTGATAAAGGACCTGAAGAGCAAGGGCTACGACCATCTTTCCCTGATTACCGGCATTGACCGCAAGGACAGGCTGGAAGTGGTTTATCACCTTCACAACATGAAGGAAAATGAGTACGTAGTTGTCAGAACAGAGACTACGGATGAAAGAATGCCCAGTATTTCATCCCTGTATGCTTCGGCCAACTGGGAAGAGCGTGAACAGTATGACATGCTGGGTATAGTCTTTGAAGGCCATCCAAACCTTAAGCGCCTGTTCCTGCCAGAATCCTGGGTTGGCCACCCACTCAGGAAGAACTATGACCTGTCAAAGGTACAGTACATAAACATGGACGAAGACGGCAATGATTACGCAACCTTTGATCCCGGAGATGGTTGGTAATGGTTGTTGAAGGGGAGAAGATAGATCAGTCCAGGGAGTGGGTTGAGCTCAACATCGGTCCGCAGCATCCATCCACTCATGGTGTACTGAGGCTGAGAGTAAAGCTTGACGGAGAAACAGTCAAGGACGTTGAGCCCATTATAGGATATCTCCACAGAAATGCTGAAAAACTCTGTGAGATGGATTATTACTGCGATTCCCTAATTTACTTTGACAGGATGGATTATGTTGGCGCAATGAACATGGAGCTTGGTTATCTGGAAGCTGCTGAGAAAGTTCTTGGAATTCCGCCTCCTGAAAGGGCACAGTGGATAAGAGTCATAATGGCAGAGCTCAACAGGATCGCAGCCCATCTTGTGTGGGCTGGAGCTTTTGGCCTTGACCTTGGTATGCTAACCCCATTCTTCTACTGCTTCATAGAGCGGGAAAAGATACTGAGAATTTTTACCGCAGTAAGCGGCTCAAGGCAGCAGACAAATTACATGAGCATTGGTGGAGTTTACCAGGATATTGATGACCAGATTATTTACGACATAGATCAGTTCACCGAGGAGTTCCCCAAGAAGCTCGAGGAAATTTTCAGCACATTCGTGAAGAATGACATATTCATATCAAGAAACAAGGGAGTGGGCATTCTTGAGCCTGAGGTTGCAATAGAATACGGGGTGACCGGTCCAATGCTAAGGGCATCTGGCGTGGATTATGACGTAAGGAAGGCTGAGCCATACCTTGTTTACGATAAGCTGAACTTTGACATACCGGTATCATACAAGAAAGACAATCTTGCCAGATTTCTGGTAAGGTTTGAGGAGATGCGCCAGTCCATAAGAATAATCAAGCAGGCCATCAAGAAGATACCTGATGGCCCATATTTCAATCCCAAAGCAAAGAAATCCCTGATGATAAGGCTGAGGGGAGAGGGGGAGGCATATGCAAGGACAGAATCCTCCAAGGGTGAATTTGGCGTCTATATTGTAGCAGATGGAAGTGTCAAGCCCTACAGGGTCCACGTGAGGAGCCCTGCCATGAGGAATCTCAGTGTTCTTCCATATCTGGCCAAGGATGTCATGATAGCTGATCTTTTCTCAATTTCAGGTACCACTGACCTCGTGTTCGGCGAGGTGGACAGATGAGTGTCCTGGAAAGGTTGGCGGCATTCTTTGGAATACTGGGGCATTACCCTGCTTATATTCTGGCTTATTTCTTCGAAACACTGTTCATGCTGATTTTCGTAGTGGTCATGCTCATAGTCATGATATACCTCTTCCGTAAATACATGGCCCGTGTGCAGCTGAGGATAGGTCCCAACAGAGTGGGTAAAGCTGGCACACTGCAGCTCATAGCTGATGCCCTGAAGCTCGTTGGAAAGGAAAGCATACTCCCAAGCAGGCGTGATGATCTGCCCTACAAGATTGCACCAATAGTTGTTTTCCTCGGTCTCATAATGGCGTTTGCCATCATTCCATATGGAGATTTCTATTACATCGGGTCACTCACCATTACACATTCCGATGTTTCCCTCCTGCTTCTCTTCGCGGCACTGGCCATTATGCCTGTAGGGGAAGTTCTGGCAGGCGTGAGTTCCAAGAACAAATATGCCGTGCTGGGAGCCCTGAGGGGGGTTGCCAAGGATATATCCTTTGAAATTCCAATGATGATCTCTGTGCTTGCCCTGGTGATGATGGCATCAGCCAGGACAAATCAGCCGCTCGACCTGGTGAACCTTATTTCCGTTCAGTCCATTCCATATGGTATACCACAGGTGATCGGCCTTGGTGTTTTCTTCATTGCAATGATTGCAAGGGCAGCTTATTCTCCTTTTGATATGAGTGAAAGTGACAGTGAGCTTGTCTCAGGCCATTCCATTGAGTATTCCGGCATGAGGTTCGGCATGTTCTACATGGGAATGTTCGGAAGCATCTTCCTGGGTTCAATGATAGTGTCCCTCCTTTATCTTGGTGCATACAATGGCCCATTTTCAGGCGATGCTGGATTCATATATCTCTTCATCAAGGCAATGGTCTTGGTCATACTTTCATTCACAATCTGGCTGTCAGTTCCAAGGATAAGGATAGACAGGTTTGTCAATATGGGATGGAAGTATCTGTTGCCGGCAGCTATAATTAACCTGGTAATTGCAGGAATATTAACTCTGGGGTTGTCGCTATGATAGAAGTTAAAGAACCAAAGAAGGAAATACCGCTGATAGGCACAATAAAGGCAGTTGTAACTGTGGGCAAACACGTTTTCCAGAAGCCGGTAACGGTGCAGTATCCTGAAGAGAAGCCGGATTACCCCGACAGGTTCAGGTTCAGGATATTCCTGAGCCTTGATGACTGTGTTGGGTGTACCCTCTGCGAGCAGGTCTGTCCAAACAAGAGCATAACCATGCAGAAGGTGAACCGTGATAACCCAAGAAACAAGAGGCACATATATCCTGATGTTAACTTCGGCACCTGCACAGTATGCCGCAATTGTGAGGAGATCTGTCCTACTGATGCCATTTACCTTACGCATACGTTCGAACTCGCCAGGACAAGAAACAGTTTCACTTATTCCCCTGAAGAGCTCTCACTGCCCGAGGACGAGGTGATAAAGTGATCTACACCATTGTCCTCATACTGTTCGCCATTATCCTGATACCACTTGCGCTCAAGACCGTTGCAGAAAAGAACCTTACGCATTCTGCGGTTTATCTGATGGTCTTCCTGGTAATGCTCTCCGCACTCTTCATATTCCTTGGTGGATCAATCATAGGGGCCGTGGAGCTTCTAGTCTTTGTGGGCGCAGTAGTAACACTGCTCGTATTTACACTGATGCTCAGCGGAGGTAAGGAACTTGAATAACAAATTATCAGCAGTTGCGGCTGCCCTGTTCCTTGTTGTATTCGGAATTGAAGTGGCAAGGATAAGGTACAACTTCACCCCATCTTCACAGAACATTGCCCAGATCGGAACCACGCTGTTCGGAAAATACCTTATACCATTTGAACTGCTTTCGCTCATTCTGGTGGCCGGAATCATAGGCATGTTCTATATAGCAGGGAGGGAAGATTAATGCAGATACTTCTTGTGAGCATGCTTTCCCTGATCCTCTTTGTCATTGGCCTCTATGGGGTGATGACGTCCAACATCGGCATTAAGATGCTGATCTCCCTTGAGATAATCATTAACTCTGCAATTCTCAATCTCGTTGCCGTAGCAATAGCCTACGGATCAGTTGATCCATTAATAATGGCGCTGTTTGGCATTGCAATAGGCGCAGTGGAATCAGTTGTGGGCCTCAGTCTGCTCACAGCCACATATAAAAAGGTCGGCAGGATTGCCATTTCCCTGCTGAAGGAGATAAAGTGGTAACATGTATTGGCCTGGTTGGTTCATATTTCTAAGTCCTCTCATTGGTGCCCCAATAGCTCTCGCAGTTGGGAAGCGTTATAAATCGCTGGCAGGGATCATAGCATCTCTTGCTGTTGGCGGAGCACTGGTTGCCTCAATAATAACATTTTTCTACGTTGATGCCGGAACGGTTGTGTCAAACAGCTCAAAACTTTATGTTATTACCGGGCAATACGCATACAACCATTACCTGTGGTTCTTCAACATAGACATTGGCATATTCATTGACAGGCTCTCCATAATGATGGCACTTATGGTATCATTTGTGTCATTGATGATACATCTATTTGCCCTGTATTACATGAAGAATGATCCCAATAAGCATGTGTATTTTGCGGAAACTTCCCTGTTCACAGCGGGAATGCTGGGGCTTGTGGTGGCTTCTAACCTGGTTGTATTCTTCCTGTTCTGGGAACTGGTGGGACTGTGTTCATACCTTCTCATAGGCTTCTGGTTTTTCAAGCCAAATGCCACAGCTGCTGCCAAGAAGGCATTCATAGTGACAAGAGTTGGTGATCTGCTATTCCTTGTTGGAATGGCAATTCTTTACGATTCTCTGGTTGGTTTTCCAGGTCTTGGCAGCAACAGCCCTCTCAGCATACCGTTCCTTATCAACAATGCCAGTCTGATTGCTTCCTATATAGGAAAGAACACTCTTGGTATTGTTGCAGTACTGTTTCTGGCAGGAGCAGCAGGTAAATCCGCACAGTTCCCGCTTCACGTATGGATACCGGATGCAATGGAAGGCCCAACTACGGTTTCCGCTCTTATCCATGCAGCAACAATGGTTACTGCCGGAGTCTATCTTGTTGCCAGGGTCTTCAACATATTTTACGCAGCTGCACCATTCGCACTCTATTCAGTGGCCATACTTGGAGCCTTTACTGCTGTGTTTGCTGGAATAATCGGAATATTTGTAAATGACATAAAACGTATCCTGGCATATTCAACAATAAGTCAGATAGGATACATGTTTGCAGCCATAGGTCTTGGCGGACTGTTCGGTTATGCTGCTGTACCTCTGGGAATGTTCCATCTGGTTGTCCACGCAGTGTTTAAGGCACTTCTGTTCATGGCAGCAGGTGCCATACTCATAGCCCTTATGGATCTCAGGGACACAAGGGACATGGGAGGTCTGTGGAGAAAGATGCCCATGACAGTCACCCTTCTCTTCATAGGGTCGCTGGCACTCATAGCATTTCCTGGAACTGCTGGCTACTTCTCCAAGGATTCTATAATTTCAGCCTCCTGGCTTTATTATGCGCATTATGGCACAGCCTGGAGTTTTATCCCATGGATATTCCTTGCTACCGGCTCGCTTCTCACCACACTTTACACGTTCAGGATGTTCTTCCGTGTCTCGCTGGGAAAGCCCAGGTCACACCTGGCTGAGCATGCAAAGGACCCCTCTGTCTGGGCGCTCATACCACTGTTCATCCTTGCCGCAGGGGCACTTTTACTTGGCCTCATACAGACTCCTTTCTATAAATTCATCACTCCGGAAGCTTTTGTTCCGTCTGTTCCAATTTACATTGAAGCCATACCCATCACGCTCCTGGCCATAGGCCTTATCGTGACATATGTTCTTTACGGCACAGACAGGTGGAGACACATGGATTTCAGCAAGAACAGGCTTTACAGGCTTGCGAAGAACAAGTTCTACCTTGACACTCTTTTCACCAACATAATTGCCGAGAGAGTCATAACACCTGTATCAGGAGGAATTGCCACATTTGAGAATGCGTACAACAACGCAGTGGACAGGACAGGGGCAGGAACATTGAGTCTTGGGTCATTCTTCAGGAAGCTGCAGGACGGAGTTGTGGAGAACTACTTTGTTGTTCTGATAATAGGCATTTCCATTGTTTTTATCATAATGCTTCTGGCGGGGTTGATGTAACTTGTTCATTCTCATACTATTCATAATAATGGTACTTGCCTCATTGTTTTCATTCGCCTTTACGGATCGCAGGCGTGAATATGCCCTCATCGCCACTGCCATATTCCTTATTGCCACAATAGTATACAGCACACTGAGATTCAGCACGGGTTACGGGTCTGGAGGATTCCGTTCAGAGAGTGTTTACAATCTTGCACCTTCCATCGGTATTGCGTTCTCCATTGGAGTGAGTGGCTTTGCCGATGCTCTGCTCATACTTTCCGGAATTGTCATATTCATCGCGGCTTTCATAGCAGGGAAGCATGAATTCACCCAGACAATGTATTCATACATCATGATAACCGAGGTTGGGCTCTACGGAATACTTATTTCCAGAGACTTCCTGTTTTTCTATATATTCTGGGAAGTCGTGCTCATACCTGTATACTTCATGGTTGCGCAATACGGGGGAAGAAACAAGGATCATGTTTCACTGAAGTTCTTCGTGTATACACACATAGGTTCAGTGTTTCTTCTCCTTGCCATATTCACAGTATACGCATATCACTATGATGCAACGGGAGTGTTCACCTTCGAGATAGGCGCGCTAATGCAGTCGAAGTACATTGACATGATTCCAACTGCTCTCAGGTATTTCGCATTTTTCGGTTTCCTCTTCGCATTTCTGGTGAAGATGCCATCTTTCCCTCTTCACTCCTGGCTTCCTGATACGTATGAGACATCCCCGTATCCGGGCACAGTTATACTTGCAGGTGGTTTATCCCTGATGGGTGGTTACGGGCTGTTCGGGATACTCATGCCAATATACAGCTCACTTGGAACCGGTATACTGCAGCTTCTGGTTGCCCTGGGCATCATCAGCCTCCTTTATTTCTCATTCACAGCGCTGATCCAGAAGAACCTCAAGCGCATGATGGCATTCGCCAGTGCGGGAGCAATGGGCTTTGTCACACTTTCATTCGGAGCAGGCCTTCTGGAGGGCACAAAATATACCGCCAGCCTTGAGCTGGCTGGTGGCATGTTCCAGATAGTGGCTCATGGGCTCATCATGGCCATGATATTCACGGCGCTGTATTTCATAAAGATCAGTACAGGAAAGGAAACAACCTACGGTCTTGGTGGCATTTACCGTGAAGTGCCAATGCTCAGCACATTCCTTCTTGCTGGACTGCTTGCATCCCTTGGCCTTCCAGGATTGGCAGGATTTATCGGTGAGTTCTCAATTCTTGTGGGGTCTTTTGCAGCAATCGGCTGGCTCATACTGCTGGTGATACTTGGAATGATAGTTACTGCATCCTATCACATATGGGCAGCGCAGAGATCGCTTTACGGACCCTATAATGAGAATCTCGGCAAGATCGCCGACTTGACGCCATCAAGATTTGCCATACTTATTGGGACGTTCGCAGCCATATTCATTCTTGGAATAGTTCCGAATCTGATCTATGGCATACTAGTATCCTATGTTGGAGGAATAATCTAATGACAGCTGCAATAATTTCACTGAGTGGAGCACAGGCTCTTGTAACATTCACGCCTGAGATATTCCTTGGGCTTGTGGGCTTCATAATCCTTGCCCTTGGAACATTCAGAATCGAGAAGCGTATAATCTCATGGATCTCATTCGGAGCCCTGGGAATATCCGCAATCATGGTATTTTTCCTTTCACCTGTTGGAAAATCCCTCTTTAATGGCACTTTCCAGTACTCAGACTTCGGCATATACTTCGCCATAGTCATGCTGCTTTCTGGAATGCTCATTTCATATCCGGCAACAAGGTCAATTAAATCAAAGAGTGAAGTATTCTACGCAACCCTGCTCTTTGTTTCAGTTGGCATGATATTTGCTGCGTTCAGCTATAACATAATCACGCTTTTCGTGGCATTCGAATCAGTCAGTATAGGAACGTATGTTCTGGCAAGCTTTGGCAAATCCAGGCGTAACCTGGAAGGCACAATCAAGTACTTCTTCACTGGAACAATCGCAACTGCATTCATACTTTTCGGTGCTTCATTCTTCTTTCTTCAGACCGGAACATTTAATCTCCAGGTACTGAAATCAGCTTCACCTTCGCCGGAACTCCTCATTTCACTTGTGTTCCTCATAATCGGGTTCGGATTTAAGCTGGCAATATTTCCCATGCATCAGTGGGCACTTGATGCCTATGATGGCACAGAAAATTCCATCTCTGCGTATCTTGCTGCTGGAAGCAAGGTCCTGGCTTTTCTGGTAATACTGAAGATTTTCCTTGTGGGTTTCTCCTCGGATTTCAGGGATGTTTCATATCTCTTCATCATACTTTCCATACTGACAATGACATACGGCAACGTTGCAGCCCTCTCACAGAACAACCTGAAAAGGCTCCTGGCATATTCCAGCATAGCGCAGGCAGGGTATCTGATACTTGTGCTTGCAGTGGTGGGCTTTGTAGGAAACACAAATTCTGCAGTTGTTGATGTGGCAGTTGCGGCAGGGATGTTCTATGCTCTAGTTTACGTGTTCATGAAGGGTGGAGCTTTCATAACACTGAATCTGATCAAGAAAGACAATGTTATGATCAGCGACGTTTCTGGCCTGGCCAAGAAATCACCTGCAACTGCTGTGAGTTTCGCAGTGATGCTCCTTGCACTGGCAGGAGTCCCAATAACTGGAGGGTTCTTTGCCAAGTATCTCCTTTTCCTGTCACTCATAGAGGGAAATCTCTGGTGGCTTGCCATAATCGCCATACTGAACAGCGCAATTTCTGTTTTCTATTATTTCAGGATCATTCTGTATATGTTTGGGAAGGATCCCATTCCCGGAGAGTCATTTGATATGTCGACTTCAACCAGGGTACCAATATATGCTTCTGCATTCATAACAGTGGCCCTTTCAGTGGTGGTCATATGGTGGCCATCCCTCATAAGCATGGCAAACGGATTGTTCGGGTGATTAAAATGTCCATAGACAGCGATATGGAAATAATCAAGAGTGCAATAATATACGGAGATATCGGAGATGCGGAGAAGGTGATCCAGAGGCGCATAAAGAATCTTGGAATTATCCTGAAGCGGAGAAGCAGACCGGAACTGCAGGAATACCTGGAGTTTCTGAATGCTCTTGACAGCCTCCTCAGATCCCGTATAACATTGGAGCAGTTCAAATCCATTAGCGGAGGAATCCATGGCCTTGAAAACCTTCTGGAAAGGCACACAGGTGAACATGGTTATCTGCCTTCGCTGTTCTACCTGCTGCAGCTTTCCATTGATCGGTACAATGTAAGGTATCCCGAATTTGACATGAAGAGGTGCGATGATCTATGACTGCAAGGTTTGACGATTGCTTTTCCCACATTGAGGAGAACGAGGAGTCTGCAGCGGAATGCATCCACTGCCTTAAGAAGCACGGTGAACAGGTCATGTATGATCCAGCGCAGAAACGCCTGATCCTTGGAAGGGAGATTTACGACGACAGTTACTCCAGGGCCATGCAAACACTCACAGATCTTCTGAAAATCAAATCCCTGGAAGATTACCAGGCTATGGACAGGAAGTATAATCTCACAATGTATTGAAGAAATTTCGCTACATGTGAGGTCAATTTTTAAATCAAGTCCTGCATATTTGCATTCATGTCTCTGGAGAGAGTCCCACTTGTGAATTTGAAGAAGGAGGATGATCTCAATGTTGTCACAATTTCAAACGGGGTGAACAACAGCCTCACCAACGAAGGTCTCAGGGATATGCTGATGGCGCTGACCGAAGCACTTTCAGGAAACAGCAATCCCATAATGATCACAGGAAGTGGTGAAAGGGCATTTTCTGTTGGCTATTCAGCATCCTGCACCAAGATCTCCGATAAGATGCATCTGGAGGAAGCCTATTCACTTGGAACTTCAATCGCAAGGATAATACTGAGGAATGATCGGCCTGTCATATCCGCCATAAACGGCTACGCTCTTGGCCTGGGGCTGGAGATCGCATTGTGTTCTGATTTTATAATCAGCACCGGGAGATCGCACTTCGGAATGCCAGAAATTAAGTTCGGAATCCCTTCGCTCACGGGTTTTGTTCCTGAAATACCTGACAAGTATCCCGGGGGGCTCTTTGCCGCAGTTAAATCAGGAGCAATATTTGGAATCCAGGAGGCTCAGTCGTTCGGAATGATAACAGCAATCTTAGATTCCAGGAATTTCATCAGAGATGCAGAAAATTACTGCAGGAAGATGGAGACAAGGCTTGTGAGCATGCTTAAGCCAGCGGAGCGCGTAGGCCAGTACAGGCAAGCAATAGATTCACTATTCTTCAGGATCTATTCACCCAGCTGCCTGACCATGACTGAATTAGAGCGCTTCCGTAACAGTATTTGATTCCTTCTGGCCGTATTTTTTCTGGTACCTCATGGCGAAATAGGCACCTGCAAAATACAGTGCAATCATGGGAAGTGACATCACCATCATTGTGAACCCAAGCACACCAGGGGAGAAGATCATTCCGAAAATCAATGATCCAACGATTGCGTACCTCCAGTACTTGTACCAGGTTTCGGCCTGAACCATGCCTGATCTTGTAAGCCCATACATGAACACTGGAATCTCAAACGCTACCCCAAAGCTCACCACATACAGAAGAAGGAAAGATACGAAGCTCATTACTCCCATGGTGGATTCGGCTCCAAGACCAATATTGAAATTGTGAAATATGGTGAAGAGTTCCGGAGCCACGAACCAGAGGCCCATGAATGCGCCTGCTGCAAATAGAAGGCTTGCTGGCACAGTTATGACTCTTATGAGTTCCTTCTCGCTCTTCTTAAGTGCAGGGCCGATGAACTTGCCTATCTGATATACGATATTGGGCATGGCGAATATGAGGGAAAGGAACAGCGCTGTGTATATGTTTGCTGAGACCCCGTCTGTCGGCTTCAATACAAGCAGCTGGGTCCCGCTGGGTATTATGTGTGCTTCCAGAAGTTTCAGGAACTGGGCAGGAATATTATGGTAAACATCGAACGTGATGAATGGGAATGACACACCAAATAGTGTCACCCTGGTTATGGAAAAAATCAGGAAGAATATGAAGAAGAATCCAAACACTTCAAGAATACGGACTAGGCGAAAACGCAACTCATCTATATTCTTAAAGATAATTGGCAGGAATTCTTCGTCTGTCATTGATCATTGAGCTTCAGTTTCTCAGCGATTTCCTTTGTGAGCTGTTCGTGGGTCTTGTTTGCAGGATCGATTCCAAGGTTGCGTGCTATCTCGGTATAATCTATGGCTTTGTTGGCATCAGCAGCTGCCGGCGCCGGATTCATGGCTTTCTTGATTTCATTCTCAAGCTCCATCTGCCCGCGCTTGAATTCGCCTGTCGCTTTTCCAAGGTTCCTGGCGAATTCCGGGATCTTCTTAGTGCTACCAAAAAGCAGGAGTATAACCGCCACAACGATCAACCACTCTATGGGTGAATCAAACATACAAATGTAATTCAACCTGCTTATTTAACCTTTTATGGAAGAAAGTGGGACAGGTGCGCAGGTAGCTCTCATTCAATGTCCAGCTGGACATCGTAGCCTATTTTCCTGAAGGAATCGGCATCTGCCTTTAGATTATGCGCGAGATCCTCTGGAATGGAAGCAAAGGACAATGACAGGACCCGTTTCGTGGAGTTAACAACCACAAAGCCCACTGTCTTGTCCTCCGGCATGACCTCATCCGTTCTGGAGAATTCCTCAATGAACTCCTGCAGGCCTTCCTCCACATAATCACTGGAGAGCACATCTGCAAGGGCAAGAAGTGATTGTCTGACATTTGAGAGATCAACACAAATTACTGCGGGGTGCCTGTCCCCCACGGTAATGTTGTACATGGCACATAGAGTCAAAATATCACGCTTTGACTCTCTTAAGGTACCAGCGTTCTGCACCCTCTTCCTTTTCTCTTGCAAGAGCATCCTTGAGTGTGCTTGGAGCTGAGGCAATCCCCTCTTTGCCTGGTTCCCAGTTGGCAGGCGTGGCCAGTTTCTTGTCCCAGTTGAACTGAAGGGCTTTTATGACACGTATGATTTCTCTGATATTCCTTCCGGTTTCAGCAGGATAGTATATCATCCACCTTACAGTCTGGTTGGGATCTATTATGAAAACTCCCCTTACTGTTGTGCCCACCTTAGGGTCGAGCAGATTATACTGGGTTGCAACCTCTCTCTCAAGATCTGCAAGAACAGGGAACGGAACTTCAATCCCATACCTGTCCTTTATATCCTTGAGCCAGGCTATATGGGAATATATGCTGTCCACACTGAGCCCTATGAGTTCCACTCCAAGTTTCTTGAACTCGTCATAGGATTCTGAAAATGCCATGAATTCTGTTGTGCATACAGGCGTGAAGTCTGCAGGATGCGAGAAAAGCAATACCCATTTTCCCTTGAAATTTGATAGGGTTATTGGACCCTGCGTTGAGTTTACTGTGAAATCCGGTGCTTTCTGTCCTAATGTTACTGCCATTTTTTTATCACCAAATAGTTATTGTTTTTTGATATATTAAATCGGCGACTGGTGCAATCTCACAATTTTTCCGTCAGATACTGTGCAAAGTATGTTATGACCATGTCGGCTCCTGCCCTAAAGATGGATCCTACGGCCTCTTCTATGGCATTTGCAGAGAGATAACCTGCATCCACCGCATTCCTGATCATTGTGTATTCGCCGCTGACACTGTATGCAGCCAGGGGCAGTGAATATTTTCGCCTCACGCCTCTTATTACATCAAGGTAGAAGAGGGCAGGTTTAACCATGATTATGTCGGCGCCCTCCTTCACATCCAGATCAATCTCCCTCATTGCCTCCCTTGAGTTCCGGGGATCCATCTGGTAGCTCCTGCGGTCACCGAAGCTGGGGGTCGATTCCGCAGCCTCACGAAATGGCCCGTAGAGAGACGAGGCATATTTTGCGCTGTATGCCATTATTGGGATTTTCGAGTATCCGGCATCATCCAGAGTCTTTCTTATCCTGCCTACCTGGCCATCCATCATGCCGCTTGGTGCTATGAGGTCGACACCAGCCTCGGCATAGGTCTTTGCTATTTTGCCATAGGAATCCAATGTGGCATCATTGTCCACATAATCGCCTCTGAGTATTCCGCAATGACCATGACTGGTGTATTCACACATGCACAGATCGGCAATGGTGATTAGATCAGTTCTTTCCTTGCTGATGCCTATGGCTTTCTGGACAATGCCGTTCTCATCATAAGCAGAACTGCCCACATCATCCTTGTTTACTGGAATTCCAAAGAGCAGTATGCTCCTGACTCCGGAACTCTGAAGGGAGATCAGGTGGTCTTCAAGTTCTGACAGTGGGTAGCGGTATATGCCTGGCATGGACCTGATGGGAACTGCTTTCTTTGCCCCCTCATCCACAAATACAGGCATTATGAGTTTTTCAGGCTTGATGGCACTCTCTGCAACGAGATCACGTATATTCTGCGAAGATCGCAATCTTCTGGGTCTTGATACAGGAAACATGGATGGTCATTGCAGGCTGAGATTTAACCTCTGTGAGCACGCATTCACCTCCCAAGGGATGACATGGAAAAGAGTCCTCTGTTTAGGTGGCAATCCGCACATTGCCCGGCCAGCATACTGACCCATGGTGGGCATCCCATGGGGAAACTCAGGCCCGTGAAGTCTTCGCCACATGGTTGGAAGCGCATGCGGATGTATTGAGACAGAGTCAACAGGAATACTCCTGCTGGAATAAGGTTCCGAATCATTTCCAAAGTATGGCCTTCTTTTAACTGTTTAATACCAAGAGTTTGCCTGAGGGATCAAACAGATTTTTGATATGCATAACGTTATCCTATTGAGATCATTGTATCAGTTACAGTCATCGGGAACTCTTGTGCTGCCGTCCGAGAAGGTTGGCAAGCTCATAGAAGGTGCTGGGAAAGAAAACGACTGCTTTGCCATGGTCCGGCTTCAGGCTCTCTCATCAAAAGAAAATGTCTGCTTCTCCGGGGAACCAACAATAAGCTTCGAGATTAGTGGAAACCGGATTGCAGTAATAGCAAAGGCTAAAACAGAATTCCTGCACGAATCAATAAGAAGGCTCCTGGACATTTCGTACTCAGTTCTGAGAGATCTTGCAATATGCACGCTGGACGATGCTTCATTCGATGTTTCAAAGCATTATGTTGAAATCAGGGAAATAGCAATCACTGCCATACGGGAAGAATAGGAAAAACGTTCTCCCTTTGCCTTCACACAATGTCAAAAAGTTTAATGTCCGGCCAGTGCGATTTGTCATATTCAGGAATGGCAGCGTAAGATATCCTGGGGGCAGAATTCATCAACGCGTAGCCACTGACTTCCTTGAAATGGATGGCAAGATTTGAGTAATGGCTAATTTTTCCGTAATACTCGTCATCTGCTATTATTATGGTTGCTCCGGTGGGTCTTATGCCGTTTATGAGGTTCACCAGGTCGCCGAAGAAGTCTGGGCCGTACGTAAACATCAGGAAATCCGTGGAAAAGAAATAGAGGTTTGGCCTGGATGATGATGACATGAAGAAATCTATGACGTCGTTGGGGAAATCCTCCACAATGCTCTTCCCCTCAAGATTTATGACAAACGAGTTGGCCCTCTTGGACTTCTCGGCCGTTATGTAATGTTTCATGGTTTCAGGATCCATAACGTTCACAAGTATCCTTGAAGTCTCATAGCTGCTGGACGTGGCATCAATTACACCACGACCCACAGAAATCGCATTTTTAATGAGATTGTTCTTCACAAGGTTGACAACATCGTTGACCACGTTTGAATTATCCTTCCTGTGAAACATTATTACAGATCCAAGGGGAATTGATTTCGCTCCGGTTGGAGTAAGCTTGGGGAGGTCGGATGAATCAAGGGGCACTTCAAATTCCTCGTGGGGTTTTCCAGCCTCAACGGTAATACGGGTTTCAGGGTATATTATGAGGTTTTGCTTGAAAGGATCAAACCTGCCATCCTTGAGTGTGTACAGGTAGACCGGCGTGGATCCCAGTGATACTCCCCTGAGCTTCTCCACAGTGGCCCGCCTTACAAGGAAATCTGCATCAACATAGTAGTCCATTGATACAACGCCATCCGAAAAGTACTCCAGCTTCTGGTTCTCGTTGGCTTCAAGGATTGCAATGATATTTGCTCTGGATTTTTCCACAAGATCTGAATGTAAGACAGAAAAGAGCGTCAAACTGCTCATGTCGTACTTCTCTGACAGGGCTTCCATTGAATCTATAACTATCAGTGGATTATTCCCGTAATTTGCATCCACGAACTCATATATGGATCTTATATCGGGCAGGAGATCGGCTATATTGAGGATCAGGCCCTTATTGAGTGAACTGGAAATCTGACCTTCTTCTATCATTCTCTCAAGCTTCTGCAGGGAATCTGTGCTGACCGACGTGAGGTCTGACTGTGTACCTCCTTCCCTGTTCTTTATGGACACATCCTTGAGCCAGGGAAAGGATTCAAAAAGAGAATCATCGGAAAACCTGGACGAAAGGTAGCATACGGGAGTGTTTCCAAGGATACCCTCAAGATATCCAAGTGCAAAAGTTGTCTTACCTGCACCCGGTTTCCCCTTGATCACCAGTGATTTTCCGAATTTCTGGCTGAAGAAATTGTCAAGTAATCCAATAAGTCCTTCCCTAGCTTTCAAGAATGCATCATCTCTCCAGTTCGTTTATCTTTCTGGGGCTCCATTCATAGCAGTATCTTGTGATCTGTCCAAACTGGATGTGGTCCATGGATTCCTCACCCAGGACAAGTATCAGGTACACTTCCTTTTCCATGGCCGCGCTCTTTATCAATTCAAAGGAACGCGCCACGTCATAGAAGGAATGGTAAACTATCATCAGGTCAAATATGTCAATAAAAATCAGGTAAGTTGAACCCTCATTTATCCTCTTAATTATTGTATCCACAATGAATGTGAGATTCACCGGCCGGTTTCGTTGAGCCCCGATTGAATCAGTCACCCAGATGAAGTTTCTGTCATTGAGAATTTCCGGCATCTCCATTCTCAGGTTGAACCGTGAAACAACAAGTGATCTGTCCCTGTCAATATGCTTTGAGATGAGCATGGATGTGAAAAGGCCAGTGTTATCTGGATTAGTGAAATATGTGTTTCCAGGATAAAGTCCGTTCTTGGCCAGGTATATGGTGGTATCATTTATTGTCCTTAGCTTCCTGACCGTATGGCTGGAAAGAGCTTTCCGAAGGCGATCCCTGGTTTCATCAATGTTGTCAGGATCTACTGGCACAAGCTCCGATGAGTACTTTATCCGCTCATTCACTTCGGGAACGGACCTGTACATGAGTATGAGGAGGAATTCTCTTCTTTCAGTGAGGAATAACTTTTCATCCTCACTGGGCATTTCTCCATCTACGAAATATATTAAAGTGGTGGGACTGGCCTCCTCCAGAACTCGGACGCTCAGTTTCTTCAGCAGCTTGAATTCCATGCCAGTGGGAACCATAAGCTCCCTGAGCATTTCCTCTTCACTGCCAGACCCATCATATACAAGAATCATTGTCTCTGATTTAAAGTTCAAGATTATTTAATTTTTGCCATTGTGTCGAGCCAGTTTTCTCATGAAATTTTCTCTGAATTACTACTATTTCTAACATCTTAAACAGAAATGTGCATAGGAACATAAATAATAATCATGCCTCGCTGCACCAGTGGTCCGCACCAATCGAACACTCAGGCACAACTTTAAGATTGAATAAGTGATTTTCTGTCATGGTAAGAAAAAAGATTTCAGTAATAGGAGCCGGAAACGTAGGGGCTACTGTGGCTCAGTTTGTAGCACTGAAGGAACTAGGCGATGTTTATTTATTCGATGTGGTGGACGGTATTCCTGAAGGGAAGGGCCTGGATATTATGGAAGGGAGCCCGCACTGGGGCACAGATGTTGATGTGAGAGGATTCACAACAACAAATCCAGAGGCGTACAGGAATATGGAGAACTCAGACGTCATAGTTATAACAGCTGGGCTTGCAAGAAAGCCAGGCATGAGCCGTGACGATCTTCTGAACAAGAACGTTGAGATAATGTCTGATGTTGCCAGGAATGTCAAGAAATATTCCCCAAATTCAAAGGTTGTGGTGGTCTCAAATCCTGCTGATATCATGGCATACGCTTTCCAGAAGGTTTCAGGAGTGAAGCCGGAATACATAATGGGACTTGGAGGGTCACTGGACAGTTCAAGATTCAGGACTTTTCTTGCAATGGAGCTTAACGTATCAGTTGAGGATGTCAATGCATTCGTCATTGGTGGACACGGTGATGACATGGTGCCTTTCATAAGATACTCAAACGTCTCAGGCATCCCAATCAGCAACCTTCTTTCAAAGGAGAAGATTGAAGAGATCGTAAAGAGAACAAGATTCGGCGGTGGGGAAATAGTGAACTACCTGAAGACTGGAAGTGCGTATTACGCGCCAGGTATCTCCATCACTGCGATGGTAGAATCAATAATAAAGGATAAGCACAGAGTCATCCCATGCGCAGCCTACCTGGAAGGGGACCATGCAAAGCATTACGGCGCATCCGGCATATTCATCGGTGTTCCCATAAGCATAGGCTCAAACGGTGTTGAGAGAATATACGATATGGATTTCACTGCCGAGGAGAAGGCCCTCTGGGAGAAAACAGTTAAGGGAGTTCAGGAGAACTGCAAGAAGGTTGACGACTTCCTGAAATCCAAAAACTAATTTTTTTCAAGAAATTTTCTATAAAATTCCGGATAAGATTCGTAAGGGATCGGATCGGGGATGCCGGCCTCCATGAACCCTTTCAGCCTCAGGAGGCAGGAATCACATTTTCCACATGCCTTCTCCCTGCCAAGATAACAGGAGGTTGTCAGATCATAGGGCACATTCAGTGACCTTCCTGTTTTTATTATCTCTCCCTTGGTAAGGTATTGCAGTGGAACATTTATTCTGAAGGGGTGT
Source organism: Cuniculiplasma divulgatum (assembly GCA_031200235.1). NCBI lineage: Archaea > Methanobacteriati > Thermoplasmatota > Thermoplasmata > Thermoplasmatales > Cuniculiplasmataceae > Cuniculiplasma > Cuniculiplasma divulgatum. The sequence goes on along the minus strand of CP133595.1, from coordinate 389,674 downwards.
TCAGATCCGGCCACTGTTCCCAGGTTCAGCGCATCTTCGAAAGCGTTATAGAAGGCTGGCCTGCAGTCTGGATATCCTGAGAAATCAACTGCATTGGCACCGATGAAGATATGATTTGCGCCTATGGATTCTGCCATTGATGCAGCTATGGAAAGGAATATGATGTTTCTTGATGGCACATAAGTATTGGGAATGCTCTCCTCTATATGATCCAGTGACCTGGTCTCCACATCCTTCTGGCCGGTCAGGGCACTGATTGTAACCTCATTCAGATTCATCCTGACTACATGCCTTTGCACGTGGAAATGATCCGCCACCCTGGCAGATGCTTCAAGTTCCCTGCTATGTCTCTGGCCATAATCAAAGCTTATGGCCGTGCAATCATACCCCTTGCTGAGGGCGATTGCCAGTACTGTAGTGGAATCGATCCCTCCGGACAGCAGACATACTGCCTTACCAATCATCGGGACACTTCCGAGCACGCACCCTGACCCGGGCTCTCGTAAACGCAGACTTCAAACCTTCTGATATTTCCATGACGGAATATCTCCTTCTCTGTTTTTTCAAGGATGCTTCTGGAAAGCAGCTCACTCGAGCTCATTTCCCTGTCAAGCAGGTACACATCGCTGACGGGAAACTGGAATTTCTTTCCCGCATATGCCACAAGGCACACTTCTCCATCAATTTTGCATGTGGAGAAGCCGGAATGTTCCGGGACAAGTATTCTATGGTCAAGCGGTTCAATGGCTTTCCTCATGAGGGACTTCAGTATTCCGTAGTCCATAAGCACGCCTTCCTCAGGGTCACCCTCAACCTCCACATTTACGTAGTAGTTGTGTCCATGGAGGTGGGCACACTTTTCTATTGTTGGTATGAAATGCGCTGCGGAAAAATCCATGTGGCCAAGTGAACCATCAATCATAAGTTTCATATTTACTGCATAGTGACATTATTCTTAATTTTTGATCATCATTTCCAGTGGACTGGATCAATCATGTGAGAAGCCAGGGGCCATCTCTGTGGAACACACTTTCTGATGTTATGGTTGCAGCTGACCTCCGGGAGTAAAATACTTCGAAATAAAATCGCAATTTTAATCAGGAATGCCGGGGGGACACGGGCATCCGTAGCCCTGCAATCAGAATCCTGTTGCAGGGCATTTTGCAAATGGAGACTTCATGAATACCTCCGGGGGATACGATCTTGAGTTTGAAATATATACAAGTATGTGATTATGTTGAGCACCAAGTTAGGGCGCGTGGCCCAGTCTGGATATGGCAGCAGCCTCCTAAGCTGCAGATCAGGGGTCCGAATCCCCTCGCGCCCGTCTTACTTCATTCAACATTATTTTTCCGAAAATCTCCGGATATATTTTAACGCGTAACTTCCTAGTGGATAGGAGTATGCTTGTTTTGACCCGGTACGAAACATTGTTACAGCGAAGTGGACTTTTGAAAAATGAAAGAGGAGTTTCTCTTATTACTGTTCCATTCTCGGCGCAAGAAGGAATGAACCCTTTGCCTGGTTCTCTGCTCCACCCTTTGACTGGCCAAATGAGAACTCTATATTCAAAGGGTAGTCATCTTTGAAACTCAACTTGATCTCGTCTGAGCTTGTAAGGGACTTTACCAGCTTGAGGAGGTACTCCAGAGGATATGAACTCTTTATCGGTGCCGAGCATTTCAGCTCCTTAAGCATGTCCTTGGTCAGGATCATCTCGGATTCCTCGGAGTCGGAAGAAGATCTGGCCTTGAACTCATCAGGTCCCAGAGTGAGCCTTATGGAATCTGAGACATCCTCGGCAGCCCTGAGTCCCCTTTCAAACTCAGATTTGCTGACAACCACATAATTATCTGAACTAATGACCGGGACACGGGGTGTCATGACGGTGTTATTGTCCAGAAGTGCTATGCTTTTGCTGATGTTGTTGATCTCAAATTTAAGTTTCTCCTTCTCCTTGGTCAGGGTTACCTGATCTCCGGAATTTGCCAGTCTTATGACAGATTTCATCCTTTCCACGTCTATTGAAATCTCTTCCTCACCATCTATCTGGTATTCCACAAAAGCCTCCTTTGGTACATCAATGGAAACCATTGCCACGTGGGCAGGATCAACAACCTTAACCGATATGCCGGTCTGATCTATTTTGAATTTAGCTTCTGTGACAACCGTATTCAACAGATCTGCAATCTCTTTCAAGTTTTTTACTGAAATTGTGAGTCTAAGCATTTATAACACCAGAACTTAGTATCAAGCTCCAGATAATTCCATTGATGATAATTAATACTTTTCTTATGGTGGTTGCAGAGAATGAATCGCAACCATGATGAAAAAAATAAGCCACGCGCGTAATAAATCACTTGATTCCCAGAAGTACGGCGGCACAACTGAGTGGATTTCTGGCATGTTACTGCAACCATTCACAGTATGGAATGCGCAAAACTTAAAATGCGGATTCAGGGTAGAAGATATGAAAATTATGAAAAAAAATCTTGATATGAACGTGGCTGGAGTGCTATTTTTTGTGTCGATTGCCCAGTTCTTCCTTATGATGCTGCTGGCAGAAACCATATATCCTAATTATAGTGTGTCGCACAACTACATCAGCGATCTTGGGGTTGGAAAGACAGCTTACATTTTCAACGTTTCAATTGTACTGCTGGGGATTCTTTTGATTGCAGCGGCCTATATATCCCGAAGTTTCTCCAGAGTGTTCTCAGTCATAATCGTTCTTGCGGGCATAGGTGCCATGGGTGTTGGAATATTTCCGGAGACCACTGGCAGCATCCATGTCTACTCCTCACTGCTGGTGTTCCTAATGGCCTCCATTGCGCCATACATTATCATCTATAAGCTCAAGAACAGCCTCTCAGTTGCATGGGCAATACTTGGTACCATTGGCCTGGTCTCCCTGATCCTCTACGCCACCGGGCATTACCTTGGCCTTGGTGTTGGAGGTATGGAGAGATTCATTGTTTATCCTGATCTCCTCTGGGGAATGGGTTTCGGGGGTTGGCTTCTGGGTAAAGGTCAGGCTGAGGGTGGTCAGTGACGGGGGGGCAGTATCGTTACATCCTCTGGCGAAAACAAAGCAGTCATGAAGACATTTCGATCATAATTCATTATAGACAGTATGGCACATGGCATATTGTATCGTGAAAGCTTAAATTATGTCCATGGGATTACCATGTGTCCTCATCTAGAGGATAATAGGTGAAAATATGCCAGAAGATTTGGACCCATTTGATATAGCTGTGAAACAGCTGAAAAAAGCAGCAGACGTAATGAAACTGGACAAGCAGACCTTTGAGGTGCTTAGCCACCCTATGGCAATTCTTCAGGTAAGTATACCTGTTAAGATGGACAATGGGGAAACAAAGGTTTTCACTGGCTTCAGAGTTCACTATAACAATGCAAGGGGACCGGTGAAGGGCGGTATAAGGTTCCATCCTGAAGAGACCCTTTCAACCGTAAAAGCTCTCTCTGCATGGATGACATGGAAGACTGCCATAACGAACCTTCCACTTGGCGGTGCAAAGGGTGGAGTTATATGCGATCCAAAGAGCATGAGCGCGGGTGAGCTGGAGAGACTAAGCAGGGGATACGTTAGGGCCATAGGAGAATTCATAGGGCCAGAGATAGATGTTCCTGCACCTGATGTCTATACTACTCCGCAGATCATGGCATGGATGATGGACGAATACGAGAATATAGTCAGACATTCCGCTCCTGGAGTCATAACAGGAAAGCCACTGGAGGTCTGGGGTTCACTGGGCCGTGGTGACGCAACTGCAAAGGGTGGAATGTATGTTCTGAGAGAAGCTGCTAAAACTCTGGGAATGGACCTTTCAAAGGCAAAGGTGGCAATTCAGGGATTTGGCAATGCCGGGCAATTCGCACTCAAGCTCGTGAAGGAGATGTTCCACTCAAATGTAGTTGCCATATCTGACACAAAGGGTGGAATATACTCTGAGAAGGGCCTGGACTTTGACAAGCTGATGGAACACAAGAAGAAGACTGGCACTGTTCAGAATTTGCCCGGTACAAAGAACATAACAAATGAGGAACTTCTGGAACTTGATGTTGATGTGCTCATACCTGCAGCAATTGAGAACCAGCTCAGGGCAGACAATGCCAACAAGGTAAGGGCGAAGGTAATCTTGGAACTTGCAAATGGACCCACAACTCCTGAGGCAGACGAGATATTCTTCAAAAGGAAGGTACTGGTACTGCCAGACTTCCTGTCCAACGCCGGGGGAGTAACTGTATCCTATTTTGAGTGGGTGCAGAACCAGGCAGGATACTACTGGACTGAGAAAGAAGTGTACGAACGCCTTGACCAGAAGATGACAGAGGCAACCCATGCGGTTCTTGACGCGGCCAAGAAATACAACGTAGATCCAAGGACTGCAGCGTACACGGTATCCGTAAAGAGAGTGGCGGATGCCATGAAGATGAGGGGCTGGGTGTAAACCCACCTCAAACATTTTTTATATCTCTCTATTTTTACCAGTTAAGGCGGGTGTAGTGTAGTGGTTATCACTGGAGCTTCCCAAGCTCTAGACCCGGGTTCGAATCCCGGCATCCGCATATTATTTGGCTGATCGTGTATCTGTTTCATTGTTATTCAATCAGTGAATCATTGATACCATTCTAAGTGGCATGGGACGGATAATGCAATTATATCTGCTCAAAAATCAATGGGAGGAAGAATCAGCACAAATTAACTGTTTATTCTCAGTTCCAAGTGAAAACCCTTGGTGCTAAGAATGGTTATAAAAGTCTCATTTGACGGAGAGACTGCCATCCGGATTTTTCTCCAAGTCCTCCGATTTGATCCGTTTCCTCTCATTTCTGAAGAAAGATAGAATGGAGCCAAATATGGTAATGACTGAAATGACATAGAAAACTGTATCAAGAGATTTCATGAAAGATGGGGCGAGAACTCCCGGGAACCAACTGTTTCCTTCCAGCAGTTTGACTGTTGAGGCAGGGATTGCAGCGGGAAGACGTGGAATAGCAGCCATAATTGCCCCGACAGGATTTATGCCAAGAAACGCACCAAATATAGCCTCAGTTGGTGGCATGCTGGAGAGATAGGGAACCAGCGATGTTGCGCCAGCAGAGTTAAGAGCAGAGGTAATGTGCAGCGGTAAGCTTGTAGCCAGGCCGGCAATAAGTATGCTGAAGAAAACGCCCATGCTGGCAACGTAGCCCGTGTTGCGCATGTTATTGAGCATTCCGGAGGCGGAGCCTCTGTCAGAGGCGGGTACAGAATTCATGACTGCAGAGATATTGGGGGAGTTGAATAATCCATAACCCGCTCCGAATATGGTAATCAGAATCCCCATTTTTACATAGGAAAAATTGTAGGACAGGAAGGTTAACCCCAGCAGAGAGAGGGCCGATATGAGCAAACCGATTACTGTAAGCATGCGTTGCCCATATCTGTCAGAAATCCTGCCCGCCAGAATCCCAAACAACCCCATACTCACCGTCATGGGAAGCATATAAATTCCAGCCCATAGGGGGGTAATGGAATATGGCACACCGTGTAATGGAAGCCACACTCCCTGGAAAAGAAGAGTAAGCATGTAAAGCAGCCCCATCATTCCCATGGCTGAAATAAATCCAGTTAAGCTGCCGATGGAGAACCCCCTGGACCTGAAGAGCTTAAGGTTGAACATTGGATATTCTGATCTCATTTCCCACACAACAAAGAGCACAAGTAAGACGGCTCCTGCTGCAAGCGCCAGTATAACCAGCGGATTTTCCCATCCCATTGGGCTGTTTCTATATGGTGTGATACCGTAGGTCACACCCAGAAGGAAAACAACCAGTCCTGAGCCAAACAACACATTTCCGGCAACGTCAATGGTCTGTTTCTTTCTTGGCGATGTCTCTTTCAGCTTGAGGTAGGACCATACTGTCCCAAAGATGCCCAGTGGAACGCTAAGGAGAAAAACATCCCTCCAGTATATAACCGAAAGAATACCTCCCAGAACAATCCCTATGCTCACTCCCGAAACTGAGGCAACGCTGTTGATTGATATGGCGAAGCCCCTCTGGTTAGGATTGAAATTGTCCGATATTATGGCAAAACTATTTGCCATTATGAAAGACCCTCCAACAGCCTGTATTATCCTGAATATGATGATTTCAAGGGCACCCGTATCGCTGCGCCCCGGAGTGAGATAAAGGAGAACGGATGCAACAGTGAATATGAGGAAACCCATATTAAAAAGCCGGACACGGCCAAACATGTCTGAGAGTTTGCCCACGGTGACCAGGAGTACGGATATTACGATCATGTAGCTCATTATCACCCAGAGCAGATAGGAAAAGGAGCCGGGGGAAAGCGGATTCAGCCCGATGCCTTCGAATATTGGCGGGAGAGCAACAATTATTACGCTGGTGTTTATGGTGGCAACAAGCTGCCCCAGGGTGGTGTTTGAAAGGGCGATCCACTTCTGTTCCACCATATTCAGAAATCATGGCATGCAAATTTAATGTTTCCAAGCTGAAACAGGCTAAACTATTGATAACATTTACGATGAATCAGATGCATCAAGGTAACCCCCGTCAATTGACCTGTTATCTGGAAGTTGAAGGAATACTTGCAGATAAAATGTGGAAAATATCCATGTATATCATTTTAGAAATCACATGGCTTTAATTTTCACAGATCTAAGCACTTTAAGGGTTTTATGCCATTGCAGGCATATGTGATACGCAGGCCCCGTGTTTTGGGGAAAAATTATTCCTTAATATATTAGTGATTGACCTTATTTTCAGCACAGTCTTAGTTATTGGAGTGGTCTGTATGGAAGACATAAAAACTATCGATAAGGGGCTGGAAAATGCAGAAATAGAGTGGACAAAACTGACTACAATTGACGGGGAGAAAGGCATTCTGATGTATGGAGGATACTCCATTGATGACATTATAGCACACAAGGCATCTGTGGAAGAGATACAGTATCTTTTCCTGTATGGTGAATTACCAACTCAGAACCAGCTTCAGGCATTCAGGCATGATGTGGAAGCAGGCTATAAGCTGCCTGACTATGTGATAGACATAATAAGGAAACTGCCTAGAGAATCCGATGCCGTTGCCATGCAGATGGCTGCATTTGCATCCATGGCCGCAGCAGAAGTAAGCTTCAAGTGGAACAAGGAAACGGATAAGGTAGTGGCTGCGAATGTAATTGGAAGGATGTCTGCAGTTACTGCGAATGTCTACCGCCACATAATGGGACTGCCGCCTGCAAATCCAAAGCCATCTGGCAGCTTTGTTGAAAGTTTCCTGAAAGCCACATTCGGCAAGGAACTCTCCAGGGAAGAAATAGACGCAATGAATTCTGCACTCATACTGTATACAGATCATGAGGTTCCCGCTTCAACAACCGCAGGTCTTGTTGCAGTGTCCACGCTTTCTGACATGTATTCAGGAGTGACAGCTGCACTTGCAGCACTTAAGGGTCCACTACATGGGGGAGCAGCGGAAGCTTCAATTGCACAGTTCAAGGAGATAGGCGACGAGAAGAATGTCAGGAACTGGTTCGACAAAAACATAACAACCGGGAACAAGAGGCTGATGGGTTTTGGCCACAGGGTGTACAAGACATATGACCCAAGGGCCAGGATATTCAAGAAATACGCAGAGTCGCTGGTGAAGAACAGCAGGGAAGCAGAAAAGCTATTCAAGGTTGCCACTGCTCTGGAGGAACTGGGCATAGAAAAGTACGGAGCGAAGAAGATATTCCCCAATACTGATTACTTCTCTGGCATCGTTTACCTGTCTATGGGATTCCCTCTTCAGAACAATATATACACAGCTCTGTTCGCCCTTTCCAGGATAACCGGCTGGACTGCTCACTTCATTGAGTACGACGAGGAGGAGGAAAGGCTCATCAGGCCCAGGGCAGTATACGTCGGAAAAGGGCTCAGGGACTTCACCCCCATAACTGCAAGATAGGTGGACTCATAAAGTCCACAACACATCAATTTTGATAACTCTTATAAACGGCGGAACTTATTCTGGCATTTTCAAGTTATTCAATTGGTTCACTAGCGCAACTTTAGCACTGGTGCAATGTCATATAAATGACTTGGTCTATTTTAAATAGTAGATGGTAATATGTAACTAAGTATAAAATATACATTTAACTTGGAGTTGATAACATATGGCAGAAGGAAAGGAAAAAAGCATAATACAGGTTTTCAGGGGTAACGATACTGTAGACGGAGCTGGCGTCAGGCTTAGGAGAATGTTTGGCGGGCATAACACAGCATATCTCACTGATCCGTTCCTGCTTCTGGATCATTTCGGTTCCAGCGATCCAGCAGAATATATGGCAGGCTTTCCATGGCATCCACACAGGGGCATTGAAACTGTCACCTTTCTTATGGAGGGCAAGGTGGAGCATCAGGACAGCGAGGGCCACAGGGGAACAATATACCCCAATGATATACAGTGGATGACGGCAGGGAGCGGCATTTTTCACCAGGAAATGCCACATGCTTTAGACGACAGGGATCCATCTGAAATCATGCGGAGCACTGGTATGTCAACATCCGTGGTTGGTCTTCAGCTCTGGATAAACCTTCCAAGCAAGTACAAAATGACCACTCCAACATACCGTGGAATCACAGGCAAAATCACCCCAGTTGTAGAGGATGACAGTGGAAATAGAATCAGGATAGTTGCAGGAAAATATCTCAGAGACCAGGGATACCTCATGGGCAGGCCTGAAATAGATCCGGTATATCTTGAGGTGAAGATGCCTCCGGAATCAGAGTTCAGGTACACTGTTGAAAATGGGCATAACAGCATAATCAACACTCTTTCCGGGGACATAAGAACAGGAAGAGAAAGCACTGTTATTCATCCAAGGTCCGCAGTGGTCTTCAGCCAGGAAAATGATACCATAACAGTTAAAACAGGGGATCGTCCAGCAAGATTCATACTTCTTGCAGGAAAGCCCATCAGAGAGCCAATATTCTGGTATGGCCCCATGGTCATGAACACCCGTGAGGAGATCAACCAGGCACTGCAGGATCTTCAGAACAACACATTCATCAGGGAAAAGAATCCAATCACCGAATAGTTTTCACCCATAGAAATGCAGAAAGGTCAAGACTGCAGATGCCAGAAATGAACGGATTCTGGCCCCAAGAGCCAGATGCGGTGCTACAGCTGAGTAAATTTTTAAAAATTCCATGTTAGTAGTATTAATACTTATACTATTTAGATATTTCTGAAGATATAATTTATATAGTAGATACCACATTGTCATGCTGGTCATCTGAATAGTTGACTTATGGAGGATAAAATGGTTGAAGACAGTTTAAATCCATTTGGAAAAGCGCTCGCTGCCGATCCGGCACCGCTGGGGCTCGCGGGTTTCGCCTTTACGACATTCCTGCTGAGCTTCGTGAATGCGGGCCTCATTACATCATCTGCTGCTAATGTGGTTGTGCCACTAGCCATTGCCTATGGTGGTCTCGGACAGCTGATTGCAGGTTCCTGGGAAATGCGGAGAGGGAATACATTCGGTTTCACTGCATTCACCAGCTACGGGGCTTTCTGGGAATTTTACGCCATAATGGTCCTGCTTGCTGACATGCATATCATATCAAGCCTGCCGGCTGAAGGCGTAGGTTGGGCACTTGTTCTGTGGGGTATCTTCACGCTTTACATGTGGGGCGGCGCAATGATGGCGAACCTTTCACTGAATCTGACATTCCTTACTCTGTTCATAGCGTTCTTTGCCCTTGGTGCAGGCGCCATTTACAGCAATGCGACCCTTACGCATGTTGGAGGCTATTTCGGTATACTGGCTGCATTCTTCGCCGCTTACACCAGCTTTGCCATTATCATAAACTCCATGAGGCCAAGCACAATCCCGCTGGGGCCGGCTGTGGGTAAGAAATCTTAACAGGATTTCTATCCTATAAATTTTTAAACCAAAACATTTTATTACAAAAGTATAAATATTATGTTGTTGTTTTTCTCCTATGGCAAAATCGGAATCTCAGAAAGATGTTCTGCCAACATCAGAGGTATTTCATCCCGGCATAGGAAGCTATCAACAGGTGTACAGGGAATCTGTGGAGAACAGGGATGATTTTTGGAGCAAACAGGCGGGCATTCTTGACTGGCATAAGAGATGGGACAAGGTGCTGGATGATTCAAATCCTCCGTTTTACAGATGGTTTGTGAACGGGAAACTCAACGCATCCTACAATGCCCTTGACAGGCATGTTATGCATGGTAAGAGGAACAAGGCGGCATACATATGGATAGCAGAAAATGGCGATGAGAAGATAGTAACGTACGACGGGCTGTATAGAAGAGTAAATAATTTTGCAAAAGCACTTCTGGACCTGGGGATAAAGAAGGGTGACAAGATAATTATCTATCTGCCCATGATTCTTGAAGCGCCAGTTGCAATGCTTGCTGCCGCCAGAATCGGAGCAGTTTTCTCATTCGTTTTTGCGGGCTTTGGTGCAGGGGCCCTGGCAGACAGGATAAATGATTCAAAGGCCAGGATGGTGATCACGGCCGATGGGGCATTCAGGGGAGGAAAGGTAGTTGAACTGAAGAAGATCGTTGACGAAGCAGTTGAGATGACCTCATCAGTCAGCACCATAGTTGTTGTGAAAAGAACAGGCACAGAGATACAGATGGATGAGGAAAGGGATGTGTGGTGGCACGATGTCACCAAGGATGCCTCCACTTACGTTGAACCAGAATGGATGGACTCAAACGATCCCCTGTATATTCTGTATACTTCCGGAACGACAGGAAAACCAAAGGGAGCTGTTCACGGCAATGGAGGTTATGCTGTATGGGTATCAAGCACACTCAGGTGGGCATTTGATCCCAAGGAGGATGACAGATGGTGGTGTGCTGCAGATATCGGATGGGTTACCGGCCACAGCTACATAGTGTTTGCCCCGCTTTTCCTTGGCCTGACATCCATAATGTTCGAGGGTGCCATAACGTATCCGGCTCCCGACAGGATGTGGGAGATCATAGAGAGATACCGTGTGAACCTCCTTTACACATCTCCAACTGCCATAAGAACTCTGATGAGATTCGGGGAGAAATACCCTGCAATGCATGACCTATCGTCACTTAGGGTTCTGGGCACTGTGGGAGAGCCAATCAACCCCGCAGCGTGGAAATGGTATTATGAACACATAGGTCACTCAAACTCGCCCATAATCGACACATACTGGCAGACTGAGACCGGAGGTTTCATGATTGCGCCAGCTCTTGGTCTGGGCCTCCCCCCACTTAAGCCAGGGTCAGCAACTTTCCCCATGCCTGGAGTCGAACCGGTGATACTGGACGATAAGGGAAATGAGCTCAAGGAAGAACAGAAGGGATACATTGCCTATAAGAAACCGTGGCCTGGCATGTTTCTCACGCTGAACAACGATCCGGAACGTTACAAGAAAGTGTACTTTGAAAAGTATCCCGGTTTCTATTTCTGCGGAGACTACGCAATAAAGGATAAGGATGGGTACTTCTGGCTCCTTGGCAGATCCGACGAGGTTCTGAACGTGTCGGGGCACAGGCTGGGAACCATAGAAGTTGAAGACGCTCTCATAAGTTCCAAGGAGGTTGCTGAAAGCGCAGTATTCGGAAAGCCTGACAACGTTAAGGGTGAGGTTATAGTGGCCTTCGTTGTGCTGAAGGATCAGTATCAGGATGACGGCGAAATAGTCCAGAAACTCAGAAAGCGAATAAGGGAGGATCTTGGTCCAATATATGTCCCTGAGGAAATCCACATTGTGAAGTCTCTCCCCAAAACAAGAAGCGGAAAAATAATGCGGCGTGTGGTGAAGGCCGTAGCACTGAATCAGCTTCCCGGGGACATAAGCACCCTTGAGAATTCAGCATCCGTGGATGAAATAAAGGCTGCAATAGAAGTATTTTCAAGCGAGACAGGCAGCTCATAAAACCCATTTTTTTCATTAATTTTCCAGATACTTTTGCACCAAAACCAATATGCTATTGTAAGGGTTTAGGGATTTATGGAGAAGGAGAGATTCATAGTTATTGGCGGGGACGCCGCAGGCATGAGCGCCGCATCAAGGATCAGGAAGAGGAGGCCGGAATCCGATGTAATTGTTTATGAAGCAGGCCAGTATGTGTCATATTCGGCCTGTGGAATGCCCTTTCACATTGGAGGAGTTGTGAAGGATTTCAACAGCCTTGTGCACTATCCGGTGGAAAAATTCCGCAAGGAAAGAAACATTGATGTGAGGCTTGGTGTTCGTGTAACTGCCATAGACAGAAAAAACAGGGAAATAACTTTCAAATCACAGGGCACAACAGGGAGGGATAATTATGACCGTCTTGTAATCGCCACCGGCGCCAGCGCCAGAGTTCCTGAGAATCTTCAGGGAGTTCCGAATGTGTATACCCTGAGAACACTGAATGATCTTCAGGGATTTGAATCCGCCCTTGACAGGGTGCATGACGTGACAATTGTTGGTGCGGGCTACATTGGACTTGAGCTTGCAGAATCCATGAGAAGCAGGGGGAAGACTGTGAGAATTATACAGCACTCCGGCAGAATCCTCAGGGGTTTCGACAAACAGCTCTCCGGTGCTATAATGGACGAGGTTCTTGCAAATAATGTACAGATGCTGATGAGCACCGAAATCACTCAGGTGGAGCAATCCGGTGACAGCCTGAGAATTGGCCTGGGCAATGGGCAATCATTGAACACAGAAATGATTGTGGTAGCGACGGGAGTCAGGCCAAACAGTGATATGGCAAAGGATGCAGGACTTGAAATCGGTGTTTCCGGCACCATCAAGGTGAATGAATACATGGAAACCAGCGATCCCCTGATCTTCGCCGCAGGAGATGTTGCCAGTTCCTTTAACATGATAACAGGGAAGGAGGTGTATATGCCCCTGGCGACCGGTTCAAACAAATCAGGGAGAATCGCTGGGGAAAACGCGGCCGGAGGCAGATCAAAGTTCGCTGGAATAGCTGGAACTGAGGTTGTGAAGGTATTCTCGCTTGAGGTGGGGAAGACCGGCCTGGATCATGATGCAGCAGTATCTGAAGGATTTGATGCCGTATCCTCAACAATAACGTCTACATCCCGATCCTCATATTATCCAGGATCGACGCCGCTCACCATTAAGATGACAGCAGACAAGAAGAGCAGGAGGGTTCTGGGGGCTGAGATCATTGGGCGTGAGGGTGTGGCAAAGAGAATTGATGTGGTAGCTACCGCAATCTATTCAAAGCTCACGGTTGATGACATGCTTGGAGTGGACTATTCATATTCCCCACCATTTGCACCTACGTGGGAGCCCATCCTTGTGGCAGCAGACGTTCTTTCCGGGAAGCTTGAATAGGCGTGAGGCTGCCCCCTTCTCCCCATCTGGAGATGAAGGATTCATAACCTGTAAAACCGTAAAATTTTTTTTGATCAGAAGCCATAAACTATCACACAATACAATGATGTGAAATTAAGCAGCTTCATAATCAGGCACAGGAAAACCATTGTAATCCTCTGGGCAGTTATCATTCTGGCCTCAACCCCTGCACTCCTGGGATATTCTCACTACATAACATATTCCAGTTCTGGCGCAGTCAATCCCAGCAGCGAATCTCAGATAGCCTCTCAAATACTTGAAAAATCCCACACAACAAATTCCTCGCTTGTGATTCTCGTGCTGCAGAATCCATTCCTGAACAATTCAACTGCAGCCAGGACTTTATCCATGCAGACAGCACTGCAGAGTTTGGGCATAAGGGATCTGGCATCAACAACCTCACCCTTCTCCGCTTATGCATCATTCATCAATACAGCCATAGGCAGGAATGCAACTCTCATAGCCTGGCTGTACAATGAGACCAGGATAAACGCAACTACCATGTATTCATTCCCTTCTGCTTTCTATTCAAGCTGGTCCAGTCATTCTTATACATATGATTCAATAATGGCTTCCGCCCTTGATGCAGGGTTCAATTCCTCCATGCCATACGAAGCAGCATTCATTTCGGAACTGAACAGGACTGCGGGAGCCAACAACGTATCTGGAAGTGAATCCGTTTCACAGCCGCTTCAGGCCGTAATGTCGGCAATCCTTATTGCTTATAACGAAAGTTATCCCCAGTATCAAATAGGTGAATATTCTCCTGGAAGCTATATTTCATACCATTACCTTGGGCTGAACAATTACTCAGATTCAGTCTCTGTGGCCGTGGCAGGCTATCTCAGGCAGTACTTTCCAGCCACACCTGACCTTGTGAATGCAACCATATCAGGCGGAAACGTTGGAATAAACTACGTCCGGATGTATGGACTTGCAGGAGCCCCACAGTACCTCACTGATCAGTATGTGAGCAGTGACAGGTCGGCATTCATTGTCAGTGTAATATTCTCTGTGCCCTCCGGTTACGTGGGGAAAGGTGATTTTGAGCCATCTGCAAATGCAACTCCTGCTGTGGAGAAGATAATCTCCAACTACTTTGGAAACTCCGGAATGGTAACTGGAAATGGTGCCATAAACCAGCAGATACAGCAGGTCACTGCCAGGTCGGCATTCATATTCGGCGTGCTGTTCGTGATCCTGGCAATAGCTGTTGCAATAACCCTTGTATCATGGAAGTCTGCCCTGGTGGCGCTGATATTTGTATCACTGGCAACAGCACTTGGCTATGTCTCAATCTTCATAACAGGAATAATCCTGTACGGGGTGAACTACATAGTAAACTATACCCTGACGGCTGTTGCAGTGGGGGTATCCACCGATTACCTCATCTATATAGCATCCAGGTACAGGCAGGAAATAAGGGAAGGCGCAAACAACCAGGATGCCCTGAGCACCGCAGTATCAAGGGCCGGCAGGGCAGTTGTAATCAGCGGCGTAACAGTCAGCCTGAGCCTCCTCACATTCTCATTCATTCCCGGCTTCAGGAGCTGGGGACTGGTGCTATTCATGGCAATACTCATGATTGTGGCACTCGTTGCAACACTGTTTCCTGCCATACTTGCACTCTTTGGTCCGGGTTTCTTCACCAGGAAATCCATATCAAGGGTTCAGGAGGGATACCATACAAAGTCAGTATTCCACAGGGCTGCCAGACTGGCCTCACGCAGGAGGGTTGCAGTTGTTGCGGTAATACTTCTGCTTGGAATACCCGCAGGTTACTTCTTCTTCACAGTGCCAACAACATATAATTTCAATACAGGTGTGCCGGCCGGTTTGCCTGCGGTGAAGGCATTGAACACTCTTGAAACTAAGTTCGGATCAAACCTGATCTACCCCATTGAGGTGATTCTGCCAATGGCAGGCACCAACTGGACTAATGCCACTGGAACCAATACCACCATACTATCCACCACCCAGATGCTTCTGGATTTCACAGGAGTGCATAAAGTGGTTGGACCGTACAGCAACGGGACATCCCTGAACAGCAGCATTTCGCCATCTTCATTCACTCTGGACGGCGGCAGGTATGTTTATTACCTGGTATACAGTGATTATTCACCATATTCCGCACAGGCATTACAGCAGGTTGCGCATCTCAGGGAGGACAAATCAATCATAGTGGGCGGCATTACTTCCAGTGTAATAGACCAGAAAGCAGAAAATGCCGTCACATACGGCGAACTGGAGATTCTCATTGTTGCAGTGATATTTGCCGTGCTGACGGTCTCTTTCAGGTCCCTGAGGTATCCCATAATATCAATTTCCGGAGTGTTTATCAGCATATCATGGACAACAGCCATCCTGTACTTCATTTCCACTTACATACTGCATCAGGCGCTCATATACCTGATCCCCATCATACTGTTCATAATCCTGATGTCCCTTGGAAATGACTACACGGTATTCATAGTCTCAAGTGTTCGTGAATACAGCGGTAAGATGGGTTTCAGGGATGGTATGCCACGGGGTATGGCAAGCTCCGGAAAGGTGGTTACATCTCTTGGACTGATACTTGCGGCATCCCTTGGATCCCTGGCATTCATACCGGATGGGTTCCTGGAGCAGCTTGGTATTTCCTTCATAATCTCACTGCTCATTGACACCTTCATAATCAGGGCCCTGTGCTTTCCCTCAATGCTTTCAATATTTCACATGAGAAAGGAAGAGATTGTGCTGGAGGAGAAGATGTGAATGTTCAGGGTATACCCAGGGCACTGGTGATGTCATCAAGAATCACAGCCGGATCCTCAAGTCCAACGGAGAGCCGGAACGTGGATTCAGAGAAGCCAACCTTCTTCCTCTCATCTGGTGAAAGGGATCTGTGGGACATTGTGGCTGGATGAGAAATGGTGGTGTTGACACCGCCAAGTGTATTGGCAGGCTCTATGATCCGGAGTCTTGACATGAATTCTTTGGGGCTGCTCATGCCTTTATGAATGTCAAAGCTTATTATGCCCCCGAAGCCATTGAGCAGTTTCCTGGCCACGCTGCTGTCAGGATGTGATTCCAGTCCGGGGTACCTGATGGTCCCGAAGGAAGGATTATCCTGAAATTCCTCTGCAAGCTCCATTGCGGTATCATTGATTCTCTTCATGCGGACCCCAAGAGTTTTCAGGCCCCTTATGGTCAGATACGCCGTATTCGGATCCATTGATGTGCCAAGAGTTCTCCGGAATGAATCTATGGAGCTGATTGAATCAGGATCTCCGGAGGCTGAACCACCAATTATGTCATTGTGCCCCGACATGAATTTTGAAAGGCTGTGAATAACAACTGCCGCGCCCTGACCGTGCGGCTTCTGGTTGACAGGTGTGGCAAGGGTCGAATCCACCACCAGTTTTCCTCCATGCTCAGATACAATTCGGGAAATTGCAGGAATATCATATACCCGCAACACGGGGTTCGATATGCTCTCAAGAAAAACTATATCCGCATCCGGTGCCAGATCCATGACATTTTCATTTCCCGGTTCAGATACATTTACAGTTATGCCGTACTGCCTGAGGAACTCAGTGGCAAACCTGAAGGTCCTTGCAAAACAGTCCCTGGTAACAAGGAGCCTCATTCCCGGCCTGAGCAGCTTCAGAAGCGTGGTGGTGATTGCCCCCATTCCCGATGAAAACGCGGTGCTTGAACTGGTGTTTTCAAGCACGGATATAATCCTTCCCAGCTCTTCCACTGTTGGGTTGGATTCCCTTGAGTAGCGGTACTTCTCGCCATCTGGCATCCTGTATGCGCTTGTCTGGTAAATGGGATATGTCAGTGAACCTGTGACCGGATCGATGCTCTCCTTAACTCCCTGCCGGATTTCTTTCAATTCTTGTACCTCCTGCAATTTTAGATTCAACAATGCTGTAACCGATCTTCATCCGGGAAAGGATTTGCTCAGTTCCTGATCTTATCTTTTCTATTTCGGTGAGGCTGTCAACAACAGCAATTACGCTGGGGCCGGCACCGCTGATACAGACACCTGCGGCACCTGCTTCAAGCATCATGATCTTGAGTTTTTCATAAAATGGATAGAGAGGTTTCCTGGCGGCCTCAACTATGACATCATTCATTCCATTCTTAACAAGTTCCCGGTCTCCTCCCATAAGGCCTGCAATCAGTTCAGTCACAAATCTGGCGTTCTGTATGTAGCTGGAGATGGGGACATCCTTTGGAACCAGGGTACGGCACAATTTGGTTTTGTCCTTAATGTAAATGGACGGTATTATGGTGAGGAATGAGAATGATCTGTGGATCGTCAGGCGTTTCACCCTGACTGGGGAAACAGATTCAACAACAACGAATCCTCCGTGTATGCTGGCGGCAACATTGTCTGCATGAGGTGTTCCGGATGAAGCCGCCTCTCCAAGCATGGAATATTTCACCTTTTCATCCATTGACAGCTTCAGGCCAAAGAGTTCACTTACTGCTGAAACAGCAGCCGCAGCGGATGCCCCACTGCTGCCGAGGCCAAGACCTGGAGGAATCCCTTTCCTGATTTGAAGCGACACCGGCTCATTTATACCATGATCACGCAGAAGATTTAATACAGAAAGTCCTGCAGTGTTGGTCATGGGATCATGATTCTCATCCATTCCACCGATTGTCAGCAGGGTGTTGCCCTGAGAAGGATTTATGGTGGCAGTCACGGCATCATGGAAGGCGTCATGGGCCACGGCAAGAAGGTCATAGCCGGGTCCCATGTTTGCAGAGGACGAATATGAGATTGCGGTGACCTGATCCATTACAGCGAAAATATGACATTGGATAATATTTTTCACTAATACAGTATTATTGCAGGGAATATGTGTTCATGACGCCACCAGAAGGGCCAGGGCTTGTCCTCACCCTTTAAGACCAGAATTATTAATGGTGGTGCCATATATAACCATGAAAATCAGGGGTTATTTCGATCTCTCAGTTCTCTTACAGGGCGGGATGCCCATATGGCCCACCAACCCACCTGTCAGGGTGCAGAGGGAAGGCACGCTGGAAAAGGATGGGTACAATGTTGAGAGTTACTGGTCAGTAACACACACCGGCACCCACATAGATGCTCCGTTCCATATGGTGGATGGTGGAGCCACAGTTGACGAAATTCCAATCCATCAGCTGGCAGGTGATGGTTACGTAATCAGGCCGGAACTGGAAGGACGGGAGATTACTGAAGGGAGTCTCAGGAAGGTATGGAAGGATGAATATGACGGCAACATTGTGCTCATCAACACCGGATGGGATAAAAAGCGCGCATTCACGCATGAGTTTCAGTACGATTTTCCTGGACTTGCAGTAAATGCAATCGACTTTCTTCTGGATCACCGACCGTCAGTAATTGGCATAGACACGCTTGGAATAGAGCCCTATGATCATGAAGATTTTACCGTTCACAAGGCACTGTTGAAAACGGGAATGATCTTCATAGAAGATCTTGCCAACCTTGATGAACTGCAGGTGGGTAAGAAATATCTGGTGGTGGCACTTCCACTGAAAATACAGGGCGCCAGCGGATCCATGGCACGGGTAATCGCGCTGGATGTTCAATGAAATGATGGTGCAGGACGGCGAAAGAACCCTTATTTATTCGGCCTTTGCAGGGTACTGATCCGAACAAGCATATCCACATATGCCATGCAAATAGAGGCATATGACGAACAGAGGTCGGAACAGGCCTCAACATATTTTTATTTACTGAATAGCATGGCCATAAATATGGACACAGACGGCGAATCGTGGCTCAGCTGCATAAGGTGCGGGCGGAAGTATGACATTTCACGCAGGAAATACATATGCGACAGATGCCATGGACTTCTTGAGGTTAAGCACAGCTTCCCGGACCATTTCACTTTAGAGGGCTTTTCTGGCGTCTGGCACTATGGTCCCCTCATCCACCCTGCACTGGGTAAAGCACGCATAATTTCACGCGGCGAGGGAGCCACAGCCATGTATTCCCACGAATCAGTATCCAGATTCACGGGTCTCTCAAGCCTGGGAATGAAGCATGAGGGAGAAAATCCCACAGGAAGCTTCAAGGATCGTGGTATGACTGTGGCCGTGACAGAAGCCCTCAGGCTTGGGGCAACCGAGACCATCTGTGCCTCAACCGGGAACACCTCGGCTTCTGCTGCTTCATACAGTGCCCTCGCGGGAATCAGGAGCAATGTTCTCATCCCTTCCGGCAATATATCATCCTCAAAACTTTCCCAGGCCATTGCCTACGGTGCCAGAATAATAGACATCCCGGGAGACTTTGACATGGCCATGTCCAACGTGATCAGGATTGCAGAAAACAGGCAGGATTATTATGTTTTAAACTCCATCAATCCCTGGCGGATAGAAGGGCAGAAGACAATCTTCTTCGAAATAATGGAAAGGGTAAGGGATTGCCGTTTCATAGCACTTCCCGCAGGGAACCTGGGAAACACATCGGCTGCCGGAAAGGCGATACGTGAGTTTAAAGAGCTTGGCCTTATTGATGATATCCCGAAAATAATATCAGTGCAGGCAGAAGGCGCCAGTCCTTTCTACAATCTCTGGACAGGAGGCGGGGAAAAACTTGAACCGGTCAGGGCTTCCACCATAGCCAGCGCAATAAGGATTGGAAATCCTGTAAACTGGGAGAAGGCAATACGTGAGATAAGATACACAGGGGGAATGGTTGTCAGAGTGACCGACAGGGAGATCATGGAGTCCAAAAGAGTCGTGGATCGATCAGGAATAGGGTGCGAACCCGCTTCTGCCGCTTCAGTGGCCGGACTGAAGCAACTTGTGGACCAGGGGGAGATAGACAGGAACGACAGTGCAGTGGCGGTGCTCACCGGAAACATACTTAAGGATACGGCATCCATTCAGGAAGTTTCTGACAGAATCCCGATGGAGGCTTTTATGCAGGAACTCCTGGCATGATCCAGATTTCCTCTTTTTAACTGCACCCACAATCATTTATTCCGTTCATGCTGAATTTATTAACCTGAAACTTATGTTTATGCATGTCCAATTCTGATGTTGCACGTATTTTCGATGAACTGGCCGATATGGAGGAAATAGAGGGGAATCGCTGGGAATCCCTGGCTTACAGAAAAGCCGCTGCATCAATCAGGGCACTTGGGCTTCCCCTTGAGACCCTATATTCCAGGGGAGAACTGAGAACCATAGACGGGGTTGGCAGTGCAATTGAGAAGAAGATCATCCAGTTTCTCGAAACCGGAGAAATTTCGAAATATTCCGAAATGAAATCCAGATATCCCATAGACTTCACAGGCCTGAGTCGTGTGCAGGGGCTTGGGCCCAAGAAAATATTCACTCTTTATACGGCGCTTGGCATCAGGAACATCGATGATCTGAAAATGGCAGTGGAAAGCCATAAGATTGAAAACCTCCCCGGTTTTGGAAAAAGGTCAGAAGACAACATCAGGCACTCCCTCAGTCTTATTGCGACACGTTCGGCCGATAGGTTGCCACTTGCAAAGGTTTACTACGAGGTCATGTCCATGGCTGACAGCCTGATGGCATCCGGAACTGTCAGGAGGGTTGAAGTTGTGGGTTCAATAAGGCGGATGAAGGAGACTGTAGGGGATGTGGACATCCTGGCGGTTTCGGACGAACCCGAAAAGGCACTTCAAAGCTTCCTTTCGCAGAAGTATGTCACAGGCATAGTCGTGAGTGGTCCATCAAAAACCTCAGTCAATCTTTCAATTGGCCTGAACGGTGACTTCCGGGTCTTCAGTGCCGAATCCTTCGGTTCAGCAATGCAGTATTTCACAGGAAGTAAGGAGCATAATATTAAAATGAGGGACCTGGCCATACAGAATGGCCTGAAACTTAATGAATACGGGCTCTTCAGGAAAGACATTCCAGTAGCTGGCGAAGACGAAGAGGGCGTATATTCTGCACTTGGTCTCCAGTACATTCCTCCAGAAATGAGGGAGAATAGCGGTGAAATAGAGGCTGCAAGAGACCGAAAACTGCCGAAAATACCGGAATATGTGGATATTGTTTCAGACATGCATGTCTCAATCCGTAATTTCAGCCCGAAAATAGTTCATGACATTATAGCAGCATCAAGGAATGAAGGCATGAAGTATGTGGCCTTATTATATGATGGCATAAATGCAGACAGGGACAAGGGCGTTGATTATGAAGGATATGGGGTCATGCAGAAATACGTTGAAAAATTAAATTCCGGGTCAGATTTCAAGATCATACCGGGGATAAAGATACCAGTGAAGCAGGAAACCGGACAGGTATCAATTCCATCGGATATGCGGAATTCAGCATATGTGGTGGGTACACTTTCTCCTAAAGACATTTCCGGTGAATCAGATCCCACCGACTTCATCATAAGAGCAGTAAGATCAGGGTCATTCAGAACCCTGTCATATTCATATACGGAGCCTGAACCAGACAACAGAATCGGTATTGATAATGATCTCATATTCAAGGCCTGTGCGGAAAATAAGATTCTCATTGAGTTAAGTGGCAGTCCTGGCGATTATGGCATCCACTATACTGCCGCCAGGGCGGCATCATCATCAGGGGTAAATTTTGTTCTTGGCAGCAGGGCCACTTCTCCTGGGGAGATCAAGCATATCAAATTCGCCACGGCCATAGCCCGCAGGGGATGGGTCGAGAAAAGCAGAATAATAAATTCGGCTGATTACAACGCGGTAATAGGTGCCCTACAGTTATAACGGCTGTATGGAAATGTTGAATCATACGCCTGTTAGTGCTGCAGCCATCCAGCAAGCAAGTCTCACGCTGACTTCCCGACACCGGTGAATGCCTGCCTTGTCATATTGACATAACTCTAAGTTTTGCCATGAAATATGGGTATCCAATTTATTTCAAAATAAGATTCGGGATCACCTGCTTCAAGGGATTAAAACTTGCGGATGTATCAGGCTTCCAACATTCCTATAAATAATGAACGCATTCTTAGTCATGACAGAAAGAAAAGTTTTCACTGAATTCCGCGAGATTATCGATCCTTCTCACACTGCCCTTGTAATATGGGATGTCCAGAACATGCTTGTTGGCAGAATCTTCAACAGGGAACAGTACCTTCCTGGTATAACAAGATTCATAGGGGCAGCTCACTCAGCGCGAGTTCCTGTATTTTTCACAAAGATCACTCCGCTGCCGGAAGCGTTTGAATCTGGTGTCAGGCTCTCACAGAGGAGGTTCCCAGGTGGGCTTTCTCCGGAAATGCTTGATCTTGCAGTTAAGCCCGGCAAGGATGATATAGTTATTAACAAGAACACAGCAAGCATATTCATCGGGACAAATTTTGAACTCATGGTGAGGAACGCCGGCATACAGACAATTATTTTTGCAGGCATAGCCACTGAAATAGGAGTGGAATCAAGTGCAAGGGATTCACAGAACAGGGGATTTTACACCATTGTTGTTGACGATCTGAGTTCATCTGCTGACAGGGAAGCACATGAAAGATCCCTGGCAAATATGAAGAACCTTCTGATGGTAAAGTCCTCTTCCGATATCGTGAATATCTGGTCGTCCTGAAGAAATCTGTGATTATCCAGATCAATAATATTTTATTATTTTCTCGGCACATAGGATAGATAGGTTTCCCTTACATAATATCAAACTAAACAGATAAGTATACTCAAGTGATACACCTTGCATGGCCGACGAAAACATCACAATAAGCAAAGGCTTGGAAGGAATATACATAGCAGACACAACACTTTGCAAAATTGACGGAGCTAACGGCAAACTCTGGTACAGGGGATATCCCATAGAAGTACTGGCAGACAAGTCCAGTTATGAAGAGGTAGCTTTTCTCCTGCTTTACGGGCATTTGCCCAAGAAGGATGAACTTCATGTTTTCAATCAGAGGTTGATTTCTGAGCGGGAAGTTCCAGAATCCATTGAGGAGATCATTAAAAGTTTCACAGGCAGGACACATCCAAACGACGTTCTGAGGACCTGTGTTTCTGCCATTTCAGCATATGATTCAGATATGGCAGACCGAGGTTCAGATGCAAATATAGAAAGGGCTATCAAGCTCACTGCCAAGATGCCAACCATAGTTGCCATGATTGGAAGATACAGGCAGGGAAAACCATTCATCAAACCTTCCAGAACGCTTTCGCATTCGTCAAATTTCCTGTACATGCTCACTGGAGTTGAACCGGATAAGGAATCTGCAAAGCTCATTGACCTGATGTTCATACTACATGCCGAACACGGAAGCAACGCATCCACATTCTCGACCCTTGTCACCGGTTCGACACTTGCGGATGTCTATGCAGCAGTTGTTGCAGGCATATCTACCCTGAGAGGCCCACTCCATGGTGGAGCAGACGAGGCAGCCCTCAATATGATGAGAGCCATAGGTGAACCAGACAACACGGAGACATACATTGAAGATGCACTTGCAGGAAAGCAGAGAATAATGGGATTCGGCCACCGTGTTTACAAGGCATACGACCCTAGGGCGAAAATTGTATACAATTACCTGAAATCATTCATGCAGAAAACGACAGATCCAAAAATAGAGAAGCTTCTTGAAATAGCAATCAGGGCAGAGAAACTCATGGAGGAAAAACTCAGCAAGACCAAGGGAATATGGCCAAACATTGACTTCTTCTCAGGCCCACTGTATACAGCCATGGGTATTCCATCGGAACTCTTCACCCCGGTTTTCGCGTGCTCCAGGGTGGTCGGATGGACTGCGCATCTCTTCGAATACTGGCAGAACAACCGCCTCTTCAGGCCTCTGGATCACTATGTTGGTCAGCTGGATATAAAATACGTTCCAATAGATCAGAGATAAACAGTTTTAAAAACCTAAATTTTTAATCTTTATAAAATTATTAATCGAAGCCGCAGCCGCACTGTATGGCTTCTATTTCAGACCTATGCTCAGTTCCGCACATCCTGCATTCATATCTTTCTTCACTCAACTTTCTTACCTCCATTTTGCTCTAATGAGTGTTAAAAAATGTAGTTTAAAAAATTTACGATTCATGCATTCGTCAATTGTTGAACTTTTTTGATTAAGTATCCTAAATCTGCGGCTCTAAAGCCGCGAAACTCATATTCCATGCAACCATACTGTATAGGTTTTGGTTTTCATATTATGGACCACTTCACCCGTACTTCTTCGCTGAAAGATAGAGAAAATTGACATGGGAATACAAATATGTGATCCAAGCTAACAATGTTAGCAAAGATGGCCTCTTATATGGGTTGCCATCTCCAGAATCGGGAGACATTGATTACGCTATGGAAACTCTGATGAAAAGGAAGTGTGTAATTCAATCCCAGGACAGACAGTTCATATTGGAAAAAACCCAATACAATAAGCCGCAGGCTATGGATTTATCTGCGCAAGATGCGTTAATGCGGAGGGCCGGATTCGAACCGGCGAATCCCTACGAAAACAGATCTTGAGTCTGTCGCCTTTGACCTGACTCGGCAACCTCCGCAATGCCATGGGTAAAGACAAAGGCAATAAGATTATTTCGCGTGTTCATATTGCGTGAAGAATGAAGATAGATCTGACCATTTGCTCCCAATCGCTTGACTGTAAATCCCTGAAAATGGTGCTGGAGCCAGATAATGACAGCAGAATATGCATAGACTGCACTGATGATTGCGCAAACATTGAAATTAATAATGTAAAGGAGACCTCAATGTACAGTATAGTGGACGATCTGCTCAGATCATTTGAGGTCTATGAAAAAATAAAAGGGTGAGGAAAGCTTACTGCTCAACATCAAGAGCAAGCTTTTCTGTCAGCTCTTTGTACCTGTTCCTTATGGTAACTTCAGTGACTCCCGCGACCTCTGCAACAGCTCTCTGGGTGCGTCTTTCCTGTGTAAGAAGAGATGCAATGTAGATTGCTGCAGCCGCAACTCCTGTTGGACCCTTTCCGGATGTCAGGTCGTTATCCTCGGCCATTTTTAGTATTTCCGTGGCTTTCTTCCTGGCTTCCATTGAAAGCTTGAGCTTGCTGCAGAACCTGTTCACATAATCATCTGGCTTTGATGGCATTATGTTCAGTTTCAGGTACCTGCTCATGATACGGTACGTTCTCCCTATCTCTTTCTTCTTCACTCTGGTAACAGAGGCGATTTCATCAAGAGTCCTGGGCACATTTGTGATCCTGCAAGCAGCGTAGATAGAACCTGCCACAACACCTTCAATGCTCCGGCCCCTTATCATGTTCTGCTTGACAGCTTTCCTGTAGATTACAGCTGCTGTTTCTCTGACATCATTTGGTATGCTCAGGTTTGATGCCATTCTCTCCAGTTCCTGCAGTGCCTGTGAAAGATTTCTCTCTGCGGCGTTTGAAACCTTGATTCTCTTCTGCCACTTTCTCAGCCTGTACAGCTGGGCTCTGTTTCTTGTTGGTATGGACTTTCCATAGGAATCCTTGTTCTTCCATGAAATATCTGTGGAGAGACCCTTGTCGTGAATTGTGAAGGTCATGGGAGACCCGGTTCTCGCTCTGGAATCGTTCTGCTCGGAATCGAACGCCCTCCACTCGGGTCCCTGGTCTATGAAGCTTTCATCTATGACAAGGCCACAGTTATTGCAAATGAGTTCACCCCTTTCATAATCTCTTACTAACTGGGTTGACCCGCATTCAGGGCACTTTTCTATCTCCTCTATTCTTTTCTTTTTTTCAGGTGCATTTTCCATCTTAATTCCTCCTTTTAACATACAACCCTGAACTTTTCCTGTTCAGGATAGGTTTCATTCATACTGAGCAGTGCGTAGGGCGCCTTCACAGGCCCGAATACTCTCGTAACACGTCCCACCACCTTTCCGTTCTCATTCACTACCTTTGCCCTAATCTTAAGGCAATCAGAGATCCGTACCACCATCTGCTTGTTCAGCCTGTGAACAATTTCCACTCCGACTTCCATGTAAACATGATAATGATAACAAAGTATATAAATGTAACGTAAAGTTATTAAAAAGAGTTTTGATCATATTAAAGCATTGATATTCTATCCGTGGCAATCTGGCTCCTGAGGATAATATATATCTTGATGTTATTTGCAAATTTGTCGTATGATGCATAACATACTATTTAAAGTCTGATCAAAATTTGTCAGTGAAATATTAATATAGTACAAATAGAAAAGATTTAATATCCGCTCCTATGTCGTATTTAATAATTATCTGCGGGTGTTATGATGGGTTCAAACATAGATCAGGAAGTAACCAAGAAATGCCAGGAATGCGGTTCCGAGCATCTTATTAGGGACTACGAGCGGGGAGAGCTTATTTGCAGCGATTGTGGAATGGTCATTGAGGACTCTTTTATTGATCAGGGGCCTGAATGGCGCGCATTTGATTCCGAACAGGATGACAGAAGGGCAAGAACTGGATCGCCCATGACTTTTTTGAGCCACGACAAAGGGTTGGCAACTGAGATATCATGGTCCAATAAGGACTATTATGGTAAGCGGATTCCGCACAAAAATCGCGCACAGATATATCGGGTCAGAAAGTGGCACCAGAGGATAAGAGTAAGCAACGCTGCCGAAAGGAACCTGTCACTGGCACTTCAGATGCTCAATGACAACGGTGCAAAGCTGGGAATTCCAAAGGATATCAAGGAAACTGCTGCGCTCATATACAGAAGGGCTGTGGAGAAGAACCTTATCAGGGGAAGAAGCATAGAGAGCATAGTCTGCGCATCCATTTATGCAGCATGCAGAATGGTCAATCTTCCCAGGACACTGGATGAAATTTCCAAGGCATCTGAGGTGAACAAGAAGAAGATAGGAAAGGCTTACCGGCATCTGGCCAAGGAGCTTAGCCTGAATCTTAAGCCCACAACGCCTTACTCATACGTTGCCCAGTTCTGCAGCAAACTTGATCTGGACAAGCAGGCAATCATCGTGAGCGAGGACATAGTAAGGAGATCGATTGAACTTGGAATTTCCTCCGGGAAAGGACCAACCGGTGTGGCAGCAGCCTCCATATACATCGCATCTGTCATGGTAGGCAAACCAAGAACCCAGAAAGAAATTGCACGTGTTTCCGGTGTTACTGAGGTAACAATCAGAAACAGGTACAAGGAGATCAGTAAATCCCTGGGAATACCTGGAATGGAATAATCTCGGATGAAGATATTCGTTGTGGACAACGGTGGGCAGTGGACCCACCGCGAATACCGCGTTCTCAGAGATCTGGGTGTTGAGAGCAGGATCGTTCCAAACACTGTGGATTCACACGAACTTGATGGAATTGATGGGCTGGTGCTTTCCGGCGGGGCCCCCAGCATAGTCTCTGAGCTGGACAAGCTTGGAAACGTGGGAAAATTTATCGATGATCATTCTTACCCGATCCTTGGCATCTGTGTTGGAGCCCAGTTTATTGCCCTGCATTTCGGAGGTGAGGTTGGGCCGGGGGTGCATCCTGAATTCGGAAGGACTGAGGTTGTATTCAGCAAGGTTGACCGAATTTTTACTGGAATCCCGGAACGGATAACTGCCTGGGAAAATCATAACGATGAGGTCAAGAGCCTGACCGGGGATTTCGAGGTCCTGGCATCGTCAAAGACCTGCAGCATTCAGGCATTCGAGCACAGGAACAGGCCCATATATGGTGTTCAATTCCATCCTGAAGTTGACAACACACAGTTTGGAAAGGAACTCATGAAAAATTTTGCTGAGTCCTGCAAAAAGTGAATCCGGCGAAAATTTATATCCATTTTACCTTTAGTCAGTTGAATGCTAACAGAGGTTACAGAACTTCGTGACATGCCAGTCTATACCGATAGAGGTGTTCTGGTCGGTACGGTCACGGATATAATTTTGGACATTGAAACCCAGGAAATCTACGGTCTGTACATTGATCATCCAAATTCTGAACTTGTGGAAATGAGTTCCGCCATAAGCATACCATTCAGGTGGATCAAGGCCATAGGCCAGATCGTCCTGCTCAGAAAATTCCCTGCATTCCTGAAAATACCTCAGGAATGATTATCAGTATTACGGATGGGTGAAGAATCCCGTTTGCTCGGATGCGATATTCACGTATCCATACCTTTCCAGCTGAGCCACTCCCTTGTATTTTTCGGCAAGTGGTTCTATGAGTCCCTTGTCCTGAGTCCCATCAGGCTTATTTACGGTGAAGACTCTGGCATTATCTGGAACCCACTGGATTATCCTTGCCTTTCTGTCTTTCATGGCAGTTCCTGCAAATTCTGCGAGAGACCCGGACTTCTTCACGTTGCACAGGTCTTTCAGGCGCAGTTCCGCACCATCCGGCAGCGAATTCCAATCAGCGGCAGGCACGAATAGTGATGGATCATCCCCCAGGGAGTATACGCGGTATCCCATATCCGGGTAAGATGGATGGTACGGTGCCTTGCTGGAAAGCTGCTTGCCACCATCAATTTTAATCCGGACGGGGTTCGGGACATAGAAAAAGCGCGGCGTCTTCGAATCAATTATATCCTTGTTTATGGAATCGAATATTCCCACGGAAAATTCTGAATCAATCTCCCTCATTCCGGACTGGACCCAGTATTTCCTGAACGTTTCAGGCGAAAAACCCCTCTTCCTGAAGGCCAGCAGGGTTCCCAGCCTTATGTCATCCCAACCCGAATATTTGCCCTCTGCAAGTCCCTTTTTTATAATGGAGGTCTTGAGAATCACCCCTGGAAAGTCCACAAGGCCGTAATGGTAGTATTCAGGGAGTTTCCAGTTGTTATAGCTGAATATGTATTTCTGTTTCTCTGTATTATTGATATGATCCTTGCCTCGGATAACGTGGGTCAACCCAAGCAGATGATCATCCACTGCCACGCTGAAGTTCATCATGGGGTAGGCGTGGTATTCCCTTCCGTGCCTGGGATGAACAGCATCGCTGATCCTGAAGGCAATCCAGTCCCTGACGGATGGATTGGGGTGACTCAGATCCGTCTTTATAATAAGGACCGCTTCTCCCTGAGAGAACGTTCCGTCAACCATCTTCTGGAATCCTTCCAGGTTCTCATCCGGAGTTGTTTCCCTGTGGGGGCATGCAATGGAAGCAGAAAGCTTGCGCTTGAAATCCTCCGGTACGCATGAGCAAACATAGGCATGGCCCGCAGCAATAAGTGATCTTGCCTGTTCGTAATACAATTCCATCCTGTCTGACTGGATTGCGATCTGGTGAACTGTGACTCCCAGCCATTCAAGGTCCCTGGGAATCTGTTCATATGCTATGGGGTCTATGTTGGCAGGGTTTGTATCCTCAATTCTCAGTATGAGTTTACCACCATATCTCTTGACGTACTCGTCATTGAGAATTGCCATCCTTGAGTGGCCGATATGCAGTGGTCCTGACGGGGAGGGAGCCATTCTCATGACAACAGGCCCATTCACATTCCTCAGTTCCGGGAGGCTGTGAACCTGTACCTTCTTTTCCCTTACCTCAAACTCCGGGAATTCCCTGTGCACTATTGCAGTTATCTCATCTGGAGACATGCCGTTGATTTTCTCCAGCTCTGCATTGACCAGCCTTGCCAGTTCTCCAGCGTTTTTCCTGTATTCCGGGAATTCACCCAGGATCTTGCTTATTACTGAACCGGCGTTTGCCTTCCCGTCATGCTGAAAGGCATTCCTTATTGCCTGTTTTCTGATTTCCTCTTCCAGATTCAGGAGAATCACCTATTTTACGTATTTTTCCATCTCTTCTCTCAACCTGCCCATTCCAGTTCCGGTTGATGCAGATATGGCTATTTCTTCCACCCTGACATCAGTGAGATCACACTTCGCTTGGACTCGTATTATTGGCGAAAGCAGCGATTTACGGATTTCCTGATAAAGCTTCTCCTGCTGTTCAAGGGAATAGCTGGAATGTCCGGTAGGATCAATGAGGAAAAGCACCGTGCCGCGGATGTCCTTCAGGGAGAGGATGGATTTCAGTTCCATCTCATTCCTCTTGGCCATAGGGCGGTCCAGAATTCCTGGTGTATCAATGATCTGGACTTTCTTTCCGCCGATGGTGGTATAACCTATGAATATGCTCTGTGTGGTAAAGGGATACGGTGCAACCTTTGGACTTGTTCCTGTCAGCGCGGAAAGTAAGGAGCTCTTTCCAACGTTTGGCATCCCCGCAACCAGGAATGTCGGCAGATCGGGGTTTATATCAGGAATCTGCCTTATCCAGTCCCTGCAGCTTCCCAGGAAAGACAGGTCCTTGTCTATGCTCAGCATTATGGATGAGAACCTTCCGTAATATTCCCTCATCATGCGGTTAAGATCCTCAACCTTCTTTCCGGAACGCAGCCTCCTGATAACATCTGTGCTGAGGTCCGTGATCCTCTCGGATGCCCACTGTACCTTGCTGAGGCTCACCTTGTAGTGATCTATGTCAAACATCAGGTCAATCATGTCCCGGTAGAAAGGATGAATCAGCTCAATTGTTGGGAATTTCTTCACCAGCTTTGTCAGGTGTGAGCATGTGGTGCTTTCTATGGTGGACACACGGTCCATTATCTCCTTACGTATCTTGTCCTCTATTTTGGGATGGTATGGCTCTGTTATTCTGGAGGCCCGCAGGAAAGACTTATCTATTATTTCCTGGCTTCTCAGGACCGTCGGTATTCTTGTAAACATATGAAAATCTTCAGGATTTTTTCTCCGTAATAGCATCCTGGAACTTCTTCATCTGGTCATCATTTATTTCAAAGAGGTTGTGCGCGTATCTGGCATGGATTCTGATCTTAGGAATGATTTCTTCATGGGAATTGCCCTCCACTTCATAACTGCACTGATAACCCGCATCGGCGCATCTGAATATATATCGTGTCATTTTCGCCTTATTCTCAACAACCTTAAATATTTACTGAGGCTTCTAAAGCATGAATGGAGACGATCATCCGGAATCGGATATTGAAAGAAAACTCAGCTCGGAATTGAGGTATCTTACCCTGAGGAATGAGAATCTCGTTGAGGATATCGAGATGCTGCGTGCAGATCTCTTATCGCTTCAGGGTCGTGTCACGGAGATTCGGGAGGACATTGCCATTGAAGATGGTCTAGAACGGAGGCTGCGCCAGCTTGTTTCTGAGTGATGAACAGGACATACGCAGGCTATGCAGGGAAATCAACCTGACGGATTCAGAGACTGAGCGGGTGCTGAATAATCCTGGAAAATACCTTGGGATCCTGGCGAAAATAAGGGCGGCCCTGCAAATCCATAGAAAGCTCCTTGTGGAAAAAACCGAACTTGAAACAAAAATTGCCAGCCTGAACTACAGCAATTACGAGCTTTACATGGCAGCCCATACAAATGCAATAGCCATCAGCGGTATTCTTGGGGAAGCAAGGATAAAGGGCATAATGATACCCGGAAGCGAGATGAGCCAGATCAACAGGATACTGGACGACTACCTGATCATAAGGAGAGATTAGGACAGACCTTCCAACGTTCCTGATACCATTTATTAGCTGGATTTCAATATACCATAATCATGCTGAAGGAAGACCACAGAAACATAACCTGCGGGGGCGATCCTTTCAACTACCTGAAGAGCGTCATGAAGGGGCTCTCCATCCAGCTCGATCCGGGCCAGGATGCTGAGATTATGCTTTCCCGGGACAAATTCGGATACGACCGAAACACATATGACGGGCTTGCCAGGACAACAAAGCTGAGGATTGTAAGCATAGTGGAGGAAGATCAGGACATCAGGGTCGTTGTACGTAAGGAAAATTGACCATCTGTGCATGATTTCAGTCAATAAATTCTTATATACAATGGAATAGGGATAATTTGACATTGTACCGTCAAAGGAATGTATGTTATGGAAAATTATGATTCTTCTCAGATACAGATTCTGGAGGGACTTAAGGCAGTAAGAAAGGTCCCAGGAATGTACATCGGGTCAACCGATGAAAGAGGGCTACACCATCTGGTTTACGAAGTTGTGGATAATGGAGTGGATGAAGCAATAGCCGGATTTGCAAAGTCCATATATGTCACCATAAACACTGACAACTCAATAATGGTGGAGGATGATGGCCGTGGTATACCTGTTGACATTCATCCCAAATACGGAAGGCCTGGCCTCGAAATAGTCCTCACCGAGCTCCATAGCGGAGCCAAGTTTGATAAGAAAGTGTACAAGATAACTGGTGGACTGCATGGCGTGGGAGTACATGTGGTCAATGCCCTCTCTTCGAAGCTTGTGGCTGTTGTGAAGAGGGACGGCAAGATATACTGGGAAACTTTCATCCGTGGTGTCCCTGAGGGCAAACTCAAGTCTGTTGAACTATCAGAATTTCTCAGCAGTCCGCCGGAGGAACTTAATGGCGTAAGCCTGCACCTTAACAGGGAACACGGCACAATAATATTCTTCTATCCTGATCCGGAGATTTTCGAGACAACTGAATTCTCATACAGCACCATACTTGAGCGGGTAAGGGACCTGACATTCCTGAATCCAGCCATCACCATTACCCTTGACGACCTCAGGACGGGCAGCAAGGACGTACTGCACTTCGATGGGGGGCTTTCGGAATTCGTGAGATACCTTGGTGAGGGATACAATGCAGTGCACAGAGATCCCATATACAACAGGACGGAAGGAGAGAATTTCGTTGTGGAGTTTGCATTCCAGTATACAACCGGAGTATCAGAAACGCTGGAAAGCTTCGTCAACAACATAAACACCGTGGAAGGCGGAACCCATGTTGCAGGGTTCAGGGCCGGGCTGTCCCGTGTGATACAGGATTATGCCAGGAACAAAAACATGATAAAGGGCGTGGAATCAATTACGGGCGACGACGTCAGGGAAGGCATTGTTGCAGTGCTGCATCTCAAGATTCCTGAACCGCAGTTTGAGGGTCAGACAAAATCAAAGCTGGGAAACAGTGAGGCTCGAGGCATAGTGCAGTCTGCAACCGAAGGCTATCTCAAGGAATACTTTGAATCCTACCCCAACATAGCAGACGTGATAATCAAGAGAACACTTGCAGCAGCCGCTGCTAGGGAAGCATCAAGGAAAGCCCGGGAGCTGGTGCGCAGGAAATCAGCCCTTGAGGGAGGCGGCCTGCCAGGGAAGCTTGCTGACTGTTCCTCCTCTGATCCGGAAAAGACGGAACTGTACATAGTAGAGGGCGATTCCGCAGGTGGATCAGCAAAACAGGCCAGGAACAGGGAATTCCAGGCGATCCTGCCGCTTCGTGGAAAGATACTTAACGTTGAGAAATCCAACGATGTCAAGACCCTGGGCAATCAGGTCATCAGGGATCTCATAACCGCACTGGGAACCAATATAAAGGACGATCTTGACATAAACAAGCTCAGGTACGGGAAGATAATCATAATGACCGATGCCGATGTTGACGGTGCCCACATACGCACACTGCTTCTCACATTCTTCTACAGGTATGCCAGGGAGCTTGTCACAAACGGTAAGATTTTCTTTGCCCAGCCACCGCTTTACAGGGTACAGAAGGGAGACAAGGTTGCATACGTGTACTCGGAGAATGACAAGGACAGAGTTTCTGAGAAAATGGGGCAGAACGCTGTCACACAGAGGTTCAAGGGACTGGGGGAAATGAATCCGGCGCAACTCTGGGAAACAACAATGAAGCCCGAGACAAGGAAGCTGGTGGAGGTCACCATAGAGGATGCAGCTGCAGCCGACAGGCTTTTCTCCATCCTCATGGGCGACAAGGTGGAACCAAGGAGAAAGTTCATTGAAGAGAATGCCAGATACGTTACAAATATAGATCTGTGAGGGATAAACTTGGAAAAAAGACCAATTGAGAATGAGATTAAAACATCATACCTTGAATACGCCATGAGCGTCATAGTCAGCAGGGCAATTCCTGAGGTGAGGGATGGCCTTAAACCCGTTCAGAGGAGGATTCTTTACTCAATGAGCGAACTGAACGTTAACCATGACAAACCATACAAGAAGTGCGCCAGAATAGTTGGCGAGACCATGGGTAAGTACCACCCGCATGGAGATATGGCCATATATGAGGCCCTGGCCAGAATGGCCCAGGATTTCTCAATGCGGTACCTTCTTGTTGATGGGCAGGGAAATTTCGGTTCCATAGATGGTGATGCCCCTGCTGCAATGAGGTACACAGAGGCAAGGCTTACAGAGCTATCGGAGGAGATGGTCCGGGATATTGAGAAGAACACGGTTCCATTCAGGCTGAACTTCGACGGGTCCCTGGAAGAGCCGGAATATTTTCCCACAAAGGTTCCGAACCTTCTCATCAACGGATCGTCGGGCATAGCCGTGGGGATGGCGACCAACATGGTGCCGCACAACCTCACCGAAGTATGCAATGCAATCACATATGCTCTTGACCACCGGGACTATGAGGTAAAGGAGCTTTTGAAATACATAAAGGGGCCTGATTTCCCGGGTGGGGGGATATCATTCTATTCCCAGGAACTCATGGATGCCTACCTGACCGGACGTGGAAAGGTGGTCAGCCAGGGTGAGGTGGACCTGTCTGAGCCCAAGCACATTGTCATCAAGAGCCTTCCGTACGGGGTCAACAAGGCAATCTTCATACAGAATGTTGCAGAACAGGTGAAGAATGAGATTCTGAAGGGGATTACGGATATAAGGGACGAAAGTGACAGAACTGGCATGCGTGTGGTCATAAAGGTCAGGGACGACGATATGAGAAACCTGATTCTTAACCAGCTTTATGAGCACACTGAACTTGAATCTTCCATAGGGATCATCAACCTGGTCCTTGTGAACAACCAGCCAAGAACACTTAATCTCAAGGGACTGGTGGACAATTACATAATGCACAGGCTTGAGGTCATTGTCAAGAGGTCCAGCTTTGACCTGAACAAGATGAGGGAGAGGGAGCATATCCTGCTGGCGCTCACAAAGGCCCTTGAAAATATAGATGACGTCATATCAATCATACGTGGTGCCAGGGATGTTCCTACGGCAAGGGCTGACCTGATGTCGAAACTTGAAATCGACGACGTGCAGGCCAACTCTATCCTTGAACTCAGGCTGCAGAGGCTTACGGCGCTGGAAATCAGCAAGGTTGAGGAGGAACTGAAGGATGTCAGGGAAAAAATCCTGTCCCTGGAGAAAATTCTGGCAAGCGAAGACCTGAGGCGCAGCATAATAAAGGATGAACTCAAGGAGCTTTCCAAGAAATACGGGGACAAGAGAAGGACCAAGATATCATTCAGGGAGATAAAGGCCAGGACCATAGCCGATCTGGTCCCGGAGGAGGACGATGTTGTCATACTCAGTGAGGGCAGCCTCCTGAAGAGGGTGTCGCTTGAGGAGTACAGGGCACAGAGAAGAGGTGGAAAGGGAATAATAACCTCAACAAGGAAGGAGGATTCCGTAAAGACCATCCTCTCCTGCAGCTCACACGACAGCATATTCATGTTCACCAACACCGGAAGGGTTCTGAGGACTCTGGCATATGAAATTGAGAAGAAATCCAGGAAATCTGTGGGAGTTACAGCCGCTTCATATGTTCCTCTTCAGGAAGGAGAAGTGGTGGAGCAGATCATGAAGGCACCGGAATCAAGGGAATCCCATCTTGTGATCCTGACCAGGAACGGTTTCATAAAGAGGACTCCTGCAGAAGCCATACTTGACATGCGTTCCTCCGGCATCAGGATCATAGCGCTGGAGGACGATGACGAGGTTGTTTCCGTTGAGGCAATTTCCAGGGAAGGCAACATAGTGGCAATATCAAATTCCGGTAAGGCATCGGTGTTCACAACATCAGAGGTCAGGCCCACCGGCCGCACATCCAGGGGAGTCAGGGCCATGAGGCTGAAGAAAGGCGAATACATCATTACGGGATTCATTGCACAGGACGACGAGGAAGTTCTAACTGTTTCAGAGAATGGCATAGGGAAGCGCACTCCAATAACCGAGTTTTCTGTTCATCACAGGGGATCTTCAGGAATTCTTGTGTTCAAGAAATCAGAAAGGACTGGAAACCTGGTAAAGGCAATTCCTGTTAAGCCGGACGACGAGATAATGATAATCACAAGGAATGAGAAAAC
This sequence comes from Cuniculiplasma divulgatum, assembly GCA_031200235.1. Classification (NCBI taxonomy): domain Archaea; kingdom Methanobacteriati; phylum Thermoplasmatota; class Thermoplasmata; order Thermoplasmatales; family Cuniculiplasmataceae; genus Cuniculiplasma; species Cuniculiplasma divulgatum. Next base: position 353,209 of record CP133595.1, on the reverse strand, counting down.
AATCCGGCTGAAGGTGAGCGGAATAAAAAGCCAGGCAAGGGTAACTTCCGGAGTGAAGCTCATAGACACGTCTGACAATGATGCGGTCATTGAGGTATCAAGGATAGAACCGGGCGAGGAAGCTGAGGAAGATGCAGAGAAATAGTATTTCCATATATGTCCAGGGTATAGGTAGTGTGGGCAGGAATTTCCTTTCCATACTGGCAGATGAAGGCAAGCTGATTTCCGAAAGAACAGGGATGGACATGGTCCTTGGCGGTGCATCCGACAGGACCGGATCAGTTATCTTCAGCAAGCCTGTGGCTCCTGCTGATCTTCTGAAGGCCAAACTTTCCGGCAATATACTGTCTCTTGGAAAGGAAGTAACGTCCAAGGAAATGACTGAGAATGAAGGCGGAATTCTTGTGGACATGTCCTCGGCATCCAGGGATGGATCAAGGGAGCTGCAGATGTACCTGTCTGCCATGAAAAATGGCATGGACATAGTGACGGCAAACAAGTCTCCTCTGGCAAACCACTGGAAACAGATCATGGATAATGCTTCAGCAGGCGGGAGAACGGTACTCTACGAAGCCACTGTGGCAGGTGGAGTGCCGTTGTTCAGCCTCCTGGGTGGCTCATGCGGGCCTTCCACCGTGAATGAATTCAGGGGGATTGTCAGCCTTACTGCAAATTTCGTACTGAAACAGATGCAGGAAGGAAAAACTTTCATGGATTCTGTTGCCGAGGCTCAGAAAAGGGGCATTGCTGAAACGAATTTCAGGGATGACACCGACGGCCTGGACGGAGCAAGGAAAACAGTCATCCTGGCCAATGCCTTGTTCGGGAAAAACATGACGCTGAAGGATATCAAAACATCCGGCGTTTCAGAGAGCACAGACGCGAAAGGGATGGATAGATACAGGCTCATCGCAGAAATCACCAGATCCGGAAATGAAGTTCACGCATTCAGCGGCCTTCGTAACCTGGATGATGGCGATTATCTACTTTCACTGGGTGAGATGTCTCTTGGATACGAGGTAAACACTTCAAGGAACGGCAGGCTCAGGATTCACAGCGTCAGTGATGGTCCCGGGGAAACAGCTGCGGCTGTAATGAATGACGTGATGCTTCTGGCCAAGGAAAAATTTCAAGGAAAATGCTGAGATACCTCGTGGATTTAATGTTCAAAATAGATCGGCATGAAGTCCCAATTGCCATCAGGGCACTGAAGACAGCCAATGTTTATGAGATTACAGGGAGGAAGAGAATCATTGTTGACACCGGAATGTCTGATGAATCCTACAATGAACTCATGGCCCAGGGGCTGTCAATGGAGAACGTTGACTACATCTTCCTGACGCACATGCACATAGACCATATCGGATCTGCCCACAGGATGCAGCAGGAGTTCGGCATACCCGTTGCTATGGGGGAAGAGGACATCAAGCGCGTAAATGCCATAAAGGAGAGCCCGGAGGATTTCAGGGATTCTCTGCTGGAAATAATGAGGATGAACGGCACTCCAAGTGCAATCACCGATCAGATGATTCAGCGGCACTTCGTGCTGGATCATCTGGATACGTACCTCCGGATCGAATTCGACATCCACCTGAGGGGCAACGAGGAGATAATTCCAGGAGTCAGGGCTCTTTTCAATCCGGGGCATTCTCCCGGATCATTTTCCCTGTATATAGCTGAATGCAGCTGCCTTTTTTCCGGAGATCACATCCTTCCCGGCATAACACCAAACATCAGTTTTTACGACGACAGCACCGATATGCTGGGGCTCTACCTTGAGAGCCTCAAGCACACAAGGACTCTGGGCGCAAAAATGGTGTATCCAGGGCACCGGTCTCCATTTGAGAACGCAAACAACAGGATAGATCAGCTAATCGCACATCACAATGAAAGGATGAAGGAGATTGCGGGAATTGCCAGCAAGTGGATGACTGCATACGAGGTGGCTGAATCAATGAAGTGGAGCAAAGAACGTAATCTCGTGAGCATGAACCTCATGGAGATGAATTTTGCAATTGGTGAGGCAATATCACATCTGATGCACATGGAAGCGGATGGAATGCTGGACAGGAAAGAGGAAAACGGGCTCTATCTTTATCGGAAGCCATGATTCTGTATAATTATTCAGAACCATAAAAATTCATAAGCTGAAGATCGATGATCATGGGTTCTCAGGAGTAAATACAATGGGATTGAACGCAGTATTATATGCACCAAACACACCTTCTCTCATAGGTGATCTGGGAGTGAGCCACACCATTACAGAGAAGGCGCTTGAGGAAATGGGAAGGAAATACCGGAGCACAGTAAAGACCATGATCGTTGTCTCACCTCATTTTGTAACTTCCGGTGCCATAGGAGTTGTGCTGGAAGATCCCCTCAAGCAGATCTTCGATTTTTCAGGCTTCCCGCGAGAGTTCTATCAGAAAAAATACGTACCCCATGGCGATCCGGAGCTCGGCAAATCACTCATAGCGGCCGGAAAATCTCTTGGCTTATCCATGGGTAGCGTTCCAGACTGGGGGCTGGATCATGGGGCATGGTCTCCTTTATACAGACTCTTCCCTGATGCGGATATTCCGGTTGTTCCCGTTTCAATATCGCCTTCCCTTGGACCTGAGAAACATGAAATCCTGGGAAGGGCCATAAGGAATGCCTCTGAGGGGCATGAAACAATGCTGCTTGTCACCGGTTCCATAATTCACAGGCTCGACCTGTGGGCTAGGGGCAGCGATCATGTTCCTGAAAATGCTTTGAAGTACCTTAAGGAGACAACCGGCCACATGATTAACGGAAGATGGGACCAGATCTGGCACATGCCACGGGACCTTGCAAGATCAGCTTCGCCTGAAGGAGGCGAATTACCTTTCAGGATACTTGCAGGGGCGATGGGTAATAACGCAAGAGGCAACGTGATAGCAAGCGAGATGGAATTTGGTGCTGCGTCACTAACGACAATTGAGTTCAGCTTTTAGGCAAAATCCAGGACAGCAAATGTACATTAGATGGCACCGCATGGCATCTATATAATAGACAAGTTGAATTCAGCAGGCATAGGTTTCATCGGCCAGGATTAAGTAGTAAGTACCAATTCACACTCATGATTGATAAGATAGGTGACAGACGGGTTTTTCCTGTAGGTCTGGGAACATATGGGATGGGTGGCTATCAGTCAAAAGCCTCTGGTGCTGATGAAAAGTATGTTTCTGCGATCAAATACGCCCTGTCCAAAGGCATCAATGTCATTGACACTGCTGAAATGTATGCATCAGGTCACACAGAGGAAATCGTGGGAAAAGCTGTTTCATCTGTTGACAGGAAGGACGTTTTCATAATATCAAAGGTATGGCCAACACACCTTGGACGGTATGATTTACGTAAATCCCTTGAAGGTAGCCTGAAGAGGCTCAATGTTGATTACCTGGATCTGTACCTGATCCACTGGCCCAGCACAGAAGTTCCACTGGACGAATCCATCGGTACTCTTCTGGAACTGAAGGATGAGGGTAAAATAAGACAGCTTGGGGTGAGCAATTTCGATGAAAACCTCCTGGAAGATGCAATTGCCTTTGCGGGGCAAGGGCAGATCTCTGCCAATGAGATTGAATATAATTACGGAAACAGGAAGGAGGTCAGAGGTCTCCTGGAATTCTGTAAAAAGCACGGAATAACAGTAATAGCTTACACACCTTTGTCAAGGGGTGCCTACGCAAGATCGCAGAGGGTAGAAGAAATGGCTAAGAAATACGGGAAATCAGAGCTTCAGATGGGACTCAGGCTGGTCATGGAGGATGCCCTCCCCATTCCAAAGGCGTCATCGCCTGAACATATTGATGAACTGGTTGACACAGCGGGGATAAACATGAGCAGAGAAGACCTGAATTACCTTGGAGAATAGGGCCTTATATTCTTGCATGAATTATGATATTTGAATGAAACTTCTCCTTAATTAATCAGATCATCATTCTTAGCGGGGACTGATGAAGATTCAATATATATTCGGCACGATCTTATGGAAATCCTTATCAACTTTCTGTTAATCACTTTTTCCCTACCAGATGAAAGGGGCTGTAGCTTAGCTAGGTAGAGCGCCTGGCTCATAACCAGGTGGTCATCGGTTCGAACCCGGTCAGCCCCACTTTCTATTTGATTCAAACTATGATATGGGCATTCAAATTTTGAAGCTGCGCTGGTTTCACCATTTATCTCGGTCTCCTACTGGGGCTTCATGATGGATGTCGCAGGGGTAGTAGCAAGATGAAATACAGAAGGCAGGGGAAGTACCAGAAGACAGCATCTAAACTTGTAATCAGGACATGAACGCTGTCAAGAATTGCTGTGCTTCCCATTACTGTGATCAAAAACGGAATTCAGACTCCTATAGAAGCAGATGTGGAATCTCTTCTGATTCCCAGTATGGGCATTCCATGGTACAACGTTGAGAACATAACAGAATACGTAAGACTGGGACCTTATTCAAGAGATCCGTTATTCAAACATAAGCAAAAGTGGAAAGAGCTGGTGACTTAATATCCATAATTGTACTCTAATTTACATGAAAGTAGTAATACAGGTATCAGAGAAAGAAAAGATTCCCATGGGAAATATTGTTGGGACACACATTGCAGTGCTAAAAGACGTGGAAACCATTGAGGTTGTTTTTCTCGAGGGCGCCATAGTCGCAACAACTAATGAAAAAATGATAAAGCCACTTCTTGATGAAAAAAAAGTCATAGTTATGGCTTGCAAAACCTCGATGGAACTTAACCATGTGAATGAGACAGATCTCGTGAAGGGTGTATCCCCAACTCCCCAGGGCGGCTTCATAGAAATCATCAGGAGGCAGCAGGAAGGCTGGTACTACATACATGTTTAATCTCAAGACTGGAATATCACCGTTCACTAATTATTCCTCATTCAAGAATCAATGAGCTGTGAATCCTGAAAAACTGTTACCCGTACCGTCAAGAACAAACCGGCTCTCGCGGCCAGATGAGATAGGGGAATACGCCGCTGGTCGGATTCGAACCGACGACCGCTCGGTTAACAGCCGAGTGCTCTACCAGCTAAGCTACAACGGCAAAGGTATACGGAAAGCTTTTCAGTTCTCTTAATCTTTTCGTATTCAGAGGATACTGTCAATATCCACTCCGCAGATTGCCGATAAGTCCCTGTGAAGATTCACAATTCTGTCTGCTGCTTTATCCAGCCCCTTTTTCCTGTATCTTGCGATTACTTCAGCCAGGGGAGTTCTTGTTGTTCCAGAATAAAGGTTGTCAGCATGTGCAACTATTTTCTCCTCCAGAGTAACGGGAACGAAATCTCTGAGCCCCAGCCCAAGTTTTTCAGCTTCATCCGCGGGAATTCCCGCCCCTGTGTGCCTTTCCACAATCAGGATAACTCTTTCATCAATATTTCCAAGTTCCTTGAGAATCTTTGCGCCCTCAACGGCATGATCTATCCCGTTTGTCCTGGTCCTTCCAATATCATGAAGCAGGGCTCCAGCCCTTACCAGATCTAAGTCAGCATGAGCCAGTTCTGCCATCTTCACTGCCAGCCCTTCCACAGAATCGCAGTGTGAAATTATCCTTTCGTCAGCCCCTGCCTTGTGGAGGATGTTCAAGCATTCCCTTTTATCAGGGATTATCTTCACAGTTTTTCCTCTGGCAGTGGGAACAACACGCATTCTTCCTTCGAATTCCCTGTTGAGCTCCCTTCCCTGAAAGTACCGATCCAGGAATATTGCAAGTGCCGACACCTCGCTTATTGGCTGATTGGAAATGGAAACATTATAATCACTCTGCTCATAGAATTCAAATGGAACCTTGCTGGCGCCAACTACCACCACAACATCACGGTTCAGACTCTTTTCCCTTATTTCCTGCACGCATTCTTCTACGGGTATTCCGTACATTGTAAGGTGGACTTTGATCCCGCTGAAAGATTTCAGGAATTTTATGGGATTTTTGCCTGTTTCAATGCTGAAGTTTCCACCAAAATTATGGGTTACTGAGTTAACCGCATCCCTCAGTTCCTCATCATCTGTGTCAACCACAATGGCATCTGCCCCAAGTGCCCTTGCAGTCAGTGCAACATGTGTGGTGATTCTCTTATCTCTGTAAGGCCGATGATTTATTCTCAGGACTGTTATCATTTACAATCTGCAGCTAAGCTAGGGGGCGCTGACCTTTGCAATCTTGTATCCCTTGATCTGAAGCATGCTTGACCTTTTCACAATTCCGCGCAGAAGAGCCTGAGAAATGTTTAGTTTTTCAGAAACGTCTCCAATGAAGACTCCTTCGGGATCTGTAATCATTTCCATTATCCTGTCCTCGTATTCCATGAGCTGCTGATCTGTAAGGGTCGTTGCATAGATTATATCGGCCAGATCGCTCATGCTTCCAAGGAGGTTGATCTGCACATTTGTGTAGTAGGTATGGAATGCCTTTTCCGGCCCATTTTCTCCCGTCATCCACTGGCTTTCAATCAGTTTTATTTTATCCAGGTAGAGCAATGCTTTCTTGCCCTCAGTGCCATACTTCTGCTCTATAACTGGCATCGTTATCCATCCGGTTGAAAGATCAAGAAGCAACCGCCTTTTTGTATCACTGTCAGCGGCATGAAAAATTGAAACAAGTTCCCCTACGTCATTAACTACTTTGATTCGGCTGACCATCCATACCTAATCGCTGGATAAGATATAATTATTACCTGAAAAAGATAATTTCTGTCTATTTTCTTCTCTTTCTTATTTCGTAAAGTAACATTTTATCATAATCAACCTGGAACTTGATTTTCTTGTTTTTCAGGACCTTGGTGACAGATTCCACTATGTCCCTGATCTCCTCGGAGGGTCCTCCCCTGTAGATGATCATCTCTTTCCTGTCTTCAGGAAAAACCATCCTGTATTTTGCACCATCCTTAATGTAGCCAATGGGTTTTTTATCTTTCCGTATCTCTGCAAGATTCAGCTCCAGTGTTATCTGGTCGTACTGAGCTTCCTCCTGGTTCTGCTTGGTCTCTCCAGCTATTATATCCCATATTTCAGGAAAGGCTTTCTCCAGATCCTTCCAGTGAAATTCATCAGTGAAATAGATGTGTCCGCTCCAGTTCTTCACCTTTCTTCATCTTTACCAAGATATTTAATATTGCGCATCTTAAGGGACTGTTGAACCACGATGGATCAGGCAGCTCAAAGATCGCAGTACTCCTTACACTGATGACGGCTCTTCTGGGAATCCAGTTTGTTGCAGGCATGTATGCCAACTCATTCTATGGCTCAGAAAGTGGGTCAATTTTAACTGTGCTTGCTCAATCTGCACATTATCCGGTTCTGGCCTTTCATATCCTTCTTGGCGCTTTCACGTTTATTGTAAGCTTTTATGCCTTTATTCTTGGAATAACTGCAAAGTTGAGGCATAACCTGCTGATCCTTCTGGGGCTGAATTCAATATGCATCCTTACGGCGGGGATTTCAGGATTGCTATATCTTTCCACCAAATCCGCATTATACACATTCAGTATGGCAATGCTTTGGCTTCTTGCCTTCGGTTTCATAGGATTCAGCCAGACAATGCTGAGATCTTCAATGTCAAAGGCAAAGAGTTAAAAATGCCTATTACATCGCTTGACCGAAGCCCCGTGGTGTAGAGGCCAAGCATAGCGGGCTCTGGACCCGTTGACAGCAGTTCGAATCTGCTCGGGGCTATTATTCTGGATGTGTGCCTGATGCCGGAGAATGAAGAGGAGGATCCAAGAACTGCCATATGCGAATACAATGGACAGATATTGCCAAGGCAGCATCCCGTTTTCAACTATCAGATGGAGATGCGGATGGCACAGGCCGAACTCGGCCTTGCCATAGCTGAGGGTGTGAGGCTGCAAGCAACCAGGGAACTTCTGGATATGCTTGATACGCTCAGCCAGATGCTGACGGATCCGGATTCGAAGCTGCCTGACCAGCAACGGAAGATGCTTAACCATGCCGACGAGGTGTGGCTTGACATGAAGGAAAAAATGAGCCAGGGGGACAGGCGGGCTGCCCATCTGCTCAACAGCTCCGCACATATGAACAACGCGCTGGCGAACCTCATAAGATGCACTGAGGACCCAGATTTCTCACTGGAGGTTCCGGAGTACATTATAAAATATCTGGGAAAGCTTGCGACATTTGTATACAGGGAAGCAATAGGGCACGTTATGCTTTGATGTCATACTGCTTTATGTGGTTCGTGAAAAGAACAGGCTCTTTCACGAATCTGTCAATGTAAGTGTTCTCCCTGTACAGGTTCATGAGATACCTGTCTATCTCATATTCCTCAAATATCCTTGTTTCCTTGAGTTTCTCCACAGCACTGCCGTATCCCATTCCCTTTTCAACAATTCTTACAGGAGTCCTGCCGGTCTTTTCCCTTGCCAGGTTCACGGCTTCCGCAAATGATATCTTCTCTCTTGAGCTGACATCCACCGCGCCCTTCAGATCCTTTGCTGATTCGATTACCTTGATGAGGTCCAGGATGTGAACAGGTGAGATGTTCCCGTCGCCAGGAAGTTTTGACGGGGAATCAGCCGCAAGCTTGAAAAGCCTGGGCACAAAACGATCGTTGTTTCCAAATACAACTGACGGTCTCACATTGAGGTGGTTCTTGACCCTGGCGGCATTGTCTTCTGCAATGCCCTTGGACCTGAGGTAGTCTGTCTGTCCATAATAAACGTTGATTGAGGAAATATGGATAAGCCGCTGTCCGCTGTCATATTTCAGCAGTGGCTCAACGATGTTCTTCATCCCGGTCACGTGGACACCGAAAAATTTCTGGTTTTTCTCGCTGTCAACACCAGCCGCATCCACCACAGTATCGTAGTCTTTCACTGCTTCTGCCACCTTCTCAGCATCCAGGATGCTTCCCTCTATCCACTGAACACCCTTTGAGTCCAGTTCCTTATTTCTCGTTCTGGAATAGTATGCGACTGCATCTGCATGCATGTTTAAAGCAATGTTGCTGCCAATATATCCCGAACCGCCAATTACTATGAGCTTCATCTTAATGCGCTACCACAGATCAAGAATACTCAAATATGTTTGCAATCACGGCCGATATATCATGATAGTAAATTTAATTAGAAATAGACCTATGGCGAAATAGGTTAATTATGAAACACAAGGGACAGAATGTATACATGGTGTCCGGCGGTGTAACAAAATTTGCAAAGGCAACGCCGGAAATGGACTTCAGGTTAAGGGTTAAGAAGGCTTTCGATTATGCTACCAACGATATCCATCTTGACCCGAAGGATATTGATGGATCTGTGGCCTCCTATTTCTCAGATCATTTCCAGCGCCAGTTGATGGCAGGCATCATGGTTCAGGATTATCTCGGCCTGACACCGAAACCAAGCAAGAGGGTTGAGGGTGGAGGAGCCACTGGGGGCCTGGCATTCCAGGCAGGCTACGAGGAGGTTGCATCGGGACGGATGGATGTCTGTGCAGTTTATGGCTTTGAAACAATGTCGCATGTGAACACATGGAAGGGCAATGAGTTCATAGCTCTTGCAAGCGATACCAATTTCGACTACCCTGTGGGGGGTTTCTATACAGGTTACTATGCAATGATGGCAGTGAGGCATATGCATGAGTTCGGAACCACTGTTGAACAGCTTGCAAAGGTATCAATAAAGAATCACGGGAATGCGATTCATAACCCCTATGCCCAGAGCCCCATGAAACTCACCGTGGAGGATGTCAGGAATTCCCCAATGGTATCATATCCCCTCACGAGGCTTGATGTCTGCACAATGTCTGATGGCGCAGCAGTTGCCATCCTTGCTTCAGAGGATAAGGCGTTTGAACTGTGCGACAACCCCGTCCTGGTCAAGAGCATAGGAACAGGTACAGATACCATGCGTCTTTCAGACAGGCCATTCCAGAAAGTACCCCTTCTGGCAAACGAAAAGGAATCCGATTACCGCAATCTCAAATACCCTGGTGTGCACTCATTCAGGGCAGGCAGGACCGCCGCGAAGGAGGCATATGATGCTGCTGGCATCACTGACCCACTCAATGAGATTGACCTTGTTGAGCTGCACGATGCTTACACATCATCGGAAGTGCAGACGTATGAGGATCTCGGACTGTGCAAGTATGGCGAAGGCGGATCATTCGTTGAGGAGGGCAAGTCCGCACTTAATGGAAAGGTTCCTGTAAATCCGTCCGGCGGACTGCTGGCCTCAGGACACCCGGTGGGTGCCACAGGAATCATGCAGTCAGTGTTCATGTTCTGGCAGCTCCAGCACTCTATTAAGAAACACTTCAAGGACGACGCACTGCAGGTCAAGAATGCAAAGCGCGGGCTCATACACAGCCATGCGGGAACAGGGACTTACGTTACGGTTTCAATAATGGAGGCGGTAAAATGACAATAGATTATGACGCAAAGATGCCGGAGACCCAGGAAGGAACAGAAGTATACAACGTGGATCCGCTCATAGTGAAGTCGCACTATGACATAGACTACATCCACAGTTATGCACAGGATTCGGAATTTTTCAGGGCACTTGGGAAGAAGAAGCTGATGGGAAGCAAATGCCGTAAGTGCGGATACACATATGCCACTCCCAGAGGACACTGCATGATGTGCGGCTCCGAAACAGACTGGTATGAGCTTCCAAATGAGGGCAGGGTGCACACTTACACCACCTGCTATTTCGGGAGTGAGAAATTCCTGCCAGAAACTCCCTTCAACCTCATAATGGTTGAATTTGAGGGAGTGGATTCACTCTTCATGGCAAGACTCATTGGTGCAGACCAGGAGGATATCAAGATAGGCATGAAGGTGAAGGCAAGGTTCCGGAGGAATCTGCAGATAAGCCCCACAGATGTATATTTTGTTCCTGCCAAGGAATAAGCAAAAATTCTTTACAACTTTCCCATATTCTTTTTTTGTGACTGATTTTTCCAACTACGACAGAAACGTTTTCCTGGTTAAGCTCGACCGGATGATAGACAGGGGCGCACTTCTTTCCCGGTACAGCCGGGCATCCGAACTGGACATCAGGGATGTTTACCGGAAGGAATTTTCCGGAAATGAGAAAAAAGGAGAAGATTTCTACAGGCGAGTTTTTGTTGAATACGGGGACGAATCCATCGCTGAACTGGTGACCGCACAGGTTGCAGTCCAGAACGTGAGCAATATAGCAAGCAAGATTATGGAGGAACTGCGGGTTGGGCTGTCTTTCCTTGAGAAATCATCCCGGTATGTCAGATATGACAGGAAATCATCGGGCAGATACCCGTTCATGGAAGCTGAAACCGTGGGAATAACCGGACAGAATGCGGCAGATTATGAGCAGTACTGCAACGATCTTTTCGATTTCTATTCACGGAATTATGAGGTGGCACAGAATTTTTTCAAGAGGAAATACCCGCTGGATAGCATACTATTTTCAGATGGGCATTCTGCAATGAAGATCTCAGATGCCGGTGAGATGGAGAGGAAAACCATGGAAAAATCCTACAATTCGGCAGTCAGAGCCAGGGCCCTTGACGACCTCAGGTTTCTCCTTCCAGGCTCCACACTGACAAACATAGGCATTTCAGGCAATGGTCGATCTTTCATACACCTGATCCAGAAGCTTCAGAGCACAGGACTTCCGGAAGCGGTAAAACTTGCCTCTGAGCTATATTTCGAACTCAGCACAGAACTACCGGAACTGCTCAAATCTGCAGTCTCAGATCATGGGAAGGAGCTCACGCGTTACATGTCAGGGTTGGCCAATTTCACTGCTAATCCGGATCTTGAAGCCCCAGCGCAGCCAAAAACTGTAACTCTCCTGGAATCTGATGATCGGAGAAAGGCACTGATCCGGGCCGTCTCCATTTATGAATTCTCGTGCGGATACGGCGATCTTCAGACCCTGATGCTTTCCAATGGAGAAATGCAGGACCATATGCTGGGTGAAAAAATAAGGCGCCTTGCCGATATGAGGGAAAACCGGAGGCATAAGCTGCACAGGGCCTTTGAGACCGTATGGTATCTCTTCCAGATCAATACAAACTATGGTGCATTCAGGGACCTTCAGAGGCACAGGTTCATCAGCATTGTAAGAAAACCTCTCACCGCGCTATATGGTTATGACACCCCCGATCTGTTCCAGGATTCAGCAGAATTCCATGAGCTGATGCAGAAAGGCAAGGAACTGTGGAAAGCAATCGTGAAGAAGGATGGGCCCATGGTTGCCCAGTACTCGGTTCCATACGCCTACAGGTATCCGGTCTCGGCTTACCTGAACCTGAAGGAACTGGCATTTTTCTGTGAGCTCAGGTCCACTCCCCAGGCTCACTATGATCTGAGACGAATAGCATCTGACATGTATGATGCCGTGAAGGCAGTCCATCCTGAGCTATCTTCCATGCTCAAATTTGTGGACACATCTGATTATGCACTTGGACGGCTGAAGTCGGAGCATATGAAGGAGCGTAAATTGAGAGATATTAAGGAAAATGTTGAATAGATATAATACAAACCTGTTCTACAGAATAAGGTCGATTAAAAAAGTTTATATTGAAGAACATATTTATCTGCCTACTTGAGGTGAAAGTCAGATGTTATCAGGACAGATGCCAATACTCGTACTTAAAGAAGGAACGCAAAGAGAACAGGGAAAGAATGCCCAGAAAAACAATATTGAGGCAGCCAAGACCATCGCAGATGCTATCAGGACCACTCTTGGGCCAAAGGGAATGGACAAGATGCTGGTTGATTCCATCGGGGATATAATTATTTCAAACGATGGGGCCACAATTCTGAAGGAAATGGATGTTGACCACCCGACTGCAAAGATGATTGTGGAGGTCGCAAAATCCCAGGACAGCGCAGTTGGAGATGGAACTACATCGGCCGTCATACTGTCAGGCGAGCTTCTCAAGCAGGCAGAGACGCTGCTTGAGCAGGGTGTCCATTCCACGGTCATAACCAACGGTTACCGTCTTGCGGTGAACGAGGCCAAGAAGAACATGGAACAGGTTGCCCTGAAGGCCACGGACGACGCAACTTTGAAGAAAATATCCATCACAGCCCTATCCGGCAAGAACACAAGCCTTTCAAGCGATTTCCTGAGCGATCTTGTTGTAAAGGCCGTGAACGCAGTTGCGGAAAACAGGGATGGAAAGATTGTTGTTGACACAGCCAACATAAAGGTAGACAAGAAGAACGGTGGTGGAGTCAGTGACACCCAGTTCATCAACGGTCTTGTGATCGACAAGGAAAAGGTACATTCAAAGATGCCTTCCGTTGTGAAGAATGCAAAGATTGCCCTCATTGATTCCGCTCTTGAGATCAAGAAGACCGAGATAGAGGCAAAGGTGCAGATAACAGACCCGTCCAAGATACAGGATTTCCTCAACCAGGAATCTGACACATTCAAGACAATGGTTGAGAAGATCAAGAAGAGCGGGGCTAATGTCCTTCTCTGCCAGAAAGGCATTGATGACCTTGCACAGCACTACCTCGCAAAGGAAGGGATATACGCAGTGAGAAGGGTCAAGAAGAGTGACATGGAAAAACTGGCCAAGGCCACCGGTGCAAAAATGGTGACAAACCTTGACGATCTTACACCAGACGCGCTAGGCAAAGCTGAGAAAGTTGAGGAGAAGAAGATCAGCGATGACAGGATGACCTTCATAACCGGTTGCGCAAACCCCAAGGCAGTGAGCATACTCATAAGGGGCGGAACAGACCATGTTGTATCGGAGATCGAGAGATCACTCAATGACGCCATAAGGGTAGTTGCCATCACCAAGGAAGACGGCATGTACCTTCCCGGCGGAGGTGCAATCGAGGCTGAACTGGCCATGAAGATCAGAGCCTTTGCAAATTCAGTGGGAGGAAGGGAACAGCTGGCAATCGAAGCATTCGCAAAGGCCCTTGAGATAATTCCTAGGACACTTGCAGAGAACGCTGGAATGGACCCAATAAACACACTGATACAGCTGAAATCAGAGCACGAGAAAGGACATTTCTCCTATGGCATTGACATTGAAAAGAACGGCGTAGGCGACATGAACAAGGTCGGTGTCTTTGACCCACTCAGGGTAAAAAAGCACGCACTGGAGAGCGCTGTGGAAGTATCAACAATGATACTGAGAATAGATGATGTCATAGCCAGCAAGAAGTCCGGCGGCGGAGAAGGCGGTGCTGGCGGTCAGCCCGGAATGGGTGGCGGCATGGGTGGAATGGGCGGTATGGGCGGAATGCCACCATATTGAGAACCATCCAAAAATATCTTTTTTTTATCAATTCAAATCTTTTCAATACCTGGCAAAAACTTGTTTGCTTTGAAGATTATGTCTTTTCAGATCATTGGTTTTTCTTCTCATACTGTGCCATAAGATCATCGGGATTCTGCATTTTTGGCCTCATTGCCAGACCCACTATTGTCAGGACAAACCCTGCAATGGCCATCAGTATGCCAATAACAAGAAGAAATCCATAAATGGCTGCCTGCAGCAGATTTGAATCAATGCTGTATGATATATTGGGCGCACTGAAGGAGATCAGATAGTATGTTCCGGGGACGTGCGCATCAAAGATCTGCTCATCCGTACCGGCAATGCTTTCATCCACTGAAGGACTCAGGCTGTGGGATGATATATTTGAGGAGGATGGCGAGGTCACGTTGGCATAATTATCATAGCTGGTCTGGTTCATGAAATAAAATTTCGGGCTTGAAGATATACCGATTACCGTTACGGCGGCAGAGCTGCTGAGGTTCAATGGCTGTGACACATAAAGTCCGCTTGCGGAATCAAGGGTGAAATCTGTATATGTATGAATAAGGCTGTCTCCAGCGAATAGACCAACAGCTGAAACAACTATACCAACAACAAGCATAATCAGGCCGATCTTCAGCACTCTCTTCCTCAATAATTCACCGAGACGGTCTCTTAAGCAACTATTCGAATAAATACATTTGTATGCAGTACAATGTATAATTGCTGTCAATGCTAGATTTCACGACTCGTTTTTTCTGGCCGTATCGAAGTAAATATTTAGGCAATGTGGCAATTCAGTGTCATGGAATTCAACCTATCCATGTCCAGCCAGAAAATAGAAAACCGCGACTTTGATGCAGTAATTATAGGGTCAGGTGCAGCCGGGATGTCTGCTGCTGTTTACGCAGCAAGGTCCGGACTGAAGGTTGTAATACTGGACCAGAGTGTGGCGGGTGGTCTGACAGCAGAAGCTCCACTGGTTGAGAATTACCTTGGATTCAAAGCCATTAAAGGAACAGATCTTGCATCAAACTTTGCAAAGCATGCACAGGAATATGCTCAGATAATAGACAGCACTCAGGTTACATCAGTAAAACAGGCAGAAAAAGGCTTCTCGGTGGAAACGTCAAGGGGAGAGTTCACCTGCAGATCAGTAATTGTCGCCACAGGCACATCCCACAAGCATTTAGGCGTACCCGGTGAGAATGAGTACTATTCAAGGGGGCTTTCCTACTGCTCAACATGCGATGGCTACCTGTTCAAAGGCAAGAGGGTGATTGTAATCGGCGGCGGCAATTCCGGTGCCATAGCAGCCATAAGCATGAGTGAGTATACATCTTCCGTGACCGTCCTGGAATACATGGACCATTACATGTGCGAAAAAGCCTATGAGGACAGCATAAAATCAAGGAAAATCAAATACATAACAAATGCCCAGGTAATGGAGATAGTGGGGGACAGGAAGAAAGTCACAGGTGTTCGGTACAGGGACAGGAATTCCAAGAATGAATCAGTGGTGGAAACCGACGGGGTATTCATATACGTCGGCCTGGTACCACAGACAGATTTCCTGAAATCATCCGGAGTGGAGCTTTCCGACCGCGGGTATATCGTTACCGACAGAAAGGGACGGACCAGCGTTGCTGGCATATATGCCGCAGGTGATGTGGTCAAGGATACTGAAGCCCAGATAGCAACTGCCGTCGGAGACGGCTGCCGTGCATCCCTTGCCATGTATGGAGATATGGTAAGGGCAGGAAAGAGGTAAACCAAAACAAGTTTTTATCTAATTTGGAACTATCCTGAAGTGGTGGTTCATTGAATCTCTATGAATACATGGGTAAAGAAATCTTCAGAAAATATGGTGTACCCGTTCCTGACAGTTACGTGGTTGATCAGGCTTCAGAAATTAAGGAATACAGAAAGCCGGTAGTTGTAAAATCCCAGATTCTTCTTGGTGGAAGAGGAAAATCCGGCGGCATTAAATTCGCAAGAAGTGCCGACGAGGTCAAGTCATCTGTTAATGAACTGCTTGGTGCAAAGATAAGGGGACTCACAGTCACAAAGGTTCTCATTGAGGATATGATCAACATCAAACACGAGTATTATGTGAGCATCACGCTCAACAGATCAGATCGCGCACCTGTGCTCATAGCAAGCCCATCCGGCGGTGTGGAAATCGAATCGGTTCCCCAGAACCAGATATTCACCAGGCGGATAGATCCACTGCTGGGATATTCCGACTATATCGGTAGGGAAGCTGCAAAATTCATGAAGTTTGACAAAAACCTCTCTGCACAGTTCAGGGATATTCTTGAAAAACTGTACAGGGTATTCCAGGAGGAGGATTGTGAACTGGTTGAGATAAACCCGCTGGTTGAAACAGCCGAGGGAAATCTCATAGCAGCTGATGCCAAGGTCATTATGGACAATGATTCCATGTTCAGGCACAAGGACATAAAAATAACGGATCCGGAGAAGACCCCACTTGAGCTCGAGGCTCAGTCCAAGGGGTATTCCTTCATTGAGCTAGATGGGCAGATCGGTGTGATAGCAAACGGCGCCGGCCTGACAATGGCCACGCTGGATGCGCTAACATTGCACAAGGGCAAGCCTCGAAACTTCCTGGATCTCGGGGGAACGGACGACGTGGAGATTGTGGTGAATGCCTTTGATCTGGTGTTGAAGGCGGATCCCAGGGCAATCCTTGTGAACATATTCGGTGGAGTGACAAAGGCCGATACAGTTGCAAACGGAATTGCTGCTGCAAAGAAGCGGTTCAAGATAACAAAGCCTATCGTTGTCAGGCTCAGTGGAGTTCATGAGGATGAGGGAAGGAAAATTCTCAAAGAGAACGGTATTGAATCTTTCCCCACAATGATGGAAGCAATTGAGAGAGTTGTTAAAGTTGCAGGAGGCGCTTAAATGTCAGTACTGGTAGATAAGAATACAAGGGTTATAGTTCAGGGAATAACGGGTCATCAGGGTTCATTCCATGCGGGGGAGATGCTGAAATTCGGGACAAACATCGTAGCAGGAACCTCACCAGGCAAGGGTGGAACAAAGTTCCAGGACAAGGTGCCGGTTGTGGACAGTGTGGCTGATGCCATGGGCTTCCAGCCAAACGCCACAATGATATCTGTTGCTGCACCATTTGTCAGGGATGCGGCCTTCGAGGCCATAGATCAGGGCATAAAGCTCGTGTACATCCTGACGGAACACGTTCCATTCCACGACACAATGGAAGTTGTCCATGAAGCAAAACTCAGGGGAATAACCGTAATAGGCCCCAACGGCCCAGGGATCACGGTTCCATTTGACTGCAAGATAGGCATAATGCCAAACCAGATCTTCAAGCAGGGCGACGTGGCCGTTGCATCAAGGAGCGGTACCCTCACCTATGAAATCGTGGATGCAATAACAAGGAGCGGAAGAGGGGAAAGCGCGGTAATTGGCCTTGGTGGAGACCCTGTGGTGGGCCTGACATTCATCGATGTCCTTAAGATGTTTGAGGCAGACGAGAGGACCAAGAAGATAGTCCTGGTTGGTGAAATCGGCGGAAATAACGAGGAACTTGCAGCAAAGTACATCAAGGAGCACATAAAGAAGAAGGTTGTAGCATATATAACCGGCAGGAGTGCACCACCTGGAAAGAGGATGGGCCATGCAGGGGCCATTATCGAAAAAGGAGTGGGAACTGCGGATTCCAAGATAAAAGCCTTCAACGAGGCTGGAGTCCAGGTGGCAGAATACCCCATGGATGTTCCAAAACTCCTCTGAGGTGATCAACATGAAAAGAGACATAATCTCAGTACTTGACATGGAGGACGATCTTGCAGACATAATAGATCTGTCCATAAAATTCAAGAGGCAGAGATATCAGGACTACGAGGGAACATATAACAGGGTTCTGGGCATGATATTCGAAAAGCCCAGCACAAGAACTAGAATTTCACTGGAAACTGCAATGGTGCAGCTTGGAGGACATGCCATATACCTGAACCCCAATGATATGCAGCTGGGCAGGGGAGAAACTGTTGCTGATACGGCAAGGGTGCTATCCGGCTTTGTTGATGTAATATCGTACAGGGCTTTCAAGCATGAGAACGTCCTTGAACTGGCAAGAAACGCCACCGTCCCTGTGATAAACGCGCTTGATGATGTGGAACATCCCGTGCAGATAGTGGCAGATTTCATGACCATCTATGAGAAGAAGCACAGGTATTCCAACCTGAAGATGGCATACGTTGGCGATGGAAACAACATGGCAAATTCACTGATGCTTGGGGGCGCACTTCTGGGAACTGATGTCACAATTGGCTGCCCCAAGGGGTACGAGCCAAGGAAGGACATAACGGAAAAGGCCAGGGACATCGCCAGGGGCACTGGATCCAGGATTGAAATCGTAAATAGCCCCGAAGCAGCCGTTCAGGATGCTGACATTGTATACACAGATGTCTGGATATCAATGGGTGAAGAGAAGCTGAAGGAGCAGAAAGAGAAAGTCTTTGGCAGTTATCAGGTGAACTCGGCACTGGTTGAAAAGGCAAGCAGGGATTACATTTTCATGCACTGCCTTCCTGCGCACCGCGGTCTCGAGGTCACGGACGATGTCATAGAGAGCCTGCACAGCGTGGTATTCCAGGAAGCGGAGAACAGACTCCACACTGCAAAGGGCATTCTGCATACCCTTCTTTCCTAATTTTTTCAATAAAAATTTCATATTGATTTACCTACACAAACCTTATCTCTAACCTGATCATCTAACAACAATGGCTCTTCCTCTAAAACCGAATAAGGAGAACAACCTGAACAAGATAATAGAGGAGCGCAGGGAATCTGCTAATCTAAGGGAAATCCCTCACGTTCTTATTCCCGTCTGGCAGATAAAGATCAGGGAAAGATTCGGGATCAATGTTGACAGGGAAATTGCCGAATATATTGTGCTTGCTGCCCACGAAAGAGGTACATGGCGGAGGCAGCGTGCCATAAGGAAGATAGAGAAGATATTTTTGAGCAGAGGGGAAACCCAGGAAGCGTCGGCCAGGAAGGCCAGGGAAGTTGTTGACCTGGCAGTTGGTTCACCAGAACATTAGATGAGCTTCCGTATAAGATCGCAGAAAGACCTTGAGATTAAACTTCAGGGGCTTCATAAGCCTGATAGTTTTAATAACTCACTGGAACAGTATCCAACTGATCCGGCACTTGCTGCTCACGTAGCCGTGACGGCCTATCTGGATGGCAATATATCCGGGAAGAGTATTGCTGACCTGGGCTGCGGTTTTGGCGTTCTTGCCTGCGCAGCAGCAATGCTCGGGGCAAGCCATGTGGTCGCCATTGAGATAGACCCCTTGCAGGCTTCAATGGCTGTTCAGAATTGCCGCGAATATCCAGTATCTGTCATAAACTCTGATGTTTATGAAATGAAGGAAAGAGTTGATACAACATTGATGAACCCTCCGTTCGGGTCTGTCAATCCTCACTCAGATCAGATATTCCTCTCCAGGGCAGTAGAATTCTCCAGTCATGTTTATTCCATCCACAATAAGAAATCCTCAGATTTTGTCAGGGAATTTCTTTCAGCACATGGTAAAATAAAGCGCGAGGAAGCAGTTAGCCTCCTTGTTCCCAGGATGTATTCTCATCATACTAGAGACTACATGAGAATCCCTGCTGTCTTCTTCTCAACAGACGTATCGTAATGAGCTTCTGCTGAGCCTGAAATGAAAACAATAATTAAGATGCTTAAAATCAGGAGAAGTGCCATGGCCGGGGTGGGGTAGTGGGCATCCTTGGGGACTGTGGATCCCCGGACCCGGGTTCAATTCCCGGTCCCGGCCCCTTCTTAAAAGTTCACTGCCATACGGCTTCTGCAATTATTATCTTATCATTCTTATGCATCTTTCTGTCACTAAAGGTATTCTTAATGCGTTCGTTTGAACACTGAATAAAGGTGGATGACCTTCTGAGGCCTGCCACGAGGTTACTATTCAAGAGTTTTAAAAATGCCTGTTGATTATGATTCTACTTCGATTAAATTTAGAATCAGCTGAGCACTCCTTGTGGCTTACCATAAATTCTTCCAGCTTGCCCTTGACTGAAGGTTGATCAGAAAGAATTGTGACACTTGACTGTGGTGCATTGTTATCCTACTGCGCAGTTCCTTCTCCATCTTTCAATCGCATTTCGGACAGCACTGTTTATGAACTCCTTAAGCAGAACTATAAGATTTATTCTTCCCTATGATTTCTTCAATGTCCCTAAGCAGGCCTTCCGGTACAGGAACCTCATAACATTCATAACAGTGCCCAAATGGAACTACATAGATGCACAGACAAGAGGCCTCATAAACATCTTCTTTGAGGCCACAAGAGAACAGGGAGTGTTCAAGGTCAAGCTGCCGGAACCCAATCCATTCAGGGGGAGAGGATTTCCTTGTCTATCCCAGGGTTCAGGTTCCCAACAGGGGACTCCGTGCAAAAACAATAACAGTTAAAGCTGTGAAATTCAACCTCCTGCCAAAGTGGTTGATAGACTCATATGAGCAGAAAAGGTATGGCGAAATAAGAAAGAAGCAGAAAGAGGTTCAGAGAGTGCTGCATTCAATGTCGGATATCCAGAAAGAGAAGGCCAAACCTAAAAGGAATATGAACCCAAACTCGATTAAGAACCTCAAGTCATTCCGGGACAGAAAGCAACCAGAAGGATAAACAGAAAGAAAGCTAGTATTTTCAGGGAAAAATTCAGATTCCTATAGCTCCTGACATGTTACATAAATTTAAAACGCAAGTGAAGATCTTTCTTCAACTACCTCTGGTTTCAATCTCTTTCAAAAAATGGCCTAAGTTTCATGACTATAACCTTAAGAGAAACCTGTAGGAAAAAACCTTATACATTCGCTATGCATTGTTCTATGATGAAGTATACTGTTATATTTGAAAGGGATGAGGCTGGATTCTATGTTGTCAGTGTCCCTGCACTACCAGGATGTTTCACCCAGGGTAAAACGAAAAGTGAAGCTCTTGAGAATGCCAAGGAGGCCATAGAATCATATATAGGCTCCCTTAAAAAGCACAATGAGCCCATTCCTGAAGATGTTGGAGAGGAAGTAATACTGAATGCCTAAGCTTCCGGTGCTGTCCGGGAATGATGTAATAAAGGCTCTTTCTAGGATAGGTTATGATTTCGACCATCAAACAGGAAGCCACATTACGCTCGTAAACCCATCCGGAAAGAAGATTACGGTCC
Source organism: Cuniculiplasma divulgatum (assembly GCA_031200235.1). Classification (NCBI taxonomy): domain Archaea; kingdom Methanobacteriati; phylum Thermoplasmatota; class Thermoplasmata; order Thermoplasmatales; family Cuniculiplasmataceae; genus Cuniculiplasma; species Cuniculiplasma divulgatum. The sequence goes on along the minus strand of CP133595.1, from coordinate 331,695 downwards.
CAAATCACAGAGAGCTGGGTCCTGGACTTTTAAGGGCAATAATCAAACAGGCGGGCTTGAGCATAGAGGAATTTCAGAAACTCCTCTAATCCTGTTCTATCTATTATCCAGTTTCCAGCTCCTTACTCTCAAATTGGCCATTGTCAACCTTTTTCTTATAGTGTTGGGAGATACCAAGTATTCTGCTGCAAGTGCCTTTATAGATGCACCATCCCTGTATCTCTGAATTATGGCCTTCTCTGGAAGATCTTTCAGAGGACCATGCATGGGTTTCCCTGACCCGGTTCCATGAAGCATTGCCCTCATCCTGCCCTCCTGGGTCCTTTCCACTATAAGATTGCGTTCAAATTCTGCCACAGCTCCAAGTATCTGGAAAAGCATCTTTCCCATTGGTGAGCTCAGGTCGATATTCTGGTCCAGAAATACCATGCTGACATTATGAGCCTCAAGAAAGGTCATGGTCTCTATGAGTTCCTTGAGGGATCTTCCCCATCTGTCCAGTTTGGTGCATATCACCAGGTCAATCTTACCCTGTTCTGCAAGCTTGAGAATCCTAGATCTTTCCGGCCTCTGGTTGGATGCCCCGGACATCTTCTCCTGGAATATTGCCCCTTCCACGGCGGGAATAAGGCCACAATCTGAAATGTATCTCTGGATCCTTTCAACCTGGGAGGTCAGGTCCTGGTCCCTTGTTGAAACCCTGGCATACCCTACGACATGTCTTGATAACTCATTGCTCATATTTCATTATCATATTGAAACGGTAAATAAGGGTAAAGAAAAGGGGTAAGTTATTGAAATGTTTCAATGAGTGCAGAGACATTGAAGAGCTTTTCCCAAAACCGTCCATTCTTTGGTAATTCGGTTGATTAACCGCTGATTTAAGATAAGATTGCCTCGGATACACCACACTGGAGGTGATTCCACCATTTTTTCCTGAATGTCGATGGCTTACGCTATCCTGTGAAGGAATCCTCTAAAGGGAAGTGAACTAAATCACTTAATAAAGAATTAGATGCAGAGTCCATTCTGGGTACTTTGGGCCTTCACTACGTTCAGGCTTCGCTCGGCGGGGAGTGGGGATCTTCCCTAAATTTTTCACATAGCGATAATACGGGCAGGTAGTTGCGACAATACTTTTTCCAGAAAGAATAGATTAAAAGTGCTTTACACATTTATCTTCGATAGCGTCTTGAACCTTGAAACTATCACGGAAAGTACAACTAAACCAACTGCCATGATGTAAAATACATTTCCAGGAAACATTACGGTCATTATAACTCCTGCTAAAATGCCAGATACTGAATTGAATGATGTTCCAAAGGTATCCATTGCTCCCTGAATGCGCCCCATTTTCTCCCGAGGAGCATTACCAAAAAGGACGGCTGAAATAAGAGGAGAAGTGATTCCTGATAAAAAACCCACTATAAAGAAAACTGAGAGAAGGACGTAAATCGTCGGAAAAATTGCTATGAGTAGCACGCTTAGACCGCCAAGACCATAAAGTAGCGGAAGTTTTTTACCGACATTCTTCACGGATTTAAGTTTAGATGTTAAAGTTGAACCAATAATCCCCCAAGAGATATTGCAAAAAAGGTATAGCCAAGATAGGCTGAGGAGAGATCAAATACCCTGTTTATCATAACGCTAGATGCAGAATCTGACATTCCCCAAAATAGTGCAGAAAAAGATGAAATAAAGACAACTTCTGCAACTAACTTTGTCTTACCCATATATCGAATGCCATCTTTCATCACTTCCCTTAACGTTTCCCTTCCAATAGTCGTATCTTTGGAGGTATCTATAAATAGAATTGGCAGAAGGGATACGAAATACAAGGTCAAGATGATTATAATGCCTGTCCTTAAATCCATTGTAAATAAAACAGCTGAAACTAAAAATCCTGTCAGTCTTGATGTTCGTGAGACTAGGTTGGCTACGGACATACCCTTCAAATATATGGGTTTCCTGAGAAACTTCTGGCTCCAGATGGCTCTTACTGGAACCAGCAGGTCGATTGAAAATCCAAACGCCAATGCAGATATAAATAGGAAAATGGAATCTGAAATTAACGAATTGTTCTGGATTACAATCAACAAAATGCCAGTTGCCAAAGCTTTCAAAACTGGGCCAAAAATAGCAAAAATTTTCTTATTACGGGCCTTGTCAATAAATGCACCCACCACGATACTCAGAATCAAAGGTGCAACAAGCATTGCACTGGTTACTCCTGTTATCAAAGCCGATTTTGTCTCGGTTATTGAAATCCAAAGAATGAGAACGGTGAAGAGGGAGGTTGCGAAAGTCGATATGCCTGTTTCCGCCATAAGCAAAGAGAAATTTTTCTTGGTATAATTACCACCAACTGACTCGGTCATTGATACCACCTTCTGAGACGTTCGTAAAGATTCGGATCATTATAGGGTTCTCTATAGGCGTTAATGCATTCAAGAATGTAAGTAAGAGAACTAATTCCCACAAGTGCATTGTCTATTACACCATAGGAAAGGACAAATCCCCAAGCTACTCTTAGGCAGGTACTTATCCGGAACATGGGAAGTGTCCTGAATTTCGGGTAACGATCCAGAATGCTATTCAAATGGGCTATTTTCCACTTCCAGTAGCTGGAAAAAAGATCTCTCATTATACAGACACCCCGATGTACTTACCTTTGTTCATGCTTTTTGACATACAAATACAGGAAAGCTTACCATAATAGGTTATTTTTCACATGTCACCGTGATCCACATATTTTCAGGGATATTGACATTTATAGCAGCTTTCGTTTCTGCAATGTGACCTGCGTCGAGCTTGTAATGAACGGAAATGTAGAAATCAACGAGGCCGAAACCTTTGTAGAATTTCCCATCGCCCCACCCCCCTTTTGTAAGTACAATTGCCCCTGCAGAATTTCCTATTATTACTCCCGAGAATTCAAGTAACCTGTCCTGCAAAGTCCTCTGTTTTAACTCGCGATAAATGACCTCAGTGTCTCCACCTGGAAGATAAATGACGTCTACCTCAGAGAATTTCCGTTGGATTTCATTTTCAGAATCGGATTTTGCCAGAAGCAATACATCATCAAAGCCGCATTGTGAAAAATAGTCATAAAACATGCTAGAATATTCAGCTTCCTTTTCATCAGAATCCGATGTCCAAGGTATAACCAGGATTTTCCCTGAGCTTGACAACTTCCTCACATCCTTGAAATCATCAGGGAATGTTTCCACTATCATCTTTGTGGGAGTATCCACTACATCAGATTTCATTATTGCAGTTTCGATCTCCTTCGCCTCCTCCTTGAGTTTCTTCTCCGTCAGTGATTGGTCAAGAATCATGCCACATTTCCAGCAGAACCTCGCTTTTGGATCATTGGGTTCTCTGCACCTTGGGCATAGCGACGGTTTCTGAGATTCAATGGGTCTTTCTTCCTTGACCTCAAGGCCATATGCCTTCAGGATTGCATTGTCCTGATCCCTTCCGGATAGATGCACGTATGTCTGCGTCATCCTTGATCCATGAACCCATCCCATCTGTGCCTCCAGCGGTGCCTCAGTGACACGTGAGGCGAGGATCGTGGCCCTGGTGTGCCTGAACAGGTGTGGATATATGCGCCTCTCTATCTTTGCTTCCCGCAATCCCTTTCTCATAAATTTATACACATTGGCGTGTTCAAGTTTCTTTCCCCTGTTTTCCGATTCAATACCGCAGAAGTACCATGCATTGGGGTCATCCCTGCTGGGATGCGAATTCTGCCACTCCCTCAGGTACGATATGGAATTCCCAACAATTCTGACCTTTCTGTATCCTGTCTTTCCTGTGACCGACAGTATTCCCCCGTATTCATCAAATGCAATATCCTTATTTCTCAGCGTTAAAAGCTCGCCAATCCTGCATCCTGAATCGTATAAGGTGTATGTGAGGGCGCGATCCCTGGAATTCTTCAGGGATCCTACAAGCTTCTGCACTTCATCCTCTGTGATCATGTTATCAGGTTTCACGTTCTTGTTTGGGTGATTGTTAGGTTTCAGCCATGCAATACATTCCGACTTCTCTGTTTTGTATAGCCATCTGTAAAATTTCTTCAACGTAGTTTTATAATTCTCTATGCCTCAGTCAGAATACGTGCCGGATTTGTTCCAGCCTTTAATCATTCTGCCAATCTTGCCGTCCATGAGCCTAGAGATTAGAGCCTTTACGTCATCTACCGACGGCGAAAGGAATGAGTCAGGCATTAAGGAAGCAATCTGCCTCAGCCTAATTGCATAAAAGTACAGGCGGTCGTTTGATAGGCCCGCAAGTCTCCCGTCACTCAAAAACTGTCCAATCTTTTCCTGATATTCCTTTGGAATGCCGGACTTTCGTAATCTTTCTTGCTCCTTGGCCAACTCACTTGCAGGTAGCATGACCAAGATAACCAAATTGCATATTAAAATGTAAGGCACTGAACCTTTCAGTTAGTGCCCGGTCCCGGCCCTTCCGAAGCATTTTGCTGCAGTAAGGTTACTTTTCGGTCTTCGGTTTCACAATTTTCTTTATCTCCTGAACGTCGCTTTCCGGTGCGTCTTTGTATGTCAACCACCAGGCGTATCCCTTGAATTCCTTCATGCGGGCCGGTACGTCCCTGGTGTTTTTGGGCGGCGGGTTGAGTATCTTATCTCCAATGAGTTCGTTATAGGGCCAGTTGGCCGGAACGGCTGCCTTGTATTTATCCGCCATCTGCAGAGCTTTTATGGCCCTGAGAAGCTCATCAACGTTCCTTCCTATTTCAAGTGGGTAATACATAATAAGCCTCACAGTTGAGTTTGGATCAACGATGAACACTGCGCGTACAGTTGAGGAAGAAGATTCAGCCTGAATCATTCCCAGTCTGCTGGCAACCCTTCCCATTGCATCGCCGATTATGGGGAACGGTACTTCTATCTTGAGGTTAGCAGAGATCCAGTTGACCCATTCAATATGGCTGATGGTGCTGTCCACAGACAATCCAATAAGCTCAGTGCCAAGTTTCTGGAAATCATCATATCTTCTAGCGAATGAATAGAATTCTGTTGTGCATACGGGTGTGAAATCGCCCGGATGGCTGAAAAGCATGAACCACTTTCCCTTAAAAACGTCAGGAAGTTTCATGTTCCCATGCGTCGTTTCAATACTCATCTCGGGGAATTTCTCCCCTATCAATGGAAATCTGTTTTCTTCAGGCATAATGTCACCTGATATAATCAGTATCTTTCAAAATATATAGTTTATGAACTATCTGAAATTGTAAATTCAGCCTGAAAGCCAGATTTTCCTTCGAATCTTTGATATTTACAGGGACAATGTTGGGTGTTGGAAAAATCTCATACCGGCTCAGGTTTTCCGCTGTATTTAAGATCACTTAGGAACAATGCGCACTACATTGCTTCCCCGTATAATGACTGTTCCCAGCTTACGGGTAACTTCTTCGTCGCTTTCCTGGACCTCGTCCAGCACCATGTTCATGTATTCGTCATATCCGGAAAGAACTCCTTCCAGGACCCTGTTATCCTTCAGCAGCAGAGCAACATGTTTATTCAGATTCTCTTCAAGCATTTTCATAGGCATTATCATAATTAACCCTCAGTTATATTCGTCCTCGTCCAGGCCTTCTTCACGACTCATGATCACCTGTATGAGTCCCTTGAGAACTTCCTTGACGTCATCAAGCTCCTTCCTCATGGAATTTACCTCATTTGACAGCTTCTCCACGTCCTTGACATTCCCAACAATATTATTCTTCATCATGCATCCCCAACTATATTTATTTCACCGTAATCTTCCGCTACTTTTCTAACCTCACTCTTCTCGCAGTTTTCACAGTAAAGAACACCATCTTTCTTCACCATTGGAAGCCTGCATCTCAGGCAGAGTGTCTTCAGGACTCCAAGATTCCGGCCATTTATTGAAAGCTCAAAACCTCGATCACCTGTTCTCATGACCTTAGCTCTTATTATATCCCCAATCCTCAGTGGCGGCATGGAATTCCTGTCGTACTGCTGTGGAAGGTTGACATACCCATCCGCATTGAACTGGATAAGGCCAGTTTCAGGATCAAGAGCAGCACCTATCCTTACGGACGCCTTTCTCTGATCCATCCGGTATACCTGTCCATACACTGTTTCACCAGTCTTGATGGATGATCGCTTCTTCAGTGGCTGCACTGAGACTGTCAGGTTCCTGTCATCTTTCCTGACACTGCCAAAAGCAAGCGAGATTATTTTTCCCTCACTTTCGGACGTATTCTTGCCAGGAACATATTCCTCGGCAGTCGCAATGACGTCGCCCGGAACAACCATATGGACATTTGAAACACTGTTCTGTTCCATCTTTACCTGCTTATGTAGAGATTGTGCCAATGAATTCAATGGCAAGAGTAAATGCAGACTAATTAACCTTTCCACAGTGGAATGAGGGGAAATTGAATAAAGGAGCTTTGAAATAAGGGATAAATGTTCATAGACGAAGCTTTCTTTGGGATAGCCAGGACGGGTACCATGGATGGCGGCATCCGCTATCCCTTTATTTTCACATCAGGGCCAGGCGGTTCCGTCAAACGCACCGGGGACGGACTTGCCTTCTCCAGTGGGGACAGAATTCCACTTGAGACGGTATATCCCTACAAACATGACCTGAATGTCTTTCCGGTAGGTGACAATATTGTGATGCTTCCAGAGGGCCTGCAGCTTGCCCAGAGGCCAAGGAAGCTTCTTGAGGCCATATATGCCATAAGAAAGGAATATGGGCTTTCAAAGCTCATCTATGTGCAGGGATTATCAGATCCTTACCTTCTCCCTGCATTGGTATACGCAGGGGTATCACTCTTTGATGATTCCACGTTGAGAATGGAAAGCCTGGCAGGAATGAAGTTTACAGAACTTGGCTACACCCAATCCCATGAAAATCCTTTTCAGGAAAATCTGCAATTCACACAGAATATCCTCTCACTTCTGTCTCTATCAATCAGGAATGGGACGCTACGGGAGGTCGTGGAGAAATTCCAGTTCTCATCCAAGGCTTCTGAGATGATCAGGATAATGGATTCCACATACCTGAAGGAAAGTGAAGAAGCATTTCCACGCAGAACCCCATATATAAAGGCTAACTCGCTGGAATCACTTCGGAGGCCAGATATCTTCAGGTACAGGCAGTACATTTCTGATATCTATACAAAGCCGCCGGGAAGGGACATTGCTCTGCTCATTCCATGCTCTGCAAGAAAGCCATATTCGGAATCAAAGTCACATAAGAGGATCATTGAGGCACTGGGACCTTACAGAAGTGCACTTCATGAATTGATTGTTACATCGCCGGTGGGCCTGGTTCCAAGGGAACTTGAGTCCACATATCCCGCCAGGTTCTATGACATCCCGGTAATAGGGGACTGGTATGAGGATGAGCGTGTCATGATAAAGAAAATCCTTTCCGACTATTTTTCAAGGAACAGCTACAGTAAAATATTCACATTTGTAGGGCAGGATCTGGAATTCATTGGGGAAGTTCTTCCTGATGACACCGTAAGCATTCAATGGAATGATGATAGAGACGCATCAATTACGAGGCTGAGGGATGGGATTGCACAGTACATGAGAGATCAGGGCTCTATTGCTCCAAAACCACGTAAAATCGAGCCGTACGTGCAGATCGCTAGCTACCAGTTCGGGGACTGGATCAGGGAATATGTGGAAAAGTGCAAAATTGTGAGAAATTATAACAGTGAAATGCTCACAATGGATGGAAAACCATTTCTTGTTTACAACCCAGCCCTGGGGAAATTCACCATAAACAAGGCTTCCGGTTCAATCTTCCTTGATCACAATAAATTCGTGGTGGAAATTGACGATTTCAAGCCCACCGCAAGTGTTTACGCGGTGGGAGTCGTATCGGCAACTGAAGACATAAGGCAGGAAGACGAGGTTGTGCTTGCCCACTCTGGAAAGGTAATGGGTGTTGGCGTTGCCAAGATGCCGGGGATTGGAATGGTTTCACTGAAGAAGGGTGTTGCAGTGAAGGTCAGGAACTGACCTCAAATTAATTTATTTGTATATACTTATTTTCCACAGTATCCGTATAAAATGGTGAAATTGTTACATACATTATAGCAAACATTAAAATATATCCTATAGCTAGTTCATTATTGCAGACAAAATCAATTGCTCTGTTGCTGGTAGGGATACTCCTAATCTCAAGCGTATTCGTATTCTTCAATGTTGATTATCCATCTCAACCTGCTACACTGATCCTTCATCCCCCTAAAAATGTGAAACCCCCTCCTGAAATTATCTTCAACCGCCAGACCTTCAATTCCCCCAAACTTGGCCAGAATGTTACGACCTTCAGTCCAACCGGAAATGCTACTGTTGACATGGTTGGTTATGCGTATGGAAGCACATCAACGGGAAAAACACCTCTTGCTGACCAGAAAATATATGTGGCTGTGATGGAGGTCATAGTTTCTGCTCAAACAAATTCAAGTGGATTTTACAGCATAGAGGTCATGAAGTCTGGAAGTGGGATATTCGCATTCAAGGCATTCCAGTACAGGGCAACATATGTTGATGTATTCGTACCCTCCTCAGGGTCATACTGGGTCAACGTTACGCTGCCCCAGTCACAGAAATATGAGGTATCCGGCAATACCACGTCCACAAACGGTACTGTTGGGGGAGTAGTGGTCAACATGAAGGGATATTACGGCCAGTATTCCTTCACTACGGCTTCGTCAGGGTTTTTCAACCAGTATATTGTCAACGGAACATACAGTCTCAGTGCCATTAAAAAAGGCTTTTCCAATGTGACAGTTCCAGGTTCCATAACAGTAAGCGGCGCATCAATAAAGAATGAGTCAATACTCCTGCATCCTCTTACAACTGCCATATACAAAATAACTGGCTACGTGCGCAATGACCTAGGTTATGGAATAGTCAATGCAACCGTGTATTCAAGCACACTTTCAGCATCCGTGAAAACAGGACAGGATGGATATTATTCAATTCCTGCTACATATGGCTACAACAAGCTGCAGTTTTCCGGATACCAGTACGTGACCACTGGCGCAGGTGTAACTGCAACAAATAATACCATGTATAACCAGACAATGGAATCCAAGAATCCGTTTTATGCCACAATGCCCTCACAGAGCTCCAACATACCTTATTCGCCTGTTTCGATGGGAGATAACCTTTCAAAGGTTAATTACACCTATAATCTGCTATACCCACAGCCGGCACAGATTATGGACGGCTACATGCAATCCAACCAGACAGGACAGAAACTGGCTGATGTTAATTTCACCGCTTACACTTCAGTTAACGGTACCTATTCGTATTATGAATTCAGTACCAATGCTGAAGGATATTTCTCGGTTAACTTCAGCTATACCGGAAGTTATCGTCTTGTGATAGAATCCTCCAGGTTCCCCGCCTTCAACATGAGTTCAACACAGAATCAGGGAGGCACATTCCAGGTGAACGCTTCATCCGGAATATTCAGTGTCAACGGTTCAGTTGGAAACCCACTATCAGGAAATGGAGTATCCGGAGTCAGCATAGGAATAGGGGTTTCCTCCGGATCTTCCCCCGTGATCAATCTCTCTAGCAATTCAACGGGGAATTTCTCCGGCAAACTTCTTGGTGGAACTTATTATGTCCACTTCTCCAAACCAGGTTATTTGAACAGGACAGTGGAGATCAACCTTACAGGTAACACCACCATTCCCAAGGTGAATCTCACACCTGCTGACATTGGTCCGGGATTCGGATACTGGTCAACATCTGATGGGACTGGACTGCCGGGAATCAGTTCTGCAAACGTGACTTCTGCAATCAATGCCAGTTCGCCATCTCAAGCTGCAAGCTATTCTGATGCTCCGGTAAATTTCACTCTTCACATTGTGAACAGCACCGGCAACGTGCTTTCAAATGTACCTGTTGAGGTATTTGCCCAGGCAAATGGTGCGTATTTCCTTACAAAGGGAACAACAGATGCCAGTGGAAACATAACTGTCCATCTGTTGTTCTCAGGGAAGTATGTGTTTCTGCCTGAAATGATACAGTTCAGGGGACAGTCCAGACTGATCAATACGACCAATGGGTCTGCAACATTCAACATGACAAACCTGACGCTGATCCAGATGAAGTTTAACCTCACGAACCCCCTGAACTATAATGGTGATGGTGTTCCACTTGCATATATGAAAGTCGGGAACTACGCTCTACCCATATACCCCAGGTCTCCGTACAGCTCCAACACCACGGGACAGAATTACAGCGTTGCAACATTCTATCTTCCCGCCGGAAAATATAATGTGTCTTACATTGACAGATCATACGTTCCAGAATACTGGAACATCACCCTTCAGTCCTCAATAGAAAACACCACCATACTGAAGCCATATGTTCTGGAAATCACATGGGAATCACCAGTTGGCTGGAAATATGTGATTTCAAACACAACCTCACAGGTTAATTCCTCATCACTATCCGGTGGAACCGGGAAAACAATCATCCCACTTTATTCAGCTTACTTCAGTTTCGCGGCATACATATCTAATCAGAATGTGAATAAATCCTCTTTCAGCTTGAACAGCACTGTTTACAACTGGACAGAATCTTTCAAGGTATCTGGAGGATCCATTGAACTCAACACAACAAAATGGACATATAATAGTGGAAGTGAAAACTTCTATGCAAATTATTCCTGGAACCAGGCATCCAAAGTACTGGTAACAAACATCACGGAAAATGCAACTACAACTTCAACCGTGAACGTATCCATAGACGGGACGCCCATCACAAACCTTCAGGTTTCTGGCAGTACAATAAACATTACGAATTATTTCGCCATTTCAAAAACAGGGAACAGCACATTATATATCGATTTCTCTCACTACACGTTCAGTGATGACAAAACCATTTCTCAATACGCAAATGTGTGGGTTGGATACTATTCAACAGAACTGAAAGGAGCGTGATGACATGTCTTTATTTTCAAAGGAACCAAGAAAGGTGGTAAAGGGCCCGGTAGAAACGAAAAAAGTTGTCAAGGATGGCGGGAAAAAATTAAAGAAACAGAAATCACGGTTCAAGGGTCCCACAATGGAAAACGTGGAAACTGTGGTGGAAGTCAAGACCGTTGGTGACATCCCCCCTGCTCTGGAGGCACGGAAGCTCATTGGAGAAAACGACCTCATAGGTGCTGCAAAGCTCACCTTCCAGGCTGCCAAGAAGGATTATTCAAGATATTTTGGCGCCAGGCTATCAGATTCAGAGGGCAGCAGGCATTTCTTCATAAACGAACTTTCCTCAATGAATATAAAGGTTCCAGAGAACGGCTATGTGGACAGCTTCACCATTATGGAAGCATTTGATGACGTGGTGACCACTGAGGATGATTCAAAGAATCGAGCTCAGGCACTCAGGAAGCTTCTGACATTCTATCTCAATTTCTACGAACCGGCACGTTTTGCGCAGGAAGTAAGTTTTGATGGCGATGATCTCATGAACCGCTTTTCAGAGATTTACAATTACATGGATATCATGAAGCTCTATTTTTCGGACAGTGACGTAAGGGTATAAATCTATGACAGGGATAGGCCAGACATCTTCAGGGTTGAGCGCAATCGGACCGCAGCTGTTAACGAGCTTCGTCAACAGTGTTGAGCACAATCCTTTCTTTCTGCTGACTTTCATAATACCGGTAGTTCTCATTTTTCTCACATCTGCAGTGGTAAAGGTTAAGAGGAGAAGCACAAGGATCGACGGCCCGCCCACCCTGGAACAGAAAAAGGAAAAATTCATCATTCCGAGGGACTTTTTTACAGTGGAATCTGAAAAGGTCATTGCAGACGATTTCCACCATTTTTTAGACCCCATGGAAAAGGAATTCCATCACCTCAGGGAATACGATGAATATTTCAGGGTGCTGTTGAAGCGCTTCAATAAGTACGAGGCCATGTCGCATTCCACCAGGAAAAAGAAGAAACAGCGCGGTAATGATGGGAGAAAGGAAACATTCAACGAGATTTTGAACCTGTACAACAGGCTCAGGAAAGCCAAGAATCAGATAGTGGAATTTGAGCAGGAGGATGAAGGTATATTATGACTGAAACTGAATTTGTAGATGTTGGGGAGTTGAGGAACACAGTAAGGAGAATAGAAACTGCCATTGGTAAACGTGTAATAGGGTCAGAGAAGATAGTCCGGTTCATGTTCATTGCCCTCCTGAGCAACAATCATGTGCTTCTGGAGGGGGTCCCAGGACTGGCCAAGACAATGCTTGCCAGCGAGTTCTCCAGAAACCTGTGCATGGATTTCAAGAGGATCCAGTTCACGCCCGATATGCTTCCATCAGATGTGACTGGAACCATGGTCTTCAACCTTGAAGCCAAGAAGATAGAGTTCAGAAGGGGGCCCATATTTGCAAACGTGCTCCTTGCAGATGAAATTAACAGGACTCCGGCCAAGGTGCAGTCCGCCCTTCTGGAAGGAATGGAAGAAAAGAAGGTCTCAGTTGGGGGTGAAGATTACAATCTACCGGAACCGTTCCTGGTCATAGCCACGCAGAATCCAATAGAGCAGGAGGGGACATTCCCACTGGCAGAAGCTCTGATGGACAGGTTTCTCTTCAGGTACATCCTGACATACCCCTCCAGGGAAGAGGAAATGGGCATACTCAAATCACTCTCCCTGCCGGAAGAGGAAGTGCAGAACGATATTGATTCCAACAGGATCCTGTCCCTCAGGAAAGAGGTTTCAAAGATATATGCAAGCGATGAGATCATAACATATATTGTGGACATTATCCGCACAACGAGAACCAATGATCTTATACTTGTCGGCGCGAGCCCCAGGACTACTGCAAAGTATCTTATGGCGGCAAAGGCAAACGCAATGCTCAACGGACGGGAATACGTAATTCCCGAGGACGTCAGATTTCTGGCACACGAACTTCTGAACCACAGGATAATGCTCCGGCCTGAAGCACTGCTAGAAAATGGAGGAGATGCCATGAGCACAGTCAACCGGGTTATTGACCGGGTTATATCGCAGGTAGCGACGCCAAAATGATCAAGAAGTCCGGCTATGCTCTGATCTCAGCGGTCACAAGTGCGGTACTTGAGGCCCTGTTCTTCGGATACAGGTACTTCATAATATTCTCCCTTGTACTGTTCTTCGTCATAGCTGCGGACATTATACTCTTCAACAAGGGGACGGCAACAGATCTGTTCAGGATAAGAATCGAAAGGTTCCTGAAGGACGATCATGGCAGGAAACACCAGCCCAAGGAAATAAGGGTAAGGTTCACCAATCCCACATCCAGGACAATAACCTTTCACTATTACGACACTCTTTCGGATGTGTTCAGGACAGAAGGAGATTTCGAGGGTGAAATTGCCCTGTCTCCTGGGCAGACTGTTGAAAAGGCATACTCCATAGAATCCATAGCCATTGGGAAATACAAAATCGGTCCCCTCATAACCTACGTGCAGGACCCCATGAAGATATGCATCACCCGATCCATTCTGGAGAAGATAGATGAGGTGAAGATAGGCCCTGCCCTTTCAGATATCTACACGCAACGCAGCGAGAGGCTCAGCAATTTCCTTTTCACTGCAGGCATGCACTATTCCAGGAAATCCGGGCAGGGATACGATTTCTATGGTGTGAGGCAATATGTTGAATCTGACGATTTCCGATATATAGTGTGGGACAGGTACAATGGCGGTGATTATGAAGATCTCTTCATCAAGCAGATGGAGGAAGAGCGGCAGATCGATGTTTACTTTGTCATGGATTACAGCAGCGGAATGAATCAGGGGACTGCAACAAGGAGAATGTACGACACAGTTGTGACAAGCGTCCTAAATGCATCTTATTCAATCATAAAGAATCGTGATGGTGTGGGCTTCCAGGTAATATCATCCAGCCTCGATCACTTCATTCCTGCCCAGAAGTCGGAGGAACCCATCAAGAAGCTTGAAAAGCTTGTGGCAGAGATACGCCCTTCCGGTGACTTTTCCATTGAGGCTGCTGTGGAGAAAATCAGGAAGCGAATCAAGAAGAATGCAGTTGTGTTCATCATATCCGCCATGTCATTCCCTGAAAACTTTCATCCACACTCGCCAAGGGATTACCAGACCGGGAGGCCAACGTACCTGTTCCTTGTTGACGGGTATGATTTTGTGGATAAGCGTGAGGACGAGGTTTTCCGCAAGCTAATGATCAGTACGGCCAACAAGCAGAGGCGATATATCAAAGCCGTCTCGCACTTCTTCAATGGAATAGGCATAAAGACCGCAACAGCCAGGGAAAGGGACCTTCTGCTCAGGCTTATGGCTGAATATGGTTATGCTCGCACACTGAATCTTGGAGGATAAACATGAAGGATTTGACAGTCAGGACGGTCATAAACGGAATGATAATGCTCCCATCCATAGTGCTGATCATCTATGTGATTCCCCATCTCCTCGGTGACGTTTACCTGGCGCCCTTCATAGTACTTTCCCTGGTGCCGGTAATGTCAATATTCGTACCATCAAGGTTCAGGTCATATGTGAATCCGGTTGTAATACTCATCATTCTGATGTTGATCCTGATCTCCCTTGGCGTGGAGGTTGGAAATAGTGGGAGTCCTAACCTCTTTTCTGGTTTCAGTTCCTACATACAATCAAGTAGGCTGCTATCCCATCTTGTAATACCATTCACTCTCCGCACATTCATCACCTTCAGCATGGTAATCAGCGTAACTGCAACAATTGGCGGCATAAAGTCAGGCACCATACAGCGTTCCATATCGTATCTGGTCCTTTCCCTGCTTCCGCTCCTGGATCAGGTTTTTGTGTTATACCTCATGGCCAGGTATTCATACTCATACGCTGCAGCCTACACGCAGGCATATGAGATGCAGTTTGTTTCGTGGATTGCGCTGATCTTTACGGGGTCCACAAACATAGATGGACAGAGATTCCCTCCTCCTCTGCAGGAATATTCTTTTCCTGTAAATCCCGTTATGATGGTCGCCCTGATCATATCGCTGGTAGCCATAATATCGTACTTCGTCTTTGTGCAGGAGAAGCAGTTCAGATCGGAAGCTCTCGGTGGAATTGGTGCAGCAGCAGTTCTGGGAGGAATCATTGCGTTCATTGTCTTTGCTGTGGATCAGATGGTATCATCCATGGGTTTCCAGATACTTGCTGTGGCCATTGCAGTCTTCATTACAGCAATATATGTTGTAAGAAGTTCGCCAGAAAGAAAGATGAAGAAGCTTGGCAAGCTTCCCAGGACAGACAAGTGGTAGAATCCCCGGTTTTATGGCACGCAGACGTGCGCATCATGCGGCTTCCCGCATTTGGAACCGGTGTAAACGGATGTATTCTTAACAGAAATTTACCTAGTTTCCTGCCAGTGAATGTTCCAGAGGGCGAAATGATTCTTATCCTGTGTAAGTAATGGCAAAGGCATGGCATCGAGTTTCTGAATTTCTCATGGGCTCAACGCCATACATTCTTCATGGTTTCCATATTTCAGATGACTCTACGGGTTTTCGGATCAAATAAGGCCTGAGGTCATTTTATTACTGCAATTGAAATATCACCCACATGAAGAGCATGCTGATTCGCAACGCAATTATCGTTTCACAGGACATCAACAGGTCAGTCTTTATGGGAAATATACTGATTGAGGGAAACAGGATCACCTACACCGGACCGGAAGAGAAGGGGGCAGACGAAATCATTGATGGAACAGGCAGAATAGCCATGCCGGGGATGATCAACACACACTGCCATGTGGCAATGACGCACCTGAGGGGGCAGATTGATGACGTGCCCCTGTCCAGTTTCCTTGAAAGAACATTCAAGCTTGATGGCGAAAGGACTGAGAAAGGACTTTACAACTCTGCACTTCTTGGAATCAGGGAAATGGTGCATTCTGGCGTAACGTCATTCCTGGATCTCTATTACTCTGAGGACGTGATTGTAAGAGCAGTTGAAAAAGCAGGTATCCGCGGGTTCCTGGCCTGGAATACCCTGGATGAGGATAAGACCACACAGAGGGGGAATCCCGTGAAGAATGCACAGCATTTCATAAGTGAATTCAGGGGACGTGATCTGGTGACTCCAGCCATAGGTGTTCAGGGAATATATGTGGCAGGCGACGAGACCTATCTCTCTGCCCTGGATGTGGCAGACAGGGAGGATACCATAATACATGGACACCTTGCTGAGACCCGCCAAGAGGTTTACAATTTTGTAAAAGCTTCCAAAGGCGAAAGGCCAATAGAGCATCTTTCAAAAATCGGCTTCCTTGGCCCCAGGTTCATTGCTGCTCATTCAGTCTGGGCAACACTCAATGAAGTCAGACTGCTTTCTAAGGCATCAGCCAGCGTCTCATGGAATCCTGTCAGCAACGCAAAACTTGGCGTGGGAGGAATTGCGCCCATACCTGAATACCTGAACAATGGTGTTACTGTCTCCATTGGGTCGGACAGCACCGCTTCAAACAATTCCCAGGATGTGATCTCCTCAATGAAATTCGGCTCCATATGGGTCAAGAATGATCGGTGGAATCCTGCATTAACAAATGCCCAGATGCTGCTGGACATGGCCACAGTGAACGCTGCTGCCTCACTGAAGAGGAAGGATATAGGGGCCATAGCGCCAGGAATGCTGGCAGACATAGTTCTGATGGACACAAGGAATCCAAGGATGGCTCCCACCACAATCAGCAATGCCGTTTCAAATATTGTGTATTCTGCCGATACATCATGTGTCAGTGATGTAATGGTGAATGGGGTATTCCTGAAAAGGGATGGGTCACTACTGCGGCCTGAATATGAGGATTTGCCCTTTGAAGATTACAACTGATTTTCCCATTTATTATGCGTATCTCGCAATAGAAAATATATAAAGAGAGAGACCATTACGAAAAGAATCACATGAGCTGGCAGGAAGCCGAAGTTAGAGAACTTAAGGTAGGAAGATACATGCTTGTAGACGATGTACCGTGCAAGATAGTTGACATCACAATGTCCAAACCGGGGAAGCATGGTGAAGCAAAGGGAAGGATTGTGGCCATAGGAGTGTTTGACGGACAGAAGAGAAGCGTAGTTTACCCCGTCAAGCATAAGGTCAAGGTACCAATAATTGAGAAGAAGAACGCCCAGGTTCTGTCCATTGCGAACAATGAGGCTCAACTGATGGACTCTGAGACCTTTGAGACATTTGTTGTTCAGCTTGATCCCACGGAAATCGAACGGGTAAAACCCGGAACGGAGGTATCCTATTGGGAGACAATGGGCGTCAGGAAGATAATGTTCCAGAACTGAAAGATCTGTTTTCACACAGGAAAATCGCCGATGCTGTGTCACCTTACACAGAGGCCCGTTATGTGGTCTTCGGGGTGCCATTTGATGGTACATCCAGCTTCAGACGGGGATCGAGGCTCGCTCCTGATACAATAAGGCTTGCCTATGATAATCTTGAATCCTTCGAGTTTTCATACGGTGTAGATTTCCTGTCTGCAGGCATCTGCGACATGGGTAATTTGCAGGTAGGCGAGGACGTATCGGAAGTGGTTGACACCGTTGAAAGTGTCACGGGTACAATGATGAGATCTGGCAAGGTACCGGTAATGCTTGGAGGTGAGCACTCGGTAACTGTTGGTGCCGTCAGGAACATTCCAAAGGATACAGTGATGATCATAATAGATGCCCACTCAGATTTCAGGGATGAATACATGGGAAACAGGCTGAACCATGCCTGCGTCACCAGAAGGGCCCTGGAAATCCTTGGGGCTGGAAAGATATTCTCAATAGGCACTAGATCTGTATCAATGGAGGAATACAGATCGGAGGAATGGTCAAAGGTCAGGTTTTTTACGGCAAATGAAGTCAGAACGAAAGGTATCATGTCTGTAATTCAGGAAATTGAATCAAGAAATCCTGCAAGAATATACTTTTCCATAGACATGGATGGTATAGACCCATCTGAAGCGCCAGGCGTGGGAACACCGGAACCATACGGCATAAGTGCTGTTGAGGTGAGATCCCTCATCACTCACTTCGCCAAGAGGATCATAGGTTTCGACGTGGTAGAAATGACGCCAGTGTATGATAATGGGAACACGTCAATGCTTGCGGCCAAGCTTATTCAGGACTTCATCGGTTCCAGAGAAAGCATGCAGTCTCTATTCTGATCCATGCACGGACCTGGATTCAGAGGATTGCAATCTTGAATCCAATCCTATTTTCAAGTTCTCTTATGCCGTCACGGACAAGCTTCTCCCTCCTGTTCCTGAGACCATACATGATCCAGTATACAGGCACCATCCTGTGATAGAATTCAATTCTCCTGATGGGACCAGGACCTGCAAGTTCTCTCTGGTTCCTGATGAGCTGCAGGCCAACCCTTTCATTGAATAGCATGGAGGCATAATCAAAGGCCGGATCCCCAATCATGCTGTCCCCCCAGTCTATTATCCCTGATATCCTGAGTGAATGTGTGTCCCATATGAGATTCCTGGGATCAATGTCACCATGAATGAGGGCAGGCCGGAATTCGAAATTTGAATCATTTTCAACGAAGGTTCTGATCTGGTCCTCCAGATAACTTGAAAGATGGCCATCCAGGGCCGGGAAAACCGTTATTCTCAGATCCCGAAGAAATCCCGCATAGAAGTCTCGCCACCCAGGGCCGTCCAATAGGGGAATTCCACATTTGCTGAGACCGGGCGGCATATGATGATGGATTGCTGGCAGTATGCGCGTCATCTGCACCCATATTGAAGTTTCCATGTCCCTTGATAGCGGAGCTGCATCATCAAGGGTGATACCCTCTATGGCGTTGTAGGAAAGGAACTCCAATGTTTCACCTCTGAATTTCTTCATAACCAGTGCGATCCTGTCAGGAACTAGATCACCAAGAAGGGGCTTGACTGACTTCAGCACACAATATTCCCTTTCAAGTTTCTCATAGCCGTTTGCAAGTGGAATCTTAATTACAGTACCATTCTGCAGGAACAAAACCCTGCTGTCCCACCCATGAGTATCCAGGCGGGATCCTGATAAATCTATTTCAGTAAAGAGAGATTCAAAAATTTTTAGGGATTTTTCCCTTTCCATCAGAAACTAAAGACCAAGTTTTCCTGCCAGGTCCTTGCCCTTTGAGATTTCTATGCGGCAGGGTGTAGGAAGTTTCATGGAGGCCTTATGAAGCGCGTCCCTCATTTTTCTGGCTTTGTCCGGGGATGTGCGACCGACCATTATGATATCATCCGTATGTACACGGGCAGCTGTGCCCACAGGTCTGCCAAAGGCAGCTCTCATTCCACTTGATATTCTGTCTGCGCCTGCTCCTGTTGCCATCTTATGTTCCCTGATTACCTGGTGGGGATATGGCCTTATCTGCAGGAAGTAGCTGTCTGGGCTTGATCCTTCAAGCATTTTTCTGTTAACAGATACTCTTGCTGCCTCAAGTGCTATATGCCTGATCTGGCATGATTCCTTGGCTATGAGCCTGAACTCTATTTCAAAGTCCTTTTTCTGGTTTCCCTGAACAAAGTTTGTGATTTTCGGGTAAGGAACGCCGCCCATAAACTCTCTCCTCGTGTAGGCTGGCCCTGTAATTTTGCTATACATTCTGGCAGGTTTAGTTACCATTGAAGTTCTAACCAGAAGCTTTTCAGGATATAAAAACTCAGCGTTTCCTGTGCACAGTTTTTAGTGCCTGCCAACTCGCCTCATGATCGCAATGGTCAGCCGCAGCCCGCTGTTAGTATCGATACAATAATTATATCTCTTGCCACAATACCAATTCATGGATAAAAAGAAACTTCTGGAGGTTGCGCATATATCTTCAAGGGGCTCGTCCTTCAGGATAACTCTGCCAAGGAAGATTGTGGAACGTCTCGGCTTGAAGGCTGATGACATAATTGCATTCTATGAGGATGATGGAATTAAGATAGATAAAATTCAGTGAGCATCAGGATTATAGCCCGGTCTGCCATACCGCTGTGTGTCACGGAACGGTCTCACCGGTGATTCAGCAAGGCTGATTGCAAGCAGTTTTGCATTTGGAACTGGCTGGCTTGGGCTCAGCTTCACCTTTCCCCTCATAGCTGAACGCCTGGGATTCTCCTATAGTTTCATAGGCATCATAGGGCTGGCAAGCTCCCTGCCATTTCCTGTTGTTGCTTACATATATCGCAGGGCAGGATCAAGGCTGATGAGGGCCGGCGTCAGTGTGCCTCTGGCCATACTCCTGGCCATGTCTGTGGCCCTCCTCTTTGGATATAGATCGTACTTTCTTCCCATAGCCATAATCGCAAGCTTTTTTCAGGCTCCGTGGTGGATATCCAGCGAAATTGCACTGGGCTCTCTTCAGGGATCCAGAAATGCGGAAAAGTATTCCATTGCATGGGGTATTCCCAATGCAACATCACCTGCCATTATGGGGGTTATCATTGACCTTTACGGGTTCAAGTATGTATTTCTCATTGCTGCAGCAGCCTTTGCCATATCAATGGTCACAACTCCACGGATGAAATATAAGGAAGAGACCGCATCCAGGGAATCTCCAAGGTTAAGCTACATATTTCCCCTGTTCTATGCCGGCATATTTTCAGGTTTCCTGTATTTTGTAGTGGAACCGCTGCTGAAGGCCAACGGTTTCCCATATTACATCATAGGCGGAGTGACTGCAACATACGGGGCGGTGGTTGCAGTTGGGTTTGTTGTGCTCAACTTCGTCCCCGATCTCAAGATATGGCAGTATGGCGCAATTTCATCCCTGCTACTGTTTCCTGCTTTATTCCTTGCATTCAAGGTCACTCTCCCAATTCTAGTTGCCGTATCAGCCATTTCTGGCTTGGGGGTTTCAATCAGCATGTCAAAGATCTTGGCGTATATTTCAAATACCTCTGACACCAAGACTGGGGTCTTCTATTACGAATCAACGTTCGGATTCGGCTTTATTGTGGGTTCTCTGGGTGAGGATGTTCTTTATCAGTATTATGGTATATGGACAATAATTCCACTTTTCTTAATGCCCCTTGTATACGGTATATATTTGATTCTTAGGGAATACCCCAATATTTCAAGGCTTCCAGGTGACTCATGACATATCATTTGCTGAGGCATGATCGAGTTAGGATTCAGGCACCAACAATGCCAATGTTAGAATTTGAAAGTGATGGACATATATGAGTTTAAAAAGGCTATATGTTGACACGTTTTTTTTGCATTCAGACAAGCATAAAACTATGTGGAAATATTCGCTGGTCATCCTCTGCGGAACTGCCGTTCTCTTTCTCAAGACCTTCTTAGTTCCACCCTGACATTTGGCACTTCCATGGCATCCCTGGGGATCTCCTTTCCACACCTGGTGCATTTGAGGCTCATGTCAGGGTTCACATAAAATGTGGTATTACCACAATCAGGGCATGCGGACCTTATGAAAAGCTGTGTCTCAGGTACGTTCCTGGTTTTCGGGACTCTGTTGACATTATCCCGGCTTCTGGATGCAGCTAAAGAGGCGGAATATTTGAGTCCCATTCCCATGAAGACATATGCTCCCAGGAAGCCGAGGTAGATCAGCAGCACCGTAAGTATTATTGTACCGACAGGAGACGAAATAAGCGCCGAGGCCGTAACATTGATCATTGAGATTGAAAAATTTGCAAGAAAAGCACGCAGAAACCCGCTTTTCAGGAATATTGCGTTCAGTACAAAAAGCGAAAGGAAATCCGTGAATATGGCTAAGGCTGGCCCTCCAGAAACAATTGAGAATATCAAAGCCACAACTAGAGATATCAGGAGGGTTTCTCCGGTTCCTGGTGTTGCTGAGATGAAGTTTCTCAGATTGAGTTTTCCAGTGGCATACAGGAGCACTGCTATTGCCACAGCCAGTGGGAGAAGCTGGAAAAGAATGCTCTGCATCAGCACCTGTGAGGAATAGGCCAGTGCAACCACAGAGGGGTTCCTGGAATCGAAGGGGAATACCTCCGACAGGGCAGGGTTTGCGTATTCTATTACCTCAGAAACAATTATCTCGATGAACACAAAAACCAGGAGATATCTGTAAAACGCATCGCCGCGGGCGCCATTGAACGATCTTACATTCCTCTTCTTCTGGTCGAATAGCGAGAAAATGGCCAGCCCGACAAGTACGGCTGTTGGAATTATTATGGCCGCGGCCAGATAAACCGTGGCAGTTATGTTAAATATAAAGAAACTGGATGCCGGGTGTCCATAAAGTGGGAGTTTGGTGATGAAGATATCAGGAAGGGCAATCAGAAAGGAGATTATGGCAATGGCTATGAGCAGGTATCCTGAATATCGGACTATCCTGGACTCCAGCCCAGCCCCATTTCCCGGCATTTTTCACCATTATTCCATTGAAAGAGTTATATTGATTCTCCTTCCAATCTTTCCCTTGATCAGTGTGGTCTTGTAATCCACTTTTCCTACTTCTCCGGTTTTTGCCACATTTGTGCCAAACTCCATCTGGGACGGAACACCTTCAAGGTCCATTATCCTGATGTTCTGGAGGTCCGGTACCCTTCCCTTGCAGATCTTCATCATGTCAGCATCTTTTATGAATTCATCTCTTGGAATGTACCTGAATGATGTCTCCCGGTCCGTAGAAATGACTTTATTCACTTCCTGGAAAAGGCTGACAACGTCATCATTGGATATTTCATCTTTTTCAAAATCAAACCATGCCTGATCATCATATGTCTGATTTATCCTGGTCGTTGCACCGAACATGCTATACGCAAGGCCGCTGATGACCTTCAGGGCAGTTCTGAATCGCATGTGCATATACCTTACATCCCAGTCAAGCACCTGATGGACTTTCTTTCCCTTGGTGTCGTCAGGAAAAGTGTCATGCGACATCAGGTGAATATTGTCACCATCTGACCATGTATCGACTATGACGTATTCCCTCCCGTCAATAATTACTTTCCCCCTGTCGTTGGGCTGTCCATCCGAAGTTGGATAGAAGACCGTCTGATCTATGACAAGGTCCGTGAACTCGAACCATGATGCTGTACTATCACATTCTTTCTGATACTGATTTTCCAGATAAACCAATCTGGTTTCCATGGGCTCTTAAATGCTCTTAAATATTTATAATATTGTTAAGAGTTTGATGGAATAAGTAAGATTTCAATGCACTGGCATGGAGATACATGGACTTCCATCAACGGAAAAATGAATCTGTCTGCCTGGATAATATCACATAAATGTTTAACACCATCAGGGCAGTGTATTTCCAGTTGGGAATCAGAGGGTGCTCACCGAGAAGCATTTCTGATCCGCAGTATTTGCCCCGAATCATTTCCTATAGAAGAGGATTCATGAATATCATGAGGGTAGAAAATCCATGTCTGCTTTTGACATAATGAATGACCTGAAGAACATGAAGAAAGAGCATGATGGGCTTGGTGAAATCAACTACCCCCCAACATAAGGAGCTTGCTTCCGGTCTCACTCAGGCCCTCAGGCATGGGTTCTTTGAATTGCAACCATTGGCTGGTTGACACTTCAGCGCCAGAGGAAGGGGGATGCCAGAATATAAGTGTTGGAGAGAACAGCAACCTGACATAACTATTTTAGATGGGCAGCTATTGCCCAGCGTGGACTCCGAAAACCTGACATTCCTCTACGGACTTACCAGGGAAGGCATCAAACTCGATCTTTCTGTCACCAGTGAATTTGCTAAGCTGCTGGGTGAACCGCAAAATGAATTCCGAAGTGTACATGTGGCTGGAACAAATGGCAAGGGTTCCACTTCAGCTTATGTCTACAACATCCTGAGACGGAAGTACCACACTGGATTGTACACATCCCCACATCTTGTAAATTTCAATGAGAGGATTGTATTTGATAGGGAACTGATTCCGGATGCATATCTTGAGGAATTTGTGGAGACTTACAGAAAAATTATCCTGGAGCTCGGAGAGTCCAAAAGGAATCCCACATTCTTCGAGGTCACAACTCTGCTTGCTTTCAAGTACTTCGCCGAGAGAAAGGCACAGTATGCTTCGGTTGAGGTAGGTCTGGGGGGGCGTCTCGATTCCACCAACATAATTACTCCTGAGGTAAGTGTAATCACCCAGATCGGTTTTGAACATGCTGACAAATTGGGATGTTCCCTCACTTCCATTGCGATGGAGAAGGGCGGTATCATAAAGCCGGGAAAACCCATAATCCTGGGGGATGGAAAGCCGGAAGTGGTAGATACCATAAGAAGGATCTCGCAGGTGAGAGGTTCTCCGCTTATAATTTCAGAGAAAGAGGCCACCATATCTGACATTGAATCGGACATTTCCGGAAGCCGTTTTGTCCTGGGTACGCGTAAAAATGAATACAGGATATCAACCTCGCTGGCCGGGAAGTTCCAGGTGAAAAACGTCACAAATGCCATTCTTGCAGTTGAGCAAATGGAAGATCTCCGCATCACAAGAGGGCAGATTGAGAAAGCAATAGCCGCCACAAGGTGGCCCGGCAGGATGGAAATCATAAGAAGGGATCCAATACTGATGGTGGACTGCGCCCACAATCCTCCAGCCGCAAACGCCCTGGCACAGGCATTTTTAGAATTTCATCTTCCGGAGCCAGTCCTGGTCATAGGGATGCTTTCTGACAAGGATATCTACTCTTTCCTGCACGCTGCCAGGAAAATTTCCAGCAGGGTCATATTCACAATACCGGACGAACCAGAGCGTGCGGTTCCGCCTGAGAAGCTTGCTGAGATAGGCCGGACAATCTTCACTGAGGTGAAGATCATTCACGATCCCGTGGAGGCATACAGGAGTGCCATGGAATCTTCCCCAATAACACTTGTTCTGGGCTCCATGTATCTTGTTGGGGTGGTTATGGCAAAGGAAAAAGTTCCGGTAATGCCTTTTCATGATGATTAATCTTGTGGTAACCTTTCTAGTTACAGAGCGGGTCAAAAAAGGTTTTAGTACTCCCTATGGCTTCGATATTCTTACCGGTAGTTACCATGAATCTCTTCTCTAAGTTTTCGGCTGAATCACCACTTATCAAAGGCGATCTGGAGAAGCTGAGCGGGTCCTTCATGCCCAATTCATTCCCCCACAGGGAAAAAGAAATAGATCACATGGTGATGGTTCTGAGCAGCATTATGCGGGATATGAAACCATCCAACATGCTGCTTTATGGGAAAACTGGGACAGGAAAGACATCCACGACCTCATATGTTACATCAATGCTGAAGGAGGCCGCTGAAGACAGGGTGAATGTGTGTTACGTCAACTGCCAGATTTACGATTCCCCATACTCCATACTTGTTACCATTGTGAACTCAATATCCACGGGAACCCAGGACCAGATTCCGCCGATGGGATGGCCAATGGACAGGATTTATGGAGAACTGGTCACGAGAATGAATGCCCAGAAATCGTTCTACGTCCTGGTGCTTGACGAAGTGGACAAACTCATACAGAAGAACGGCAGTGACGCCCTTTATGTGATCCTCAAGATCCTTGATGACACACGCATGTCCAGGGCATCAATAATAGGGATAACCAATGATGCCAATTTTCTTGATACGCTTGACCCCAGGGTCAGAAGCAGAATGAACCAGGAGAGCATTATGTTCTCATCATATAATGCACAGCAGCTCAGGGATATAATCGCATTCAGGCTGGAAGGAATAGTAAAGGAAGGCGCAGTTGATGAATCAGCAGTAAATCTCTGTTCCGCAATAGGGGCTCAGGAGCACGGAGACGCAAGGAAGGCACTGGACCTCATGAGAATATCCATTGAAATTGCCATAAGGGAAAACAGGGATAAGGTCACGGACAGGGAAGTGTATGAAGCCAGGGACAGGTATGAGATGAACGTGGTGCATGCTGCCATAACAAGCCTCCCATTACAGTCAAAGATGGTACTTCTCAGCGCGGTTGTTACGCAGGAGCTCAGCAAGAGACTGATGATCACCGGCGAGATATACGAGAATTACAGAAACATCTGCACAGAGCTGGGATTCATACCCCTGACATCCAGGAGGATAGGAGATATTCTTTCCGAGCTTGAGGAATTCGGGCTCCTGTCAGCAACCACCAGAAGCATGGGAAGGTACGGAAGAACCAGATTTATACGTGTAATGGGTGATCCGGACCAGTACAAGCACTACCTCATGGAAGATGAGAATCTGTCGCATTTCATGGGGTCAAAAATCACGAGGCAATCACGCTTTGAGAATCTTGATGGCGTACAGAAGGGAATGAATCTTGATGCAATGGATCGCGCCCTCTCCGATTTCGCAGATGGTGAGCCCGACAGGGAATGAAGGCGTCAGATTCAGTTGCTGTTTTAAACCTCCCACAGCCAGCTTAAGTTCAGTGAACGTACCTCATCCGGGATAAATGAAGCACATGTCATCTGCGATTTTTACCAGCTTCATGCCATGATCACGTGCAAAGTCAACCGGGGCTTCAGTCCAGTCATAATTGTCCACAATGATGATGAATCTCTTTTTCAGGTGAGGCAGCGCAGTGGAAAGCTCAAATTTAACGTGATCATATGTGTGCTCTGAATCATGGAAGAATATATCAATCAGGCCTATCTTAGAGAGGGTCTGCTCAAGGGTGTTCTTGGTATTTCCTATTATAAGATGCCACCTTTCCCTGAGATTGTCCTCAACCAGGAATCCTAAGGGCCGCCGTTCATCCTCCCCATATTTTTCTCCCAAGTCAAAGCTCCACAGCTGCCCAGAAAAATCCCTGGAAGCCTCAAGTATAACTGCGCTTGAACTCCCGGGTCCGACCCCTGTCTCAACGGTTACCTTGGACCTGAAATTTTCAACGGCTGCGTAGAGCCAGCACATCTCTGTGTAAGAAAGCTGCCAGTAGTTTTTCCCTCCAATCCTGGAATCAATATGGTCAAGCAGTGAACCTGCTGCAGCAAAGGACCTCTCTATGTTTTCACTGTCAGCTTCCATGTATTCAAGCAGTTCTTCCTTGCCTTTGAAATCAGGTTTTATCTGCATGCAGCCATCATGCCACAATGGTCCATGAATTTATTTATTATTGTGTTGTCATAAGGTCATAATTTTCATGTTGTATTTTCCGGTGCTTGCGGGGATAGGTATACTTCTGGGGATATCTCTTGCTGGCCCGCCGGGTCCCATAACCGCCATTCTGGTGCAGAGGTCCCTGAAATCAGTTTTCAGGGGCATGGCTGTTGGGTTCGGTGCCATGACTGCAGATTTCATTCTAATGATCATAATTACTGTATTTGGCAGTGTCCTGGACCTTAAATCCTATGACAGGTACATCTACATACTTGGGGCTATATTCTTCCTTTATCTCGCATTCAGGATAGCAGCTGCTGACGATGCATCACAACAATCCGGTAAGGCAGGATCAGGTTATCTTGCCGGATTGACCATCGGATTGGTGAACCCAATGCAGATAGCCTGGTGGCTCACTGCAGGGCTCAGTGTCCTGCAGAAGTTCGGGATCATAACCATCATATTCCTGTTTGTTGGTATCGTAATCTGGATATTTTTCCTGTCTGAACTTGTAAACAGGGCTTCTCTCAAATATGAACGGGAGGTTGTACTTGGTGTCAGAATATTCAGCATATCTGCACTTGCAATCTTCGGGATACTGTTTCTGTTGCTTGGAATCACGGCCATGCTGCATGTGATGCTGTGATATTCACTGGGCCAAAAATCAAGTACATGTTAAGTAGCGTGGAAAAGATGTTTTCATTCAGAATTTGAGGGAGAAAATTAAAAATTTAAAAAAAAGGGTAAGGATGTTCAGATCAACTTTTCAGCGAAAGTACCGTATGGGTCCACTGGCGTGTAGCCATCCTTTCCCGTTACTATCTGCTGGGAAGGCGGATAGTCCAGGTAGTTCGGTACAAACTCGTTGAGTCTCTTGGTAAAGCTGGGCACTGCCCTGTTATCGTAGAAAACTCCTGTTGGGATACGGTCTCCCCACTCCATTCCCTTTGTGTATGCTTTCTGGAACTTCTCTTCTGCGGTGTTCTCGTTTCCGGGAGTGATGACCGGATCCCAGCTCTTGTCTTCCTCTTCCAGCTTGTAAACTCTCTGCCTGTACCATTCCATTGTGTTGACATTGTTGTATGTTGGGCATGGCTGAAGAACATCAATAACGGCAGAGCCGTCATGCATCACAGCCATCTTTATGAGATCCTTGAGCTGCTTCATGTCAAAGCTGAATCCCCTAGCTACAAAGGAATAGCCGGATGAAAGAGCCAGGGTGATTGGATTCACCTTGCCGAATACATTGGGTCTTGCCAGGCTCTTGGTCTGCTCGCCAAGCTGCATTGTTGGCGCTGCCTGGCCTTTGGTGAGACCGTAAACCTCGTTGTCATAGATTATAAGTGTTAACCCAGTGTTCCGTCTCCCTTCGGCCACGAAATGGCCAGCTCCGATTCCCAGCATGTCTCCATCACCGCTGGGCACTATTACCTTCAGGTTGGGATTGGCCAGTTTAACTCCAGTGGCAAATGGTATTGATCTGCCATGAAGCGTGTGGACTCCACCCATGTTCAGGTAATGTGGTGTCTTTCCGGAACATCCTATGCCTGATATGGCAACAACATCATTTCCATTCAAGTTCAGTTCAGACAGTGCCTGGGAAATTGATGTGAGTATTCCGAAGTCCCCACAGCCAGGGCACCAATCCACAGTTACGTCGTTCTTAAAATTATGCGCCATTCTGTAACACCTCTATTTCATTTTTGCTCTTGCCGGAATAGATATCCTTAGCAGCTTTCAGTATCTCATCCTCAGTCATATGCCTGCCGTTGTACTTTAGAATTGATTTCTCAATGCTGATTCCGGTATTCAGTTTTATTACCATTGCAGCCTGTGCCAGCATGTTGCTCTCCACGTCTATTACAAGCTTGGCCTTTCCAAGGACCTTCTTCACAAATTCAGACGGAAACGGCATGAACATCTTCAGATAAAGCAGGTTGGCGCTGATTCCTTCTTGCTTCAGGTCTTCCATTACATCCAGGATGGGACCCTTCTGGCTGCCCCACGTGACGAATGTTATATCTGCCTTGTCCGGACCGTAGAGCACAGCCTGGTCATTTGCTGGGATTTCCTGAAGTGCGGTCTCCAGCTTCTTGAATCTCTTCCTCATCTGGGAATCCCTCATTTCCGTATCCTCAGTTACATGACCGAGTTCGTCGTGTTCATCGCCAGTCATCCAGAATATGTCCTTTCCCAGAATTCCCATTTCTGATATTCCGGTTTCAGTCTTGAGGCTGTACCTGTGGAAATCCTGTGATGGGACAGTCTTGAGTGTCTGGGGTACCTGAACCCTCTTGAGGTCAATGTCAGGAACCATATCCGTTGAGTTTGCGAGATTCTTGTCAATAAGGTGTATTACGGGCAACTGGTATCTCTGTGCATAATTGAGGGCCTTCATTGCATCGTAAATGCACTCTTCAACATCTCCGGATGAGATGACGATTCTCGGAAATTCTCCGTGACCTGTGTTCAGTGCAAACAGAAGGTCAGACTGGCCATTTCTTGTGGGAAGTCCAGTACTGGGTCCGCCTCTCTGGTAAAGCGTAACCACAAGTGGAACCTCATCCATTCCAGCAAAACCTATGCCTTCAGCCATCAGTGAAAACCCTGGGCCACTGGTTGCTGTGGAGGTTCTTGCACCTGTTAATGCTGCGCCCTGGGCCATGGTAACAGCTGATATTTCATCCTCAGTCTGAACAACGACGACCCCGCCTCTTTTCAGCCGATTTTTCTCAGCTTCTACGAATGAGTATTCCTCATGCTCCTCCAGTATGGTGCTCTCATCACTTGCGGGAGTTATTGGGTAATAGGTCTGCAATCTCAGGCCGCCCATCAGTTTGCCTATGGCTGAACCGTCATTCCCTGTTATGAGGAATCTCTGCTTCTTCTGCAAAGTCTTGAGAGGCTTACCTGCCAAACCATTCTCATTGGCATATCTGTATGCGGCTTCCACGACCCTTACGTTTTCAGCCACTACTTTTTCCTTATTTGAAAAGACCTGCTTTATTGCTTCTACTGTGAATTTTTGATCCAACCCGGCTATTGAAAGTGTCACAGCCGATCCGAGCGTGTTGAAGTATCTTGCAGCAGGACCCTCAGCGTTGGCAGAAGCCACTACATCGTTAAATGGAATTGCCATGGGAATGCCTCCTCTGCTTTTCATGTAATCTACTGCACCCTTAACGGTGTTTGGGAACTTTGCCGCGTCCAGAGTTTCCTTGATTCTTCTGGCTGTGTCGCGCATGATCATCCTGGCCTGTGCCAGATCAGAGCTTTCGAAGCTCCGGTCATAAATTATCTTGGTACCGGGTCCAACATCCTCGAGATGCTCAAAAATAGTGTCGGCATCAAGAGCTACGATGATATCCACGGGATACTTAAGAGATCTTGGGCGATCTTCCTTCACCCTGAGATGGTTGTAACTGTGCCTTCCCTTTATGTTTGAGTGGTACTCCCTTACGCCAAATACATTATAACCAGCTTCCGCAAAGGCCCTGTTGATCATGTTGGATGAAGTATCTATACCTCCACCCTGGGGGCCTCCAATTGCTACATTTAAATCCATTGGACTTTCGCCTTTCGGATGGAGATTATAAACGAATTAAAATATTTTATCTGGCGAACCTGTCATATATTTGTTAGAATGCATAATACTGATTGTTTCATGAACGGTGCATTGAACGTGAATTCTGTTCTTTTTAATTTTCAGGACATTTTCACACTTTTGGATTCAGACTCTGAAAAAACTTCCGAACTTATGGGTTCAATGTGGTTCAAGAATCCAAATCCAGCTTGTGGGAATCAGATGTCAGGCATGTGGGCATTTAAGTGGGACCCGGACGATTTGAAAAGTTCAAATTTGCTCTTTTGGATGACATTTTCCTGTTTGCTGAATTTATAAATTCTGCTCTGTGGAGTATTTCATGAACATTTCACCGCGCCTTTACTTGATTTCCCGCCAACATTTTCAATCAAGATAACACACAGCGATATCCTGCAAATTCATTTATTGTACTGTTTAATATGGGTTCGAAATGATTGCACTCTACATTCTGCAAAAGGCCAATAAAGGCGTATTTGATCAGATCGCTTCCGATGATATTCTTGGAAGGCAGACACTTAACCTGAAAGAAGCCGCCAACTACATTCCAAACGCTTCCGATCTTATTCTATATTACGAGGGATCGGATGATGGCAGGAAGAGACTTGAGCAGCTCTTCGGAAATTATCTGCAGAGAATGGCAGCCAAAACAGAAGAAGACGTAATAAAGCAGATCAAGGAAGAAGATTCACGGGCCGAGGATGGCATGGGTTTCCTCTTCGGATAAATTCCCACTATTAGTGGAGCATTTTCTATGATAATTTTGACCGGAATGCCGGGTTCGGGAAAGGACGAATTCGTAAAGGTTGCAAGAGAGCTGGGTTATTCTGATGTTCACATGGGCGAGACTGTAAAGGAATATGCCAAGGAGGCAGGGGTACCCATGATAGACAGCGAGATAGGCCAGTTTGCCAGTGCCGAGAGGAAGTCGCACGGAATGGATATATGGGCTAAGAGAACAGCTGAGCGTATTAACGATCCCGAGAAGACAATTGTTGACGGGCTCAGGAATATAGAAGAGCTTGATTTTTTTAAAAGGCATTACGATTCCGTGATAGTTGTTGCAATTTACGCTAATAGGCAGGAACGTTTGAACAGAATATTGAAAAGAAATAGAATTGACGATGTCAGGAGCGAAAATGAACTGGAGATGAGGGATGGAAGGGAGCTCACGTGGGGCATAGGACGCACAATTTCACTTGCAGATCATATGATAGTCAATGATGGCACTCTGGAGCAATTTCACAATAAAGTCAGGGTTTTTCTCTCTTCGCTGGTCAGCAGTCATTCCTCATAATGTAATCCCTGACTGCAGTGAAGAATTTCTGTCCAACTGCCGAGTTTCCATAGGTTTCCTGATCCACTTTTCTGTAGTAATAAAAGAGTCTCTCAGGATGCGGCATCATTCCAATAACATTCCCGTGGCTATTGGAAATTGCTGCCACTGAAGATACGGAGCCATTTGGATTCCACGGGTATCCGTCCAGGGTTCCATCCGCAGTTGAGTACCTGAATAGAATCTGTCCGTTTTCTTCCAGTTTCGCAAGATTTCTTTCCGGTTCCATTATCCTGATTTTACCTTCAGCATGGGCAACCGGTATAAGATGATGTGAGCCAACTTCAAGGGATGAAGCCAAAATGGGATTACGGGTTTCAACCCGTATATAGGTATACCTGCATTCGTATCTGTTGGAATCATTTGGGGCAAGCACTATCTCCCTAGACTGCCCCTGAGACCATCCAGGCAGGAATCCCATCTCAGTCAGTACCTGGAAACCATTACATATTCCTATTACTGGCTTACCGTCATCAACAAATCCTGAAATATCCCTCAGAGCCGCATCCTCAAGCCTTCGTGCAAATATCACTCCCGCCCTTATGTAGTCACCCGCAGAGAAACCGCCGGGAAGAAAAATAGCAGAAAAATCCTCAAGGCTCACTGATTTTCTCTTGAGCTCATTAATGTGAATATAATGTGGTTCCAGGCCTACTCTGCTGAATGACTGGAAGGCTTCATATTCATTGTTTGTCCCTTCCATTCTGATTATGGCTACCTTTCTTGCAGCCACGGAAGACGTTTACTGTCCTCCCCTTCTCTCCTTAGCCTTCATCCTGAGGCCGGTATAACCGCACTTTCTGCACCTTGTGGCATTGGGTGAATTCCTTGCGTCACATCTCATGCAGATCTTCTTGTTTAATCTTCTTTCAACAGCTTCTGGAAATGCCATATTTATCAAACCGTGTACTTAGCAATTGCTAATGTTGGCTTAAATTGTTATTGAGTATAATAAGGTACTCATACTATTCTTGGCACTATGATTTCCCATAGGAAGAGAAATAGCACTAGAAATCCCACAAAGGTCGTTATCTTCCTCACGTTTGCGTCACTCCGCAGAAACTTCAGCCTTTCCTTTTTACCGGCAATGTAAAGCGTATCCCTGAAGAACTGCCCGCCATCAAAGACAAAAAGCGGAAGCGCATTTGTTATGGCAAGCAGAAGGTCCCACCAGAAAAGCCAGTAAAACACATTGACAACGCCCCAGAAGACAAGAGGACTGAAAGGTGTTGTGAAGAGGGATGCAAGAGAACTTGGAACAGGATAAAGATAAGCAAATGGTAGGGATATGAATTCAAGTATCCCGTTCCATGGTACCGTAAATACCTGGCTTCCCGACAGAATTGTCTGCATTCCTGAAAGAGTCAGCCCGCCAATCCCCAGATAGCCCAGGGTAATACCCACAAAACTCTTGTTCATGTATGATTGCGAGTTGGAAGAAGGATCGTATTTGCTGTAGTAGTAATAGAGG
Organism: Cuniculiplasma divulgatum; assembly: GCA_031200235.1. Taxonomy (NCBI): domain Archaea; kingdom Methanobacteriati; phylum Thermoplasmatota; class Thermoplasmata; order Thermoplasmatales; family Cuniculiplasmataceae; genus Cuniculiplasma; species Cuniculiplasma divulgatum. The sequence goes on along the minus strand of CP133595.1, from coordinate 298,226 downwards.
GAAGTTGTTGTGATTGCATAGGTTTTAATTGTATAGGTATGGGTGGTGGTGTTGTATATATCAACACTCATATTCACCTTGCTCCCAGGTGTAACACCATCAAGGTAACTGGACAGGACAGAATCGTTGTATGCCACATTTCCATCTACTGAAAGAATTATGGAACCCACAGGAACAGAAGCATTGTATGCAGGAAGTCCCTCAATAACGGATGCAATAACAATTCCTGCTGGAACAGAAACTTTGGATAAGGTACCACCCTTGCTAATTTCTGCAGTATAATTATGGCCGGGGATCAGCACGGAATCCATAGTCATGTTCACAAGTGCGTTTCCGGAATAATTGACAGTGCTGTTACCATAGGATATCAATTCAGTGCCAGTTGGAATAAAGGCAGCGGCAGCCGACCCGCCGGTGGTTGATTCAACGTACAGCCCCTGGTGTGTTGGAGTAACGGCAGGGAACAGCAGGAAAGTAACAATGATCAGGGAGATAATTGCTATGACTATGTTAATTCCAGGTCCTGCAGCTATCACTCTCCTCCTGATCACGGGGTCTGCAGACGTTATTTCTTTCTCGTCAGGTTCTACAAATGCCCCAAGTGGTATGATAAAAAACAGTGCACCAACTGAACTGAGCTTTATCCCCTGCCTTCTTGCAACCACGCCGTGGAATATTTCATGGATTGCCACGGCAGCTATAATTGTAACGACACCGTATGAAATTGGTATGGCGGGATTAATACCCGGCAACCCGATTAGCAGGCTGAGTGATGGGGCGTTAGAGGGTTTAATGCTGAGAGAGAGAATTGACCCATAGACCAGGAGTATAACTGCGAATATTGAACTAATAATGACTAGAACTACGGAAATTTTTCCAAACAATATGCCGGGAAACCTCTTTGCGATTCGGTCGATGATATTCCTGTTTTTTGTGGACTTTACCATGAGGGCAGGACCCAGAAGGCCGAAGTGTTTGGATCCGCTTATTCTGGGGGCAAGATACATTATTGCCATTGTCCATAGAATAACCAGAAGAAACACTATGTAGAGCCAGTTGATCATTTAACAACCCAATTGAAACTGATCTATTTAGTCTTGTCAATTGTATCGCAAATAATGCCGATGTAGTATTGTATAATTTTTAACGAATGACGATGTCATTTTCGCGCTATCAAAATATTAAAATAGTGACTTTCGGCTTATAGTAACATGAAAGTAACAATATCGCACATAAAAGCAGACATAGGAAGCTTACCTGGGCACACCACAGTTTTTGAGCCGGTCGTCAAGGAGGTTGAGAATTATGTAAAGGAAAAGGGAGCCTCCCTTCTGAGTGATTTTTACATATCCCATGTTGGCGACGATATACAGATAACCATGATACACAATGGTGGAATAGACAATCCTGAGGTGCATGAGCTCGCCTGGAATGCCTTCAAGGCCGGGACTGTCGTTGCAAAGAATTATGGGTTGTATGGCGCCGGGCAGGATCTCCTGAAAGATTCATTTTCTGGCAACATCAAGGGAATGGGCCCCGGGATTGCGGAAATGGAAATTACACCAAGAACATCTGAGCCATTTATTGTTTACATGATGGATAAAACCGAGCCAGGAGCATTTAATTACCCTATTTTCAAGATGTTCGCCGATCCGTTCAATACGCCAGGTCTCGTAATTGACAACAACATGCATGACGGATTCACCTTTGAAATATGGGATATTATTGAAGCAAAACGGATTTTTCTTTCCGCCCCGGAACATATGTACGATATTCTTGGAATGATAGGTTCCAAGGGGAGATATGTTATCAAGAGAGTTTTCACCAAGCCGAATCACGAAAAGTTGCCGGATGAAAATGTTGCAGTGATAACAACGGACAAGTTATCTTTCATAGCAGGCGAGTACGTGGGTAAGGATGATCCGGCAGGCATAGTGAGGATACAATCGGGTCTTCCCGCTTCAGGCGAATCTCTCGAAGCTTTCTCGCACCCATATCTGGTTTCCGGATGGATGAGGGGCTCTTTCAATGGCCCTCTTATGCCAGTTGGCATGAAGTATGCAAAGATGACCAGATTTGATGGCCCACCAAGGGTTGTCTCCCTGGGTTTTGTCCTTAAGAATGGAAAGCTTTCAGGTCCTGTTGACATGTTTGACGATCCGGCATTCGATGGAGCAAGGAGAACTGCAGTTGACGTTGTTGATTACCTGAGGCGCATGGGTCCATTTGAGCCACACAGACTTCCAGAGGAGGATATGGAATACACTTCCCTTCCAAGAGTTCTGGAAAAATTCAAAGGCCAGTTTGAGACCATCGAGAGCGGAATTAAGAAGAGGAAGGAGACGAAAGTTTCTACCAGGGAAATGGATTAATCCCCAACAACACCTTCTTTTATACATTTTTAAGTATCGCATGAAGTTAGGGGGCGTCCAGAATCGGGAGAAGCCGTGTGGCAGGCTTTATACACCCCTACGGCTGAGACAATTTGTGCCCAATTAAAATTATATGAACTTCCAATAGTCTTAATAGTTTTCCTGGGTTTTACTTAGGAATTTCCGATGCTGTCTTTCAACCTAACAGTGGTACTCACAGTCTTTGTTATCTCAATAGTACTTCTGATATCAAACAGGGTAAGATACGACCTCATAGGTATAGGTTCGGTCTTTGTCCTGATGGCATTTGGAATTACGAAGCTCTCAACCGTAACTGCAGAAATAGGGAGCCTACCGGTTCTTCTTCTGGGCATCGTGATGATTGTGAGCAAAACAGTCTCAGATTCCGGAATTATCGACAAATTTGCGGAGGTTGTTTCAAAGAAGATAAAGAATGAATATGTACTCCTATTTGCCCTGTTTCTCATGGTCGGTTTATTTTCCGGCTTCCTCAGCGACGTGGCCCTAACATTGATGATGGTACCCCTCAGTTATTACCTTTCGGATAAGCTTAAGAAATCACCTTCTAAGTATCTCATGCCGTTTGCTTATATCGCAGTTCTTGGCGGCAGGTACACGGTTGCAAGTACATCATCAAATGTTGTGCTTTATGATCTGTGGTATTCCAAAACCGGCCAGTTTCTGAGTTTTTTCCAGTTTTCTAATCCGGGTATTTTCATAGTCCTGGCAGGGATTCCCGTTGCAATACTCATATCATTTCTTCTCCCAAACAGAACGAAGAAAATTACAAGCATAGATGAATTCAAGACGGGCGAATATCTTACTGAAGTTCAGGTTCAGAAAGAAAGCGAGGTAATAGGCAAATCCATAGATGACTTCGAGAAGACATATGGCATCAGGGTTGTGGCAATATATCCAGGAAGAATAAGCTGGCGGCAACGGACAATATTCGGTGGAGATGTGCTTCTGGTAAGGCTTAAACCAGAATCCCTGACAACATTATCGGGCATCAAAGGTCTCAAGATGACAATTCCAAATACAGCCTCTGAAAATCTCTCAATAAGGGAGGTTTTTGTCATGCCGGAATCGCGCCTGGTTGGCCAGCAACTGAGTCAGATCAGGGAAGCGGGAAGATATAACATATCGGTTGTGGGTATCTCGGCCTATGGGAAAAAGATATTTGGAAGGTTCAGGACCATAAGCGTGGAGGTAGGCGATGTTTTGATGCTTTCCGGTTCTGATGAGGACATTGCGTCATTCATAACGGACAATTCACTGGGCCCTCTTTCCGAGAGAGAAATGCGTGTATTCAATCCCAGCAGAGGCATCATCGCAATAGGCTCCCTTGGGTTTGCTGTTGTTCTGGCATCGTTCGGAGTTAACCTGATCATAGCATTCGGCTCCGCTCTCCTCATAATGCTGATTACCAGAACATTGAACTTCAAGTCCATGTACAAAAGCGTGCAGTGGCCCATACTCATATTTGTCGGTACTTACCTGATTCTTGGGGCTGCAATAATATCTACAGGGCTGTCCGTTTATATTGCTGGCATTATTCTTGGATCTCCTCTCATACTTTTTGTCGTCACAGTGATTCTTGCCAATACAATAGGAAATGTTGGATCAGCCGTCATAATGGGCCCTGTGGCAATGGGTTTCCCGGATCCGCTTAAGGCAATTGTTGTGGTGGCAATGGCTGCGTCCTGCACATTTATCACCCCGTTCGGGAACCAGTCCAACCTGATTGTTCAGGCGGCGGGTTCCTATACAGCAAAAGATTATGCGCTGTATGGCTCGATGATTACGGCTATAGCATTGGTCATCACTCTATTATATGCCTATCTGTAGTCCGTCATAGTCCTGCAGAAGGCTGGCAGTTCTACGCGGTTTTAAATGGATTTACTGATTTCAGAGCAATGTGGTCAGGTATATAAGAACATTCGTGCGCGAAAATAATCATATAAATTGATTTATCAATTATTATAAAACTATCTGCAACAAAGGTGTTGAAAAACCTTTAAATAAATTGGTAAAATAGAGCTCACATGGATGAAAAAGGTCGGCTCATAGTGACCTTTTTGGTAATAGGTATAATAGTGGGCTTTGCTGCGTATTATCTGCTCAGTTATCTTCTTTCAACTTATCTGTACACAGGATACCCAGCAATCGGTGCTGTTTCAGAAATATCATATATCTTAGGGGTGGGAATCGCATCGGCCGCATTCTCCATTATTCTTTTGATGTATCCTGTGTATAAATATGGGGACAGGAGCTCCGATGGAGATGATTTTAGATGAACAGAAGACAGGTTGAATACCTTTTTACGGCGGTGGTGTTAATTGTGCTTATTGCGTCAGCGCTGGTGAATCTTGGTTATGTGCTTGGGCATACACAGAACATACCGCAACCAGCCGACAATAAGACTGTGCCTGCAAATTCCACAGTGATACAGGTGCTGGGCTACCAGTGGGCATGGCAGTTTACGTACTCAAACAATACCACAAGCACCGACACCCTTTATGTTACTGTAGGTCACGAATACACGCTTCAGGTAAGGTCAAAAGATGTAATTCACGATCTTCTTATCCCGTCTCTTGGAGTTCAGGTGTATGCAGTTCCAGATCATCCTAATCAGGTAAGCTTCGAGCCAGAAAAAACAGGAAAATACATATTTGAATGTGTTGAGTACTGTGGTGAGGATCATTACCTGATGAGAGGCTATATGGTGGTGAGTCCATAATGTCAACAGAGACTCTTCTCATCGTGGCCGGCATTCTCGTTTCGCTGGTATTCATAGCATCATTCTATGTTTACTATCTCTATTCCACCAGGGCAGAATTACTCTCTCACGTTGCAGAGGACGAAGGGTATTCTGACAGGGATGCATATGTGAGAGACTCGCTTTATGGGAAGCCACGTCCTCTGTCATGGTCCATTCTATTTTATGATGATGCTAAATCCATAGGTCTCAGATACATATTCACCGGACTGCTTTTCATGTTTGTTGGGGGTGCCTTTGGCGTCCTAATGAGGGTTAGCCTGACAGATCCAAACCCCACTATACTGACCCCTACAATATATAATATTCTGCTCACACAGCATGCTACCCTTATGATCTACATGTTTGCCATTGGGATGGCCATGGGATTTGCATACTACATCCTGCCGTCCAGGTTAAGGCTGAAGAGAGACAACATGGGACACCTATCATCTGTAGCGTACTGGATGTGGGTTCTTGGGGGCTCACTTTTCGTTTTATCCAAATCAAGCATGAGATGGTATATGTACCCGCCATTATCATTGCAACTTACACCACTGGGAGCAGGATCTTATAACTGGCTAGCGGTCATAGCAATGGAACTTGTGTTCATGGGTATGGTGATGGCAAGCGTCATAGTGCTGAAAATCATATTCATTGACCGGGCCGATGACATTCCGCTTTCAAGGATGCCTGTATATGCGTGGGCAGTTGTGTTCACTCTCATAATGCTTGTCTCCTCTGCTCCCCCTCTGATGGTTGGACTGGGGATGCTGTTCTACGACTTCTTCAATCCAATATTCTTCGTAACAGCAACAAGCACTCCGCTGTCATTCGCCGTATTATTCTGGTTCTGGGGCCATCCCATCGTTTACATAGCAGTAATTCCGTTCTTCGGATTGATGTATGATATTATCACCAGATTTACCGAAACTAAGGTTTACAGCTATTTCTCAGCCATTCTTTCTCTTGGCCTTCTTCTTATCCTCAGTGAACTGGTATGGGGGCATCATCTCCTCAACTCTGGGCTGGGCGTTGACTGGGTCATATTCTTTACCACCATGTCATTTATCGTGGTAATACCGTCCGCCCTGACAATATTCAATATGATTGCCACTCTGTGGACGGCCAAGAAGATCAGGCTCACGACCCCCATGCTATTCGTAATAAACGCAATATTCGATTTCATAATCGGAGGAGTGATGGGCGTAATGCTCGCTGATGATCCCATCAACCAGGCAGTGCACGGTACATACTTTGTAACAGGGCATTTTCACTTCATATTTGTTGGATTGACACTTGGCGTTTCCATGGCCACATTCTATCTTCTGTTCCCAACATTCAGCAACGGAAGAGTATACGATGAGAGGCTCGCCCGGTGGCACTTCTACATCACAGCTGTGGGGTCATTTTTGATGTCGTTCTCATGGGCAGTAGGCGGTTTTCTTGGCATGCCAAGAGCAGTTGCCGGTTATTTCGCCATATTCCAGCCATACCAGGATAGTGCAATACTGGGAGGTGTCATAATTGGAATAGGTCAACTTGTATTCCTGTACAATATTGCTTCCAGCTGGTCCAAGCAGCCAGTAACCGATCCCTATAATATTCTGGAATACAGGACGGAGACAAATCAGGCACTGACATCAGAATCAAATCAAATAGTGGGAGGAGGAAAGTAAGTTGACTGCGAGAAACGGAGGAGTTGCATTTACAATAATAGTTGTGCTGGTTATTTCCATGGCTTTTGGATATATATTGACCTCTGGATCATCATCCAACCTTATTCCCCCAACAAATGCTGTTACAAAACATGTGGGGAATATAACCATGTGGGCAGATGCTGGCGGCTGGGAACTAAAGCAGGGACCTGCCGCAACAAGCTATGATCCATCTGCAACCAATTTGATAAACCAGATATTCTATTTCAATGAGAGTACTCTGGTTTACATTAATCTCACGGAGGCAGACGGAGCGCCACATACGTTCACAATAGCTTACGACGGGGCCAATACATCATCTTTGTATTCCAGCATAACCACAGGTATATATCAGAACCCAACAAAGTACGAGAGTTCAAATTCTTACACCATTGTAACAATCTCTGAGCTTACGCAGAATGTTGGGCATTTTGTTTCAAAAACATATCCCTTTGAGAAGCCAGGAATATATACCTACTGGTGCACTGTGCATCCGACTTCAATGTACGGATTGATAATTATAAATGGGGCATCATCATAATTTTTTTTATTTCTTGCGATGAATTTAGAAAACGACTTAATCCAGGAAGGTATTACCGTGAATATAGGATGTGGTGAGGAGTCTTTTGAACTTTAGGGAGTTCTTTAAAATCACGAAGATGGAGATCACATTTCTTGTTGACCTCGTTGCGGTTGCAGCATTCTTCTCAGACCTGGCATTCTCATCGCATTATATAATGATAATACCTCTTCTGATAGCCGGCAGCCTTGCCTCAATGTCGGCTGCTGTGTTCAACAATCTTTATGATATGGATATAGATAGGGAGATGAAGAGAACCAGGTACCGCGAGAACATTGTTAATTCCCGGACATACACATCAACGTTCGTCTATGGTTCAGTTATGCTGATCGTTGCTCTTGCTGTTGCCACACTGGTTATAAACCCTCTTACGTCTGTTTTCATATTCCTGGGATTCCTCAGCTATGTCCTACTGTATACAATTGTATTGAAAAGAAGGACAACCTGGAATATTGTGATAGGAGGCATTGCAGGGAGTTTCCCCGCCCTTGCCGGATGGGCAGCAGTATCCAATGATGTTTCAGCAACAGCGCTGTTTATTGCATTCCTGGTTTTCCTATGGACGCCCACTCATTTCTGGGCCCTCGCCACCAATAACTCTGAGGACTACAGGCAGGCGGGCATTCCCATGCTGCCTGCTATGGTGGGAGTCAAGAAGGGGAGCAGATGGATTCTGATTAATTCAATAATTCTGGTGGCGTATTCTTTGATTCCAGTATGGGTCAGGCAAATTCACGTTGGCATACTTTACTTTGTACTTGCTGCAGTAATGGGTGGAATGATTCTATACTATGTGATTCGGCCGATGGTTCATAATTACTCACTTCCGGAGTTCAGGAAAGCGTTTCATTTCTCAAACTATTATCTTATGCTGCTGCTGATTGCAATTTGCCTGGTAAGCATAGTTCATCTTTAGGCAGGATGCTGGTGAATCCTGCATATGCAGATTTATTCTTCAGAACGCACCATGGGGATACCATAATCATCGATTCGAATTGTGAAAATTCTAAGTGACATTTTTAGGTAATGAGGGAATGCGATATTCATAAGGATCAACGAAGCGCATCAACCACGTTAACTGGAAATCTGATGAAAAAACCTATTGGGCGGCTACAGAGATGGACGGCAGGAAATGGTCTGAACTTACGGTATTCACGGTGGGCGAGTTTATCATCATCGCACTGTTTTTCTTTCTTTCAAAGGGGCCCCTGGTATTTTACCTGTATATGGGTCTTTCTCCACTGATTTTCGTGCTCCTGTGCCTCTATCTTAGGGATGTGAGGTCAGCAGTCAGGAAAATGCTCATGTCAAGAGATCTGGTTATATTCGCATCAGTTTTTTTCATTTGGCTGTACCTTTATTCAGTTTCCAGAAACGGACCGCTTTTCGTTGTGGAGACAGCATACTTTCCGGCTTTTCTGGAAGAATTCAATTTCAGATTTATTATTGTTGTATTCCTGAAGAGGTACATCGGCGAAGGAAGAGCAGTAGTCCTTCAGTCGCTGTTATATTCAGTGGCATACAGCAATTATCTGGTATTCTCTCCAACGGGATACCCTGGATTTTATCTGGAACTCTTCATTATAGATAATATAGCAATGGCCTGCATATATGGGGCTATCTACTATTTGAGGAAGAACATATACATCGATATCTCCATTCACATGAGCCTTTATCTGATGGACGTGTTTCTTCCCGCTTCAATGGGATGGATTGCCTATATTTCCACTCCCGTCTGAATAGGTATTTCTGATGGCCTCTGGAACTGGAACAGGCCTTCTGTTTCTGTCAATGAATACAGCTGTAACTTTTGCGACGGAATATGTTTCTTCACTGGACTCGGCAACTATCCTCTGCAGGAATCTGACACTGGTCCTCCCCATGGATTCGATTGATGTTTCAAGAGTAATGGCATCGTCCAGCATAATGGACTTCTTGAAATCAATCTCAATTCGTGCCAGTACGATGTTGGGCATCATAGGGTCATACTCCGGAAGATTCTCCCTCAGAAATTTCATCCTGCCCATCTCCAGATATGATAGATAAGCAGCATTGTTTACGTGGCCAAGAGGGTCAAGGTCTCCGTATCTTACCTGGATTTCAGTGAAAACGTTCTTAGAAGGCATTTTTCTCGAATTTGATAATGGCATTAAAAACTTGGGACTTAAGTTCCAGCAGGGGATTGATTGCAGAGGACCTTACGTTTACCATTTCAGATCCGGATATGAGATCGTGATATGATATTGCCTGAGATCTCAGTGCCCAGTTCAGCTCTGCTGATGATATAATCAGCACTGGAATCTCCAAAAGGTGGAGTTTCCTGCCAACATCACTCCTGAATTCAGGGTTTATCAGCACAACACGGTGGAATGTTTGCTTTTCTGTCTGCATCTGAATCAAGTCAGGGGAGATTTGTCTGTCGGCTATGGCCACCAGTCTGGATGATTCATTGCTCTGCCTCAAATCCGGTGCATTACCGGGATTCCACAGTGGAGTGAACTCCGGGAATTCGGTTCTTCCATAGGGCAGGAGCTCCGTCGAAATCTTCTTCTTCACATGGTCTTCAACAGGCTGGGAGAAAAAAATAAAAAAATTACTATTTCCCTGCTGAACTGCTGTGTTGAGATTTTTGTCCGAGCCTCCGTCAGCATCAGTTCGGTTCAAGTGCTTCCTTTATCCCTTTGAACATCTGGTTGATGATCTTTTCAGCCTGTCCAGTAATAAGCCGCTGTCCCATGGATCCGATCTTTCCACCTACGTTTGCCTGAGCAGTCCACAACATAGTGCTTTTTCCATTATTCTCGGTAAGATGCATATCTGCCGTTATGTCCACAGTGCCGCTTTTGCCGGCACCCACGCCTGCCAGCTTAGCGTGTGAAGGAGGCTCGCTTTCCAGCACAGTGAATTTTATGTTGAAATCCTCCTTTATGAAAGCTATACCGACCTTAACCAGCACAGTGAACTCAGTATATGAAATCTTTTCCATCTTCTTCAGTCCTGGAATGCAGGAGGCCAGTTTTTCAGGGTCCATGACAAAGCGGTATATGTTGTCCATGGACGTGTTCAGCTCAAATGTTCCATTGAAATCCATAGTTTCCTCATTTTTTGATTTCAACAGTGCTTAAATACTTGACTGTATGAATGCACGCAGCAGAGGTCCGTCTGAATTTTCCACCTGATCAACACTCTAAATGAGTTATGCTCATGTGTTGGGTATAACAATATCATGTGCCATCAACCTCCTGTGACAGGTACTATCCGCAAACATTTGTCCTGCTGAAGTTTAGAAACAATGACAGTGTTACTCCTGGAATCATATATTACCAATAATGCAATCCGGATTAAATGAATCCAAAGCCATCTTCACTGGACTTCTATGCTTTCTTGAAAAGATATTCCTTCAGAATTGAGGGGTCATTCATTAAAAAGGTATACCAGTCCGGCACCAGTGATTTCGTACTTCAGCTCTACGGGTCGGAAACTGGAAAAAATTACCTCATGATATCCCTGTCCAAAGGCATAATATTCTACGATGGAGAGAGGCCTGATGAAGCCACACCACTTTCAATGCTCCTCAGAAAAATTCTTTCAGAGAGGCGCATAATCAAGGTAGAGCAGATCAATTTTGACCGGGTTGTGAAGCTCACTCTCCATACAGGCCAGGAAATTATCCTTGAAATGTTCAGGGACGGGAACCTCATTGTGACGAATGAGGGGAAGATTGAATTTGCAACTGAGCAGAGAGAATGGAAAAACCGAAAAATCCTGAGGGGAGAAAAATACGTCCCTCCATCACTTGTGGATCCACTTCATATGGGGGAAACTGAAATACGCTCCGTTCTGGAAAGCAGCAAGGCTTCTGCGGTGCAAACCCTGGCAACCAGAATGAACCTGGGTGGTGACATCGCTGAAGAATTGCTCTACCGGATCAACATTGATAAGGTCCTTCCGTCCAGAGAAATTTCCGGTGAATCCAAAAGGATCCGGGATGAATTTTCATCCATCCTTGCGGAGGCGGAACTGGGAAAAGGGTATTTTTTTGAGAAGCAGAATCTGCTTTCACCCATTGAAATGAAACATCTGCAGATACTGCCAACAACAATCTACAGCGATCTGAACGATGGCATGGTGGATTTCATTAAGAACCACTTCCCCAAGGAGAGCGATGAGGATCATCTTTCCAGGCGCCTGGAATCAATGAAGAAAAGCATCGAGGAATTCAAAATCAAGAGATCCAGATACACAGAGGCGGGGAAAGCCATAATGGCAGATGTTTCCAGGATAGACGGAATCATACGCCAGATGTCACGGTCGTTCTCATCTTCCGGAAAGATCGATAAGGGACAGATCTATTCAGGATTCAGGGTGAAGTCATTCGATCCCGCCAAGCGAATTGTGACCTTGGAAGCCTCAGGCCAGGAGTTCGAGCTCAACCTTGACAGAACAGCAGGACAGAATGCCAGCGACTATTTTGCCAGATCAAAGGAATTTAAGAGCAAAATTGAGGGCGCCATGAAGGCCATAGAGGATACAGACAGGGCGGTTATGAAACAGGCCCAGCCTGTGAAGAAGGCAAGGAGACGGGAATGGTTTGAAACTTACCACTGGTTTGTTTCGTCGGAGGGTTTTCTGGTCATTGCCGGAAGGGATGCAAAGAGCAATGAAAAAATAGTCAAGAGGCACCTGAAGGACCACGACATATACGTGCACGCTGAGGTATACGGGGCACCCAGTACGGTTATCAAGGTAGAGGGGGAGAACCAGCCAGGTGATAGCACACTTCGCGAAGCTTGCAACTTCTCTGTAGCGTTCTCTAGGGCATGGTCTGCTGGCCTTTCATCAGGCACCGCTTACTGGGTATTGCCATCCCAGGTAAGTAAAACGCCAGAATCAGGAGAGTTTGTCACAACAGGATCATGGATTGTCAGAGGGAAGAGGAATTATTACTTCGATCTGCCAATGGACCTTTACATATCAATGTATGAATCACGTGGAACAATGATACCCATGATCCATCCTACTTTTCCAGAAGGCAAAAATGGTGACAGGAATGTGCACATCGTACCGGGAGACATGAAGAGGCAGCAGGTTGCCGGAGAGATTGCAAAGAGGCTCGGCATCGAGAAAGAAGAAATAGAGGGGATACTTCCACCTGGCGGCTCCCGGGTGGTGGATTAACGGCTCAACTTCTTCTTCAGCTCCTCAATCAGTGATACGTCTGTTGGATCAACATTCAAAAGTTTTGCTAGGTGATATGTGAGGTAATCTCCCTTGTGTATCAAGCCAAACAGCGTGTCAAGCAGATATTTGCCCCTGACATCCACCCTGTGGAAAGGAGTGGAAGTGAGAGACGATGTCCATTTGATTCTCTCCTCTATTCTCATATTTTCCGGGTGCCCAATAACGATGAATTTGAACTCATCTTTTCTGTATGTGCCGCGGTATGGCATTGTCTCGTTGTGATTCAACTCTGGAAAATAATTGCTGAAGGCAAGTATTTTGGAGTTTTCATTGAACTGTGTCTTCCAGCGGTATGCTACCCACTTGAATGGAGAAAAGCCCAGTATTACAGGAATAAGTTTGCCGGACCATATTTCACGGGCCAGAGATTCCATGTCGCTGTTGTCCTCATCAATGGCGCCTATCATTGCAGCGGCTGCATCCCTTTCCTGGCTTGATGGCTTAAGAAAGGTATTCAAAAGTGGCATCAACATGTACCCCAGCGCAGATCTTGGCTGAATACCGCCCGGGATCAGAACCTTATTATCAACGCTGGCCCCTATCTTACCGCCTGAGGTTATCGCCACGACTTTGCATCCCTTCTCCCGGGCCATTTTAAGTGTGGAAAGGGTTTCCTCCGTGTTGCCTGAGTAGCTGATTGCAATGAAAAGAGTCTTTTCATCCGCAAAGGATGGGATACCATAATCTGAAACAACCGTTACGGGTTTTCTGTCATATAGTTCCGAAAAGATATTTCCAACAATTCCAGATCCACCCATGCCGGATATTATTATTTTATCAACGCCGGATGTATCAACGTTAATTTCTTCCTCCGACTGCACCTGTTTCTTCAGTGTTTTCAGCTCATCTGAGAAGTTCATGGAGCAGAATGATTTGATCTTATATATTTAGTCCGGAAGAATATGCTCTACCATAAAAATTAAGATGATATGGCTATCAGAATGGATTTGACACAACAGCGTAGCCGAAAATGGCGGTTACCAGGGCGCATATGACAAGTATGGCTATGATCTTATGATCCGTCGTCATATGATAGTAATCCACGAAAAGTATAAATTTATTCCTCATGAATTTCAGGCGGAATGGGCAAGCAGCATCCCGAAATAATGTTCAACATAGCTGAAGTCGTATACAAGTGAGATCCTGCTGGCTTCAATGAAACCTTTCAGTATCATCATATTCCAGAAGCTGTCTGGTTTTGCTTCATCTATCATCTTATCGGTAATTTTTGACAGGCTTGAGAAATCGTTTGACTTTATTGCACTGACAACAATGCTCTCGTATTCTGCTGCACTTTCCGAAAATCCATACGGTCCGTCACGTGCATGCGTGTGAGCCTGATCCGCACTGAAAATTACTGATACACCATAATCGCGGTCTGATACCGCTGAATAAATGGCCTTGCCGAATCTCATAAGCTTCTCCCTGTCCCGCACCCTTGGCTGTCCTATGAGCACAACCCTCTCGGGCTTGAAGAACGATAACGGTATCAACGTCCCAAAGTCAAGTGGAAATTCTGATTTAGGGCCGGAAGAAGTGATGAATGATACTGACCTGGTAAATCCCGGTATGGATCCGGCTATCTCAGTGGCCAGAGAAATATCATTCCTGAACCTTCTTCGAACTCTTTTTCTTCCGAATACCTGATCACCTTTGGAGTACTCAGTTGTAACAACCCCAACAGAATCCGAGATCCTTATGCCATGGGGGCTGAGAATAACAACGGTTTCAGAGCCATCACTTCTTGACAGGCTCCTGATCATATCCTGCATCTTCCTGGAATCCTGGTCTGGAACATCTATAAGCTCGTCCCCGTGCGGGATAACATACACATTAGATAAGGTCACAGGAAAACATTACAAAGAATAATAAAATCATATCTGGACTATCCACAAAAGCATATAAACGGTTTTGAAAAAGTCTATATATTGTCCTGACTATTCCGGTTAAGTCTTTAAGGACACACTAGATATGAGTCCTTATATGCGCGGATAGAATCTGATAGAAGATTAGGTGAAAATAAATGGCAACGCAGAAACCACACATAAACTTGGTAACCATCGGACACGTAGATCATGGAAAGTCAACGCTTGTAGGCAGGCTTCTCTTTGAGCATGGGGAGATTCCGTCTCATATTATTGAGGAATACAGAAAGCAGGCCGAAGAGAAGGGCAAGGCAACATTTGAGTTTGCATGGGTCATGGACAGGTACAAGGAAGAGAGGGAGAGAGGGGTCACAATAGATCTTTCCCACAGGAAATTCGAGACTGACAAGTACTATTTCACGCTCATTGATGCTCCTGGACACAGAGACTTCGTAAAAAACATGATAACTGGAACCAGCCAGGCTGATGCAGCCATGCTGGTAGTATCAGCAAGAGAGGGCGAGGGCGTAATGGCTCAGACCAGGGAGCACGCTTTCCTTGCCAGAACACTTGGTGTTCAGCAGCTTATCATTCTCATAAACAAGATGGATGCAGTGCAGCCTCCTTACAATCAGCAGAGATATGAAGAAGTTAAGAAGGAGGTTGAAAAACTTCTTGGTTCCATAGGTTACAAGAATGTTCCGATCATCCCGATCAGCGGATACAAGGGCGACAACATCGTCAAGAAATCAGAAAATCTTAAATGGTACAACGGCCCAACGCTCCTGGAAGCACTGGATGCGCTGAAGCCCCCGGAAAAACCCACAAACAAGCCACTCAGGCTCCCCATACAGGATGTTTATTCAATCACCGGTATCGGCACGGTTCCTGTTGGCAGGGTTGAAACCGGAATAGTTAAGATTGGAGACAAGGTCATATTCGAACCCGCAGACAAGCAGGGAGAAGTCAAGTCAATTGAAATGCACCATGAAACAATGCAACAGGCCGAACCTGGAGACAACATTGGATTCAACGTAAGGGGCATTGCAAAGAATGACATCAAGAGGGGCGACGTATGCGGTCCAGTGAGCTCCCCGCCAACAGTGGTGAAAGGTTTCACTGCCCAGGTCGTCGTGCTTAACCATCCAAGTGTTATTGCAAATGGATACAAGCCTGTGTTCCATGTTCACACCACACAGATAGCATGCAGATTTGACGAGATAGTGAAGACACTGAATCCAAAGGATGGAACAACGCTTAAGGATCACCCTGACTTCATAAAAACCGGGGACATAGCAATCGTTAAAATTGTTCCGGATCGTCCCTTCGTAATAGAAAAAGTCTCAGACATCCCGCAGCTTGGAAGATTTGCCATAAGGGACATGGGGCAAACTGTGGCTGCAGGGCAGTGCATTGAGGTTGAAGTAAAGTAAGGTGAACTCCATGGCATCCTATAAGGCTAGAATTTCCCTTAGTGGAACTGAGCACAAGATTGTTGATGTTGTCTGCAATGAGATCAAGGGAATAGCCACCAGGACAGGAGTCGAGGTTCATGGGCCAGTCCCCCTTCCCACAAAGAGGCTTGTAGTTCCTGTCAGGAAAAGTCCTGACGGAGAAGGCTCTCCAACATGGGACAGATGGGAGATGAGGATTCACAAGCGTCTCATAGACGTGGACGCTGATGAGAGAACCCTGAGACAGCTCATGAGAATTCCTATCCCGGATGGGGTTCAGATCGAAATTCAGATAAAATCGTAACTAAACTCTTTTTAAAACCGTTAAATAATGCTTTCTTATTACCGAAATATCATTTAGCAAAGTTGGTGAAATATGGGACGAAAGGAAGACAACATTGCAAAGGCAATGAAATTAATCGAAAGACCGGAAAGAATCAGGAATATGGGTATTGCTGCCCATATTGATCATGGCAAGACAACACTCAGCGATAACCTGATTGCTGGAGCCGGCATGATGAGCGAGGATCTGGCAGGGAAACAGCTGATGCTGGACTATGATGAGCAGGAGCAGGCCAGAGGAATCACCATAAATGCTGCAACAGCTTCAATGGTTCATACCTATGGCTCTGAGGAGTACCTCATTAACCTTATTGACACACCCGGACACGTTGACTTTGGGGGGGATGTGACCAGGGCCATGAGAGCTGTTGATGGCGCTATCATAGTTGTGGATTCTGTTGAGGGCGTAATGCCACAGACTGAAACCGTGATTAGGCAGGCCCTGAAGGAGAAAGTAAAGCCAGTCCTGTTCATTAACAAAGTTGATCGACTCATAAATGAGCTGAAACTGAACGGGGACGAGATGCAAAAACGTTTCCTCAAGATCATCACGGATGTCAACAAACTCCTGGCAAAATATGGGCCAGAAGAGTTCAAACAATCCTGGCAGGTTAACGTTCAGGACGGTAGAGTCGCATTTGGTTCCGCTTATAACAACTGGGCCATCTCAGTTCCAGCCATGGCGAAATACAAGATGTCTTTCAAGGACATTGCCGAAATGGTCCGTGACGGGAAACAGAAAGAACTTGCAAAGAAAGTGCAGCTTCACGAGATTATTCTTGATATGGTTATAAAGCACCTGCCTAATCCGCTGGTTGCGCAGAAATACAGGATTCCGCAGATATGGAAAGGCGACATAAATTCCGAAATCGGAAAGGCCATGTCTGTCTGTGACCACACAGGACCTGTAAGCATGATGGTAACAAAGATTATTGTCGATCCCCATGCAGGTGAAATTGCCGTGGGCCGATTGTTCAGTGGTACGCTCAGGAAGGGCAGCGAACTGTACATATCTGGGATGTCCAACAACAAATACAAGGTTCAGCTTCTATCAATGATGGTGGGTCCAGACAGGATCTCAGTGGATGAAATGGCTGCTGGCAATATTGCTGCAGTGGTAGGCCTTAAGGCTGCAGTGGCAGGATCGACCGTTTCCTCCCTTCCAAACATGGATCCCTTCGAACCGATGGTTCATTATTCCGAGCCTGTGGTTACGTTGGCAATTGAAGCAAAGCATACTGCAGATCTTCCAAAACTGATAGAGGTGCTCAGAAGTGTTTCAAAGGCCGATCCGTCAATTCAGGTTGATATCAACCAGGAAACCGGGGAACACCTTATTTCAGGAATGGGTGAACTCCATCTGGAAGTCACCTTATACAGGATAAGAAATGACTACAAGGTTGACGTGACCACATCCGATCCTCTTGTGGTGTACAGGGAAACAGTTGATCACAAAGGTGGGCCTTTCGAGGGGAAGTCTCCCAATAAGCATAACAGGTTCTACTTTGAAGTGGAACCACTCCCAGAGGCAATTGTGGATCTCATCAAGGATGGTACTATCCCGCAGGGGGCGAAATTCAAGGATAAGAAGGCCCTTATGGAACTGCTAGAGAAGAATGGTCTTACGAGGGAAGAATCAAGAGGTCTGGTTGCAGTTGACGGTGACAATCTTCTGCTGGATGTAACAAAGGGAATCCAGTATCTCGATGAAACAATGGAACTGCTCATAGAGGCATTCGGTGAAGTCATGGCTAAGGGTCCGCTTGCCTCTGAAAAGGTATATGGAATAAAGGCCAGGCTTGTGGACGCAAAACTTCACGAGGACAGCATACACAGGGGACCGGCCCAGGTCATTCCTGCAGGCAGGAACTCAATATATGGAGCAATGACACAGGCAAAGAGAATACTCCTTGAACCTGTCCAGAGAGTTTACATAAGTGTACCGCAGGAAGTTATGGGGTCAGTCACGAACGAAATTCAGCAGAGAAGGGGCGTTGTTGATGAGATGACGCAGGAAGGGGACGAAATAGTCATAGTTGCCAAGGTGCCTGTGGCAGGTATGTTCGGTTTTGCGTCAGCCATAAGGAGCGCAACCGGTGGCAAGGTGCTCTGGAACTCAGAAAACCATGGCTACCAGCGTGTTCCTCCAGAACTTCAGAAGGATGTTGTTGCCAAGATAAGAGAACGTAAGGGTCTCAAGCCGGAACCTTACGACGAAGCTTATTACGCTTCTCTCTAAACATCCATTTTTTTATATCTTACAACCCCATATTCTTTTAACATGTTACCAGCTTATTGCAGCATCTGTGGCAAAGAAAGGCATTCTTTCACTTCCAGTCCGTTATGTTCATGCGGCGGCATACTGATTCCTAGAGTTGATTTCAGGTATCGTGATGGTGATTTCAGGGGTAATTATCCTTACCTGAAGCATGTGATATCGCTTGGTGAGGTTGTCACTCCTGTTGTGGATGTCGCGGGAATGAAGCTCAAGCTGGAGTATTTCTCGCCAACATTCTCTTACAAGGATAGAGGAAGTAAAGTGTTGATCTCAAGCCTTCTGGAGAATCTGCCTAAAGGCTCTGAAATAAACGAGGATTCGTCCGGCAATGCAGGTGCATCCATTGCTGCGTACGGAGCATCGGCGGGCTATAAAGTAAACATATTCGTGCCAGAGGCCACAATGAAAAGCAAGATGAGCCAGATAATTGCTTACGGGGCAGAGATACATACCATCAAAGGAACAAGGGAAGATGTGGCAACCGCGGCAAAGTCGCATCAGGGATACTATTCCAGCCATGTGCTCAACCCGGAATTCAGGGATGGCATGCGCCAGATAAGTTATGAAATATTCCAGCAGATGGGATACAGGATTCCTGAAAGGGTTTTTATTCCTGTCTCCGCCGGGACACTGATGCTTGGAGTCATTGCAGGATTCAGGCATCTCATGAATTCGGGTGAAACATCTGGTATGCCAGAAATTGTGGCAGTCCAGACAGAGGCAGTATGCCCTCTCTGTTCAAGGATAAACGGTTTTCAATATGATCCATCGGCTGTAACAATCTCCGTTGCAGATGCACTGGTTTCCAAGAATCCCCCGCTTCTGGACGAAATGATCAGGGAACTGAAACATTACGGGGGGAAATGCATGGTGGTATCTGAGGATGAGATAATATCGGCCAGAAATGATCTGGCGCATTCCGGCATCTATGTGGAATACAGTTCAGCAACAGTATTTGCTGCCTCCAGAAAGATTCATGGCAATGAAAATGCGTTGCTCATAATGACTGGAAATGGCCTCAAGACACCATAATCATTACACTTCGGCCAGCAGTCCCGGATTGGATCTGCTATGAAGCGTTTCACCGTTTATTGTCAGGGAATACGTCACATTTGCGCCTCCCCTTTTAGCAAGAATTGATACGCTGCAGTATTTATTCAGTGAGAGCCCAATGGCCTTTCTGGCCTTTTCAGCATCAACATCCCCGGAGAATATGTAATGTATGTCAACATTCTTCACTGTACGCGGATGTTCCTCGTGCCTTTCTGCATTTACTTCACACCTGAATTCAGTGAAATTTACCCTCATCTTCTTCAGCATGGAAAGTACATCATCCGATGTGCATCCTCCCATTGACAGAAGGAGAAGTTCTGTCGGGGCATAGTTCTCCTGGTGATTTGAAAGTGAATTCTTCAGCACGATCCTGGTCTTTCCAGGGGTATCTGTGATGAATCCCTCCTCACTGTTGTATTTGAACGAGACATTCATAGAAGCCGTAAATTGGCATCATATATAGATTTTTATGGAACAGCTTAAAGTGGACAGCTTTTAAGGCACTTCCTTTGATCCCGTGAAGTACTCACCTGCACGCACAACCGATGCAATGGAGTTTACATGAATGTTCCTGGCACTCTTTCCAAAGTGTCGTCTCAGGGCAAATGTGAAACCTTCAACCTCATCATTCCTGATCATCATGTTGTTTGTCACGGTGCTACCGTTAGACACTGCATAAAAAATCAATGGCCAAATTCCTGCCTCCTTCATTGATTCATAAAAATCATTAAAAAACCTGGTCCTTAGGGATATCTGATAGATTATCTGATTTCTGTCAACAATCTCGGAATCCGGTCCACTGAAATCGCTCCCATTCCCGTAATAGATCATTTCGCCAGTATCAGAATCTGACATGGCCTTTGGATAGAATAATCCAGGATTCAGGAAAA
Source organism: Cuniculiplasma divulgatum (assembly GCA_031200235.1). Classification (NCBI taxonomy): domain Archaea; kingdom Methanobacteriati; phylum Thermoplasmatota; class Thermoplasmata; order Thermoplasmatales; family Cuniculiplasmataceae; genus Cuniculiplasma; species Cuniculiplasma divulgatum. The sequence continues at coordinate 277,675 of CP133595.1, read as the reverse complement.
TACCTGAAGTCTCGCCGGCTAACTCACTTGAAGTTGCGTTCCATGCTGTGGTGACAATGGAGTACTCACCAAGATCTCCTCCAAGTGACTGAAACAGGTTAAGCATGAAAGGAATTTGGCCAGAATAATCTCCCATGTATTCCAGAGAAACTGATAGAGAATGATTGCATGAAAGATAATCTAGAAGTATATCACTAACTATTCCTGCCTGTTCCGGAAAATATTCGATGGTGAAATAAACATCATCCATATTCCATATATGTAGTGGACCAATCCTGCATCCAGGTATACCATTAATCTTGTTCATCAAGTCATCGTTGGCAGAATGAAGCCGTGAATACAATATACCATTGCGGATAAAAATACCGTCTGCACCCTTAGAACGGAACTCTTCCTCTATTCTGGGGAGCTCATCCGACCCAATTCCCTTGCCTACATTTTCCGCGATCAGCCATTTTCCTCCTTCCATTAGCAGGTTCAGGAAGCGCAATTTTTGTTTGCCCCTGATTTCATCCACATGGCTATAACTGGGTCTGAGATTAGTGGAGCGAATCAGTGCAACATTGCATAGGGGAGATATCATAAGTGGACGTTCATATGGAATAATAATATAAAATTGATTATTGGGTAATTTCTGCTTGAAATTATTCGTCCGGAACCTTTCTCAGTGCCATTCCTACGGCCTTAAGGGCATTCAGTACTGCAGTCAGGCCTGCGGCAGTGTCAGGATCCCTGAGCATTGCGTATAGCCTTAGAACAGAAATGGCCTCAGGGTTCTTGGCACCCGTAACCATACCTTCCCATATGGCGTCGCTGTTGTAGAGGATTGCCTTAAGGGCATCAGATGCCCTTTCGCCTGCCAGGGAATGAGAAAGCGCCGTAACAACGTTCATGGTTTTAACGAAGGATGTCAGGAAGTCCTTTGAAGTCAGGAACTCAGACAGGAACTCTATATCGCTGGGCAGATAGTCCGCGGATATATTCTCCACAACAGACATCAAACCAGAATTGTTGAGTTTGGTCAGCATGTTCATAAGCGATTCAAAGGCATGCTTGTTTTCAAGGAGCCCTCTCAGCAGGGGCTCTATATCATCTTCGTTCTCTTCCTCAGTGTTTTTCATCTCTTCCTCGTTCTCTGTCATTTCAAATCATCCCCCTCAGAATTGTGGAGAAATATGTGTCTGCCGATGTCCATCTCAGCATGAAGTCTCCCCTGTTGACGTTGATCCCGCGGGATGCTCTTCCCGGGGCATCATAGAAGGAGAAAGCAGTGTCGTTCCCAGTTAATGCGAACTCTGGAACCTTTGCGGTCATCTTTTCCTCCTTAAGCCCGCCTACTGTCTTTGATATAATCAACGATGCCACAAATGAAGCCTGGCCATGTGCGGCTACTGCAGATTTGCTCAGGCTAAGGTTATTTGCGTCACCGATTGCAAAAATTGTCCTGTTACCCTTCACAGAAAGATCCTTGGGGTCCACAACCACATACCCCTTCTCATCAGCGATGCCTGAATCTATGGCAAACTGCTGTCCCCTGTGTGGTGGCACAAGGATGAGCAGTGAATACTTGTACATTGCTCCATCGCTGCCAGCAACTTCCTTGTTTTTCGGGTCTACTGATTTGATGACAACACCTGGATGAAACTGTATTCCTCTGCTTTCCAGCATGCCGGAAAGATCTCTGTGAACTGCTGGGTCAGGGGATAGCTCCTTTGAAGGTGTTGCAAGCACTATTGTCGTCTTATCCTTCAAGCTGTTCTCTGCCAGATATGATTCAAGAACGAATGCAAATTCATAAAGTGACTCAGGATACTGGATAACTTCCCCTGCACTGCCTATGAACACCTGCCCACCCTGGAATGTTTTTATATACTCTCTTAACTCCATGGCTCTCTGAAGGTCAAAGAAGTGCCTGGCCTCACCCTCATAGCCAGGTATCTCTTCTGGCGAATACCTGTCTCCAGTTGCTATTATTATGTAGTCTCCAATAAGGCTCTTGCCGGATTTCAGGAATATTATGTTCTCATCAGCGTTGATCCTCAGCACCTCATCCTTGAGGTAATTCACTCCGTAATTCAGGAGGAAATTCACAGGCTTTACACTCTTCCTGTAATTCTTGTATCCAAACGGTATCAGGACCCCATCCGGCTTATAGAAATGTCGTGGATTGTTCCCTATAACCGTTATTTCCAGCTCCTTATCAGTGGAATGGAATCTCAATTTGTTTGCCGCCATAATGCCGGCTGCCCCATCCCCAATTATTATCACTTTCTTAGAAACTGCCATTCAAACCATCTCGCAAATTAAAAATAGGCTCTGACTTTTTAGCGAATTGCCAAACCCAGGTCACGCTTGTTTCATGGTCAACTCTTCTGTATTCATTTTGCTGATTTCCTCTGGATTCATAATTAAGCAATTCGGTCGCTCTTTCATCGTAACTACTTATTAGTATTTTTTCGTGCAATGGAATATTTTATCATTTACGGCACCAGTCTCATTGTTTCAGCAAGAGGGCGAGGTCAATTAAGACATCTGTTATACACGAAGCGATTTGCAACTGTGAACCATGAATCGGGCAAACATAGCGGGACCATTTACGCCAGCATATTGCAACTTCCCAATGCGACTCTGGAAAATTATGAGAGACGCAAAAATGAGGTCCAGAAGTGAAACATGGTGTTCGTGAAAATGGAAATCCTGGCAACACAAAGGTTTTCACAACATCAGGGCATATTACTACATAATGAACAGCAAGGCTGCTGAGTTTGTGGCTGCAAAAACTGAAAAACAAAGCACGACAATTGAATTTATGAGAACAGAGTTCATGGAATAATGAAATAATTCGCAGTGGATCGGCTTCGAAGGAATTGGCTATTGGCAGGAAACCTGTCTCAGAATAGTGAAGAATATATATCCATGTCTAATGAACCTCCCATGGATAGTTCACTTAGAGTCGTTTCCAAGGAAAAAGACTCAATAACTCTTGAAATGCTAAACTACGACAATACAATTCTCAGGCCACTTATCGATGAGATATTAAGAGATGAACAGGTTGCAGAGGCAAGGTATTACATAAAACACCCCATAATAGATACTCCAAAAATATTCGTGCGCGTGAAAACTGGTAAACCACAGGCCGCTGTAAAGAGGTCCATCAAGAGGCTCAGCAAGGTCTATGAGAATCTTGACATGGATATTACAAAGGAAATTAAGCGCCTTAAAGAATCCAGTTAAGTCAGAATAGAATATCCATGGGAGAGATTTTTGTCCTTGAGTACTCTCAGGATATACCTGAAGCATCACTTTACGAGATCGAAAATTTCTGTGCTCTTTCGAACTCGGAGCTTATATATGCTGAAAACGGAATCGCATTAATATCCGGATCTGTTTCGAATATCTCGGATTCAGCATTTGTAAAAAGAATTGCAAGAGTGATTGAAATAAAAGATAGACAGGAGGCTATTTCTGGTGAATCCCTGCCACCTGGAAAATTTTATGTCCGTTTTCTGGATGGGTCTGATTGCCACGGTTCGTCGCTTGAATCGTATCTTGGCGGAATACTGGGTGGGAGTGGTCGTGTTTCCTTTTCATCTCCTGACTTCATAGTTAGGGTTTACCACCTTGAGAAGTGGTATGTTGCAATTGAAATATTCTCCGGTAACAGCAGTCAGTTCGAGAACAGGCGAGCTCCCAGAAGACCATTCTTTTCACCCATATCAATGCACCCAAGGATAGCGAGGTTTCTCGTGAACGTGTCCAATGCACCAAAGAACGGAACCATTCTTGACCCGTTCTGCGGAACAGGCGGCATACTTATGGAAGCAGGGTCCACTGGAAGGCATGTTGTGGGAATCGACATGTCGCTCCAGATGACAGCGGGCGCAAAACTGAATCTCAAGTATTTCGGGATTCGTGACTTTAGCATAATAACAGGGAATTTTCTTGAGGTTGAGATTCCCAACGACATTGATGCTATTGTAACTGATCTTCCCTATGGCCGTAATTCCCCCATGCACAGGCAGGATATTCTGGAACTTTACAGGAAAAGCATGGAGAAATTCGGTAAAATTCTGAAGCGTGGGTCGCGCTGCGTTATAGCAGTCTCGGATCTTCAGATGCTGCCAGGGGACCTGCCAGATTTCATGATTCTTAAGATCATAGATAACAGGATACACAAATCCCTGACAAGACATTACGTCATTATGGAGAGACAGTAGCCCTGTGAATTAGCTGTATTTATATAGAAGAACAAATTCACTAGTAAGATGTCCCCACATTCCACTTCAAGTCTTAATAGGCATGATCCCATTGGGATAGAGATGGAGCATAGCAGGCAACGTGCCCTCGCAAGAGATCGCGTAAATATGGCTCAGATGGCTGGCAAGTTTCTTGAGCTTTCTCAACAACTTGACCAGTATAAAGACCTGTACGTGAGACAGAGAGCTGAAATGGAAAACTATGCCCGTGCAAGGGACCGCGAAATGGATCAGATGAAGAAGAACGCCGGGAAGGATATTATTAAAAGTATTCTTCCCATTCTGGATACAATGGACGCAGCCATGCTGAACTCAAAGGACAGCACACAGATAAAGCCTATGAGAGATCAGTTGATCAAGATTCTTTCATCTTATGGCTTCTCAGAGATTCAAAGCAAAGGCAAAAAATTTGATCCATTTATGCATGAGGTAATTGCAGTCTCGCCTTCCGAAGAGGATGGGATAGTCCTTGAAGAGGTTCAGAGGGGATACAAACTCAATAATGAAGTAATACGGACTTCAAAAGTGATAGTTGGAAAAAGGTGATGAATTATGTCAAAAATAATAGGAATTGATCTTGGAACAAGCAACTCTGCAGCAGCAGTGGTAATTTCAGGCAAGCCAACAATTATTCCCAGTGCGGAAGGCGTTTCAATAGGTGGAAAGTCATTTCCAAGCTATGTTGCATTCACCAAGGATGGACAGTTGCTTGTGGGCGAACCGGCTAAGCGGCAGGCGCTGCTGAACCCAGAGGGTACGATATACGCTGCAAAGAGAAAAATGGGAACGGACTTCAAATTCAAGGTGATGGGAAAGGAGTACACCCCGCAGCAGGTCTCCGCCTTCATTCTCCAGAAAATAAAGAGGGATGCCGAAGCTTTCCTGGGGGAAGAGGTAAAGGAAGCGGTGATTACGGTTCCAGCTTATTTCAACGATAACCAGAGACAGGCAACAAAGGATGCCGGATTAATTGCTGGCCTTGACGTCAAACGTATAATAAACGAGCCCACAGCTGCCTCGCTAGCTTATGGAATTGATAAGCTGAATCAGTCGCAGAAAATCCTTGTCTTCGACCTTGGAGGAGGAACGCTGGATGTCACAATAATGGATTTCGGCGAAGGCGTATTCGAAGTCGTATCAACATCAGGCGACACCAGCCTGGGTGGAACCGACATGGACGAGGCCATCATAAAATTCCTTGTAGACGATTTCAAGAGCAGGGAAGGAGTGGATCTTTCCAAGGATAAAAATGCATACATCAGGCTTAAGGATGCAGCTGAGAAGGCAAAGATTGAACTTTCATCAACAATGTCGACGGACATCAGCCTGCCCTATATAACTGCCACTCAGGACGGACCCAAACACCTGAACTATACCCTTACCCGGTCAAAATTCGAGGAGCTCATTGAACCCATTGTCAACCGCTGCAAAACACCTCTGGACAAAGCTCTTGAGGGAGGAAAGATGAGCAAATCGGATGTCACAAAGATCATCCTAGTGGGAGGACCCACCAGAATACCTATGGTGAGAAAGTTTGTGGAGGATTATTTCGGCCGGAAGGCCGAGGGTGGAGTGGATCCCATGGAGTGCGTTGCCATTGGTGCATCAATCCAGGGAGCAGTCCTTTCCGGCGAGATAAAGGATATAGTTCTTCTGGATGTTACCCCGCTGACCCTTGGAATCGAAACACTTGGTGGTGTTACCACTCCCATAATTCCTGCCAACACAACAATTCCTACCAAAAAATCCCAGGTCTTCACAACCGCAGCTGATATGCAGACAGCAGTCACAATCCACATTGTACAGGGCGAGAGGCCGATGGCAGCGGACAATGTTTCACTTGGGATGTTCAACCTTGTGGGGATTCCACCTGCGCCAAGAGGTATTCCTCAGATAGAGGTAACATTTGATATCGACGCCAACGGCATACTGCATGTTTCTGCAGTGGACAAGGGTTCCGGCAAGAGTCAGAGTATTTCAATAAGTGCAACAAACAAGCTGTCAAAGGAAGAGATCGAGAAAATGAAGAAGCAGGCTGAGGAGTTTGCAGAACAGGACAGGCAGAAGAAAGAAGAAGTGGAGAAGATAAACGCCGCGGAAACCCTCAGCTATACTATAGAGAAAACCATAAATGAGGCCGGAAACAAGATAGATGAAGCTGCAAAGAAGGACATACAGGAAGACCTCAAGCAGTTCAAGGAAGCCATTTCCAAGAAGGATATCGCAAAGATTGACGAACTCTCAGAAAAGCTATCCAAGAAGATTCAGGATATAGGTGCCAAAATGTACCAGACACAGGATGCAACCGGATCTGCAGGGGCAGAACAGCAGACTGAGCAAACATCCGGGACAGGGCAGGCATCAGACGAAGGCAAAACAGTTGACGCCGACTTCAAGGAAAAATAAGCTGAGGGAGGAAGCCGGCATCGATGGCTAAGGACTATTATGAAATACTGGGCGTTAGCAGGGATGCAACGCCTGATGAAATAAAGAAAGCATTCAGAAATCTTGCCAAAAAATATCATCCTGATGCCAATCCGGATAACAAGGCACAGGCCGAGGAGAAATTCAAGGAAATCAGTGAAGCTTACGAGGTCCTGTCTGATGAGCAAAAGAGGAGAATGTATGATCAGACTGGCCACGTGGAATTCGGTTCAGGAGGGAGCAATTTCACCTGGCAGGATTTCTCACATTTCAACGACTTCAGCGATCTGGGGGATATATTCAACAGGATTTTTGGCGGGAATTTCGGGTTTGGAAATTCTGACAGCTTTTTCTCTGGTTTTCAGGGTGATCGAGGAGAAAATCTTGACCTCTTGACCAATCTCCGCATCTCACTGGAAGATGTGTACTACGGAGCCAAGAAGACCATCAAGTACAGGCGCAATGCTGAATGCCAGACATGTCATGGCACAGGCTCCAAGGATGGAAAGCTGGTTACCTGCAAGGACTGCAATGGAACTGGGCAACAGCGGGTAGTTCAGGGACAGGGGTTCTTCCGGATGGTCACTGTCACAACATGCAAGACCTGTGGAGGAAGAGGAAAGGTGCCTTCTGTGGTATGTCCTGATTGCCATGGGACCGGTTCAGTTCCCGTGACTGAGAATCTGGAGATCACAGTTCCAAAAGGTGCCCCGGACAGGTTGAGGCTGAGAATAAAGGGAAAAGGCCAGTCCCATTTCGGCAGGACAGGGGATCTTTACGTTGCGCTTAACATCGAAGAAACTCCTGACATGAAGCGGATAAATGACGATATCTACATTGTCGAGGAAATCGGTTTTCCCGAGGCTGCTCTGGGTGTTGAGAAGGAAATTAAGCTTTTCCGGGAAACGCTCACCCTCAAGATTCCGGCAGGAACGCAGCCTGGAGAAGTCCTGCGCATAAAGGGGGCGGGTTTCCAGCACATGAACGGCAGAGGATCGGGGGACGTTCTGGTGGAAATCAGGGTAGCTGTACCGAAACACCTGAGCCAGACCCAGAGGGAACTCATAGAAAAATTGATGGATGAACCTGCCAAAAAGCATTCTTGGCTTAGATCGTAATAACTTAGCAGCTTAATGGTCATCACCGAAAAATATTTCACATGACTAAGCTATAGATTATGGTGAAGATACTGATAGCATTCGACAATTCTGAAGCCTCCAAGAAGGCTCTGGCATTTGCGCTCAAGATGAAACCAATCGCTGACGAATTTATAATCTGCTATGTGGCTCCACTCATAGTCGGTGCAGGACCGAACTTCGATGCCTATGTACCACCTTCAATGTATGAGCGAAACGATGCCACGTCTGAAGCCATATTGAATGCGGCAAAGGACCTGCTGGAAAATCAGAATGTGAACGCAACTTTCCTTAAGCTTGATGCGCCGGGAGAACAGATCGCCAGATCCATGACCGGAGCTGCCCTGGAGCGCGGAGTGGACCTGATAATCACCGGGACAAGGAAACTCTCCGGACTCAGCAAGGTGCTGCTGGGATCAGTGAGTTCCGAAATTATTAAGCTGAGCCAGATCCCCGTCCTGGTTGTGCCACCATAGGCGAAGTAGAATACCATCAATCTTCCAGGCAGGTCCCGCCGTGACGGTAGCTGTAGGCTCGCCACTGCAACATAGGAGTTAAGTCATAATGATTTTATACGCCTGCGCCATCACATGAAACCTATGGGAAGCATAAGACCATCAAACATAAAACGAATCGCCGAAGACCTTGTTAACAAGAATCCGGGGGTTTTCAACACGGACTTCAATCAGAACAGGGGCTTTATAAAGAATTCAACCAATGACGTGTCAAAAAGAACGCTCAACCTGGTAGCGGGATATGTAACCAGATACGTTATAAAGAAGGAGACCAGAACCAAGAAAGAGATAGAGGAAGGCACCATAGTTAGCTGATCTTTCTATTTCGGAAACCTATTATTTATTCTGCCAATACTCCATAGATAAATATGGAGAAGGTTTATGTAATTTCATATAAGAGAACACCCATAGGCAAGTTTGGGAAGTCTCTTGCCGGCGTGCCTGCCCCTGAACTGGGATCACGTGCAGTGTCTGCTGTTGTCGCTGATTCCGGACTTAGGCCAAGTAACATTCAGGAAGTCATTATGGGAAACGTCATTGGGGCTGGCGTTGGACAGAATCCTGCCGGACAGGCATCAACACTGGCCGGCCTTCCCGATGGCGTTATAAAATATACGGTTAACACTGTCTGTGCGTCAGGAATGCTTGCCGTTGAGTCAGGTTCCCGCGAAATAATGCTTGGGGAGAAAGATGTTGTTGTGGCGGGCGGAATGGAGAGCATGAGCGGAACACCGCTTCTGATGCCATCATACACCCGATGGGGAGTGAAGCAGCTTCTTAACAGGGATCTCAAGCTTGAGGATTCCATGCTCCTGGACGGCCTCATTGATGCATTCTATCATGAGCACATGGGCTATTCTGCAGAACAGTCTGCCAGAAAGTTCGGGATAACAAGGCAGGAGGCTGATGAATTTGCCCTGAGAAGCCAGGAACTTGCAAAAAAAGCGTGGGATCGTGGCGAGTTCCAGAAAGAAACCATCAAAATGCCTGAACTTTCTGTGGACGAAGGTATCAGGAAAACCACCATGGAGTCGCTTGCTGCACTGAATTCAGCATTTGCAAAGAACGGAGTCCTGACGGCTGGAAACTCATCCCAGCTGAGCGACGGGGCCTCTGCACTTCTCCTTGCATCTGAGAGGGCAGTCAGGGAATATGGGCTGAAGCCTGTAGCAGAGATAACAGGTTTCACCCAGGCCTCACTGAATCCCAGGGATTTTGTGGAGGCTCCAGTTCCAGCCACCAGAGCACTGCTCAAGAAACTTGGGAAGGATATTTCCTATTTCGACCTGGTTGAGCATAATGAGGCATTCTCAGTTGCATCGCTGGTTGTGAGGAAGGAGCTGAACATAGACATCGACAGATTCAACGTCAACGGTGGAGCAACGGCAATAGGCCACCCTCTGGGAAACAGCGGGTCGCGCATTATCGTTACACTCATAAATGCCCTTAAGGAGAGAAAACTGACCCATGGGCTGGCAACAATATGCCATGGAGGCGGAGGAGCACACTCGCTCTCCCTGGAGATGGTTGAATGAAGGTAACAGTGGTCGGCGCCGGCACCATGGGCCGCGGCATTGCACAGGTATTTGCACAGGCCGGAAACAGTGTCATACTGACAGATATCTATCCCAAGGCACTGGAAGACGCTGCTTCCAGCATCAGATCGTCCCTTGAGAGACTTTTCCGCAAGGGAGAGATCAAGGAGAATATTGACACTATCATGCAGCGAATCACTTCAACTCAGGAACTCTCGGCAGGATCCGATTCGGACATGTTTGTGGAAGCAGTCATAGAAAAGGTGGAAACCAAGGAATCGCTGCTTACCCAGATAAGTCAGATTGCAAGAAAAGATGCCATAATAGGCACAAACACTTCATCAATATCAATTAACCAGCTTTCAAGTTTTGTAACTTACCCGGAAAGATTCATCGGAATACATTTCTTCAATCCCGTGCCGGTCATGAAGCTTGTGGAGATAGTGAAGGGAGAAAGGACTCCAGAGAGCCTCGTGAGAAAGACATTTGAGATAGTCAAGGCACTGGGCAAGGACCCGGTTATTTCTCAAGATTTTCCAGGGTTTATATCCAACAGGGTGCTGATGCCCATGATAAGGGAAGCAATTCTTGTGCTTGAGGAAGGAATAGCCACAAAGAATGATATTGACAAGACAATGAAGCTGGGAATGAATCATCCCATGGGACCACTTGAGCTGGCGGATTTCATAGGCCTGGATGTAACGCTGGACATAATGGAAGTCCTGTACCATGAATACGGAGATCCCCGGTTCAAGCCCCCGGTTACACTGAGGAATCTGGTGAATGCCAGAAAACTTGGAAGGAAAACAAGCGAGGGATTTTACAAATATTAGGTGATGAACATGGAATACAGGGAAATAAGCATAGATGATACTGATCAGGTAAGGACAGTCACAATAAAGAGGGATAACCCCCTGAACCCCATAACCATAGATCTTCTTTCCGAAATCCAGGACACAGTCAGTAATTCCGGCGAAAGAATCATAATAATAACTGGGTCCAACAAGGCGTTCTCCGCTGGCGCAGATATTAAGGGATTCATGGACATAGATTCAAGGAAGGCCTACAGCTTCGCAATGAAGGGTCACGAGATAATGAACTTTTTCAACTCCTACCCAAGGCCCATAATTGCTGCCATTCACGGCTTTGCACTGGGCGGAGGTTTCGAACTTGCACTGGCATGTGATATGAGGGTGGCGCATCCTTCCACTGTCTTTGGATTGCCCGAGGTCACGCTGGGGATTCTTCCCGGATTCGGGGGGACACAGCGCCTTACCAGGATTGTGGGCGAAACAAGGGCGATGGATCTCATAGGGAGAGGTCTCAGGTTCAACGCGCAGGAAGCCCTGTCAATGGGTGTTGTGAATTACGTTGCCGAGGATTACATGCAGAAAGCCATGGAAATTGCAATGGATTTTGCTGCAAAACCAGTACAGTCACTTAAGTTCATAAAACACCTTGTCAGGTCAAGGCCGGACGACATGTACACCACGGAGGCAGAGTACTTCGCAAGGGCGTTCGATCATCCTGACAGGAAGGAGGGAATATCAGCATTTCTCGAGAAAAGACCTCCAAGATTCATGAAACGCAAACAATAATTCTGAAATTTTTCCGGCCTAACATTTATCTTTTTATTGAACAATAATATTTATATAGGATTATAAGTTAATTGAATGACAACTGTCAGACAGATGGAAATATGTTTCTGGAATCTCTAGAGCTTCATAATTTCAAATCGTTCGGAATCAGGAAGAGAATAGTGTTCAGGAAAGGGTTCACCGTCATAAGTGGGCCCAATGGCAGCGGAAAGAGCAACATTGGCGATTCACTGCTGTTTGTCCTGGGCACAAGATCATCAAAGGCAGTCAGGGCTGAAAGACTTGGCGATCTCATACACAAATCATCTGACGAGAAACGCAACAGGGATTACTGCAGTGTTACTGTGACGCTTGATACCGAGGATCCTGAGAAGCTTCCTGAGGACAGGAAGATAATCCTTAAGCGGGAACTGGTGGCCGAAATGGACGGCTACAAGTCCAATTATTACATAAACGGACAGAGGGTAAGGCACTCCGATGTGGCCGATCTCCTGGATTCCCTGCACATTTACCTGGATTCATACAGCTTTGTTCTCCAGGGGGATATAAATAACATTGTGAAAATGACCGGTTTCGAGCGGAGAAAGCTCCTTGAGTCCATATCGGGAATAGAAAGCTTTGACATACAGATAGAGAAGGCTCAGGGTGACATCCTCTCCATAAGCGAGAACCTGGGAAGGCTTGAGGTCCTGCTTGACCAGACCAGGAAGCGCAGACAGGATCTTGAAGCCGAAAAGGATGTGGCAGAAAGGTATGAGCAGTTATCCACGGCAATAAGAAACCTCAGGATGACAATGCTTAACATTGAAAAGGAAGGCATGCAGAGGGAGATCGCTTCACATTCAAGAAACATTGAACAGCTGATGCAGGAGATCGGAGAAATAGAAGCCCGAATTTCCAGCATGAATCAGCAGCTTGGCATTCTGGAAGGCGAGAACAGGGACCTGAAGCAGAGGCTTGAGGTGTCAGGAAACTCCCAGTTGCGCGAGATCAGGGAACAGATTGAAAATCAGCGAGTCACCATAGCCGAAACAGGAATCAGGGTTGAGAACAGCCAGGAGAGAATCAGGAGTATCTCTGACCAGATGGAAGCTGACAACCGGGACCTGGAAAAAACCTCAAGAAGCCTTGAATGGCTACAATCCAATCTTGCTGAAAACAGCAAGACTCTGGATGAAATCCGGTCTTCAATGGGAAAGATTTCACAGGATCTGAAATCAATCCGGGATAAAAACAGCAGGAGTTCCTCCGAGATCCTGAAAAAGCAGGAGGAGATTAAGGAGAAGGACAGTTCCATCAGGGAACTGAACAGCCAGATGGATCACCTCATTGAGGAAAGGGACAGAATACAGGCGGAGCGGTCTGGCGTTGTTGGCGAACTTGGGACGCTGGAAGAGAAGAAGAAGGATCTTGAATTCCAGGTAAGAGATGCCGCTTGGCGCCTGAAAGAAATAGAGAAGGATGCAGGCAGTTCAAAGGAAAACAACGAAAAACTGTCATTCAGGTATTACGATCTGAAACGCAGGCTGGATGAACTTCGAAAGAGGAAGGACGTCCTGCAGACAGAACTGAACACAGCGGGAAGGGAACATACTCAGCTTCAGTCGCAGGTCTCATCAAGATCCGGATCAGCAAACCGTGCTGTCACCACAATTCTTGGTGCAAGGAACCAGAACAAAATACAGGGAATACACGGAACCATAAGGGAACTGGTGTCATTTCCGGACGAATTCAGGCCGGCCATAGAGGCAGCCGCAGGGGCAAGGCTCAACTCCGTTGTTGTTGAGGATGACGGGGTTGCCGAGCAGTGCCTTGACCTTCTGAAAAGGGAGAGAGCAGGCAAAATGACCTTCCTTCCACTCAACAAGGTTCTGGGTGGCAGACCCAGAGGCAAAGCCATCACCGTAAGGTCCTCTGAGGGCTCCATGGGCTACGTCTTCGAGAAAATATCTTTCGATCCGAAATATGAGGGAATTATCTGGTACGCTGTCCAGGATACCGTCATAGTGCGTGATGTTCCCACTGCAAGAAAGTACATGGTCGGAGTCAGACTTGTGACAATGGATGGCGATATATTCGAGGCCAGCGGTGCAATAACGGGTGGTTTCCAGGACAGGGGAAAATCACAGGAGAATCTTGATGCAAGAATTTCAGAGCTGTCAGCAAAGATAAGGGAAATTTCCGCAGAGCTGGATGCAATAAATTCAGAAATTCCACAGGTTGAGTCAGAGTTTGATGACATATCCCAGAAGCTGAGGGACACATCGAGAACTGAGGGTTCCAGATCAGCCGAGATCCAGCAGTGGAGAAAACTGGTGGATGAGGGAAAACCTAAGCTGGAGGATCTGGCTTCAAGAATCTCCGACCTGAACAGGAAGCTATCTGAGGTGGACGGAAAACTTTCCGGCAATGACCGGGAATCCAAGGAGATACGGGTCAGGATATCTCGTCTCGAATCGGACAAGTCAGCAATATTCGATCAGATCCGTGAAATTTCCCCGCAGTTCGCTGAAAAGGAGAGTGCGCTGGAAACAGAACTCACATCGCTCAGGTCAAGGGAAGCCGACTTTTCTGCTGAGATTGTGAAGATCGGGAACGATATCTCACACATGAAGCAGAAATCAGATGATATCAGGGCAAGAATCGGGTCTAACAGCGAGGAAAGGACAAGGCTGGAAAAAGATCTCGAAGCTTCCCAGAGCACGCTGGCACAGCAGAAGGCTGACCTTGAAAAACTCAGGGCCGTTGAAGCAGAAATATCAGAGAAGTCCAGGGAGATTGTGGACGCACTTAACGTAAATGAATCGGAAATTTCAAGGATAAAGGAGAGCATTGATGCAGAGAAGGCGGGAATCGGGACAAAGAATGATCTCATACTGTCATCCAGGCTCAAGATTGAGAACCTCCAGGCAAGGATGCAGGATCTTGCCCAGCAGATGACTGAGGTTGGAGGCGAAATTCTCCCGGGCATGAGGTATATCCAGGAGGCAAAACGTGAGCTTGATGCCAGGAATGCGGAACTTGTAGCTTTGGGTCCAGTGAACCAGAAGGCCGTTGCTGAATACCAGCAGGTCTCGGCGGATCTTGATTCACTCACCAGGGAAATGGACAGCCTTTCGCAGGAGAAGGCGGACCTGGAAAAGTTGATGGAAAGGCTGAACCACCAGAAGGAAAAGATTTTCATGGAAATGTACGGGGCCATAAACGAGAACATGAAATCCATATATGGCGAGATATCGGGTGGCGGAGAAGCGAGCCTTGAAATGAGCAATGAATCTGATCCGCTGAATTCCGAGATATTCATAAGGGCAAGGCCCAAGGGGAAGAGCTTCTCCAAGCTTGAAGCACTGAGCGGTGGTGAAAAGAGCCTCACTGCGCTATCATTCATACTTGCCGTGCAGAGAATCAATCCCTCTCCCCTCTACTATCTGGACGAGGTGGACATGTTCCTTGATGGATCAAACGCTGAGCGCGTTGGAAAGATGTTCAAGCTCAACTCAAACACATCCCAGGTATTCTCAGTGTCCCTGAGGAAGGCGATGCTGAAATATGCCGATCATGTGGTTGTGGTAACAAGTTTTGACGGGGAAAATACCGAGATATTCGAGAAGTCCGTATCCGAATCAGGCAACATGGAGGTGCAGAGTTGAACCAGGATGAAATAGTCAGGAGCATCGTTGTCCAGGGAACGCTTCTTGAATCGGACACTGCATATTACCAGGAGATGCTTTCAGACCAGGGAGTCAGGGAGTATACAAACCCCGTGGAAAAGGCCATTGCATCAATCTTCAGGATGTGCCTTGACGGCAGCATAGATCCCTGGGATATCGATCTCAGGTCCTTCACAAAGATATTCTCCGAGGTTGTCACGGATGAATTCAGGGATTTCGGCACAGCCGGCCTTATCATGTACCAGGCATGGCACATACTGAGCCGGAAAACTGAGGATTCAATTGAAAAGAGGCTGCAGCCCGAGCAGCCGGAGTATGAGGATGGCGAAATTGATGAAGCGGGGCCTTCCCAGCTTAATGATCCGGTGGAAATCAGCTTCTCCCCACCGGTGCGCCATCAGGAGAAGAGGAAGGTCTTCCTGGTTGAGCTCCTGGATGCAATGAGGGAGGCTTATTCCAACGGCAATCGCGCAAGGAAACAGCTTGCAATGCGTGATCCAGCGGAGGAAACTCACGACATAGAGGAGATAGTGTCAAACCTTCACGCAGAGGAGCCGGAAAGTGAGATTCTCAGGGTTGGTGAGATTATCAATTCTGATTCCAGGAGCGAAATCCCACTGGAGCAGATCTGGGACACACCAGAGTTTACGAGACCCTCATTCTTCGTGTACTGCGGTTTTCTGATGAGGGAGAGAAAATTGAAACTTTCACAGCAGCAGCCATACGGGCCTGTGATAATAGAAAAGCCGCTCTGATACCGCCAGATGCGGTAATGGAAGTGAGAATGTTTTGGGGGATAAGGAAAACATAAGTGCGTCGGAAATTTCAGAATATGCGTTCTGCAATGTTAGCTGGCAGCTGGACAGGGAAGGAGCTCCCAGATCAGGGCACTCTTCGGCCAGAATGAAAGTGGGTGTAAGGTCTCACAGGAAGGTTGGCCGATCATACAGGTCAACCGGCATGTACATCTATGCAATTTCAGCTCTGCTTCTGGCCACGGTGGCATTCATATTGTATTATGTGATGTCACTTCTCATATGAACCAGTTCCCGCTTGTTATCCTATCATTAACATTCATTTTTCTTCTGGCAGTTCTCCTGAAGCTCAGGAGCAGGAGGAAATCTCTGGCAATTCCGGAAGGCCAGGAGGTGTACCAGGACCTGCAGGGCAAAGGAAGGATACTCAGGTCGGTAGAACTTGGGATTTCAGGCAAACCTGATATGATTGTCAGGAAGGGGAGGAACATAATCCCATATGAGTACAAGAGCACAAATGCATCTTCACCGCGGGATGGCCACCTCTATCAGATGTTTGCATATTTTGCCATACTGGAGGAGAATTATCCTGGCCAGAGCATCCCCTATGGCGTCCTGAAGTACAGAGAAACGGCCTTCAAGGTTCACAACAGCCCAGAAAACAGATGGAAACTGCTTTCAATCCTGGATGAGATGAGAAACTCGGACGGCCATGCCGTGAGAAACCACAACAACAGGGGCAAGTGCTTCCGATGCTCATTCAAGGAAGTCTGCAGCCAAAGCTTAATTAAACCAAGCGACAATCCACACCCAGATGATTCAAACCCAAGGACTTGAAAGTGAGTTTCAGGAGATAGTGACACCCGAAGAACTTTCCTCTCTTTCACCCGGAAGTACTGGATATATAGGTTTTGAGCCCTCCGGCCTGCCTCACATAGCCACCGGGATAATGTGGCCAAGAAAGATCAACCGTTTGGTGGATTCTGGCATCAGCATGAGGGTTCTCCTGGCAGACTGGCATGCCATGGTGAACGACAAGCTCGGCGGTGATCTTCAGCGCATAAGGGAAAGCGGCACTGTCATGATGAAGTGCATGAAGGCCCAGGGGCTCTACAACGAAGTGGAATTTGTGTGGGCAGACGACCTTGTCTCAGGATCTGACTACTGGAAGAAGCTCCTCATGGTGGCAAAGAACTCCAATCTGGCCAGGATCAGGAGGGCCCTGCCAATAATGGGAAGGAGCGAGGACGACGCAGACAGCGACTTCAGCAAATACATATACCCCCTCATGCAGGTTACAGACATCTTTTTCATGAAGCTTGATGTTGCAGTTGGGGGTATGGATCAGCGGCATGCCCACATGCTTGCAAGGGATATAGCAGCCAAAATGGGCGAGAAGAAGCCGGTTTCCCTGCATGCACCACTGCTGGGCAGCCTGAAAGGCTCCGGCAGGATGGATAGTTTCAAGAAGATGTCCAAGAGCGACCCGGATTCAGCCATATTCATGTCTGATACCAGGAAGGATGTGGAGAGAAAGATAAAGTCAGCATTCTGCCCTGTGGCAGAGATCGACGGCAATCCTCTGGTGGAAATAATGAAACATGTGGTATTCCCATACCTCGGCAGGGAGATAGTCATAAACAGGCCGCCATCAAAGGGAGGAGACATAACTTTCAGGAATTACGGCGAGTTTGAACTGGAATACTCAGCAGGCAGGATACATCCCATGGACCTCAAGGCTGCCCTCTCGGCCTATCTCAATGAGATGATGGAACCGTCAAGAAGCGTATTTTCATGACGCAAATATCATGGGGGTGCAGATATGTGCACTCACGAATGATGCAGGATCACTTCATCTTTTCCAGTATTATCCTGTCACCTTCCATGTAGAACCCCACGATGTCCCTGGGCTCAATTGAGAGTTGCTGGCTGACCTTCTTGGGAAGGGTTACCCGGAGGGAGCTTCCACGCCTTGAAACATGGGCTATGTCCAGGAGAATTCTGTCAGGATTCATGGCATGTATACATAATGAATGATGTATATAAACTAAATGCATATAATTAATGAGATTGAACTTTAGCACCATGTTGCTGGAAACAATCCTGTAACTTCCAGCTGACAGTTGCATTCTTCAGAAGAATGAATCGAGATTCTTCTGCGATTCCTTCCTGTAGGCTGCCTGCAATGTTTCGATATAGGGATCAACCCGGGATGGCGAGAAATCATGAATGTCGCAGAGGAAGTGCTTCAGGGATTCAGCATCTGGAGGCCTCATGGAAATATCACCCGGATCGGCATATGGGGGGTTCATGAACAGTTCTATGATTTCATCAAGATTTTCGATTTCTTCTTTCCTAGCCTTAAGCGTTTCCTGAATGGTGCCGTACTTTTTGATCAGTTTAAGGGCAGACTTTGCACCTGTCCTTGGAAGCCCCGAATTGAAGTCCGTCCCAACCATTATGCCTACCTGTATGAGTTGCTCCCAGGTGATGCCCAGGATCCCAAGGTTTTCCTGCAGGTCTATGTATTCCGGTGTAACATTGACGTAAATGTTCTTGCCGGGAAGCTTACGCTTTCCCATCTGCGTGAGATTCCGGAATACGCGCCTTGCACCGAAGAGCAGGCAGTCATAGTCCTGAGAGACAACCCCATCCACCAGTGCTGTCCTGCACATCACGGATGCCTGTGCTTCTCCCTCGGATGGTGCCTGAACCACCGGAACACCCATGTATTTCAGCAGATCCTTGGACTCGCTGACAATCTCAGCAGTGATGTAATTTATCCTGGAGCTGAGTGATCTTGCCCTTTCCTCGTTCCCCTCCTCCAGTGCGACCCGTAGCTCCTCCCGGTTCTTCTCCCTGACAAGTTTCCTGGCCTCAAGCGTCCTGTTCTTCAGAACAGACGGCCTGCCATCAAAGACAAAGGCAGGTTTTATACCAACCTCTATCATATTTATTGTACGGTAGAATAGCCCTGAAAGGTGTGACGTCACGTTGCCCGACCTGTCCATGAGCGGAGTGCCATCAGGCTGCCGTATGCTGCTGAGGAACTGGTAGATTATGTTGTATGCGTCAACACTGACCCTCATTCCTCCCTGATCCTTCAGGCTGGTGCTGTGTTTTACAAGTATATCGGATATATCTACGCCCACTCACTGCACCTCGCAGGAAAGCCCGAAATCCGTTATCCTGAACTCAGAGGATCTGCCCTCCGGCAGGGACCTGTGTTTTGTCACTGATATCCTCCTCTTGCCGTTTGGAAACTTCTCAACCCTGTATATTGCCTTCATGTTGTGGTCAACCAGGAAACCTCCGAAGGGATTCAGTCTTCCGGAATCAGGGTCCTGGTAGATCTGGTTCGTGATGAGCGCAGGAACCTTGAGCTTTAGCGCCGCAGCGGAGAGGTTGGAAAGCTGCTTCTGGAATCCTGCTGATCTTGCAGAGAGATCGGACTGGTTCTCAAGCCTGAAAAATTCAGTGAAGGAATCAATGACTATGAGGCCGGGAGTCCTTATCTTTTCGGCTATTTTCGGCAGCCTCATTATTGCAAGATCCTGGTCCTCAAGGGATCCAAGCCTGTAAAGGTAGAGATTTTTCGTAATGCCATCATCCTCACCGCTCATCTGCCTGAACCGCTCAGTGGAAAAGCCTTCGCTGTCCAGGTATATGACTGACCTGCCGGACCTCAGGGTTGCAAGGCAGAACTGCATGCAAAGGTTTGATTTCCCGGATCCGCCTTCGCCGAAGAGTTCAGTGATTATTTCTGGCTCAAGGCCTCCGCCCATGAGATCATCCAGGCAGGCCACACCGCTGGATACCTTTTCTGGCGAGACTGAAGCATCGACCTTTTCCATCGCGTTAGTCATGGATACTGTATATAAATAGAAATGTGCCGAAACCGGCATTGATCCACAGAGGCAGGCAGCAGCATCACCGTTCGCCGGCAAGTATGCGGGTTATTTCCAGCAGATCATTTCCGTGTGCAGAATGTGAGGCCATTCCAGACAGCCTCCCGTCAATGGAATTGAAGGCTATGGACACGGCTGAGTGCCTGAACATGGCAGCGTCCTGCGTGGTGTCTCCAACGCTTGCCGTCTCTGCCTCGGATATTCCTAGCCTCTTCTGTATGGCCGTTATGACATCATCCTTGTGCCTTGGCTCAACCATAACATTTCCATCAGGAATAATGCGGCCTGTATCATCGGTTAGTATCATGTTGGCATAGATCTGGTCAAAGGCAGCCTGATCCGCTATTCGCTGGGCAAGCCAGTAAATTCCGCCTGAGACAATGGCAGTGGCTGCACCTGATTCCCTGATTTCTTTCACTGCAAGGCTGAGGTTTTCCCGGAGAGGGATACTGTCCAGAATCTTCACAACATCTTCCCTTGTTATCCCGGGATGCCTTGAAATCCAAAGGTTAACGTCGCTGCGCAGAAAATCCATGTAACTGATGTTTCCCGTGCGGTAGAGCCTCAGGTTCTCCGAGTTATCCACCCCCATGGCACGATGAACATATTCCCAGCTGCTGGGGTGTGTGGTGAGGACACCATCCATGTCGAATACAACAAGCCTTATTCCGTGAAGATTCATCCCATCACTTCAATACGAACGGGAAAATGCCGCAATCTTTCCGTCCTTCCCGCAAACAACGCATTTCTCAGTTGTCTCACTGTCACGGTTGAAGCCAAGAGCCCCAAGCTCCAGTTTTCCCTCAATGACGTCACTGCATTCCTTTGATCCGCACCATCCTGCAAGAACAAGCCCCTGGGCATCTTTCATCTCATCAATGCTGCTGTACTTTCTCGATAATTTCCTGAAATGCTCGTCAGCCCTTGCCCTGAGATTTCCGGCCACCTCTTCAAGCAGTTCAGCCACAGAACGGGAAATATCACCTCTATCAATCTGCCTTCTCCTGCCGCCGGTTCTGACGGAAACTGTGACACGGTTTCCAGATACTTCCTTCTCGCCAATTTCCAGTCTCAGGGGAACTCCCTTCATCTCCCACTCATTGTACTTGAACCCGGGGGTATAGTTGTCCCTTGTGTCAAGGGATGCCCTTACGCCTGCAGCTTTCAGTTCATCAAGTATTGCCTGTGCGTAAGGCACGACATCAACGCTCCTGGAAGGTATGGTAACGATCATGGCCTGAACGGGTGCCACTGAAGGTGGGAATATAAGGCCCTGGTCATCGCCATGTATGCCTACCACGGCGGCAAGCAGCCTCTCGCTGAGCCCGAATGTTGTCTGGCTCACGTATTCATGGGTCCCGTCATCCTTCAGGTATTTTATGTCGTAATTCTTTGAGAAATTCGTTCCGTACTGGTGTATGGTTCCTATCTGGAGGCTCCTGCCACCGGGAAGAACCGTATCAAAGGCCAGTGTGTACCTGGCCCCAGGGAATTTATCCCACTCTGGACGCTGGTCAATCATGTAAGGAAGGCAGAGTTCATGGCTAATGTTTTTCCAGATTTCCCTGTACTGATCCATCTGCCTCTCTGCGTCTTCGTAGGAATCATGGGCTGTATGGGCTTCAAAGAAATGTATCTCCCGTATCCGGATGAACGTCCTGGTGTGTTTTGTCTCATACCGGTATACGCTTACTATCTGGTATATCCTGAGGGGGAGGTCCGCATGGCTCCTCACCCAGAGGGAGAACATTCCGTACATTGCCGCCTCGCTGGTGGGCCTGAGTGCCATCTCCACGTCAAGCCGATCCATGCCTCCACGCGTGACCCAGTAAACCTCGTTCTCAAATCCCTTCACGTGTTCAAATTCAACAGAGAGCTGGTCTCTTGTTATCAGAACAGGAAAACTCACTTCCTGGAAATCCCGGGAATCAACGTTTGTCCTGATGATACGGTCAATGTTCTGCATTGCCTTGAGCCCGTATGGCATCCAGACATTCATTCCCTTGATGGGATATCTCTTGTCGCTGAGTCCGGCTATGTCAATAATTTCGTTGTACCACTCGCTGAAATTTTCCTTCCGGTTTTCCATGATCAATCGCAGTTATGTGATTGGGATAAAATAGGTTACCGCTGACTGTTGCTGGATGAAGGTTGGCCATGCTGAAACATTATATGCGAAATGCTGATTTCTATACATGCAGTCTGCAATAATGGAAATGGACGACGAGGAATTCATAAAGCACGTTGCAAGCCGGATCATTCCAATACAGTCAATTTCACCTGAATCCGGAGGAAGCGGGGAATCAGCCAGGGCTGATGAGATCTGCACAATCCTAAGGGAACTGGGATATCCTGATTTCAAGAGGTATGATACAAAGGATTCTCACGGTGCTGTCAGGGCAAACATTATCCTGAAGGTGGGAAACGCCAGCACAACATTATGGCTTGTATCCCATACAGACACAGTCCCGGTGGGGGACCCTGCTCTCTGGACCCATCCTCCATTCCAGACTACCGTTGAGGGCAGGAAGATTTATGGAAGAGGCACATCCGATGACGGACAGGCTGTGTTCCTGTCACTGCTTCTCCTCCGGAAGATCAGGGGCAAGAACCTGAAGTACAATCTCGGACTGGCCTTTGTGGCGGACGAGGAAGTTGGCAGCAAATATGGAATACAGTATCTCCTGGAGAAGGACATATTCAAGAAAACCGATCTGGTGATGGTTCCAGATGCGGGCACCGAAGACGGTCTCCAGATCGAGGTTGCAGAAAAGAGCATACTGTGGATCAAGTTCAAGATACTGGGGAAGCAGTACCACGCGAGTCAGCCGGCAATGGCCATAAATGCCAACAGGGAAACCATGAAGTTCATACTTGGCCTTGATGCCGAACTGCACAGGAAATATGCCGACACCGATCCAATTTTCTCTCCTCCGCAGTCCACATTTGAGCCAACAAAGCACGAGAAGAATGTGGACAACATAAACACCATCCCGGGCACGGAGGTACAGTACGTGGACTGCAGGATTCTGCCGAAGTATGATCTGGATGAGGTAACTGACTTCATTGATGCTTACATACGGGAATTCCAGAAGAGCAGTCCAGCAAAGATATCATACGATCTCTTCCAGAAAGAGCAGGCACCCATCCCAACGTCTGTAAATGCGCCTGTGGTCCAGGCACTTAAGGCAGCAATAAGGGATATCCGCGGGAAAGAGCCATCGGCGGTGGGAATAGGGGGCGGCACATGCGCGGCATTCTTCCGCAGGAAGGGCTACGACGCCGTGGTATGGAGCACAACCATGCCGGAAGTTGCCCATCAGGCCGATGAATACGTGGTCATGGACCACATCCTGCAGGACAGCGCAGTCATAATGAAAATGCTGTCTTAAATCACGTCCTCATCGGTCTTTGCAAGATCCTGGATCCGCGATATCCCATCTATTTCATCTATTATATCGGCAACTGCACGGGGGACATCGGATCTCCAGTCCTGATTTTTTATCATCTTTTCTCTTATGTGTGTTCCGGACCAGTTTGATCTGTTGATCATGTCCATGGATTCAACCCTGTAATTTTTTTCCCTGAAAAGCCTGGTTACAAGGGGATTGTTTGTATACACCCTGTTGAAGCCCGGCGTGAGAGATTCAACATGGGCCACCCACAGGGGGTTGGAGTTGACGTCCTCAATGGGTACCAGGTAGAATTGGAAAATACCCTCTCTTTCCAGTGTTGTGGATATCATCAGGTGCCTCTCGCCTGCAGTGAACGGATCCTTAAGGGTGTGCGAATACTGTGCACTTCCTATTCCAATGATTACTGAGGCATTGTGTTTCAGAATGCTCCTTATTATCTCAAGATGCCCGTTGTGGAAGGGCTGAAACCTCCCAACAATGAATGCCCTCTCCTTGTCCAATTCACTTCACCGTCTCTGCTGGGACAATGCGTATGATGAATATTTCGCCATCGATGTCCCATTTCCTTCCCTCGATGCCATTAACGAACTGCAGAGTGGAGGCAAGTGTTTCCTTCCCCATCCAGTCCGTGTGTTCCGCAAGCTGATCTCTGGCTTCATCAGGACCTGATATTGCCACATCTATGGTCTCATCATACTGCAGGTTCATCTCCTTCCTCATGACCTGTATCCTCCTGACAAGCTCCCTTGCAAGTCCCTCATTCATCAGCGCCTGATCTCTCTTCAGGTTGACGAATACCGTTATGCCAGACTTCGGTTCGTGATCCATGGCATATCCAGCCTTCGGTTCCATGAATATTTCAGCTATTTCGCCTGTTATGGTGTGTTCTCCCACCTTCACAGACCCGGAACTGGAAAATTGCAGTGCCAGAGTACCATCATCATGATCCAGCGTTTCCCTGACCATGTTGAGATCTTTACGGAGTAGCGGTGCCGCCTCTTTGGTTTTCAGGGCAATTTTCCTGACCACTGGCCACTCATTTTCGTCAATGAACCTCACTGTTCTGGCATTGAGTTCCGGTGAGATGATTTCCAGAAGTTCATGTCCTATTTCAGTGGTTGAAGAGACCAGAACCTCAGTCACAGGCTGCCTCCCCTTTATGCCGTGGTCCTGCCTGATCCTTCTGGTGGCCTCCAGTATGGCTTCTGCCCTGCTTACTTCTGCCTCAAGATCATGATTTATCATATGGCTCATTACCTCAGGAAATTTCTCCAGATGAACGCTTTCCGACTCAGGATGAAGTTTCCTGTAGAGGTATTCTGAATAGAACGGGGCCAGGGGGGCAAGCATAAGGGTAACTGTCTCCAGAGCATAGAAGAGCACTGAATATGCCTCTTCCTTCTGCCTGTCAAGTGTCTCAGCCCAGAATCTTCTTCTGGAAAGCCGCAGATAGAAGTTTGAGAGATCTTCTATGAAGTCTTCCATGGCCTTCAGAGCTATGTGCATGTCATAGTTATCCATGGCAGCCCTCACTGCCTCAACTGTGGAATTGCAGCGGGAGATTATCCACCTGTCAAGGATGTTGCTCCCGGGCATGAGCCCCTCATATCTGTAGCTGTCAAGGTTTGCATTTGAGGCAAAGAATGAATAGACATTTGAAAAGGTGCCAAAGACCTTCCTTGTTATTTCCGAGATAAGTTTCCTGTCTATGGCCTTTGATCGCCATGGTACTCCGGTCATGAAGAACAGCCTGGCAGGGTCTGGCCCGAATTCATTGACAAAATCAATGGCGTATACGGAATTCCCCTTGCTCTTGCTCATCTTTCTTCCCTGCTCGTCAAGGATAAAATCTATGGAAAGCACATGCTCGTAGGCGTTGGTGTCAAAGAGGATCGAACCGATGACGTGAAGGGTATAGAACCATCCTCTGGTCTGGTCTATTGCCTCAGTGATGAAGGATATGGGAAGCGGAACCCTGCTGCTCTCCATGGGGTAGTGCATGGCGGCGTACGTAGCGCTGCCTGAATCAAACCATGTGTCTATGACGTAAGGTTCCCGGGTCATCTCCTTCCCGCAACTTGGACAGGGGAACTTGACGTTATCAATGAAAGGGCGGTGAAGATCTTCCGGCACTCTGCCCCCATACTGCTTCAATTCCTCAAGGCTCCCCACAGCAACCATATGTTCATCAGGGCATGTCCACACCGGAAGCGGTGTTCCCCAGTACCTGTTCCTGCTCAATGCCCAGTCCTTGGCTTCAGTGAGGAAATTGCCGAACCTGCCGTCCTTAAGGTGCTCTGGATGCCAGTCTATCCTGTTATTGTTTTCCAGAAGTTTCTGCCTTATTGTGGAAACGCGTATGAACCACGCTTGAAGAGGGTAGTAGAGCAGCGGCGTGCCGCAGCGGTAGCAGAAAGGGTACGTATGTGTTATTCTCTCCGACCGGTAGACCTTATTGCGCGTCTTAAGCCATATGAGAATCTCAGTGTCGGCATCCTTGAAGAATTTTCCGTTCCACGGAAGACGCGGATCGTTGAATCTTCCGGACTGGTTGATGGGGTTGATTATTTCCACACCAAATCTTTTTCCTATGTCAAAGTCATCAGCGCCAAATGCAGGGGAAGTGTGGACTATTCCAGTTCCATCCTCCACTGTAACATGATCGCCTGAGGTTACCACAAGGGACCCTCTGGGGGGTGGTATGAAATCCATGAGCTGTTCATACTGCTTTCCCACAAGGTCAGATCCAGGCATTGTGGAAAGTATCCTGGCATCCTTGCTGAAGAGTTTTTCCACAACAGGGCGGGCAACATAGTATTCTTCATCTCCCACCTGAACAAGGGCATATTCAATTTTTTCATTCACAGCAAGAAACTGATTTGCTGGCAGGGTCCAGGGCGTGGTTGTCCAGGCCAGGAAATACCTGCCTGAATATCCTTTCTCCCTGAATTTGACATAGACTGACGGGTCCTTTGCATCATCATATCCCTGTGAAAGCTCATGGGAGCTCAGTGATGTTTCGCATCTGGGACAGTAGGGCACTATCTTGAAGTCCCTTACCAGCATCTTCTTTTCGAACATGGTTTTGAGGGCCCACCATTCGCTCTCAATGTAATCATTCCGCATAGTTACATAGGCGTTCTCCTGATCCACCCAGTAGCCAAGGTGTTCATCAGTCTCCATCCACTCGTCTATGTACCGGAATATGCTTTCCCTGCAGTATTCGTTGAATTTGTCGATACCGAATTCCTCTATCTCCTTCTTCACCTTGAAACCAAAGTGTTTTTCAGCTTCGATTTCAACGGGAAGTCCATGGCAGTCCCAGCCTCCGGTTCTTCGGGAGATGCGGTGACCGGTCATATACCTGTACCTGAGCACGCTGTCCTTGACGGTACGGGTCATGGCATGGCCGACATGAGGCCTGCCGTTTGCAGTGGGCGGGCCTTCAAGGAATGTGAAGGGTTTGTTCCCCAGGGAGGAATTAAGAGACTTTTCAATAATGCCAGCTTCTTTCCAGTATTGCAGAACCTCATCGCCTATGGCCTTCAAGCTTTTGTTCGTCTCAATCTGTTCATATACTGTTTCTGGCATATCAAAATCAGGGGAATCTCTGCGGGGCAAGACTCCAATAACATATCGGATTCACCATACAGACCCCATCCTCCTCCTGACAGGTATTGTTCCATACTCATAAAATTTTTCAGGCATGCAGGCACCTGCCGTCATGGATAAAAGCAAGCATTACCGGGTCCATCAGAAGGCATTATGCGGGTGCTCCGAAATAAGGAATAATAAGCTCATTAGCAAAAATGAGCAAGTTAGCAGATAAATGCAGGATCAGAGGGAGCCAGAAGGTTCACCGGATCTCCAGGGCAGTGAGGTGTTCCCGGGAACAATGATGGTGGAAGGAAGTGATGGCCACCGGTCATATTTCCTTATGTACTTCCTGATAAGCTTATTCTCGCGCCTCTGTATCCAGTCGATGTAGTAACCGTAAAGTTCCGAATTATGCTTCCTCAATTCCTGTATTCCTATTCTTTCGGCATCAAGTTTCCTGATCTCATCCAGCAGTTTGAACTCATCCGTTCCTATCATGTTATCCAATCAACATTATCAAAGGGGCAGATATGCGTTCCTATCTCATTGCAAAATGACAAAATGGTGCATTTCAGGGCTCCAGCATAAAATCAGGCAAAAATTCCAGGGCATATTTCGTTTCATTCCTGATCCACAGTGGAAAGTTAGGTCATCTTCTTGTGATTTGCAACATCATGTGGCGGGAAAGGTTCCGGAAGGTCAAGGATGAGTTCCTTGAGGAGACGGCCAGGATGCGTGAAATTTTGAGGGAGGAAACACAGGATCCAATGGGGCCTGAGCCCCATTACAGGAAGTGATCAGGGGGCAATTTCGGAGAGAGGTTTCACTCCGAAATGTTCGTAACCCCTCTCACGTATGTTCACCCATTCTCTTCCATTGAACATTATGTTGTTGCCCTCCCATGCCTCACCAATGAAGCTTACATCGATTTTCTCAGATTCCATTGCTGCCAGAAAATCCCTGTAGTTTGAATTGCTGATGGAGAAGAATATCTCGTAGTCCCCTCCGAAACCACACATTATTTCAGTGGATGGAAGCCCGGTTAATGATGCGGCCTTTGCCACGTTCCTGTCCGGCTTGAGCTCATTTTCCACTATCTTGAACCCAATTCCGTAGTCACTCTTCATCTGAGATATGCTGGCAAATACGCCATCTGAAAGGTCCATCATGAATTTTGCTCCATATTCGCTCATAATCTGTGCTTCCTTGATCCTTGCACTTATGCCCAGCATCATGTTGATTCCAAGGTCAGGTCGGTATCCAGTTCTGTAGAAAATATATCCTGATGCTGCCCGGCCCATCCTGTTTGTGACGCCAATCACATCACCCTTGGCGATGTGGCTTCTTCTGCGTGTCAGCCTCTTCTCCTGGTGTCCCACTATGGAACCACTTATGACAAGTTCGCTGCCCTCCTTGGTGTCTCCACCGAGAGTATCGGCTCCATTGTCCCTGAGCACCCTGTCAATGGATGCTGCAATCTTCTCAAGGTACCTGTCATCAGACTCCGGATCGACCAGGTATGAAACAAGCATTCCTGTTGGGATTCCTGCCATTGCTGCAATATCGCTGAGGTTTATGTTTGCCACGAATTTTCCAATGAGTGACGGATCAGCACCATCAGGAATGTGGGTGCTCTGCCTTATTATGTCAGTGGAAAAAAGCAGGTATTCATCCCCCTGCTCCAGAACAGCACAATCATCCTTCTCCTGTTTCATTGAAATGCCCTTGAATATCCTGTTGATTATCTCCCTCTCACCCAAATCTCGGAGCTTCAATTGTGATCTGTGGATTATGGCGTTTCCGGTAAAGAGGTTTTTGAATTGGAATCCAGCAGTTAGATATTGTAGAGACGGTCTGCCCGTATGTTATTTTAATGACCATAAAATGTCATGCTGTAATGTCCAGAAAAGATGAAATTGAGAACCTGTTCAGGGAAGTGGTGCAGGGGAAGCCCTATACCGGAAAGCCAATACCCGTCAACAGGTTCAGTGTAAGCGGGTTATCATTCAGCGTAGATCAGGAGGTAAAAAGAAAACTCGGGCTTGTGGAGGAAACTTTCCGCGACAGGCTCAACATGCTCCGTGGAACTGCGCTTCATTCCTATGTGCAGAGCATGGTGAAGAACCAGGGATACGTTGCGGAATACAGGATGTATTTCACCATACCATTCAGATGGC
This sequence comes from Cuniculiplasma divulgatum, assembly GCA_031200235.1. Taxonomy (NCBI): domain Archaea; kingdom Methanobacteriati; phylum Thermoplasmatota; class Thermoplasmata; order Thermoplasmatales; family Cuniculiplasmataceae; genus Cuniculiplasma; species Cuniculiplasma divulgatum. The sequence continues at coordinate 248,687 of CP133595.1, read as the reverse complement.
ATTATATGGGATATGAAAACATAAATCTTGTAGGCGTCATCGATCTCCTGCATAATGATCGGCGTGAGATACTGGAACTCAAGAGTTCAACAAGTTCAGATCGCATAGAGGATTACCACAGGCTTCAGCTTGCATCATACATGAAGATGATGTCAGAACGGACCGGGCAGGATTACAGCGGTTACGTGGTCAAATTCGGGGGCACTGACCTTGTGACGGAGGAGATACCAAAGGATGAAGTCCAGCATTACTGGGAAACACTTGTGTCAAGGGCGATGGAGTGCGCGCGCAAGATAGACCAGGCAATGGAGGAAAATGACGTAAAGCAGATGACTGACCCCAATGATAACAAGGGAAATGGCTTATATGGCTTTGAACCACACTGATCAGAGACGGGTTGACGACGACCTGATCCTTGCCAGCAGCCTGGAGTAATCAGGCTGGTCATAGTTTATGTCCTCTGCGTCCACAAATTCATCATATGCACTTCGGTCTGCAGAATCATAGTATTCACGTAGCCCTGAGAAATCCTGTGTGAGGGAAGCCTCATAGATGAGGTTGAGCAGTTCAGGATCATTCTCCTCGTTATGTATGCCTCTTTCCCTGTTTCCACCGGTTGGGTAGGAAACAACGCCTGCACCAAGATCGCTGGTCTCCAGCAGAATTCTGGCCAGGCTCCAGAGCCTTGGAAGCCTGTAAAGCCCCTTGTTCCACATGCTTTCAACCAGCGTGTGTTTCTGGATGTTCATTGGGTTCACCGATATGTCGGTGGAATGGCCCCTGGCATCCTCTATGGACTGTATCATGTCAGCAATGGCCGCCTTTTCAGACATGAACAGCGGCTTGAAAAGCAGATATGTCCTGAGTTCATACCCCAGCCTTCTTGCCGTGCTGGATGCAGACACAAATTTTGAAAAGCTGCTACCCTTGTTTATGGAGTTCCTTATTATCTGGTCGTTTGAGCTTTCCAGGCCTATTGCTATCCTGATGGGTATTCCGTAATCCCGGAGTGATCCTGTGTTGCTTTCTGTTATGTACTCAGTCCTTGATTCCACCAGCAGCTTATCGATCTTCCCCTGGATGCTCCTGAAGAAATAATCTCTGGCTTCCGGAGGGAATTCCAGAGGATCCAGGAAGCTCCCTGATGTGAATACCTTGAGCACCCTGACATCGCCAAGGGATCCGGCAACAGAATCTATCTGATTCTTTAGGTTTTCAGGTGTTATGTTGGAGGCAACGTCATTGAAATATCCGCACATGGAGCATGAGGAGAAGTTGTACCATGCGCATCCGGCGGTGCGGAATATCACCACTATGGTGTTTTCCGGGAAACCCCTGAGCCGGTCCCTTTCGCGCCACATTGAAACCGGTTTGTCAGGGTTTGTGGTTCTTGCCCTGGCCGGCATGAGATTCCTGATGGATTCGGAAAGCTGTCTGTTGATCATTACAATACCTGCAATTAGTCGGATGTCACACTGATAATAATATATTTGGAAAGTGAATTGCCATGGATGCTAGCTTCCAGGCTTGAGGCCATAGGTGAATCCAGGAGCGTATCCGCCAGCAACAGGGCAGCTGAACTTAAGAGATCCGGAAAGAAGATCTTCAATTTTGGTATAGGTGAACCGGATTTCACAACTCCCAGGGACATAATTGATGCCGCATTCAAGGCAGCAAATGAGGGCAAGACCCACTATACCCCATCACTTGGCATTCCTGAGCTTCGTGAGGCAATCGCATCCAAGGAGAAGAGCTTCAACGGAGTCCAGGCCTCGGCAGGCAATGTGCTGGTAACACCGACGAAGTTTGCCATAAATCTGGCGGTGATGTGCCTGATCAACCCAGGTGATGAGGTCATAATACCGGAACCTTACTACCTGTCATATCCCGATATAGTCAGGTTATACGGCGGGAAGGTCATCACAGTTCCCACAACAGATGATTACGAATTTGATTTTGACCAGATGGAGAAGCTCGTATCGCCCAGAACCAGGATGGTCATCCTGAGCAATCCCACAAATCCAACCGGTAAGGTCTATACAGAGAAAGCCCTCAGGAATCTCTCAGATTTTGTGCTGAAACACGGACTTTACCTGGTCAGTGACGAAATTTACGAGGACCTGATATATGAAGGCAAAATGTTCTCTCCTGCAAGCATTCCGGAAATGTTTCCCAGGACTATCACACTCTCAGGCTTTTCCAAGAGCTATGCAATGACCGGGTGGAGGATTGGATACATGGTTGCGCCCGATGAAATAATCAAAGCCTCAAACAAGATTCAGCAGCAGACAATGACATGCGCCTCATCCATATCCCAGTATGGCGCCCTTGCTGCACTATCCGACAGGGACTCCCCGGCAAAATTCAGAGAGATATTCCGATCACGCCGCGATAATGTGTATAAACTGGTCTCGGAAACTGAGGGCATAAGCATGAGGAAACCCGAAGGCGCATTCTATGCATTTGTTAAGTATGAAAACAGGATTCCAAGCGAGGATTTCTGCGAGAAAGCCCTTGAAAAGTCGGGAATTGTCATAACACCGGGATCTGCATTCGGTAACCAGGGGGAATACCATTTCAGGCTTTCATTCGCCACGGATAATGACACCATCAGGGATGGCATTGCCGAACTGGGTCGCTTTGTACATTCGTTACCGGCGTGAGATGGACAATTTCCACCCTGCAGCCCACCCGGACAGGTGCAGAAGAAAGAATCACACATAAATATGGGGCTGCAGCCCCATGCTGCTGTTTCAACAAAGTGTGATGTTCCAGCAGCATGCAGCAATATGCCGGCATTATCCGCCTGGCATTAATCTCAAGTACCTGAGATCAAAATTTTAATACATCCACGTGCTGTTAGGTGTGTTCTAATTTATATTGGAACGGAATGTGATTGTGATGGATGGAAACAGCAATGTGGTGATGGTTACAACCAACTATATTCCGGGAAAGAAGATCACGAAGGTTATAGGCACAACCTGGGGCATAACCGTAAGGAGCCGCGGACTGGGCGGAAACATTGTTGCTGGATTGAGGTCGCTGGCCGGTGGAGAAATAAAGGAATATTCAAAAATGCTTTCGGATGCCAGGAATACTGCCATGGAAAGGCTCAGGGACGCAGCGGAACAGGTGGGTGCAAATGCGGTCATTGAGATGAGGTTTGATTCATCAGACATAGGCCAGGTCATGACTGAAATTGTTGCCTATGGTACCGCCGTAGTGGTTGCAGACGTTACGTCCGATGTCCAGAGGGTAGGCCTTTCCTAGGCGCAGAATGATAGATACACAGAAACCAGCAGAACGTACCAGCGGAAAGGAGGCTCTCATAGCCGTGGGCCTCGGCATAGTATTCATGGCAGTGGCACTCTTCGTTCAGGCCATTGTGCAGGAAATTCCGGAGTACATCTACCTTGGTCTGCATGGGTTCAGCATTTCGCTTCTCGTCAGCGGTTACAGCACGTTTGAATTCCAGCACCCACTGGAATTTGGACTTTATCTGGGACTGGTTGCAGCAACGATGCAGGAAGTGGCTGCCTATGTTGCAGTTGACACAAGGACGAAGCAGTACGCATTCTATATCGGCCTTGGATTTTCAGTTGTAGACATAATAGTCCTGATGTTTGACACACTGCCTGTCATCGGAAGAATTACACGGTTCCCTGCACTTCTAATTGTTCTGAATGTTATAGCTTCAATTCTCTTCCATCCTGGAACGGCCACCTTTATGAAATGGGGAAGGATTGCCGGATTTGGGAAAGGAACACTGGGAATATCCATATTCCTTCATGCTGTCATTGATGGAGGTGTTGCATTCCTGGATCTCTGGATACCCTTTCACCCGTCGCTGTATGTGAGGGACAGCAGTATATACTGGGCAATTGCCATGACAATTTCAGCCGGAATTTTCATAGTCGGACTGAAAAAATTAAGAAATGTTGAAGAATCAGTGGAACGGGAAAAACCGGTTGTCTTCTGATGGCGGATTCCCGCGGAGACTATTGGCGGGTTGATGGCATGAATGATATTGCGTGGAAGATTGATCATGGTGTTTTCAGCATAGGGCAGGTTAGCGGAGACGTTCTGACATTCGATCTGGGAGGGAGGATCATATTTGCCACAATATCTGGAAGGAGCTACAGACGAACAATAATGAACCGGTTCATTGAAATCATTGCGGTAAATGGAGTAAGAACAACCAGAGAACTGGAATATGGTGAGGCGCAGGAAATTGCAAACGTTATTTATAGCAGGCTCGGCACACTTGCTTCGGATGCAGGATTGTCGGGGAATGATGAGCCAGGTCTGAGCTGGATGGGAAAGAGAGACTGGGAATGGCTGGTTTCCGATGCGGGAAAACTCAGTGAAATATATGGCGGAGGAATACCGGTCATACCGCCTGACCAGTATTTTGCCTTATACATAAGATATACACGAGGGTGCTCATGGAATAAATGCAGTTTCTGCCGCCTCTACACCGGAATAAACTATGCCGTAGGTTCTGTGAGCTCTGTCCTCTCCCATGTTAATGAGCTGCGGGCAGTTCTGGGGAAGGGCTTAGATTCCAGACGGACAGTTTTCCTTGGCGATGCAAACGCAATAAATACCCGAACATCGGAAGTTGTAAAGGTCATCACAGCCTTGCGTGAAACTCTCGGCCTGCCGGTATATGCATTTTCGGATGCATTCACGACCCCGCTGAGCAAGAGCGAAAGTGACTACAGTCAGATGCATTCTGCTGGCCTGAAGAGGGTTTACATAGGCGTTGAATCAGGCAGCAGAAGAGTACTGGATATTCTGAACAAGCCAATGAATCTGGACACGGCACTTGCGGAAATGAGGCAGATGAAGGCTGCCGGAATTGACCTTGGCGTCATAATAATGGCAGGAGCTGGCGGCAGGGCACTGGCAGAGGATCATATAAGAGACACTTCCGATTTTGTTGCTGAACTTCCCCTGAGCCGGGGCGATGTTGTATATATCTCACCCTTGGTGGAATACAGGGATTCACCATACTATGATACTGTCACGAAGGAAAGACTCGGGATTCTTTCAGCACCGGAAAAGTTGGCTCAGGCACAGATATTGAAGGATCGTATTCTAAGCCTGTGGAAAGAGAGGAATTCATCACCTCCCAATTTTCCGGTGGCGCCTTATCTCCTGGCAGAATCCATCTACTGAGACTTAAGGGCAACCCCAAATCTCACCATGAATATTACAGAATCCTGTACGCATTTGCATAGAGCATGACTCTACTGTTCAGATCAAAGACAAATTATTACACTAATTTGGAATACATCTTTATGGTAGATCTGGAAGCTATTAAGAAACAGGTTGTGGCATGGTTTTCGGATGGAACTGAAGATTCCAAGACCCTCATAGATCTCCCGTGGAAGATGAAATGGGACCAATGGCACCTTGTCCTCGAGAACGAGAAGATACCATTTGCATTTCTCATTGGATTTCACCCGGAGGCCTTGCACATCACCGTGAGAACCGGAATCGAGACAGCGGTGCTGGAGAATCAGGACAGGCTCTCAATATATCGTGTGCTATTGATACTTAACCAGAGGCTTGACATAGCTAAGTTCATGGTATTCGGCATAAATGAGGAGGTTATTGCGAGGGTTGATCTCGCCACGGATTCCCTGACAAAGGATCAGATGAATCTGGCCCTGAACGTGCTTCTTTCAGCGCTTTACCTCATGGTGCACACCCTTCACCTTGAAGAGGAATTCAATAAGCAGGTCAGCGACAGAATGGTGATGATGATCCAGGATCTTGTTGCGCAGGGAAAGAGCCGTGCCGAGATTCTTGAATTCCTGACCAAGAACCTGGGGATCAATCCACAGGATGCCGGAAGAATTCTTAACGAAATAATCAGCCAGGGCGATATTAAAGGTTCAGAATCGATGTATGGATGATATCAGCGGATTTCCCTATAAATCACTCCTTTTTTGTTGCGGGATCAAGACAAAACATGGATACCTGTCTGAAGCTGCCATGATAAAATGACATTTTTCTGGCAATATATTATGTAGGTTCCCTCATGCCCGAATCGATATATGGGGTAACATGTACTGCCGTGGAGGATTCAGAGTTAAGTGAAATGTTGGTGCCAAGCCATACAAAGGGCAGTGAAATGCCCCAGATAACCAGTGAGAATTCTATCTGCTCAGCCATTCCAAAGTATGGCCATATGACATGCAGGGCAATCACGCTGATATAGAAAACAACAATGGCAAGGGTGCTTATCATCATTGTAAGGTACTGGAAATAGAGCAATCTGTGCCTTGTGTTGATATTCTGGAAAAGCAATCCCGCCAATGCACCTGAAATCAATGAAGTGAAACCCATCATTACAAAATACGACACTAGTGTCACAGAATCTGTGGTAAGAGCAGGGATATACCATATGAACATCAGAAGAGTTGATACAGCGATTATGATATATTCAATGTACGCAGGTATATTGATCCTGAAGCCAAGAATCTGTGCTATGGCATGATAGAAAAGTATGCCGTACACAAACATGGAAATATTGATTGCAGAAAAGACCGTGAGGTTCCTGAAATACCCAAGATAAACGCTGGTTACTATGAAGAGAATCTCCAGGGGGAGGAAAACAGCAACTATGGCAGTGAAATAGCTCTTTGAAGGCATTGCCCATATGCGGTCCAGGATTCTTACTTTTCTGCCCTTCATGAAATATCTGGATAGAAGCAGGTTGGTCATCAGAACCAGGATTATGCTCAGGGATATCAGTGGAATAACGGCAGAAAGGAGAACTGTGGCCACTATGGACGGAAACGATGCTGTTATGCCTTCGCACTGGCAGCTTAAAACTGTCAAGGCGCTGTTGAAGTTTTTCCCTATTCCCGCAATACGCCTTGTCGAAGCATACCTTACAATGAGGTGATAATTCTCGGTCAGTACGGCTGCAAGGCCGGTGAACATAACTATTATGGGGATGCTAACTGTAATAACAAGAAATCTGCTGTATATGACTATACCATTATAGAAGAGGAATGGAACACCCAGAGGATTTTCATCATCATATATTGATCCGAAAGCCATGGTGAACTCTGCAGGGTTGTTGTAAAATCTGAGTGCACCACCAAGAATCAGCATAAAGATTGACACGGACACAAACATTGCAATCCTGGAAATCTTTGATTTCCGGGGCATGTTTATCCTTAAGGCAAGCATAACCGAAAGGGCCAGTGAAATCAGGGGAAAGATGAAAAGGCTGAAATCCGGAAGAACAGCAACTGCCATGTAGGCATAGGCCACTACAAGTGCCCCAACAAGATACGCCTGTACTGTGGGATGCCTGCCCAGTAATGCGTTGAGCAGAACTATTGCTGCGATTCCAGCAAATGGCTGGTAGAGCATTGGATCAAGAATCGGATCTGTAAACACTGTTCCTTGGCGCGTTCCAAGAAAATACATGAGTAAAATCGACAGGAGTGAAAGAAATCCATAAATCGAATTGGGGAAAATGTTGTTCCAGGATAATTTCAGGATCTCACTTCTTTCCTGCTGATCTAGCATTCCCACCTTTTGGCTCATTCTCAATTGAATCAAATATTTTACTATACAGAGACATGCAGTTACTCGTTTATTTTATTGAAAAAGTCCTTCCAGCTCCACAAATGTTAATTTTATTAAAAGTTGGGGCAGTTTTAAACGGCCCCTTCACCTGAAGATAAAGCTCTCCAGTGACCTGCTTGGGAAACTGAATAAACCAGAAAAAATCATACCAAAACCAAACTCTCTCTGATTTACGAATGGATGATGGGATACCGGAAGAACAGATACGTTACCAGAATATCCATTGAATCCATTCAAAGCAGGAAGGAAATGTGGACCCCAATAATTGTTGCTCGCATTCAACATACCAGTTCCGGCGTTGTTAGCCACTCCAATGCCATTCCCAATAATGTTGTTCTGGAAAAACACAAAGCCTTCACCAAGAGAAAGGCCTGAGTATGGGGTACCAGTCTGCGATATGCCTAAACCCTCATAACTGTATTTCAGGGTATTTCCGGTCATAATTATATTCTCCTGGTCAGGATTGAATATTGCGATTCCTGCATCCTTTCCTACAGTAGTCCCGCCCATCCCGGCTGATATCACCGTATTGTCAATAACCCTCACATTAAATCCAAAGGCTATCTGTATACCTTCCTGCTGCACATCCCGGACGATATTTCCATATACTAGGTTATTTCCCTCATTGCCCTGTTTGCTCCCAGTCAGTATAATGCCTGCATAATCTGTATTCATCACAACATTATTCGAAATTGTGCTGTTCTGAAGATTACCCAGCCATATTCCAGAGGCGTAATACAGATTGGATGTACTGACATTATTGATATAGTTTCCAGAAACATTAATGAAATTGTCCAGAGGGAATTTGTAACTGAAAGGTTCTGTTGTTCCCAGCGGGTTGGCGTGGTATCCAATGGGTTCAACGTACATATTTGTGAAACTGTTGTCCACTATATTGAGGTATGCCCCTCCAGTTCCAGGAACCTGTATTCCGGCGCCATGAAAATTGAATCCCATTATGGTAACATTTGTCACAGGGCTTCCAGTATAGGTATTAGGGGCTGAAGAACCTCCTAGCTGGAAATATGCAGAGGCTCTTCCATTCAGGTTTATTTCACTGGGAACTGCAGTCAGGTACACGTGGCTTGAAATGTAATTTCCAGAGAAAGACCTGATAGTTAGCGCCTTAGTTATTATTATCGGCTGGCTTGTCACATAAGTGCCAGGAGCCACAATTATCGTAGAACCTGAAGGTACAGCGCTAACTGCATGGGAAATGTTTCCAAAAGCCTGGGATAATGATAGCCCGCTGTTTGAATTATTTCCAGAGGTTGACACATAATATCTGACTGACTGCTGAATGTCAAACGGGTGAATTTGCCCATTCGAAGCCATAATAGGGGTATTGCTTCCGCTGCCGGAGTTTGCATTGCTGGTGAAAGCTGCACCATTGATAGCAAGCATAGATATGACCACTGCAGAAAGAACAGCAATCACTAATATTTTCGAGTGTATATTATTCATATCAAATTATACCGTTACAAGATATAAGAATATTTGGTCAGATATGCCTGAGTATTTTGTAATGGCGTATAATGTTAGTTTCAGATCTGATTTAAGTATGATTTTTGCTAGGCGACCACAGAGGATGTTTTCAACCTCTTTCCGTCTTAAGGGTCTACATTTCCCAGGTCCTTTTTCATTATGATGTTTGTTGCATAGTATCCAAGCGATTCATACATGGATATTGCCGGCCTGTTGTGCCCAAACACGTGCAGGCTTATGCTGTTTGATCCCCTTTCCTTTGCCATTTTTTCAAGGAGCTTCAGTGCTAATGTTCCGTAACCTCTTCTTCTGAATTTTTCGTGTATTATTACGTCCCAGATATACGATGAGTTATGTTCCTTGTTTTTCCATTCAACCCACAGGGTCCCCACACCTGTTTTGCTTTCTGCATCAGTGATGGTCAATATTGAATGGCCTGAGGTATCCTTCCCATCCGGCAAGAGCCCCATAAATGACTTTCTGGATAAATCGTAAGCTTCACTTTCGACCCAGTTTCCTGACTTTATTTTTTCCCGGGCATACTCACTTATCTGTAAGTCCAGAAATGCTTTGAAATCTTCATCGGATATGGGCAATAAATCAACTGTCGTTTTATCTGCCATAACTTCTCAACCCGCAGTTTCTTATAAGGGTTGCCTAAATATGCACTCTGTTGATCAACTGCCCTCAAAAACCTCCATATGAGCTATTCATCTCTGGATTTCCTTTCAAATTACCTTTAATCCGGAGATCTTGCCTCCACCTAATGCGGATCAATGTTTCCATTATATTTCTTGCACTAACCCAGAATAATGGATTTTGGAGTAATCAACTGATTATTGACAATGTCATAAACTAAAAGATAATATGTATCATTCATTTAATTGAACAAAATGAAAAAAATAGTAATTGTTGGAGGAGGCTTTGCAGGCCTCAGGGTTCTTTACAGGCTCAGAAAAGTTCTTGGAACTACTGTGGACATTACGCTAATTGACCGATCTGAATTCAGTATCGAAAAACCCTCTCTGCCGGAGGTTGCGTTTGCAGGGAAGGAACCTTCAAAGGTTCGGATTCCGTTAAAACAGACAGTGGAAAGGAAATGGTCAAAATTTGTAATGGATAATGTCGCAAATATTGATCCTGTGAATAAGGTTGTTATTACAGACGGTGGATCCAGAATAAACTATGACATTCTTCTTATAGCCACAGGCGCAGTGAAAGATTATGATTCAATCATGGGGTTTAGAAATAATGGCTTCTCTATCTGTGATGATTTCCAGGCTGAACGCCTGGCGAAGCGGTTAGAAAGTTTTGAAGGTGGTAAGATTGTAATAGGGTCAGCACGTACAGAGTGGGACAGGGAAAGCACAACCATAAAACTGGACGCCCCCTGTGAGGGTCCAATTGGCGAAGTTATGTTCATGATGGATACCTATCTGCGTGAAAGAGGGATCAGGGAAAAGTCAAGTATAACAGTATTTACACCAGGATCAGTATTCTTCGATGACGTAGGGGAGAGCATACATGCTGAGCTTGGTCCATTCATGAAGGCACACAATATTTCTGTTCTTACAAATAAGATACTCACTGGCATTGATGAACACTCAGTTCATTTTAATGATGGGATCGATCTTGAAAGCGATCTGTCCATTATTATCCCTCCCTACAGGGGCCCAGATGTTATAACTTCCTCCAGCCTGGGAGATAGCCGTGGATTCATAAAAACAGATGGTGAGATGCGACATAAAATCTACAGGGATATTTTTGTGGTTGGAGACGTAAATGCAGATTCAATGCCAAAATTGGGTCATATAGCCATTATGCAAGCAGACGTTGCAGCAGCCGCAATAATCAAGGAGATGACAAATCATGGAGAAGTGCCGAAAGCCAAACCTGAGATTTTCTGCATAATGAATCGGGGAAGTGACGGGGCTACTGTTATACTTTCAGATACACTGTTTGGAGGGCATCGGGATATTGCATACAGCGGGAGACTGGCATCTACCTTTAAATGGGGATTTGATTCATATTACTTTTACACACACGGACATATGCCACCGGAAATATTCCAGGAGCCTGTGGAGTGGCTTGTGAAACTTCTGAAGACAAATGAATGAAAAATTCTACGGCCGGACAAATCTATTTTTTAATAGGCAAAATCATTTTAGGATTAGCTCATTTTAATTCGTAATTTTCAAAAGTTTAAGCTTGGGCCCCTAACCCCTGTTAATAAGCATCGGTTGAAGATTGTTATCCGCCTGAGACATTTACTGAACGGAAGATGGATATCCATACACAAGTGTCTGCTAATCATAACATTGAAGCAACGGCCAGCTGTCCAAGCAATCAGGGTAGAAGGTACTCTGTTATTGCGGCTGCCAGGTTTTTTCTGGCCCAAGACAGGAAAAAATTGACCCGTAATTTCGGGAGATATAAATTTGTGAGATCTGTCCATGCACCAAAATATTCGAAGTAACATGGAAGCAATATTCACGGCATAGTCGCACATCTTTGTCCGAAGTCATCCCATTGGCGAATAATCATATTGTGCGCAAGGTTTTCTATCAGTGTGGCCAACATGAACTCTAAACGTGCGGAAGATGTTGCGCACTTAAGGTGCCAGAATAAATCGGTAAAATATATCAGCAAAAAACTTTCAATAAAAAGAGATGACATAGAAAGAATGATAGCCCAATGGATTATTGACACTGATTATTATATAGAGCATGCAGTGTCTGGGCATAAAATAGATAAGAATCCAGACGCGAATTCTGTTTTGGAAGCTATGAACTCAAGCTCCACTATCATTCCCCTGCAAGGTGAGATTCTGGACTACGTGGCATTACATCGCTCAAATCACCATGATCGCATAATGGATTGCATACGATTCCACCTTCTAAAAGCAATCAAAAGTACAACGTAATCAGCGAAAGCTGACTTGAACCCTCAGTGGACCTTTCTGCTTAAAAAGCCGCAGTTAAAATTCCCAATAGTATGAGAGTAAATAGATGGGAAGAAATCAATTATATCTTGGATAGCCGCATCATTCACAAAGCGTGACGAATGGCTGGGAACAAATGTATTCACTCGAAAGTTTGGGGTCCAGAATATAAAAAGAGTAACAATCATGCAAACAGAAGATGGAACTATCCAGTCTAGTTGCAGAGATTGGTGTTTAGATTTTTCTTATCATTACTATCATGCTATTTTTCGTAGCCAATTCTGATAATATTGCATCTAGGAAAAGAATATACTGGCTCTGTAAATAAAGTCCTTGACCTACAGGTGATAGACGCTGACTGACGTACGAAAACCTTTGGGAAATTCATTGCCGTTGACGGATTGACTTTTCAAATGAAAGATGGTGAGATTTTCGGCCTCTTAGGCCCGAACGGTGCTGGGAAAGCGATTACAATAAGGATGCTTGCATGCCTCATCTCCAGGACGAGCTGGGACGCAAGAATTGATAACTTTTCCATAAGCCGTAGAGAAGATTCGATGAAGATAAGAAGAATTATAGGTCTGGTGGCCGAGAACGTTGGCCTTTACGAGTAACTCAGTGCATATAAGAACATAGATTTTTTACGGAAAACTTTACGGAATCCCAGAAGACCAGCTTAAGGAAAATTTAAAGCACCTTCGGGACGAACTTGGCCTCTGGGATGTTAGAGGCAGGCCAGTTGCAACATTCTCAAAAGGAATGAAACAGAAGGTTGCGATTGCCAGAGCTCTTTCGCATGATCCCAAGGTTCTCTTCATGGGCGAACCTACGGCAAACCTAGACCCGGGAGCAGCCAATGTGGTGCGGGACTCTATCTTGAACATGAAAAGGGAAGGAAAGACAACAATCGTTAACACACATAATCTGGACGAAGCTCAGAGGATCTGTGATACTATAGGAATACTGAAAACAAAACTCATAACCATAGGATCACCTGAACATTTAAAGGACTCGTTGCGAAGGGACAAAACGTTTATAGAGTTAGAGGAAGTGAATGACAGAATCGTTTCAGCAATAAAGGCTGTTTCATCTGCTCAGTTTGAGATCGACGGGAAAAGATCGATCCTAGATTTTAGGAACCCCCTTGTTGAAAATCCAGTCTTGATCAAGGCGATAACATCTGTTGGAGGCAACGTGGTTGCAGTGAACCAACTTTCCCCCACAATGGAAGAAGTTTACCTCAAGGCCGTGAGGGAAGAAATATGAGCTTCCGGAATGCATGGATAATCACTCAGAAGGAGTTTTCCAGAATACGACTGAAGAAGATCCCGATTTATTTTTACTTAGTTCTTCCTCTCGCATTGGCGATTTGACTTCCTCTGTTGGTTTGGCATGTGATAAATGGTGCTTCCATAAACGCTACTGACATATATTACATATCGGGACTACCGAATGCGTTTGAGTTCTTCTTTGCGACTATTGCTGTGATACTATCTTCATATACTGCAGCTTACAGCATAGTTGGTGAAAAAATACAGAAAAGTCTTGAACCACTGCTATCCACACCAGTCTCTGACGGGGAAATTATTCTCGGCAAGGCTATTTCCGCTTTCATTCCTTCATTCACGGCAGTATTGTTGGCAAACTCAATTTACATGGCCTTGATTGATAGGGTTACTTACCATCTCCTGGGTTATTCTCATTATCCGAACTTGTCAGCAGCCATCGTACTCCTTCTTCTGGTACCCCTTGGTATAATCATCTCCATAGAAGTTAGCACGATGTCTTCAGCGAGAGTCAATGATCCTAGAAGCGCTCATCAGCTATCCATGGTTGGCTCCATTCCATTCTTTATCGTCTATATTTTGACAGAGATCAGTGTGATTTCCCTCACGAACACGACCCTGCTGATTATATCTGGCATTGTAGCGGCGGTTGATGTGCTTATGTATCCCATAGTGATAAAGACGTTCAGTAGAGAAATGATTCTAACAAACTGGAAGTGAAAAAAGTACGAATTCATTTTCTCTATATAGTGCAGATTATACATTTCGCAATTGGTAAAGGATAAGTAGGAAGTCGATTATTTAATTAAGCGGATACCGAGAACGTGCAAAGTATTGTATTTTCAATGCTGGTTTTTCCCTGACTCTAGTAATGCGTAGGTCTTCAATTGAAAACCTCTTGTACTTTCTTGACCTCCAAACCCAGCTTCTTGGCTTCCCGATACATTTCCTTGTCGTCGGTCAACAAAGCCATCTGATGAAATTTGCTGTAGAAAACATACGATGAATCATAAAAAGTGAGTCCGGTTGATAGTGAAAGTTTCATTATTTCCGTTATATCTAAAGCGTTAAGTCTAATCACTCTGATATTGGCAATTACTTTCTGGATTTCTTTTGTCAAATCTAGTATGATCTCTCTTTCGAGCCCCCTTATATGACCATCATTTCCTTTTGTTAGTATGCTACCAATCTCGTAACCAGTTAGGTCCAGCACAGAGGACTCTTTTAGAATTTTATGCACCTTTTCTTCCGAATCCAAGAAGAATAGAGTGAAGAGTGAACTTGAATCCAAAACATAACTCAAAACCACCCTATCACCTTTGATCCCGGTCTTCTCTTAAATCCGCAAGAATTTGGTTACGATCAACGTTCTTTAGCATTCTGTGTATCTTAGAAATACTTTCTAAGAATTCTTTATCGTTTCTTCTCTCAATCTCATTCTTCAATGACTCCCTCATTACCTCCGAGTAATTTATCTTCAACCTCTTAGCTTCTGCCAACGTCTGTTCATCCACACGTATACTTACAAGTTTTGTCATACAATACTGTATGTTATTTCCCATATATATACCTTGTGACCATTTCACTAATTTCTGTGGTTTTAAGTTTCAGAAAAACTGTAGGCAATTATTGGATATAATAGGACAATGACGGAGAATCTTATTCCACATCTTCACTGAAGAGGTCTTAACTAACTTTCTTAATTTCGTAAGTGTCTACAATTTCAACCCCTAGATTATGCTGAAACATTAGGTCAACCATTTTTTCGCCATTTATCGATACTACTTTCTTAGAAATAGAGCCAATCCAACTTGCAGCATATCTGGTGAATGTGGATGTTGTTAATATGACGCCCCTATCGGCAGGTATCTTGGATTCGAATTAATAAAAAGCCTATTCTCAGAAACTGCCATAGGAAGATGTCACCTTAATCCTTATTGTTAGTGTTTATTTTCATATTCTGGAAATATAATCTAGATGAACTTTTGACGTATCGCTGTTACGCTATCTGCCATTTTTGTCAAGGACTGGCCCATTGTCTTTTAAATAAGCCATAATGGTAAAGTGTGATAGAATGGCAACTAAACAATGCAGACACAGAGTCCATGCTATTACTCTATGAGCACCACACTTTTATGCAAATTCCTTCTTCAAAATGAATTACTCGAAACGTTCTGCAGTCACAAAATAAATACTTTTAAAATGTACATACAAATGAGAAGTTTAACTTCTATATGTCAACATTGTTAATATTCAATGACAATTGCACAAGGATAGGTGGTAATTCGATTATTTGATTACGTGGATACCAAACAATATTTCGGCTAACTTCATCATAATAGATTCACAAAATCTTCTACAGTTAGACCGGATTGTTTAATAATTGCTCTTAAGGTTCCCGGCTTCAGTTCTTTATGCAATGGAACAACTATGTTCCTGTATCCATCTTTGCTCTGGATTATAACGTGATCACCTTTTCCTTTTCTTAAAATGAAACCTCTTTTGGAGAGTGCTTTGATTACAACTTCTCCAGATACAACTGGAAGTTTAGGCATCCAGAAGGACTTCCTCGCCAACATCCTGGGGTATAGGTTTTCCGTCTTCTTTTAAAACTTCCAAATATAATTCTATTGCTTCCTTGATATTTTTGAGAGCTTCTTCTCTATTCTCCCCTTCAGAGATGCAACCAGGGAGTGCTGGTACACTCACCGTAAACCCCCCATCTTTCTGTGGTTCAAGTATAACTGTAAATTTCACTAAAATGAATTCAAAACATTGATTTAAGTATTGTGTAAGGGAATAACATGTTGAATTGAATGATTTGATCACCCGTCAGGAGGATTTTCTAGATTTTGAAATTCTTGATTTTGACACAAAACAAAAGTTATTTACGTTGATTTTTCTCGAACAATTCTCTAATGATAGTTTGTTGATCATTTTTATACAAGCAACTCAGGAATAATACGTTGGAAAATATTACTGCCGTTCTTTGAAGATTCGTTGCGATAACTTAGTGAAAATATTAGACATCTATGCGTATCACTTGAGCGTGGAATATTTTATTGCTATCACACCCTCGAAGGAATATGGAGAAATAATAACGCGATTCCAAAGAAGTTGGCCAAATAATGCCTTACCAGATTTTGTGGAGCCCCACATCACTGTTAAATCCCAGGCCGGTCTGAATGAAGATGAATACTGGATAGATTCTATAAAAACAATTTGCAGGAACTTCGCAATGTTTAATTTGTCATTAAAGGGTGTAAAATCCTTTGGAAAATCTGTTGTATATCTTGGTGTAGAATCCGATAGAATTCACGTATTGCACCGGAAGATTGTGGAAGCGATCTCCCCCAATCCTGAAAATAGCAGAAGATACTACGAGCTTGACCTTTATGAGCCACATTTGACATTAGGGTCGAAAGAATTCGGAATGAGTGAAGTTGAACTGTCAGAAATGAAAAAACTTGCAAATAATTGTCTTCACGACTTTCAACCGTTCATTGTAAAGTCGCTAAAAATTTACAAGCTATCTGAAACTAAGTATCAGAAAATTCATGAAATTGATTTAAAGCAAACAGGATCAGATAAGATTTTCTGAATTCAGTCAACGCGAACGTTGTTGGATCAAGTGAATAGACATATTAAGCCTCTTTTTGGTGTTTTACAGCAGTATAAGGATAGGTAGGGAGTTGAACCCTATTAGATGGGATCTGCAGTCCCACGCATGACCGCTCTGCCACCTATCCAGTTTCCCTTTCAGGGAAATCCAGAATATTTATCCACACATTAAATTTGCCATCTTTTCATATTGCAACAACTGCAATGCATTTAAGTTGAAAGGAAATAAAGGAGCGAATTGGTACGGTACTTGATAGTGGTGCAGGCTGAAACAAGCAAGCTGATAGAAAAACTTGAAAGTGCAGGAGCTTTCTATATAATGGCAAGAAACCACACAGATTGCACAGAGATTGATTTCCAGACCAGGGAAGAGATTAATATGGCAAATCTTAGCCTGGAAAATCTTTCTTTCTTTGTTTTTACCCAGCTGATTTCAGATGAAAATAATAAGCCAGCATACAATGAAAAAAGTACGCAAACGGCAATCTTCATAGCAAACTGGCTCATTGGCAAAGAACGATACTGGGAAACCCATGAACTGCTGGAGGACATCTGGCATATTTCACACAGTAACTTCAGGGAGTACTTCCATGGCCTCACCCTGCTGGCCGTCGCCGGTGTCCAGTGGCAAACCAATAGAGAGGATATAGCCAGGTCAACCTATCATCGTGCACTCACAAGGCTCAGAAGCTCTGGAATCAACATGGAATTTGTTGAATCTCTACCTCAGACGTATATCTATCCATTGAAGGTCCGGATCCCGGAAGATATGCACATGGCAGAATAGAAATTATCCAAATTGAGGGAAATCACTCTCATCAACCATCTTGCAATTCTTCCGGATCATTGAGTTCCTTCAGAAAAGTTATTTACAAAGTCTGACATAAAATGCGGATGCAAAGTATAGCACAGACACTCAATGAAAGTCAGTTGGGAAAGGAGGTGACCCTGCACGGCTGGGTCTACAGAATAAGGACCAGCGGCAAGCTTACCTTCATAGTTCTCAGGGATTCAACCGGGATTGTTCAGCTTCTTTCCAGCACCAAGAGCCTCAGTGAAGAACAGCACAAGGAGCTTTCCAACCTGACCGTCGAAAGCAGCCTCGAAGTATCCGGAATAGTGAAGGAAGACAAGCGTGCTGTAACAGGGTACGAGGTGGAGATCAAATCCTACAGAATATATCAGAGGAACGATAGTTTTCCCATTTCAAGGGATCTGGGTGAAGAGTTTCTCCTGGACAACAGGCACCTGTGGCTGAGGAGCCGGGAATTCACGGCTGTTCTCAAGATCAGGTCCACCATATTCAAGGCTTTCAATGATTTTTACTATGGAAACGGATATTACCAGGTCCAGCCTCCAATAATGGTATCCACCGCAACGGAAGGTGGATCAACGCTCTTCAAGGTCCCGTTCTTTGGGGAAGAGGTCAGCCTCACACAGAGTTCCCAGTTCTATCTGGAAGCATTCATTTTCAGTCTGGAGAAGGTATTTACAGTATCTCCAAGTTTCAGGGCAGAGAAATCCAGGACCAGGCGGCATCTCACGGAATACTGGCATGCCGAGGCAGAGGTGGCGTGGATCGGCAATGAGGAAATGATGCAGATCGAAGAGAAAATGATTGAGTATATTGTGGCAAAGGTTGTTGAAGAAAATGAGGAAGAACTCAAGCTTCTCGGCAGAGACATTGATTTCCTCAGGAATATAAAGGCACCATTCCAGAGAATCAGGTATGCTGATTTGATGAAGATGGCACAGGGATGGGGACTCAACCTGAAGTATGGCGATGATCTGGGCGCAGACGAGGAAAGAGACATCATGGTTCATTTCGACAAGCCAGTCTTCGTCACTCATTTCCCGCGTTCGCTGAAAACATTCTATCACATGCCTGATCCAGAAAATCCAGAGGAGATACTTTGCCATGATCTTCTGGCACCAGAGGGGTATGGCGAGATTCTTGGGGGAGGAGAAAGGATCTGGGACCTGAAACAGCTTGAGCAGAGAATGGCCGAGAGCAACCTCGACACCAGGGATTATTACTGGTACCTTGATCTGAGAAGGTACGGCAGTGTGCCGCACTCAGGTTTTGGCCTTGGCCTGGACAGGCTGGCATGGTGGATCATGAAGCAGGAAACCATAAGGGATGCCATACCTTACCCAAGGACAATCAGGAGAACAAGGCCTTGATCATGCAATGGGGTAATTGCAATTGAACAGCTTCCTGTCTGCGCTTAAGGGTGATTCCCACGAGACAATTCCGGTCTGGTATATGAGGCAGGCTGGCAGGTATCTTCCAGGTTACACGGAGATAAGGCGAGGTATGTCCATGAAGGACATGTGCAGGGATGCCGACACAACCATCCGGATTACTCTGGAACCTGTTGACAGGCTTGGAGTGGATGCTGCCATCATATTCTCTGACATAATTCTCCCGGCAGAATCCATGGGATTTGCCATTGATTTTGTTGAAGGTGTTGGGCCGTCCATAAAGAACTCATACGTTTCAGACCCCTCAATGCGTTCAATCAACGAATTCAGTTCCGCTGAATATGGTTATTCGACCTATGAATCAATAAGGCGCATAAAGGCATCAAGATCTTCAGTGCCAGTAATAGGCTTTTCAGGGGGGCCGCTCACAATAGCATCTTATCTGGCAGGAGGACGCCCCGACAGGGATCTGTATCTGACAAAGAAGCTGATTTTCTCTGGCGATCCAGGTTTTCTAAGACTCATGCAGATGGTCACCGACATGGTCATAGAAAATGCACTGTCTCAATGGAAATCCGGGGCCGATGCAATACAGATCTTCGACAGCTGGGCGGGATATCTTTCGCCAAGGCAGCTTTCAATTTATTCAGAAAGGTATCTGGAACAGATAACTTCTGCCATTGGAAATAAGATACCGGTGATTTACTTCAGCACACAGACAGGCTCAATGCATCAGATCCTGTCAACCGCAGGATTCAACTTTCTGAGCCTGGACTGGAGGGTTGAGCTTTCAGAAGTTGGCAGATCCATTGGCAGTGAAGTTGGGCTTCAGGGAAACCTGGATCCTTCCATGGTGGAGAACGCACCTGACCTGGCAATGCGCGAAGGGCTTTCAATAGCCATGTCCATGGCAGATCGTGATAATTACATATTCAACCTTGGCCATGGTGTACTTCCCAACACCAGGCCTGAAACACTGCTGGAACTGACCAGAAAGATCCATGCAGTTGAGCGAAGATTCTGATCCCCTTCCCCCTGATTCATCTGATTCAACAATAATGGAATATCAGCTTCAAAATCAGTAAACCATAAAATAAGAAATTGATATACGCACAGATGGGATTTTTTAAGAAGAATTTCAGCCTAACAAGCAGCAAGAGCCTCAGTGATGTTGCCACAGGTTTTCAACAGTTCCTGCAGAGCCAGGGATGGAAGGTACAGAGCAATGTGCAGGGTGATCAGGGAATTGTGCAGGCGCAAAAGCCCGGTATTCTAAGGGATCTTGTTGCCGCCGACAGGGCACTCACATTCAAGTTTGATGCCACGGCACCCGGCCAGATTCAGGTGGAAGTGGGCGTTGGAAAATTACTGAAGAACCTTGCCATAACCGCAATCGAAACACTCCTTCTTTCAGAGCTGTTTCTGGTGGTGGACATACCCGAGATTCTCTTCACAGAGCATGTTGAGAATGAACTCATAGGGCAGCTGCGGGCAATTGCCCAGTGAAAATTCCGGGGAATTTCCATTTTCTTCGGAAGACTCAGGAGCACAGCGGCTATGGAAATAATGTTTCGGTATATCCAGTATAAGCATCACTTTGGCCGGCTGCAGGCGCACTCTGGCTTGCGGTCATGCCCTGAGGGGAGACTGAATTGATTCACGTAATTCTCATGGCATACGGAAGCCCCACAAGAATGGAGGATGTTCCTGCATATTTGCAGGGCATATATGAGGGAAAACCTGTGCCAGAGTATGCAACAAGAGAAAACACGGAAAAATATGCCATGGTTGGTGGAATATCGCCATCAAACGCAATAGTTGACAGCCTTGTCAGGAAGATCAGTGCAAAACTCTCTCAGGGCGGCGAGATTGACGTGATCCTGGGCAACAAGCACTGGAGTCCATGGCTGGACCAATCAATATCGTCGCTGTCCATCAGCAACACGGATAAAATTGTAGCTTTCCCGCTTTTTCCGTTCCCATCGGGTGGCGTCAAGGGATCGTATCTGGATCCTCTGGAAAAGGCACTGTCCAGAAGGAACCTGAACCCGGAGATCAGATTCATCAACGGCATTCCCTCTGATGTACTGGCAGATATATGGGCACCTCTGGTCAGGAAGAATTACTGGAAAGGCGATGCAGTTCTTTTTGACGCGCACAGCCTTCCATTATTCAGGGAGAAAGAGGATGACTACAATGCTGCCTTCATGTCAGCTTCACGCAGCACTGCAGAGGAAGCGGGCCTTCAGGAGTACTTCGCGGGTTACCAGAGCAGGGGGAAATACGGGAACAGATGGCTGGAGCCGTCAATTTATGAGGTCCTGGAAAATATCATGGCCAAGGGCTACAGATCACTGCTGGCAGTTCCCATAGGCTTCCTGTATGAGCACCTTGAGATCCTGTACGATCTGGATCTGGAGTTCGGGGGAAAGGTTAAGGAAATGGGAATGGATTACCACAGAACAGGCCTTCCAGATGACGGAGACAGCTTGGTCGACAGCGTCTGCAGGCTTGTAATGAATGAGGTGACCTGAAATGATAAAGAATCTCACAGTATTCACGTATGATGCCGCCGATTTCCTGAAGGTTGTTGCAAAGAAGGGTACGGAAAGCGATATCACCCTCTACCACAGGAAAGATGGCGAGAACGTTTACACTTTCCTGTCCCCATCACGTTTCCCGGAGAAGGTCTCATCCCTTACCGACGCCATGTATCCTGCTGACATAGCAGTCGTGAATGCAGATATGATCAACAGGGATTTCGGGGAAGTTGTGGTGGCCATGGACCTGATGGGCATAAGCAGGGGTTATTTCCTGGTGAGCAACCCGGATAAGATTGATGTCATAAAGAAAATGACAGCAAACACCACAATGAGAAATTTCGGCTTCTTCTCGGGCAATCCCATGGAGCTTCTGCCTGAACTGGATAAGGAGAAGCATGTGCCAAGGTTCCAGAACACAATGGTTCTCATAGATCACTTCTTCAAGGTGAAGAGTGTTGGCACAGTTGCACTTGGCTTTGTCCTTGGAGGGCAGGTTGAGAAACACCAGAAACTTATCTGCTCCTATGCAGACAAGGAAGTCCAGGTAAGGTCCATCCAGGTGCAGGACGAGGATCAGGAATCCGCCCAGAGCGGTGTCCGTGTGGGCCTTGCGCTGAAGAACATTGATTCGGACGAGCTGGAGAGGGGGATGTTCCTGTCTGATACGCCTTTCCAGTACCTCAGCTCATTCAACGGGAAGCTGGAGATAAGCCCATTCTCAAAACTTAATGCGGATGATGTGCAGGAGATATTCGTTTCAGATGAGATGAGGTACCAGCGCGGAATGGTGGATAAATCCAGCGTCCAGCTTGAGAAACCCATACTCAAAATAAAGAATACCCTGGTTGTGTCAACGCCCAACAGGTCTCCCAGGATATTCGGCCGAATCAGGATTGGCTGATCTTCTTCTGGATCATGTCCCTGGTTCCTATATCGTGGCGGACGTAATATTCGCCATGAATTTTCTTCAGGCCGCTTTCCACGATATCCGATGCATCCCAGATGTGGTCAGCGATGCCCACAACCGCAAGTGCCCTGGATGATGACATGACAACATTCTCCCTGGTCCCCGAGACGGCCGCATAATAGACCTTCAGGTTCTCATTCTCAAAATTTCTTTCAATTTCAAGTTTTCCCGGCCTGGGGGCCGTTCCGTATCCAACCGGTACAACATACTTCAGGACCGTTGCGGAATTCCTGAAATCAACGCTTTTCCTGAGATTTCCATCGGCTATGGAATACAGCATTTCTGTGAAGTTGCCGGAAGATATGCTGAGCACGTTTATCCCCTCGGGATCGGCAAATCTGGCGTTGATCTCTATAACCCTCGGGCCATGGGGGGTCTTCATGAACTGGCCGTACATTATTCCCCTGAACTCATTGCCTTCGGACCTCATTGCGTTAATCACCGATGATATGATCTGCAGAGCCCTTTCCCTTGTTCCGGAATCAATGAATGGAAGCAGGTGGTCAGAATCTGTTATGGAACCCATCCCACCGGTATTGGGTCCCACGTCGCCCTCATAGGCCCGCTTGAAATCCTGTGCCAGAGGCATTGGCATTATATGAGTTCCGTCAGTGAACACCATCTGTGAGAACTCCTCTCCGGATATCTTCTCCTCAAGGAGCACAATGCCATCACGCTCCAGGACCTCCTTTGCATACTGGAAGGCATCCTGCCTTGTCTCAAGGTGAATCCCCATGACCTTCACCCCCTTCCCTCCCGTAAGGCCGGTGGGCTTGACGGCATAATCAGCAGTGGAATCAAGAATCATTTCCCGGAGGTCCTGGACCGACTTCGCCTCATGATACTCAATGTTTCCGGGTATTTCGTAGCGGGAAAGAAGCTCCCTCATGTACGCCTTAGACGTCTCTATGCGGGCGGCAAGCCTTGTGGGAGATGCCACACGAATTCCCCTGGAAATCAGCGTATCTGCAAGAGGCGTATCCAGCACGGGATCGGGCCCAATGAAGGCCAGATCCACACCTTTTCTCAGTGCAAATTCCAGGATTGCAGAATGGTTCAGCTCATCAGTGATAAGGGTGTCAGTGGACAGGGAAATTATAGAAGGATTTCTGTTCTTAAGGGCGGAAAAGAGCTGGGATCCGGATTCAACAATTCTCCTGGCCACTGCATCCTCCCTTCCCCCTCCGCCAACGAGCAGGATCTTACTGGGCATTTTCTTCACCCTCGGTCTTTCTGATCCTGGAGACCAGTTCGCCACGATCTATATTGAAGTACCTGTAGAACTCCCGTGTCACGTCGAAGGCCTCTGTGTTCCTGTACCTTTTCTCCGAGAGGAGCTTTCTCTTCACCAGGTCGTGGATGAGAGGACGTGATCGTTCCCCGTACTTCTGGATAATCTGCCCCCTCAACGCACCCGGATTCGCAGCCACAAAACCAAGAATCCTGACCTGGACCTGGTCAATTTCCATTCTTGAAACGGGAGCAACGATATCAGAATATTCGTTCTTAAGCTGAAGCTTGTACCTTATTCCAGACCTGGCCACTGCAAGGCACGTCTCCCGGGCAGAATAGTCCCTTGCAAGCTTCTTTATTGCCTTGATGACCTCTTCCCGGGGTTCCCCGATCACAGAGGAAATGTCTCCAGCAGACATGGGGGATTCAGAAGCATACAGTACTGCCTCAACCTTGCGGACCACATCCATGATTGGATATGTGCATCCTCTTAATTTTAATTTACTGCTTTCAGATACATATCATGTAAAGAATGTAAATTTTTATTACTGAATATGGCATCCCAATGCATGTCTGCCGAACATACGTTCGCTGAAAATACGCATAAAACCTTTCAAATAGCCACTGAAGATGATAAAAATAGAACCATGAAACCCTCATCGCTTTTCTTCATATGGTTTGCAGCGAACCTCACAATAGGTGACTTCGCCATAGGCTTCATCCCAATCTCACTGGGCATGCCCGTTGATTATGCCGTTGTGGCACTGATCATAGGAAACATAACTGGGGGCATGCTGCTGGGCATGATGAGCATGACCGGGGCTCTTACGGGCAAACCACAGATGGCGCTGAGCCTGGGGCCCTTCGGCCAGCTTGGGTCAAGGGTTCTTGCCGTTCTTCAGTGGGGCAATACGCTGGGCTGGCTCACCGTGAACCTTGTTCTGGCATCATTTGCGCTTCATGTCATCGTTCCCGGTGTATCATTCCTCATCCCCATATTCATAGTGACCGCCATAGTGTTTGCTCTGGCATATGCCGGGCACAACTGGATCAGGAGATTTGAAGTTGCGATGTCGGTCGTGCTGGGAGTAATGTTTGCTGTGATCAGCATAAGATATTTCACCACCTTTTCATCAACATATTCCTATCATCCATCAGGGCTGAGCCCCCTCATTGCATTTGGAATAACTCTTGCCTCATCCTTCTCCTACATCATGGCATGGGGACCCTATGCATCCGACTACTCCAGGTTCACAAGGAAGGCTGACAGGCCCAGGAGATCATTCGGTTTCACATTTGCCGGGGGAGCAATAGCCTCATTCTGGATTGAAATAATCGGGATGGCCGTGGCAATATCGGCGCATGCCTACATCTCCAATCCCGCCACGGCCCTTGCCAGATACATGGGCGCTTACGCTGCGGTTGGCATGATATCGCTGTTTCTTGGCGGAATTGCTGCAAATGCCATAAACCTGTTTTCAAACGCCACTTCGCTGAATACTGCTATCACCAGACTCACCAGGAACAGGGCACTGATCATAGGCGTCATTGTGTCACTTGCTCTTGGGATAATCGGATACAGGAACTTTTACGGCTTCTACGAGACATTCCTGTTTATTCTGGACTACTGGATAACGCCTTGGCTGGGCATATTGATCGCACATTACTTCATAACTGGCAGGAACAGATCCACGGGGCTGGCTTCATATTCCGGGATTTCTGCATATGTGCTGGCCATACTCATATCAGTTCCCTTCATGAGCCCTGGCGCTGTATTTGAAGGCCCGCTTGCCTACTATCTGGGTTCCGTGGACATCAGCTATTACATCTCATTCTTCGCCTCAATGATTCTTTACATTACTTTTAATAATTATTTCAGGGTTAACCATGCAAGGGGTGCGAAGCCCCTGGGATGAATATGTCTGTCTACAGCGACCGGAAAATCCTTGAACTTGCAAGGGAAGGAAATCTTATTGGCGAGAACTTTGACGTGTTAAGTGTTACGCCAAACGGCTACGATCTCAGGATCGACCAGGTATGGGTTTCCGGCAATGTGATTTCAGGGGAAGCAGTGATTCCTGCAGGTACACAGTTTCTGGTTTCAACAATAGAGTACATAAAAATGCCAGAGGATGCCATGGGCCAGATCTGGATAAGATCATCCTACGCCAGGAAAGGTGTCCTGGGGTCATTCGGGGCAGTTGATGCCGGATTCCATGGAAACCTGACACTTTCTTTTCTGAATGCATCCGGGTCCCCGGTGACGGTGGCCAGGGGTGAGCGCATAGCCCAGCTCGTTATTCATGACATGTCATCCAGGCCCGCTGAATCCTACGGAGAGAGATCAGGGAATTACCAGGGTTCAAGGGGAGTAACGGTTAAGGGCAGGAATATACTCTAGGTATGGTAGCACCATGGTCGGGGAGATCAAAATACAGGTGGCCGGAAAATCTTCAGCCAGCCCGGACAGGATAATGGACCAGATAAGCGACTGGCAGAGGCTTCCTGAATTCTGGCACGGAATGAGAAGCATAACCCGGTCGGATGGCAGCATGCTTCTGGTGAGGTTTGCTTTTCCCGGAAACGGAAAAATGTCGTACCTGTGCGACAGGAAATCCCTGACGTGTACGGAGAACTACCACAGCGGCCCATTTTCAGGCTTCAAGAAGACCGAACTCAGGTGCATTGACGGCGGAACAGAGATCAGGGTGAGATGGGAGATCAAGCTCTCACTGTCCATGGTACTTTTGAAAGGCTTCCTTGCAAGGCATTTCACAGAGGGAACTGAAAGCGCCATCAGGCGCATCTGCGAGAGCGCCGAATCCGATCTGCTCCGTGAGCGGGAAATTATTGTGCATCAACAGGCGTGATGGTACCAGAGGGCCTGACATCATATTCCATGAGTTCCCGGCTGAGCTCTGATTCTGGAAATATGCTTCTGGCCTCATTAATGAGTGCATCCAGATTCTCATATCTGGGGCTGTAATGGAAAAGGAAGAATTTCCTGACGTGTGCATCCCTGGCGATCTCCGCGGCCTGCCTTGATGATGAATGGCCGAATTCATTCACCTTGGGTTCCAGGGAGGAATCTGTTGTGGTCTCATGAATAAGGACATCTGCATCTCTGGCAAAAACCTTCATTTCCTCAAGTGGTCTTGTATCGCCCGTATAAACTATGGACCTGCCCTTTCTGATGCCCATGCTTATATCATCAATGGAAACCGTCCTGCCATCGATCACTACAGTGCCATTGCTGCGGATTTCTTCCAGCCGCCTGGCAGGTATGTTAAGGGCTTCTGCCTTTGATCGGTCGATCTTCACAAGGTCCTTTTCCTGAATCCTGTATGACATGGCAGGAACCGGATGGTCATTCCTCATGGTGCTCACAGTGAATTTGTCGAAATCGTACGTCTTTCCGAATTCAAGTTCCCCAACACGGATCTCGTAGCTGAGGCGAAAGTAGCCCACATTCAGTGCATTGGAAAGAATCCTTGTCGCACCCCTGGGGCCAAAGATATAAAGGGGCTTGTCACGCCCGTTGAATGACATGCTCTGCACAAGCCCCAGGAGGCCGAGAAAATGATCGCCATGAAAATGTGTGATGAAGATATTATGGATGCTCATGAAGGACAGCTTGCTCTTCATGATCTGTTTCTGAGTACCCTCGCCGCAGTCTAAAAGATTGGTAATGTCATCGATCTGCACTGCAACTGCAGGCAGTCCTCTGCCAGGGGAGGGCCAGGAACCGCCTGTGCCCATGAACGTGATCCTGATGTTGGAAGCCATTGACCTTCATGGCATTATGGCTATTAATTCTCTGTCTGCTGAACCCTGCCCAGTGCGAATGGGAGTTCCTCCACGGTACGCACTGGCATCATCTTCCTGATGGAATTCCAGAGATCCGTGTCAGCAAAACATCCAGACCCGTGCAGGAAATTTTCCAGGTTCGACATGATCTGGTGCCCCTTGCGGTCAAAGTCGGGGAGAAGTATCACCTCGCTGTAGTTCCTGGCGATATTGTCAGAGAATGTGACCAGGGAACTGCCTGAATTTATTGTTATTATTTCCCCCGGGAAGTCAATTCTCCTGAGGCTGTCAATATCGTGCCTCCCCTCAACAATTATTGGCACACGGTTGTTTTTCAGACGATACCTTTCAAGTATTTTCAGGATTCTTGGTCCGGACATTGGCAATGGTACATATGGGTTGCAAAATTTAACATTTACCATGGAACCACTAGTCCCAGAAGCGCCTGGTCTTGGCATAATCCATTTCCCCGTTAAGAATGGCCCTTATGAGATCATCCTCGTTCCGGTAGGTGACGTCAAGAAGCCGTGAGGCCGTTTCCGGCCCTATCCCTCTGGCTGCCATTACTATTATTGCCTGCATGCCCCGCTCCCTCACAAGGTGAGCATTCTTCATCAGGCGTTTTCTTGTCTTGATTCCGTCAGGATCCTCTTCCCTGGATTTATCAAGGAGGTTCTTCTCAAAAGGCGAAAGGGAAGCCACAAGAGAGCTTCCGCAGACCGGGCACCGTATGCTTTTTATGTCCCTCACCTTCATGGTCCGGACATTGCCGCAGGATGTGCAGTAGAGTATGGTCTCCTCGTTCAGGAGCCTCTTCTTCACGGCATCAAGTATGCTGCGGGTTGGTTTCAGTGGCGCAACCCTTTCCGAGTAGTGGGTCAGGAATACGTCGGAGCTTTCGGAGATGTCATCCTTCAGGGAAAATTCAATCTCTCCAGACCTTATTCCCTTGAGGTACTTTTCAAGAGTTCCCAGGTCCATGTAATCAGAGATGAGCTTCCTGATGGAATCCCTGTATACCGGAGTGTCATAGTATGCATCAACGATCTTCTCAAACCTTATCCTGCCGATATCGGCGTCGTTGGCTATGAGGCCGAACTTGCGGGCTTCATAGAGGAACACCGAATTGAAGAACCGGGATCTCCTTGCTGATCCAGAGATGTACTGATAAAGCCTGTCAGGATCAATGCTCAGGATGATCCGCCTGACGTCATTGGACCTGATGACGCGGGACGACCTTATGTAGAAATGGTACGGCGAGTAATCAGTCTCAACACTCTCTCCCGTGATTCCGGACAGGATGCTTGAGAATATTTCAGCAAGCGCGAAGTTTCCCTTTGTTCCAAGAAGCACCTGGATAATGATCTCGTTGGCCTTGGTCTCAATCACGGTGCGCTTCATGGTGGCAGAATCCTTGGAATACCAGTCTTCCAGAAGCTGTCTGGAATTCTCTTCCACAAAATCAGGCACATACCTGTTTTCCCTGTTCTGGGAAACCTTTTCCGTTACATCAAGCAGAACAGGTATCTCCTCCCCGGACCATTTCGGCGCAATTGCTGCGGTGGGGAACGGTTCAACAAGTATCCGGTCCTTGTCTATCCTTATGGTTCTCCATGTCGATCCGCGGATGACGAAATATGATCCGGGCTCCAGCTCATTGACCACGTACCTTTCATCCAGCGTACCTATGAATTTCCGGTTGATCTGGTCTATTACCTTGAAGTTCTTCTCGCTTGGTATCATTGAAATGTTTTCCAGGAAGTAGTTGAGTACACCTCTCCTTTTCCTTACCCTGCCGTCCTGGAAGAATATCTTGCCCGTGCGTGCAAGAAAATCCAGGGTGGAATCGAACTCCTCCCGGCTGAGATTCCTGAATGGATAGGAACGGGTCACAACTTGGAAGAAGTGATCAGCATCAATTTCACTGACGAATTTGGCTTCCGACAGGACCTGGTTTGCCATTGTTGCAAGGGAATTTTCCCTGATGGCGATATCCTCAAGATGCCCCTCCATTATGTAGGATACTATGGCGCTGGCCTCCTCAAGCTCAATTATGTCGCTGCAGACTATGTTTCCCAGAGAGATTTTCTCAAGGCTGTGCCCTGACCTGCCAACCCTCTGTATCAGCTTGTTGATCTGCCTTGGGGAATTGAACTGCAGAACAAGATCTGCGGATCCTATGTCAATTCCCAGTTCCAGAGAGGAGGTGCATATGAGGGCCTTTACTTTTCCTGCCTTGAAATCCTTCTCCGCGCTCTCCCTGGCATCCCGGGACAGGGATCCATGATGCACCTGTATGGGCGGATCCTTAAGGTAGAGCCTGAGCCTGAATGCAATATCCTCCGCTGAACTTCTTGTGTTGACAAAAACCAGTGTCCCTTTGTGCTTCTGGATCAGGTCCCACATGTGCAGTATGGCACCAGCATACCCATCGTCGCATCCCATTATGCCAGCCACTGCCTCGTCTGCTTTTGCAGGAACACCAATCTGAATGGTCATGCGTTTCTTCAGCCCTGACCTAGAAATATATGGGGGACTTTCAGGAGAAAGGAATCTGGCTAGATCATCCTCATTGCCAACAGTGGCAGAAAGGCCAATTCTCTGGAAGTTGCCGGCTAATTCACGGAGCCGTTCCACCGCAATGGCAAATTGGGAACCCCGTTCATTCTGGGCTGTTTCGTGCAGTTCATCTACTATAAGATAGCGCACGTGGGAAACAATCTCCCTGAGCCTCTTCCCGTTCAGGAGAATCTGCAGGGATTCTGGAGTGGTAATGAGAATATCGCCAGGATTCTTTACTATCTCCCTCCTGTCAGCATCGGTGATATCGCTGTGCCTCACCTGTACGCGGATGCCAAGTTCCCTTCCATATTCCCTGAGCCTGTCAAGAAGGTCCCGGTTAAGCGCCCTGAGGGGAGTTATGAATAGTGTTGAGACAGGTTGCGGCCTTTCAGTCAGAATCCTGTGGAATATTGGAAGTATGGCTGCCTCAGTCTTTCCACTGCCTGTGGGTGAGAGCAGCAGGACGTTCTCGCCTCTCAGTATATGGGGGATCACATCCTGCTGAGGATCCGTAGGATCCAGAATCCCTCTGTTTATGAGCATTTCCCTGATCCTGGGATTAAGCTGGTCGAAGACTGACAGATTTTCCACATTATCTTCCAATTAGCATCACATTTTTTATGCGGATTATTTCCAACTGGCCTATGAGGTTTACCACCCTGGCTGTTTAAATTTTACATTAAACTGAACATGTGTCCGGTGCAGCTTCAGGCAATTTTCACCGCGCATTTCAGCGGTAACATCCTTATTTTTATCGCGGAATTCATAATAAGTCGATAAATCAACCACAAATAACTGCTGCAGGTTCATAATCAATTGAAAAGCAAATCATTTTCGATTTATAAAAAAGGCGTGAAAATCTTTCTACGATCAGTTGTCGTCATCGTCGTCATCGTAGTCGTCATCATCATCGTAATCGCGTCTCTTCACGAAGTTTACCAACGGTGAGCACCTCCGATACCAGCAGGATCAACCAATATTTATACTTTTCATGCAAAACTCACTATTGCATTGGTTTCCCTATCCTCTATTTTTGATACTGGACTCACTTCAACCTGAAAAATATATTATGACCTAACAAATTACGTTGTGGTAGCATGGGAGACAAATTAGCTGAGGTGGAGATTTCGAAGGATGGAGAGATGTATTATGCAACAATTACGCTTCCGTCCGGTGAAGTAATAACTCTGGAAAATGAGGATTTTGAAGAGATTTTAGAACAGGTTGCCAACGATCTTCAAGACCGCTTCAGCTCCTGAGCGGGGATGGCCCAGCGGTACGGCGGCAGCCTGCTAAGCTGTTTCTCGAATGAGAGCGAGGGTTCGAATCCCTCTCCCCGCGCTTACATTTCCGTTCCCGCACATGCCCCCAAGTGCCATTTTCAGTTTCTCCTTAGGTGTGTATACCCTCTTTGCTGCCATTTATAAGGCAAGGAACAGCATGAATCATAATAAATTTCGTATTCTGTCCAGAGATGTGTGAAATATTTTAGAAATAACTACTTTGTGAGTTTTTCATAGTGTTCATTAATAATTTGCATAATCCTATTGGTGTCAGCGCCTATGTTATGGTCTGGATGGTATATCTTGGTCAGCCCATTTCTAATTCTTGTAAAGAAAGTTTTTTTACTTTGGCCATCCCGTGGTGCATAGTCAAATTCGAAGAGGAGGTTAAGTATTTCATCCTTGGCGTTCTTTTCAATGATTTTTTTATTCCTATTGAATTCATCATTCATTTTTTTACTAGCGTCAAAGAAGCCTCTTTCATATTCCGTTCGTATTGATGCTATTAATTGTTGTCTTTCCTTCTCCAATTCCTTGATTCTCTCTTCCAATTCCTTGATTCTCTCCTCCATTTCCTTGGATTTCTCTAATTCCCGATCAAGGTTTTCCGATATAGCTTCAAATGTTTCATCCACTTTCTTCTCCACAAAGGTTGACAAATTAAATTCATAGCTTAAATTGTCCACGCCTTTAAATTGGTCAATTAGGATATAACTGAGCAGGTATCCTATAACAAGATATCCCGAGGCGTCAGCGATCAGAAGCGAAAGAAAGGTAGTTGTTGACGAAAGGGACCACGTGACCTGAGGGAACTCAGGTTTCCCTGAGATCAAAAAAGATACGAACGCTATAGCAATAGTTGGTAAGACAATGTAAATGGCTGAAAATAAAATGACAATGGCTCCTAAAAAAGCTCTGAAATTATAAACTTCTTTTCCGTTTGTTGTTGAGTTAAAATATGACTGAAAGTAAAGGAAATCAAATATTGAAAATGCTAAGACTATCAAAAAAAGTTCTATTCTCATAGCCGCTATCAAAGAGTCGCCAATGAAATGATTCAATAAAATAGCAAAAATATAGAAATCTTCCAGCATAAATAGCATAAATGAATCATACGAGACACTAACAGAATCGTGTGATTTCATAGAAATCACAAGACTTTCGAGCGCCAGACCAAGTGCCAGGAGGAGGTATGCATAATAGTATGGCATTATCAACCCAAAAAACTCCAATGCAAAGAAAAACAAGACACACAAAAGAATGATACTAGAGGATTGCCTTAGTGAGATTATGATATCACTATTTCGCGTTATGCCGTCCTTTCGATACCATAGTGAAGAAACTTCTGTCCATAGCATCACATCTATTATCCCTGAAAAAGGGCTTCCGAATATTATTTTTATTATTCCAAACGAGAGGAGGTATGGACTGTCTTCCCGGTAAAGTATCCCCGATTTCAAATAGTGCAGGTAACCAAAGAGGAAAATTGAAAAATAGATAGTAATTATTGTCTGTATTGTGGACAGTGCTAGAAATGGATAGAAAAAAAGACTGCTATGAACATAAAGCAGAGTCAGGTAAATATAGACAGCAACTGTTAAACATTGCACTATGAGGGACTGTATCCCCGCAGTTCTTGTACCATAGACCCCTATGATATTTGAAAGTGAATCTTTTAAGTTCAAATGGAGATGCTGCATACTTTGTTTAAGCGATGTCCATTGATCCATTAAAGCGAAGAAAACCAGATCGTAACTTAAATTTTAGCCTTGATGTTGTTTCTCCATTATTGCAGTACTCGAGCTCTGTTTATACGGAGTTTGCTACATCGGAGAAAATATATTACAATATGTTGGCTCTTTGTTTTGGAGACTCAAGAAAAGGAAGTATGTTCTGGTTCCTATGTTGCCATTTCATAAATTAATGCGTATGTACGTTTCTGGAGATCAGTCGTAAGCGGACCCTGAGAATATAAATTTCAACAGAAATTGGCAAGTGAGACTAGCAAAAAAGTACTTCCTTGTAGGACACTTTAAATTTGTACTATACAGCACAAGAATGAGGTAATCAATTTCTGGAAGTGAGTTTTTGAGTCGCAAGATTGCCTTTCCAGACCAATGGTTCTGGGTAAGTCTTGTTCATAAAACAGTTTTGGTAGATCCTTTCCAGATCGGGTTTGAGTGTCAAGACTTGCTCCTGCAAGGCCTCTCGAGATATCATTTCTGTAGAGGTGCTCAAGTATCAGTGTATGGAGAACATTCACATCCTCTCCGGGAATTTTCATTACAACAATCTTCTGGCCTTCCCTTGAGTGAACTGTATATCCTCTTGAACCATTATTTATTGGAAATTCCTCCACCTCAGAGTGCTCCTTTGCAATTCTCTTCAGAGTATTGTATGGGGTTGTTGCCTTCACATCTTCTTCAACAGGTTTTGCCTTTCCAGGAAATGGTGTGGTCTGGGATATATCATAAACCTTTCCAGTTCTG
Organism: Cuniculiplasma divulgatum; assembly: GCA_031200235.1. Lineage (NCBI taxonomy): Archaea > Methanobacteriati > Thermoplasmatota > Thermoplasmata > Thermoplasmatales > Cuniculiplasmataceae > Cuniculiplasma > Cuniculiplasma divulgatum. The sequence continues at coordinate 214,651 of CP133595.1, read as the reverse complement.
AAGACCTTGGTAAAACCACCGTCTGTGAGGTTGAACTTCTCCCGGACAAGCTCCTCAATGGTATCATCATTCAGTTTTTCAACTTTCGGTACGGTATATGGGATTCATGGGAGCACCGGTGATAATGCCAGAGTGTCGGCGGTTAACTGCCAGAGTTTCTCCTGAAGTTCTTCATTATAAGAAACCGTAGATGTCTTAATGGGCTTCAGTCTTGAAAAACACTTTCCATTCAACTCTTCACTTGTTCCATAAATTGCCAGGTTAATGGGTGTTCTTGAAGCCTCATGAGCACTTATCTGGAAAGGCTTCATTATGCCGAAGGATGCTGAAAGAATTCTGCTTCCGCTATTTCTGCCCAGATTTGTGGACACGAAACCTGGCTGCACCAGGATTGAAGACATGTTTGTTTTTCTAAGCCGCCGTGCAATGGCATATGTGAAAAGGGTAATCATCAGCTTTGAGGTTGAGTATGCCTTCATGGCCCCATATTTCTGCTTGAATTGGAAATCAAATTCTGTTCTTCCACTCTTGTGTACGGAAGATCCAATGTTGATAATTTTTGCGGCGCCTGATAACTTCAAAATTGGAAAGAGAAGGCGAGTTAACAAAACAGGAGAAAGATAGTTGAGAGCTATTGTGCTCTCAAAACCGTCTTTGGTTATCATATATCTGTTGAATACGCCACCTGCATTGTTTATCAGCACGTCAATTCGGCTTGTGCCGGAAGCAATTTTTTCGGCAAGTGCCCTTACGGCATTTATTGATGACAGATCAGCTATTTCATAGCTTACATCCCGGTTGGATGTAGCTGAAATTATTTCACTCCTTACTGCTTCACACTTTTCTCTGGAACGACCAACTATGGTAACATCTCCCTGCAACCTGGCCAAGCCTATGGCTGTTTCCTTTCCTATGCCTGATGTTCCACCGGTGACAATGCACCTTTTTCCAGAAAAAGCTGTGGCTGTAACATCTTTGGATGCAGATTCCATTTTTGATTAACGTCAGTTTGCTATTCCAATCTTTCGGTCATCAGTATTCAAGTTGTGGAGTGAGCCTGAAAATTGAGTTTTCATTAAGCAAAATTAAAATCCTAATTGCCTTTTGAGGCATCTGGACGGCCCTATAAATGACAATAGACCTGGAACAGCTCAGAACATTCTGCGATCTCTACATCACGAAGAATTTCACAAAAACAGCTTCCAACCTCGGTATTACAGAATCTACAGTCAGCTACAGAATAAAGGAACTGGAAAAATTCTTCGGGCAGAAACTTTTCAACCGGCGGTCCAATAAAACCGTGGAAACTACTGAGTTCGGAAACTCATTCTTCGCGGAGGCCAAGGAAATAATTTCCATGATTGAGAAATACAGGGATGTGGGGGAAAAAGGAGAAATGATGGGGACCATAAAAGTGTCAGCAGGCGAAATAGGCGGTGTATTTCTCCTTCCCCCAATAATAAGAGCGTTCGAAACCAAGTTCAGGAAAGTCAGGGTAAAAATTGAGATAACAAATTCCCTCACTACCCTGAAAAAGCTCAGCGAAGCAGAATGCGATCTTGGAGTCACGGCAAGTATTGATTTTCAACCCAATCCGTATCTGCGGAATATCCAGGTCCACAAGCTTTTGAAACTCACCTACGGAGTCATAACGCCGGTCAATCACCCTCTTGCTGACAGGGAATCAATAAGCGTAACTGAACTCATAGGTCTCCCTTATATCTCCAGGGATCAGAGTTCAGGTTCTCACAGGGAAATTTTGAAAATTCTCTCGGAGAAAGGAATCAGGGAGAGTGACCTGAATGTTGTCTGGAGGTTTGACAATTCTTCTTCTGTGATAAATGCTGTTACCGAGGGTCTGGGACTTTCCATTGTAAGCAGAATTCAGGCATCGAAATATGTACAGGGGGGGCTCATCAAGTTCATTCCCATTGATACAAAGGTTGAATCTTACCTGAATATTCTGGATGTATGGAAGGGATCGAACCGTATAGTCAATGCTTTCATCAGTTTCATAGAGTATTATGTGGCAACTTCCACAATGCTGTTCTAGGACTGTAACAGCTTTACTATTCTGAATTACAGAAAATCAGTGAGTCACGAAGCAATAGTTCAAAACGTATTCGGAAAGCTTTGCTCTATCTTCTCCTGTAGTTTCTGAAATATTTTGTGCAGTTGAATTGAATGTTCCAATTATTTGACGCGAGTTTAAATTCAGGTATTGTCATTATTAGTATTATAATACGATGCAAAATTTCTATTGATATGTTAATTGCACAAAATTCTTATATTGATACATTATGGCTTTATTGATGGAAACTTCAGATAGCACAAAGAGAGTTGGTGTTGGAGCGAGACTGGACCGTCTGCCGAGCAGTAACCTGCAACGCCTGTTTATAAGTCAGCTTGGGATAGGCGTATGGTTCGATCTCTTTATTTTGTTTACCGGAGGTCCACTGGCCCTGCCCATTGCTAAAACATTAAATGTAAGCAGAGCCACCGCAACGTTCTATGTTGCTGCATTCCCATTCATCGGGGCCTTTCTGGGGTCTATTATTTATGGTATCCTGGGAGATCGTTATGGAAGGAGGATAACCTTTCTGACAAGTCTTCTGGGATTCGGTGTATTTTCTATTATCAGCGCTTTCTCAACGAACATTTACGAGCTGGGATTACTCCGGTTTATTTCCTATCTGAGCGTTGGTGGGGAAATTGCCATTGTTGATACGTACGTAAGTGAATTCATAACGAGGAAAGGCAGAGGAAACTGGCTCTCGTGGATGTACACCCTGGCATGGACATCCTCTCCTGTGGGGGCACTTCTGGTTTATCTGTTCGCACCTGTAAATTATGTACTTCCAGGTTGGAGATGGGTCCTGCTCATAAGCGGAATAGGCGGAATCGCAGCATGGCTTTACAGATTCAGGCTTTATGAGTCACCCAGGTGGCTGGAAAGTCACGGGAAGATCAAGGAAGCAGACGAAACCATGGACAAGATTGAGGAGAGAGTGATGAAAATGAACAAATTAACCACTCTTCCTTCCGCGGAATACGTGCCGTACACCACCAAGGAAGATAAAATACCTCTCAGCGATCTTTTCAAGGGAGAATACAAAGCAAGGACCGTAATGATCTGGATACTTCAGTTCCTTCAGGGAGGAATGAGCTTCATCATCGGAACACTTGCACCGCTTGTGCTGGTTGCGGCTGGCTTCACAATAATACACAGTCTTCTCTTCACAGTTGTCATAGACACCGGATACGTTCTTGGTTCACTGGCAGCATCATTTGTCCTGGACAGGTATGACAGGAAGGCTGAGATCATTGTGTTCGCACTGCTTCTTGGCCTGGATGGTTTTGCATTCTCTCTGATCCACATAGTGGGACTGATACTGTTCTTCGGAACGGCGTACACATTCCTGGATAACTTCTTCAACAATTCCTGGCATATCTACCAGGCGGAGATCTACCCCACAAGAGCCAGGACAACCGGAACAGGTGCAGCTTTCTCGCTCAGCAGAATAGGCACATTCATATTCCTCTCAACTTTTGTTGTTTTACTGGACGCCTACGGCGCGGTGCCAGTATTCTCAATAAACTTCATGTTTGGAATTATAATAGCTGCGGTTGTGTTCATTCTAGGGCCGAAGACAACAGGGAAGGTACTTGAACTAATATCCAAGTAATCCCATTTTTTTTATTTTTTTCTTAATTGAATTTTTCAGAGCCTGATAGAATTCGCTTCTTTTGCTGGTCCAACAAGAAAGAATGACTTCCATGAATCTCCCGCGTCTGTTGACGGGAAGTGGGTGGGTTAAAATGAGAGGAACCAGAGGTGCTTTAAAAAGATTTATGGTGGTTGTGGCTCCGGTGTGTAAAGAAGAGAGCCTAGTTTTCAGTCGAATAACTCCAGTATTTCAGTGAGGTCGCTTTTCTTCTGGAAATCATTCAGGTAGTTCCAGATTGTTGCAGCAGCATCTTTTCCCACAACCGGGTCAACCAGATGTGAGAACTTGAGATGGACATCGTTTTCATCCAGAAGCTTTGATGGGGTATCGGGACCACGATTCAGGTCAACGGTTTCAGTCCTTCCATTTTTGTATTTGATTTCTATTACTGTCTGACCTCTGTTTATGTTTTCCTCTGAATGCACTTTTATTTTCTTCCTTATTTCCAGGGTTGTTTGATCCTTCACAGCTTTATCTGAGAAATGTTCCGGATAGAGTGGGCCGTGAGCAAGGGCGGCGGCAATGGCATGTGTAACACTGAATTTGGATTCCAGGCCGGTCTTTGGTTCCATTATGCCGGTAAGTACCAGTACCACCGGGTTAACATGCACATCCACTCTTTCAACGTCGTCAAATGCGATGTTTTTCTCCCTCATCTTTATGGCCGCATCTATTCCCGGGTGCAAAACAACGCCACATGGATATGGCTTGAGGTAATTGTCAAGGACATGCCATTTTTTTCCAATGTCCATTGTAACAAGGTCAATTTCACTTGATCTGGATAGGGAAGCAGCAAATGTCCTGATGATATTCTTTGAAACAGTAACCCCATTTCTGGAGGCTATTGCACTTATTATTCCCTCCGCAGCTGATCTGCCAACCTGAAAGCTCTTGGTGACGGTTCCCCTGTTTGAAAGAAATCCGGTAGCCACAGTGAGTCCCTGGAGGAAAGACGATGAAATTTCATCCCTGCTGGAATGAAACATGATGGATGCAGCTGTCCCTGCTGCAGAGGTTCCGTAAAGGGAAGTGTTATGCCAGTCTGAGTACCTTTCATCCAACCCAACTCCGAGGGCAAGCCTTATTGCAACCTCCATTCCGATTGCTGAGGAGTAAATTACTTCTGAGCCTGATCCGGAATTTTCAATGCCAACTGCCAGAGCACTGGGTATAACCGGTGCGCTGGGGTGAACAATGGATCCCAGGTGGGTGTCATCAAAGTCCAGAAGGTGGGAAAGGCTTGAATTCGCCCATGCGGAACTTATCAAACCGGATTTTTTCCCGGAGCCATAGATGGGGTAGTTTCCCATTTGAATCTCCCGGCAGGAATCTATAATGTTTTTGGACTGCGGATAAGCATTGGCTCCAATGGTCACTGCAAAAAAATTCAAAACTGCCAGCCTTGTTCTTTCCTTTACATCCGCCGGAAGTGTGGAATAACTGTTACTTGATGCGAATTCACCGATATCATCAGATTGCATCCTTTAGAATATTGCTTCAATATTTAATTCTTATCCTGAAATTGAGCTAAAATTTAGATTACGAATTCCGGGTTTATATTTGCAATTCCCTCATTGTGATATTTTACTTTTTAAAACTCATCTTCTTCTATATGACAGTCAGGTATTGATATTCATAAGAGATCTGCATGAACCGCTTTGAGCCCAATATAAAAGGTTCAACGGCAATGCCAGCAATACGCGTTTCTCAATATTCCTGAGTATGTGGCAGCAACTGACTGGCTGACTGAAGCGGATACTTTATTGGATGTATATGTCTGAATCTCACATTCTTTCACAATGAAAGGCAAATGTGGAGATTCACTCGGACTTAAGTGCTTCCCAAGAAGTAAATGATAATAGCAGATCATGCATCAGCATCTCATGGATGTAATGGTGCTTGAAGGGGATGGCATTGGGCCGGAAATAATGTCAAGTTCCCTGAAGATAATGGATGTCCTGAGAGAAAATTATGATCTTAAGATAAATCCTATAAGGTATGACATTGGGGCAAAAACTGCCGATGAGGGAAAGTGGACCCTTGAAAAGATTCTGGAAGCGGCAGATCCTTACAAAGCCATCCTGAAGGCTCCGATGGGAGATCCAAAACTTGTGGGAGAATCGGGAACAGAGAAAGCGCTGGATATTATCCTGGGCCTGAGGTTCCATTTTGACCTTTACGCCAACGTACGGCCAGTAAGACTTCTACCGGGCATAGCATCCGTTCTGCGGGGCATCGATGACAAAAATTCAATCGATTACACAATCGTAAGGGAAAACAGTGAAGGCCTCTATTCCAGTCATTTTGGCGGAATGGTGCTGAGAGATTCGGTTGCCATTGACAACCAGATAGTTACTCGCGAAGGTACGGAGAGAATAGTGGACATGGCGTTCAATCTTGCAGAGAAAAGCAAGGGGGCTCTTTCAAGCGGAAAGAGATCAGTGACGTGCGTCGACAAGAGCAATGTGCTGAAATCTTTTGCATTCTTCCGGAAGGTTTTCGATGAGGTTGCTGAAAAACATCCTCATGTTGAGAGGCAATATATGTACGGAGACGCAATGACGCAGTACATGCTTCTGCATCCCAGAAACCTGAACGTTATTGTTACGGAAAACATGTTCGGGGACATATTATCAGATCTTGGAGCGTCAACGGTAGGAGGGCTCGGGTTTGCCTACAGTGCAAACCTATCAACGAAAAAAGGTATGTTTGAGCCAGTTCATGGCAGTGCTGTCGACATAGCCGGCAAAGGAATTGCGAATCCAATTGCAATGATACTCTCAATGGGCATGATGATTGACTGGCTGGGTTTCAGCAAGGAGAGGCTGGTGCTTGAAGAAGCAATGTTTTCAGCCATCAGGAAAGGCACAAAAACCCCGGATATGGGTGGAAGCGCGAAAACAGCGGCATTTACGGAACAAATAATTTCTGAGCTGTTGAACAGCTCCTGAGTTCCCCGGCAGGGAAGGCTTGTTTGGCATCATGGATCGGAAACAGTGATCTCCAATGACAGCTCTGTTGCAATCTCATAACGGAGATCCTGAGTCAGTCATGAATCTTGATGATCACTCAACATGATACTTTGTGCGTCCGCCTACCATGCTTGAGAACTTCGGTTCCAATGTCTGTTATGGTATCTTCCTTGTCAATGAGCCCATAACTCTTAAGGAGCAGGACAGCTTCTGGGCTTTCCTGAATCTTTTTCCTGCTGCACAGGACGCTGATGAACTCAGGGCCAATGAACTTTAGATAGTTTTCAGGGGTGGCTTTCTTCAGAAGAATATCGCCGCTCCTGTTGATCTGGAAATAAGTGTGATGCTTGTGTACTTCCGCACTTTTCTTCAGTTTTGCTGCCGTTCGCTTAATTGAAGTATTTTCATATGTATCAAGAAGTCCCAGTGACCTGAGCCGCAACAGGTACTCAGTCACCCTTATCTGCGGTATATCTGTGTACCTGGTGGTGTTCTTGGCATAATCGACCTTTGCAGTATGCATGTGCCTGAGCACCTTCAGCATTTCATGGGAGGAAAGAACCTCCTTCAGCACTTCATCTGAAATATTATCGCTCCCCACCTGCCAGTCACCACAGCAGCACCAATGTGATCATTTCTTAAATACTCGCACTACGTACCATTACGGTTTCCAGAGATGCAGGGGAGTTCAAAGCGTCAACAGCATGTAGGCTATGAGCAGTACGGCCACCAGAAGTATGATAATGCCTGCAGCAACCTCCAGGCCGGTTGAAGGGACAAAATTGCCCTCTTCGATGCTTTTCTTGTTCCTCACGAAACTTCTGAGGGCCATGATCTCCAGGAAACCGCCTGCTATGACAAGGACGATACCTATGGAAGACGACCTTCCGTATGAGGATGTTGGAGCATTTCTGTCAAGCTCCTTGATGATTATTCCAAATTTTGCCACCACAAATCCCAGTGCCATGACTGCGATGCCTGTCCTGAGCCATGCCAGGTAAGTGCGCTCGTTTGCCATGTGGTCAGTTATCTTTGTCTGATCGCTTCCGTCCTTCGTAAACGGATCATAACCCGGAATGTATTTAACCATGGCGCTGGCCATCTAGCCCCATTATTCTCATGGTGATATCCCGTTCATCGCTCCCTATCCTGGCACCGAATTTCCTGTATAATGTGAAGTTTTTTCAGGTTGGGATTGCTTTTATACGGTTTAAACATAACTGGAAGTGGACATACAGGTCACTGAACTGTCCAAGATCTATTCAGGCAATGTCAGTGCTCTTAATGGCGTAAGTTTTCACATCGACCACAATGGCATATTCGCTCTTATAGGAAAGAACGGTGCCGGAAAGACCACACTTGTGAGGATTCTATCAACACAGTTGATGCCCACTTCCGGAAAGGCCTTCATCAATGGAAATGATGTGGTGCAGGATGCACGCGAAGTGAGGGAGATCATAGCTGCTGTGCCACAGGAAGCAAGGGCGGTGCCATGGATGACTCCGGTGCAGACAATAACTTCATATCTCATGTGGCGCGGGTACACGCACTCTGAATCAAGAGCAATGGCAAGGGATGTCCTTCGCAGCCTTGGGCTGGAAGATCAGGAGAATGTTAAAAACAGGAGCCTTTCAGGAGGCCAGAAGAGAAAGGTTCTGGTTGCAACCGCACTTGCAAGTGAGGCAACAGTAATTTTCATGGATGAGCCAACAACAGGCCTGGACTTCATCTCAAGAAAGGAACTCTGGAATGTTCTTGCAGGAATGAAGAAGGACAGGCTCATAATACTGACCACACATTACCTTGAGGAGGCAGAGCAGCTGGGAGACCGAATCGGGATCATTGACCATGGAAGGATGGTTGGCCTTGGCACTCTGGATGACCTGCGTGGATTGACCAAATACCCCCTAAGTGTCAAGATTTTTGCAGGAAACCTGGAAATACCGCAGATCAAGGGTCAGGTAAGAAGGCTTGATGACGGGGAGATACAGGTCCTTACAACAGAAGACCAGGCATATGGCATAGTGACATCGCTTCTTGCCAGCCATATCAGGTTCAATGTGCAGGAAATCTCCCTAAACACCATATTCGAATCTCTTGTTCAGGGAGGTGTCAACGGTGAATAGGAATGTGGGGAGCCAGATATATGCATCAATCCTTGTAAATTCAATTTATGCCATGGTAAATTATCCTGTGACCCTGATAAACACCCTTCTGGCCCCCCTGTCAATACTGGCTGTGGTGACCTTTGCAAGCCATGGGACGCTCCTTCCGGTGGCTGCAGAGGGGGCGCTTATCATGAATATGGTATCAAGCGGGACTTCCATGCAGGGTGACCTGTCTCATCTGAAGAATGACATGAGGCTTCAGGACATGGTTGTGAGTTCGCCCACAGGACCCGGCATATACATAATGGGAATGGCCCTCTCTGAAATAGTATATTCCATACCCACACTGGCAATTCTTGTGGTGTTCAACATACTTTTCGTCCATCTCACAGCACTCGGGTCATTGATTCTTTTCCTGGATATGGCCACAATATTCACCTTCTCCGTATCGCTTGGATTCCTTCTCTCCACGCTGTCATCAGATATTGTGCAGAGCTGGGCGTTTTCAGGCATACTCTCGCCAATACTTACCACGATTCCTCCGGTATACTACCCAATATCCTATATTCCACTACCCTTCAGGTACCTTGCCTACATATCGCCCACAACTTATTCAGCGCAGATTGCCCAGAATGCGGCTCACTTCATTTCCATCTCACCTGAGGTTCAGGGAGTTTACTGGGCGGTTCTTATTTCCCTCACTATGGCACTGAGCTACATGGCATTGAAAAGATCAAGGTGGAGGGATGTTTGACGCACGAATGCACTGCTGCCTTAGCAGGGTTGGTCAAACATCTATCCTAACATTAATCAGTAACGTCATACTCATGCAATTATGCCATCCAGCTCACCTACCAGGAATCAGTTAAATTTCATAAGCAGGCTCATAGGAGAGAATCCTGACCGTAAAAAAGCCATGGAAAAATTCCTTTCCGAATCAGGAAAAAAGTCAACGGAAGAACTCAGTGTTCCCGAAGCCTCGAAGCTTATAGATGAGTTGCGAAAGATAGTTCCAAAGGGGGAAGAGGGCAAGGCAACGGGAAAACCCCTTGCAACCGGAAAGCAGATTGCCTTTCTCACGAACCTGCAGAACTCCGAACAGAGAATAGCCGCTGCCAGGGAATTCCTGAAGGCACATGGAAAAGATTCCCTGAATCTTCTGAACATGGATGAGGCATCAGAACTCATAGAAAAGCTCAAATCCATGGCGGTTGAAAAAGGTGCAGACAACTCAGGAATCCCAGTGAGCCAGAAGCAGATAAAGTACATAGAGAGTCTCCAGAAGTCAGAGGACAAGAAGGAGATTGCACGGTTATTCATGGTAAAACTGAAGAAGAAAACTTTGGATGAGCTGAACCGGAAAGAAGCCAGCCAGCTCATCGACCTGTTGAAGTGACGCACACCATCAGGTTCTGCGGCGCATCACTGCATAAACAGCCACGGATCCAATGGCGGCCCCCCCAATCAGTGACAGGGCAATATAAACAGCCTGGCCAGCTCCAGCCGATGTTTTCACAAATGTAACTGCCACAGTGCCATTGCCGTTATCTATGTACAGGTATCCAGACTGTACTGCCCGGTATCCGGCAACAGGAACTATTGAATAGGAATAATTGCCGTTCTCAAAGCCATATATTGCCATTGTGCTGTTTGTTGTTGAAAAGGTCTGCTGGCCTATCTGGATTTTCCACACTGTCCCGCCCGCCAGTCCGCTCTCTGAAAAGATTACGGTGAAATTGCCTGATATGCTGGCTGGAAGTCTGCTGTATGTGAGGGTAGCGGTTCCCGGGCTGTAAAGCGGACCAATATCGAGCGGTGAAGAATAATATCCTGAAACTGACTGGGGAATGATCTCATACTCCTGACTCGCAGGGAGGAACATGGAAATGTTGTCCGAGGCCAGCTCAAACCCTTCACCTGCGGCTGGAACGGAAAAGCCCCACTGAGTGCCGGCCGGGAGACCCCGCTCCGTAACAGTCAGATTCACGTACTCTTCATACCTGAGAGTGATGTTCATCACAGGTCCAAGAGCCTGGAAGGAACCGACGGTGAGAAGAAGCTTCCCCATGTAGGTTGACGGCAAAAATTCTACCTGAGGGCTAACAAGGGCAAATCCTGAAAGAAAATAGGTTCCATTGGGCAGGTACACTGTATAATGCTGTCCATAACTTATGTTGTAGATGGCATTGTTTAGGTCAAAATATGTCTCAGTGCTGGCTGGAAGCCCGGTGGCTGTAACGTTGGTGGCATAGGAAGGCAGGGTCAGAGGGTTATAACTGTAGCCATCATTCATGCTTCCATTGAAAATCCCCTGGCCGTTGAAAACAAAGCCGACCCCGGACCCGTTGTACGGCACAGTTCCATTTCCAAAGTAGTTGTAGAAGTAATTTCCACCCTGGTATGATGTGTTAAGGATGCTTCCGGAGAGGGTCACGCCGTTGAAGTGTGCAAGTTTGCTGGAACTTTCCCTTGTAATGTTGAATCTGTCGGTGTAAGTGGCATTCCCGCCATTGTAAATATTGGCTCCCCTTCCGCTTATGCTCACAAGTGGAATTGTGGACGTGAACTCATTGTTGTAAATTGTGTTCCCGGAGCTTTCAACCACCAAACCTATGGGAGCGTATCCGTAATAGTCACCCGCATAGACATAGGGGTAGTTTGAGAATGTGTTATTCCACACATAGTTATCAGATATGGTGGAGTTCTGGTTATAAATGAGGATACCTGATCCCTGGCTTTCCACACTGTTCCTTTCAATTAAGGAGTGAGTGGTGTTCCACAGCATAAGGGAAGCGACAGGCGGTACATTGTCCAGTGTGTAGTTGTTATACACTATGGTGCTGAACCATCCCGAGATAGTTGAATTTGAAATTGTTACATTTGATGCTGCATAGAACACCTCAGGGAGGAAATTCACCGTGGGCACATCAAATTCCTGTGTAATGGAAGCAAGGTCAGTGAGTGGTAGTGAAATCTCAAATGGCGAATTTCCCTGGGCAGTGCGGAATCCGTTGTAGAGGGTATAATTTGTCGTGTTGGTTTGGATGATGCCATAGAAGACCGGGTATAGATAATCATTCACCCTGCTGAAGACAGAACTGAGCTGTGCCTGAGCTGGGATGCCATTTGCTGCAAGTTCCAGTGGCCCAGGTATCTGGAATGGGCTCGAAGCAGTGCCATTGCCAGCATTACTGAGGTTTCTTAACTGTGCATTGCTGAATGAATACAGCGGTGTGTATACCCCTCTTGAGAAATTGACTCCCAGTGAGATGGTTCCAACGTTATGCGTATATCCGGACAAAAGTGTCATGTCATTCACGAAAGATGGATTATGGTAGCTCAGGAGGAATTCCATGGAATAATTTCCCGGAGAGATATGGTAATCGAAATTGCCGTATGTGCCAGCTGGAGCCCACTGTGCAGTGGCGTTGTTCATCACTCTGGAATCACTCACCATAACAAAGGCATTTGAAGGGCCAACCCTGCCCTGGATAGAAACCACACCTGGATTATTGGAAATGTTCCAGAGTCCTTCCACAAAAGACGGTCCCGTTGACAGGTATGCAGTGTGGTTGGAATAGTACATGCCTATGCCTGAGGATGTTTCACCAGTCTCGGAACCTGCGTTGTATGCTGATCCCACGGGGGTGTATCTCCCGGAACTGTTACGATAATCCAGGGACATGCTTCCGCTTATGTTGTAGAAGTCTGCCGTTGATCCGCCGCCCGGACCGCCAATTATGAACTCTGCATCCATTGGTATGAATCCTGTGCCTGTAAGGTGGCTTCCACTCACCTGAAAATCTGCTGAAGGAATGGGTCCGGAACCGGGAGAGGAGGAGTTGAACTGCACCTGGTCATAACTCCCGCTTTTGCTGATCAATGTCCCGTTCTCAAGCCTGCCGGAAATTGAGTAATTGAAGAAGACAGTGTTCCTGTTGCCAAGTGTGGTGGTATTGAGGTAAAGGCTCAGAGTGAATGGCGGTTTGATATGCAGTGTTGGTCCAATATCGTAATAGTAAACGCCTGGAACCACTGTGCCATTGTAGGAGTGGAACTCATTGCCATTTATCACTGCAGATGGTGATGAGAAGTTCCATATGTTATCAACAAAGGTCAGCTGGCCCGTCATGGATGAATAATCAACAACATTCTGGGTCCAGTACTGGTACCCTGTGACTCCAAACAGCGTAACGTTGTTGAGCACAGAGTTCAACTGTATGGAGAAGCTGTGTGGTGCATCAGATCCCATATAGAACTCCTGAACAGAAGAAAGATTTATTGTTCCCTGAAAGCTGGACGTGCTGTAGGTATACGGGACAAGGGTTCCTGACTGGTTCATCAGGCCATAGCTGGAAAGTCCCATTGGGGCCGGGGCTGACGTGTATGAAGGCAGTACATTCCCATTTTGAATTTCAGGACCCACTGCAAAGTTCGGAAGATATCTGGCATACGAGGGAACAGAAGAACTGTCAAGTCTCGAGTTTATTACGTTTCTAAGAGATGACCATCCTCCGGATGCATTCAGTCGCGGCTCTCCAAGAGAAGTGAGATTGTATTCAGGAGAAAGATTGTAAGATATTTCAGATACGTTTCCGGTACTGTTTACGGCATGTACGCCCGATGATGCTATCTGCCCTCCATGCTGTAATGCGACACCTCCAGAGGCCAGCATTGCGAACACAGCCACCATGGCAAACAACGTCCCTGTCTTAATGGAGAAATGCATAAGCGTAATAAGCACAATCAAATTATTAAATGATTATTGGTACAGTTGAACATCATGGATATGCCGGGGGTTCCAAACATTCCTTGGGAAGCGGTGCAGGCAATGGAAAAATTGTATGAACACTGGACAGTTTCATTCAGTGCCCGCCGCAAACAGGGCAAAGAGGATTCCTGGCAATTTTAACGGACTGGAACTCTGTATTCCAGGGATCAATGAAGAAAAGATCGCCAGTTACCTCCTTTCCCAAGATGATCTTCAAGGCCATTGTCCATCCCAGGGATGCTGCCATTATGGGGGCGGACGCGAGAACACCCATTGCTTCGCATGATGCCCCATCCCCCTGGCTGTCAGGTATGAAACAGTGCAGGCATGATGTGACATCCGGAATTATGGCTTTAACCTGGGACATTGTCCCCACAGATGCCACAAATACCCATGGTATCTTGAGTTCGTAACATACCCTGTCAATTATCCGCCTGGTGTTGAGATTGTCAGTCCCGTCTATTACAACGCTGCTTCCTCTGATTATTTCTTCTGCATTCTGGGCATTCAGGTTCTCGGACACTGCCCTGATGGTAACATCAGAATTGAATGCAGACAGGGCCTTGGCCGCGGTCTCGGCCTTGTTTTTTCCTGTATCGTTCTGTGTATAGAGTATCTGGCGGTGAAGATTGGTTACATCCACTGTATCGCCGTCAACTAGTTTTATGGACCCCACTCCTGCCCTTACCATAAGATCGGCTGCAGGGGATCCAGTTGCTCCAAGGCCTATTACTGTCACTGACGCAGACCTTAGCCTGGCAAAGCCATCCGGGCCTATCTCTCTCAGTGAGATTTCACGGGAATACTTCAAGCTAAAATTAAGCATCATACATGGTAATACCTGCAAGATCATTTATATTTCCTGAAAATACATAACACATGAAAGCAGCATTTCTTGAGGCACTCAAGCAGCCACTTGTCATTCATGACTATGAGTCCCCTGATCCCGTGGGGAACGAGGTTCTTCTGGAGCAGGAAATAACAGGCATATGTTACCGGGATGTACTGACCAGGGATGGCTTCATGCCCCGGGTCAGGCTACCAATCATTCCGGGGCATGAAATTTCTGGCCGAATAATCAAGGCCGGACCGGATGTGAAAGACTTCCGGGTTGGCGACAGGGTTGCAAGCCTCATTTACACCCCATGCGGGAAATGTGAATTCTGCCTGAGGGGGGACGAGAATCTATGCCCCAACAAGATCACATTTGGAGAAGCCGTGAACGGCGGATATACAAAGTATGTCATAGCCCATGAGAACTCACTTGTAAAGGTCCCTGATAATGTCAGACTGGAGGATGCATCTCTGGCAGCGTGTGTAACAGGAATGGTTTACAACGCACTGGCCAGGGTTGGGCAGCTCCAGGAGGGACAGCGGGTTCTCATATCCGGTGCAGGCGGAGGTGTGGGTGTCCATGCAGTGGAGATGGCCAAGGCTCTTGGAGCATATGTCATTGCCGAAACATCATCACAGTGGAAGATAGAACCGCTGTACAGGGCAGGGGCTGATCTTGTGGTGAGTGGCAATAATTTCGACAGGGAGATCAAGGAAAAGACCGGTGATGGTGTGCACCTTGCACTTGAGAGTGTGGGCCTCCCAACCTTCGAGAAGAGCCTCAGAAGCCTCAGGACAGGTGGCAGGCTTGTTGTGATTGGCAACGTTGATCCATCCCCCGTGGGCCTTCCACTTGGCCTCATAATTCTGAAGGGAAACTCCATTCATGGAAGCATAAGTTCTACTAGAAATGACATGCGCAAGGTGCTGGACATGACGTCCCGGGGAAAACTGCATGCCGTGGTGCACGAAAAGATCAGGCTGGATGATATCAACAGCGCATACGACGAAATGAAGCAGAAAAAGTCCATGGGCCGGATCATGATTGATCTAAACGCTGACCCTTAATTTGCATAGGTTGCGATGCCGATTCAGTCCCATTCAGCCTCGTGAATTGAAGACCTTCAACAGTGGCTGGCACAAATACTGGAGCATAAGCAGGAATACCAGTTCAAGGTTAAACCATCCGCGCAGGTTGCAAATGAAGCTGCAAATTCACACCTCTGTTCCATATGTGCAGGAACTGAGGGATCCAGACCCTCACAGAGTATGCAAAAATATGATATGATAGATGGCATGCTTCACTGTGTACATACCACCTGAATTTGCAATCAATGACCAGAGTGAGATGATAGAATTTATCCGGAAATACAGTTTTGGCATAATGATCACGTACAGTGAAGGGTTCAGGACCTCGCACATCCCCTTCATCATTACCGCCAATGATCCGCTGGTGCTCTGGGGGCATCTGGCCACAGGCAACCAGCAGCTGAGGGGCATTGGGGACTCCCGTACGCTCGTTATTTTCAGTGGTCCCCATTCCTATATATCGCCATCGTGGTATGCCGTTCCTGGGCAGGTGCCCACCTGGGATTACGTTACTGTTCATGCGGAGGGAACTGTAAGGTTGTCCAGTCGTGAGGAAACCACTAAAATGCTGGAGAAAATGGTGGATTTTTATGAATCAGGTTCTACCCTTGCCGGAAAACTCAGGGAAAAACCCTATCAGGACATGATGTCAGGCATAGTGGGATTCAAGATCCATGTGGACAGAATATGGGGCAAAGCCAAACTTAGCCAGAACCACACTGTGGAGGACCGCATGGGTGTCATTGATCACCTGTCCCGCTCCAGCAATCAGGATGAGGTTGAGATTGCAAAACTCATTGGAAAGACCATTAAGAATCATTAGCTGACCAACTCTGACCTGGCTATTGTTTGACTGAGTTCCCTGGCTTCTGCCGTACCTGTAGCAGCCGGGATTGGCAGAGCACCTGAAAATTTTATTAGGGAAGGAACATTCCCGAATCAGGTGTATTTTATGCAGGAGCTTATTTGCAACATAGAATTTGATAAGGAAGATGATGAATTTGTCGCCAAACTCAGGACCGAGATGGGAGGGCTCAGGGAGTACAACGGAGTCACATTCGAGGAGGTTCTGAACATGGTGATGATCGAACTGCAGGAAGAATTCTCCTGATGTGCAGTTTGTACCATAAATTATTATTTAATGTGAATCATTAAGATTTGTTGAAGAAATATCTCATAATTGCTGTGGCATTGCTTGTTCTTGTTTTGCCTGCTGTTTCTATGGGCGCTCCTGCCGGATCACAGCAGCCGTACATG
The DNA here is from genome assembly GCA_031200235.1 of Cuniculiplasma divulgatum. NCBI lineage: Archaea > Methanobacteriati > Thermoplasmatota > Thermoplasmata > Thermoplasmatales > Cuniculiplasmataceae > Cuniculiplasma > Cuniculiplasma divulgatum. The sequence goes on along the minus strand of CP133595.1, from coordinate 197,892 downwards.
AAAATAGACAGGTGGCCCGGAGTAGAGATTAATTTGACAAATTCCAGCTTCAACCTCACCTTTGCTGCCATGATCCTTCACCAGGGAAGATTCAATTACGTGGCAAGATTTCCAGCACAGCAGTGGGCGGTTTCCAGACTCAATTCCACAACGGTTGAATATGGTGCTGAACTCAATTTCAGGCCATTTTTCCAGCCCATGTGGAATTTTCCACAAACAGCTACAAATCACACTGACCAGATGAATGACACTATGATGGATGATTTCGGATTTCACGGAGTTCCAAGTTCAGATATTACTGCGCACAGCAATATAACACTTCAGAAAGTCTCCACCATCATAACTGAAGCCAACGGCACTGCTTATAACTCAACAGGATTGAAAATAATCATAGGCATGACGTCAGGTGACATATCCGGCTCCGGCTATGTTATGCTTGTGCAGTTCCTTGGTGCAAGATCCGGGGAGAGGCAGGATTTCTATCATCCGTTCAGCAGCTTTGGCCGGAACATGATGTTTAAGAATCCGGAAGGGGTGGAGGCGGAAGAGCACAATATTTCCGCCTACTACATATGGAACAATTCATACCAGGTAAATGGAGTGGAGCATCAGATGCAGAATTACACCTACACGTCAGGAGGGCTGACACTGCTGGAATTCCGCTACAACTTCACGGACGGGCTGAAATCCCTCTTCCAGGATCCGTATTTCAGCGTACCTGCATTCAACGTGTTTAACAGCAGGTTCCTGGACAATGGCATAAGGACTGCAGCAGACTTCCTCATTGAACACGCTGAACTTTTCAGTGCCGGAATTGCCACAGGAATGGTCCTTGTTGGCATTCCATATGGCCTGCACAGACGCAGGCAGCTATGATCTGTCCAGCATGGAGATTATGTTTTCCGTCAGTGTATCCAGGAAACTCTCCCTGAATTTTCTCAGCGTTTCAGTGACCATTCCAGGATCATTCAGGCGGTAGGCAAAGGATTCAGTGTCACTTTCCATGAGTATGCCTTCCTGCAGCATTTCATTGATTATGTCCATTTTCTTTTTCTGCAGCGATTTCCTTCCCCTGGCCACAAATTTGCTGTCTATGCCGCCCCTTTGCAGAGCAGTATAAATTAATTCTCTGCTGACCGGATTCCGGAGATAATAGATGATCTTTCTCTGCTTGAGCCCCGTGCCCTCAGAGGTAAAATACCTCTTAACCTTGCCATCGATCCTGTAGTGGATGCGTTCAGACCTCTCCAGCTGGTAAAGATGATATTCAACCTGCCCGATTGCGGCTCCAGACTTCCTCTGAATTTCCCTGAAGTGTATTCCGGGATTGGTCTGAATGATCTGGAGGATGGCTTCCCTCAGGGGCGGGTCTCCCGGCAAGTTCTAACTACCCCTCACTGTTCCGAAGTAGAAGATCAGGAGAACAGCCACATCTGTAAGCAGGAATACGTCAACAAAGGATACCGGTATCTGGAAGTATACAAGCCCGGAGATGGTGTATAGAGTTGAATCAACCAGAAAAAGGGCAAATACCGCCACAAGGTAAGCGAAAATCCTGATTCTGCTTCTTCTGTATGCCCTGACACCAACTATCAATATGAACAAGGCAAGCACTGTGGCGAGCCCGGACAGATAGTATGACAGATCAAGCATCGTGAAGGCTAACTGTCAGGACTTAATAAATATTCCAGCATTTCCCCGCTCATGAGTAGGATACTGCAAAACCCAGTTCATTCAGCTCCCGCTTCATTCTGTCCCTGTACGATCGATCCCCAACAATCTTGGTGACCCTGAGAACCCTTTCTGACTTTCTGGCTGAAAATCCTGATACTATGGTTCCGTTCTCCACAAGCAGGAAGAGGTTAGTTGATCCCACCCTGCTCTTTATGTAATCCTGGAAATAGAGCATGATTATGTCCTTTGGTATTAGGATCCTTGATGCTGCCGGGCGGCTTTCCCGCTCCTTAATACCAGGGCTGACGTAGATCATTGATCCTATACCCGTTGTTATTCCCTTGATTATTTTTCCCGATTTCACAAGATTCTGTACCACTTTCCTGAATTCTGTCCGGTCTGGATCGTCAGTGACCATCCGGTATCTGTTTTCGTCAAAGAAACCGAAGTTCTTCAGCATACCTTTCAATATTGTCTCAACAGCCTCGGACTTCCTGTATTTTTCCGGCACGAAAATGTATCTCCTGTCATAGTCCCTGGCAATGATGCACCTGGCATACAGATCCTTAATTGTGGACTTCACTCCCATTATGTCACGGCGCAGGTGCATCATGACATCGGCCTCCGTTGCTCCACCCAGCTCCATTATGGCGTGAAGCACTCTCTGCTGCTGGTCGTCAAGATCTGCACCGCGAATTGATCTGTAGAGGGATATGGTGTCGAGTGTGGCGTACGCCTGTATTCCATATGGTCCCTGGAATGTGTAAAGCAGCCTTGACTGGAAATAGTTGTGAAGAAGCGTATTCTTCATTCCCAGATAGGCAGATTCCACCTCATTCCTTACACCCAGCACGAACTCCTTCAGGACCTCAAAGACTATGTTGCCCTCATTCCTCTGGGCATTCATTATTGCATAGTTGAAAAGATCATCCTCCGTCAGATCAACTATCTCGGCATCTCCAAGTATGAGAGACCTGCGCGATACCTTGAATCCCGCCTCCTGGAATGGTTCGATCAGGACTTCCGGAGGTTGCTCGACAAATATTATCTCGGATCTCACAGCCAGTGCGTAATGCTTCAGGGATGCCATAAGCCCTTCCGGGTTTTCCACCGTTCCGTAAATGTTGCTGACCCAGAGCACATTGCTCCGCACAAGCATGGAAAGGCTGGCTGTTTCTGTGCCATTCTCCACAATTATCCAGTTGTAGTCTATCTCCCTGAGATATTTCTTCCCGAGGTATATTTCCAGAGGGTCTGTAACGGGAACAAGTGCGGATGATCCTGGGGGAACATGGAACTTCCTGGCTCCGTAGTACATGTCATTCCTTATGAAGACTGCCCGCATTCCGGCCTCCCTGATTGCATCATCGGGATCAAGCCAGAAGTTCCTGCCAATCTCCTGCCTTGAAATGGGCCCGAATTTTTCCACCAGCAGCCTGATGGCATCTGAGCGCTTTCCTTCCTGCTCTGTACCGAATAGCGGCACAAAGTTTCCATAAACATCACGCGTTATGGCCAGGCGGAACTCCAGGTTGCGCAAAGCCTGCCTGACTATCTTCATGGGGCTGCCGGACCTGCCTGCAAGGTCCTTCTCAGAAATTGGCCCGGATTTTATGATGGAGAAAATCTTTGCCTCCTCATCGTTTTCCTTCTCATATCTGAGAGTGAAAAGCGCCCGTGCCAGCCAGGATGCCACATATCCGTTCCTTCCCTTCATGAAGCGTCCCCTGAGGATGTAGCTGTCCGCAATAAGCGCCTCAAGATCTGATTGCGTAACTTTTGCTCCCCTGGAAATTATGCTGGAAATATCATACGCGTAACCATACTTTTCAAAATATTCCCGGGCATCGGCCACAGGCAATGAGAAGTTCATGACCCTTGCCTGGAGATCGTTGATCTCGCCCTTGCCGGTCATCTCGTCTATATCGGATTTCTGGATGTACTGCTTCGCGAAGACCGGCGTTATGTAATCATAAACAAGCGTACCATCATTGACCAGTCCGTCAAGAACAGGCTGCAGCAGATCATTTGAAACAGGCAGCCTTATTGATATCTCATCTCCTGTGAGGGGCCCCAGGCTTCCAATCAGGAGAAGGACAGCCATCCTGAGGGCTGACTCAAGATCAACATCCTCCAGATACAGGTCGTTGAGCCTGTACACAATGATACCGTCCCGCATGTGCCTCCTGACCATGTACGAGGATTCAAGCCTTGACAGATCCTCCTTCAGGCGGCTGTCTTCTATCTCTGTTTCTTTCTTTATTTCAGCAAATGTGAGGTCCCTGCATGAATCCATGACTTTGGACAGTTCCTGATCAAGCTTGATTTCGGACTGGAAAATCCTTCGTATAACAGGATAATGGTCCACATGAGTCCACACTGTGCCTCTTATGTAAGCCGAAACGATGATGTCATCATTTATGAGCTTTTCATTCAGGTCCGAAACCGCCACTTCAGCATATGGATATGGGCTGTTTACCCGGTTCTTGAACGGGTCGATCCAAAGGAAGTGAAGCGCTGCCTTCTCATAGGAGGCTTCGTCATTTATCCTGGGAACCTTTGACCTGAAATATTCGTCCACCTCTTGCTGGCTCTGGAACAGGAAATGCATGTCCTGGGAGCCGTAAACCTTGTCCAGTATCCTGCTCTGAAGTTCCTTGAGAAGCTTTGACCGATCCTCCATGAGCACCATGTCGGAGACGCCTGCAAGTATCAGTCCGTATGAGAACGGGCTGGTCTCCTGCCGGTAGTCCAGTATTGAGTAATGCTTTCCTTCTATGACGTCCTTAACATATTTCTGGGCACGTGGAACATCCATCATGTCGTTCATGATCTCATGAAATGTTTCCTTAATTACAGGAAAATTCCTCATTTCCTCCAGGGTCTTGAGCAGCTTGTCGCTTCTGAGCTGCTGCCTGGCAACCGAGATATCATATCCCTTGTATTTCCTGAGCACCATGAGGGATCGCGCTGCGCAGTGCCTGAACCGCTGCTTGAACACCTCCGTGTTTGAGAGGCTGCGCCTTACAAGTTCCGGGAAGTCCTGGTCCTTCAGCAGCAGGATTGCCTCCCTTATGGGTATTTTCTTTTCGTAGGTAAGCATGAAGCCGTCATCTGTTACAGTTATCCTGGTGTTAACAGAATAGTGGTTGGAAATGACAAGTGCGAATGCCCTGGAGATTGCGTCATTGACTCTCCTGCCCAGTGGTATGTGAAAGATCATGTTATAGAGGCCGGCGTTGTCCTTGTAACCCTCTATGAGAAGATGCGTATCTGTGGGGATGCCGAACTTGCTCTGGGTCTTGAGGTATGATATGAGGCTCTCTGCGCCATATTCGTCCACATGATAATTCTCAACCAGCCATGTCCGGATATCCTCGCCGCTGTTGATCTTTGCAATGGCTGTTTTCCTGAACTCCCCAATGAGGACACCAAGATCATAGCTCCTTGGCAGCATTTCGCCTGACCAGGATGGAACGGTTGGCCTCATTCCCGTGGCGTCCTTGACATATACCCTGTTCCGGCTGGACTTCATGTACATGTATGTCTTTGCGCCAAGAACAAATATATCTCCCTGCTTAAGGCGCTCCACAAACTTGTCGCTGAGCTGCCCGAGATTTCTGCCCTTCTCGTTGATCACCTTGTAGTCGGCTTCGTCCGGGATGGTTCCCACATTCATGAAGTAGATCATCCTGCTGCTCTTCTTCTTCCCGAAGGTGTTCTGCACATCATCGTACCATATCTTGGAATAGATGACATTGTCCTCTACCTTTCCGGAGAGGTAGTTTATGACCTCCATGAAGTCCTCTTTGTCCAGTGTGTGGAAGGAATATGAATTTCTTATAAGGCTGAAAGCCTCATCCACAGTCCATACCTTTTCCAGCGTCATTCCAACCACTGCCTGTGCCAGCACATCCAGGGAGTTTGTTGGAACAACGACCTTATCAATATCCCGATCGTATGCGGCCTTTGTCAGGACTGCACATTCCATGAGGTCATCCAGATCAAATACAAGGAAACGGCCCATTGAAAGATCATGAATGCCATGGCCCGAACGTCCTATGCGCTGCAGCCCCTTGGAAACGGATTTTGGGCTCCCTATCTGGACAACAAGGTCGATGTAGCCGATATCAATTCCCAGTTCAAGGGAGGTGGAGGTTATGACACACTTGAGCTCCCCGTTCTTCAGCTTGTTCTCCACTTCTATCCTGGTTTCCTTACCCAGTGAAGAATGGTGCGCCTCTATGCTCTCTATCCCCCTTGCTTTCAGCCTCATTGCCACATGCTCTGTTCCGCTTCTGGTATTGGTGAACACAAGGGTTGTCTTGTGATCGTTAATCAGTTTCACAAGGGTGTCATACATCCTCTCATTGGCCACCTCATAACTGGTCTTGGTCAGATCGTTCACAGGAGTTATGGTTTTCAGATCAAGGAATTTCTTTGTGTCAACATCAATTATGGTAAAATCCCGTGGATTCTCGCCGTCATAGCCGCAGAGATATGTGGCTATGAGATCAAGAGGAGCCTGCGTTGCCGACAGGCCAATCCTGACGAAGTCCTTGTTTGCTGCTGCCAGCCTCTCCAGGTTTACAGAGAGCAGTGCACCCCTCTTTGTGGCAGAAATTTCATGAATCTCATCGATGATGAGGTACCTGAGGTCCTGAAGCTTTTCCCTGAACTTCGGGGCAGACAGCGTCAGTGAGAATGATTCCGGCGTTGTTATGAGGATGTGGGGCGGTTTCCTGAGCATCTTCTGCCTTTCATTCTGAGGTGTATCTCCAGAGCGAACTGCCACCCTTATCCTTGGGAGCTTCATCCCTTCAGATTCCGCAAGATCGTAAATCTCTCCAAGCGGCGTGTTGAGGTTCTTGTTTATGTCATTGGCGAGAGCTTTCAGCGGGCTGATGTAAAGACAGTATATGCGGTCCTCTAGCTTTCCTTCCCTTGCAAGTGCGAACAGTTCGTTGATGACTGAAAGGAAACCCGTGAGTGTCTTCCCGGTTCCAGTTGGACTTGAGACAAGTACGTTCTTCCTGGCATGTATGAGAGGAATCGCTCTCTTCTGTGGATCAGTAAGACCTGTATATTTCTGGTTGAACCATTTTGAAATCAATGGATCCAGAAATGGAAGGTGATCCTCAACGTGAAACCTGTCAACTTCAGCCTGCTGCATGTTTTTTAACCTTGTACTGAGTTGTAATCGATATATAACATCTTCCATAATAGAATCCACTGGAAAACGCTATAAGTCCCGTTGCAATGTTCAGGGTTTAAGTAAGGCAGTTCAGGTATGCTGCCTGCCCGTAACAGTGTGGGAAGTCGAGTCATTCAGCAGTTTTCTTGCAAGATGCTCCAGCGTTGCATCCCTTTCCCTTGTTCCCCTTAGCACCTCCGAATAGAATTGTATGGCCCTGTCGTAATCTGCCACGTTCACCGGCTTGGGAACACCATCCTTTCCACCTACTGCGAAGGAGAATTTCACAGGGTCCCTGAATGAAGGCTTATCGCCGTATATAATCTCTGCCAGATAGGATAGTGCCCTGATTGTGGATTTGCCCATGCCCTTCATGAATGCAATGTCCTGGAAGCTTGATGGCTGATACTCGTATATCTCCCGCATTTTTGCCCAGTTTATCCTGTAGTCCAGCCTGAGAACATCCTGCTGGTTCTGGAAATTATCAAGGGTCTTCTGGGGGCCATCAGTCAGTTTCATCCGGTATCTTAACGGATCTTCCCGTGCCATCTCCAGCATTGATCTTCTGTTCCCTTCACTGTTTCTTGTGGTGAGGTCCACGACTCTATCAATCTGGCGGGGAGCTGAAATGCCGTTTCTTCCATCGTTGAAGAAATCCAGGCCAGTTCTGCTTATCCAGTGGTATCGTCTTGCCATTCTCTGTTGCGGATTCATTCCCTGCTGGACAATGCTCCACTTCCCATGGGTGTCCAGAACCAGGAACTGCATGTAAAGATCAAAGCCATCTATGAGCAGGTTCTGGTCCACCCTTGCTATTCTCCTGGCATCCTCCATTATCCTGTGTATTTTTGATTCTGATAGTGCCCCTGTGGCAACTATTTCCATGGATTCAGCAGCCATCTCACCAAGATGCCTGCCCTTCCCGCCAAGAATAAAAACAGGGGAATCTTTCAGGCGGGAATAGTGCTCCTTTATGGCGCTGAGCGTGGCTGTAGTTGTTCCGCTTGAGTTCCAGTCAAAACCTATGGCCAGGGAAAGGGAATGAAACCAGAAGGGATCGGAGACCTTTTCAAGATATTCCTCCACTCCAAACCGTTCTATTATCAGATCTGAAATGAGTCCTCCAAGTTTCACCATCCTGCGGTAAAGATATTCAGGAGGATGTCCGTAATGGAGCGGAAGAATTGCAGAGCCTTTTCTTTCCAACACTCAGTCATGATGTCGGTAATTTTAACGTTTGCTGGAGTAAGGTTCTTTCACAATATCTGGGGAAAAAATGTGATTACAGAGAAATGACACAAAAAATGAGAAACGGGGATAATCAGTATATCCCGGAATTACTCTTTTTTCTCTTCCACTTTCTTCTTGGCGGGAGCCTTCTCTTTCTTGGCTCTTGGTTTTGATTCCTTTGGCTTCTGCTCCTGAGCCTTTGGTTCTTTCTTTATTTCGGTGTAACCGCATCTTCCGCAGGTGAAACGGTCGGCATGCTCAGCAAGGAATACACCGGGCCCGCATCTGGGGCAAAATCTTCTCTTCCTGACCAGCTTGGAATCCTCAAGGACATAAAGTTCACGCTTCATCACTGGCCCTCACCCTCTTTTGTTTTGAGCCCGTTCCTGATAAGCTCATAATCGGGCTCATAAAGCATTGCGCTTTCCTTATCCTTGTATATCTTGGAGTACCCCTTGACCTCATTTTTTCCTGTTTCCTGAAGGTTCCTCTCAACTATTACAAGATCCTTTGGTGATCCTGTATTCTTGGCAATAATTTCCCTGATCTTGTCTCTGCTGGGCGTAGGCTCATCCTTGAAAACAAGCCTGTACCTGACCTCCTTTCTGTGCAGGAGAATATTGTCATTCACGTTTTCTATCTTTAATTCTGGCATCTGATTTCCATCCTTTCAATTAGTGCTTTAACCTCATCCTTAATGGCTTCGTCCACCTTGATGCAGGCCATGCCCACATCTGGAACTCCGTAGGTTACCACTGTATTTATGTCTGAATAAAAAATTATTGGTATGACCGCAAGATCCTCCTCGCCATCCACCTCAATCCTTCCGCCATTCCCGGAAAGCATTCTCTCTATAAGGAGGAACATGTCATGGGTAATCACTCCAGGCGGGTTTCGGACATGCTCCGATCCGGCCTGGCTTCGGAATTCTCCCGGAAGATTTCTCTTGGTCCTCAGATCCACGACTTCCAGGAATGGATGTACTCCATTTCTGTGTAGAATATCTGTTGTCACGTCGCCCACTGAAATTATGCGGGATTTCGCTGACATTGCACGCACCTCGGAAGGTGTGCACAGTTTCCCGCTATAATTAGCTATGTTCTCCCTGAGATCGCTTCCCACGAGAAATTCATTGCCTGACCTTAATTGCATACGCACCAGGCTCTGTGATCCCTGCCCTTTCTGCGATTATGGAAAGCTTTGGTTCAGTCACTATGACGAATCCAAACCATTCTGTGGACGTCTTCTCTTCCCCGTGTATGGGGCAGTTCTTCTCAGTGGTGATAAGATGACATTTCTTGCATGCCCTGTAAACCTGCTTCATTTTCCTGCCTCAGTTCTCAATTTTCCTGGCGAGCCATTCCAGTTTGCCAAGTCCGCTCTGTTTCATGGTAAATCCAATTTTGCTGTCCTCAAGTGTTGAAGAATTGAGGTTCAGAGAAACGATTCTTACTCTTACCCGGTCTCCGGCCTTGATATCTCTTTTGGTTTCCTTACCGATAAATCTCTGGTTCGCCATATCCACATCTATTCTGTCGTCCATTATCTGGCTCTTATGCAGAAGCCCCTCGAATGGTCCAAACTTGATGAAAGCACCGAAGTTCTGGACGGAAACAACAATGCCTTCCACAATCTCCTGCATTTCTGGATAATATGCGAGTGCCTTGAATTTTATTGATTGATATACACCGCCATCTCCGTGCACTATGGTTCCTTCTCCCAGCCTTTCCACATTCATTATGGACACCACATAGCACTTCCCAAGCATCCTTGTATCGTCAGCCGGGTCCTTAAGATCGATGAGTTTCCCTTCAAGGGACCCTTTGGAAACATCCTTGACTGCTTCTCCGTAATCGAATCCCAGCTTCTCCGGTGGTATTCTGGCTATGTATTCATCTTCAATTATAATGTACATCCTTCACCTTCCCTGCTGAATGCCATTACCAGCAACTGCATCCATTCAAACTTACCAGGACGTGAGTCCAGGATTGTTGCGTTGCATATTGGACAGCCTGACAGCAGGCATACGTTGCTGTATAATGACGGGAATTATTAATGTTGTGATACTGAAAACCATAACAGCAATATATCCAGACCAGCAAACTAATAACATTCTATTCATTACTTTCACATTATGGAAGAGAGCAGATTGCCTGAAACGCACGAGATCCTGAAGAATACGGTAAGGGAATTCGTTTCCAAAAAAGTAGCTCCTGTTGCAGCAACAATGGATGAGCATGATGAATTCCCGGTTGAGATATTCAGAGAAATGGGAAAGATGGGCCTGCTTGGGATAACCATTCCAGAGGAATTCGGAGGTTCAGGGATGGATTATCTTGCACAGGCCATAGTTACTGAGGAAATAGCCTATGAATCAGCATCCCTTGCACTCTCATATGCGGCACACAGCAATCTCTGTCTTGACAACCTTTACAGAAACGGCAGCAGGGAAATAAGGGAGAAATTCGTCCCAAAACTCTGCTCCGGTGAATGGATCGGTTCCCTGGCAATGACAGAGCCGGGGTCTGGTTCGGATGCACTTGCAATGAAGTCGCAGGCGGTGAAGGAAAACGGCAGGTATTATCTCAGCGGTTCGAAAACCCTTATCACCAATGCGCCCTATTCCGATCTTTTTCTCACCTACGCCAGAACCGATGACGGGCATTCTGCGTTCGCTGTCCTGGCCACCGACACGGGTTTCTCCAGGGGTAACAAGTTCTCGAAGATGGGAATGCGCGGTTCTCCAACCGGAACAATCTTCTTTGACAGGATAGAGCTTGATCATTCCCGCATACTTGGAAAAATCGGAGACGGGAAGCATATAATGCTCAGCGGCCTCAACTCAGAGCGGATCATACTGGCATTTCTGTTTATTGGGGTGGCAAGAAAGGCACTGGACACTGCCCTGAAGTATTCCATGGAAAGGAAACAATCCGGCAGGCATCTTTATGAATTTCAGCTCATAGAGGAAAAATTAGCGTACATGTATGTGCGATACAGGACAAGCCGGCTAATTTCCCAGGATGCTCTGGTAAAGGTGGAGGCTGATCCGCTGGATTCACTTTCAGCAGCATCAGCAGTGCTGCATGCGTCGGAAAGCGCCGAATACATTGCACGGGAAGCTATCCAGATACATGGCGGATATGGGTATGTGAAGGACTTTGGTGTGGAACGACTTCTCCGTGATGCAATCCTCGGGCAGATAGGCGGTGGAACCACAGAAATAAGGAAACACCTGATTTCAACTGCGCTTGTTAAAAGCTATAAGAGGGATGGGGTAATACCGGAATGAAATATGAAGTGTATCGTCTGCGATAAGAATGAGGCAGTGGATCACGGGCAGTGCCTTGAATGCCTTAGCAAAGGTTTGCAGATTTCTGTAACCGGTTCAATAGACATAACAATATGCCCCAAGTGTGGCTCATACAAAATAGGAAACAGGTGGCACAGGTCAGCAATGAAGGCGAACCTTGCCTCAAAACTTGAGAAGCATATTTCCAGTGGTGAAACTGGAACAGAATTGAGAGTTGTTGCTGATTCCATTGATATTAAGAGGACCGAAGGCAGGATTGACTTCCTTGTGACAGCCGACTACAGGAATCTTGTGTCACAACCGCGCCACCTGAGCATACCCGGTAAGATTCTTCTGAACAGCTGCCCAACCTGCAACAAGATCACAGGGTCATATTACGAGGCTATAATCCAGATGAGGACCCTGGACGCTGAATATTCCCCAATCATCGACAGCGCAATGGACCTCATCGATCCTTTCCTGGTCAACATGGAGAGCAACTCAAACGATTCCTTTGTTTCAAAGATTGTCAGGCTCAAGGAAGGCCTAGATCTGTATATAGGCAAAAAGAATGATGCGCTTAAAATTTCAAAATTCTTACATGACAACTTCTTCTCGGAGATAAAGACCACAAAAAAACTTGCTGGCAGGAAGGAAGGAGAGGATTTCTACCGATACACATACCTTGTCAGGCTGATGAATCTTAAAGCAGGCACACTGATGTACCATAATGGGATTACGTACATTCTTGAAACAGCTACAGCAAATACCCTGAAATTAATCGATGCTTCATCGGAGAGAAGGGTGGATGTGCAGCAGAACGACTTCTATTCTGGGTCATACACGTACTCTAACGAAGTTGTCCCTCTCAGGAAATATATTGTCCTTGCAGCCGGAAACGACGAGACACAGATAATGGACAGCGTAACATTCACCACTCACTTTGTTAAGGGCAATTTCAGCGGAGAGATCAGTGCCTTCGATTATAATGGCAAATTTATAGTAAAAAGGAATTAGCGGCATCATTATTATTTCATCCTGTCATATCCATCGGCGTGGATTTATGAACATAAGATCTGAATGGGATCCGCTAAGGGAGGTCATGATGCACAGGCCAGGCACAGAGATCGATTATGCCATGCTGGCGCCAAAGGCGTTTCTCTTCGAAAGGCCATTCAAGTCACGGGTTGCGGTTCAGGAGCACGAGAATCTGGAACTGGTGCTGAAGGAGAACGGAGTAAGGGTGAGATTGCTCAGGAACACAGTTGTGGACGCTGCGGACCAGAATCCTGATTTTCGGCAGGAGCTGGAGCAGAAAGTTCTGGACACAGTAAGATTCTTTGGGAACCTGAACAGATCCGGGCAGGCAAAGGCAGAACTTGAAAGAAATATAAAATACCTGGATTCATCAACACTTTTCAATATTATAACACTTGAGCCGTCCATTGACCTGAAGGAGGACAGCGAACCTGGTAGTGAGTATCCTACGGTTTATTCCAACGTGCCTCTTGCAAACCTGTATTTCATGAGGGATCAGCAGGCCGTTGTTCCGGGAGGGGTAATCTTCGGGAAGATGAAGAGACTGCAGAGAATGAAGGAACCAGAGATCACGCAGTTCGTTATTTCCAGGGCCCTGAGGGAGAAGAACTCCATAACAATATCAGAGAACGGAGTCTTTGAAGGCGGGGATTTCATGCCAGCAGGGAAGTTCGCCCTCATTGGAACAGGATCAAGGACCAATCTGGACGGTGCCATGCAGGCAATAAGATCTGGTCTTCTGGACTTCGATGAGATTGCAGTGGTGAATAACCCACTCTATGATTTCATGGCTGGAAGCCCCAAAGACCCCATGGTGAACATGCACCTTGACACATACTTCAATCTGGCCGGAGATGGTGTTGCGGTTGGTGCTGGCGAACTAATGCGAAAGGCTGAACTGACAATCTATTCAGGAAGAGGGTCGGACCGGGGAACCGTGATGGGAAAGGATACCCTGTACAGTTACCTGAAAAAGAAAAGCTTCAGTCTGGTGGAACTGAGTCTGGCAGAGCAGCTTGGGTATTCCTCAAACTTTCTTACACTCCGGGACAGGAAAATTGTTGCAGTTAACGTTGCGACCGTGCTTGACAGGCTTCTCGGACAGCATGTATTTCCAGACTATGTGGAGCGGGAAGTACAAAAGGATCTGGAGAATAAGGGGAGAAATGACCTCTTTCCAAACAGCAAGGCTGTCAGGGATCATGGCATCGACCATGTGGAGGTTAAACTGAGTGAATTGACAGGTGGATACGGTGGAGCCCACTGCATGACCGCAGCGCTTTCACGCTGATCCCACCCATCACATCGAAACCTTTAATTCAAAATCAGCATTACGCTGACATCACGATAGATCACAGAAAATTTAGAGGGATTTAATGGCAAAGGATAGAAGTTCAAAGAAAGGAAAGGACAAATTCAAGGAGAAAAACTGGTACACCATAGTATCACCTGATTATTTCGGCGGAAAAGAGCTTACACTGAGTCTTGGCAACTCGCCTGAGAGCATGGTTGGCAGGAAGGTGGAAGTGCCGGTTTCAGATTTTACAGGGAATTTCAAAAGAGCCAACGCAAAGATGATATTCAAGATCCTTTCCTGCCAGGGAACAAAGTGTTCCACTGAATTCCTGGGTCACTCCCTTAGTGATGACTATATCAGAAGAATGGTCAGGCGCAGAAAAGAGAGAATAGATATTATTCATGAGGTCAATGCATCCGATAAGTCAAAGATGGTTCTCAAGGTGGTCATCGTCACAGACGGAAAACTCAATGCCTCCAAGAGAGTGGAAATCAGAAACTCCGTTCTATCCTTCCTTGATGAGAAATCCAGTGGTATGACATACGGAGATCTTGCCAAGTACGTTGTTGGCGACGACATATACAATGACATAATCAACGCGGCGAAAGATATATACCCTATCAGGAAGATTGAGCTCAGAAAGTCGGTACTTGTTACCCACGAGAACAGCGGAAATGCAGTTAATACCGAAGAGCCTGGAATAGAACAGGCATCCTGATTTTTTTATGCCGGGGTGGCTTAGCTGGAGGAGCGCCGGACTCATAAGAATGGAATGTTCTGAGAAATCCGGAGGTCTCGGGTTCGAACCCCGATCCCGGCATACCCCAAAAAGTTCAATGCTATATTGCTTCCACAATGGTTATCTTACCACTCTCATGCATCTTTCTGTCATTGAAGCTATTCTTAATGCGTTCGTTTGAAAGCTGAATAAAGGTGGATGTTCTTATGTCTTCGAGCTTACTTATATAGCCTGGAACAGCACTCACTTTGTTGCCCTATCATTATCTGATAAGGGAGTATTTGTGAAGGATAAAAATCGTATTCACTTAAAATATTAATCAAATCCTAACTGGATCGTAGAATTTTATTTAGTCATACAATTTTTTCAGTGATCGACCATTATTACTAAAACGGCTGTTCATTGTTCTTTTTCTGAAAAATTATTAAATAATCTCTTACCCTAAGGCCCCAAATTCCATTGAGTATAGGTGTGAGTGGTTCGCCGCGATGATTATAAGCCTCAACTTTACGAAGAGCCCTCATTTTAACATTTCCTGAATAACATTATCACGTTTTGATAATAGATCCGGAATCTCAAGTCAGAATTAGATCTTGAGTCATAGGTGTTAATACGTATGGAAACATGATCAAATTCCTGATTCTAGGCCCATTTATGTCATCAATTCCTTCCATAAGCCTAGGGAAAGGATTGGAAGATATTCCTTAAGCTAATATCTGCTGGCTATTTCAGGGGAGTAGGAAAGAACCAGCATTTCTTGAATCATGAACCAGAAAAAGGTTAATATGTTTTACACACAAATATATGTGTGTGAACTAGATGGGAAGCAAAAACATATCTATTTCTGATGAAGCCTACTTAAGGTTATCAGAGCTAAAGTTAAAAAACGAAAGTTTTACAGAACTCATTTATAGATTGACAAATAAAACAAATGTGCTTGATTTAAGGGACATCATAAGTGAAGATGAGGGAAAATCCTTAGAGGAAAATATTGGAGATTCGAGGAAACTAAGCAAGGAAAGAATAGATAATGATAGCTGATACTTCATTTCTTATAGACATAATGAAATCTGATAAAGAGGCTATAAAGAAAGCTGAGGAAATTGAAAATAAAGGAAGCACTATCGCAGTTACCTCGATTTCAATTTTTGAGTTGTTCGTTGGTGTGACCCTTAGCATTAAACAGGATCGGGAGAGAAATAAGATAAATCGAATACTCAAAGGCCTATCAATAATAAGTTTTGATGAGGATTCTGCAATAGAGGCTGGAAAGATCTTTGCACAAAAAAGAAAGAATGGATCAACAATAGAACCAGAAGATTCTATGATTGCAGGTATCTGTTCAAGAAGAAATGAGATCCTAGTCACTCGAAATATTAAGCATTTTAACGATATAGAAGGTTTGAGAGTAGAGAGTTAGTGACCTCCTACCCTATCTTTCGAAAGGGGCTTCCTGCTTCCACGGTTACCAGCGGAACCTCCACAGGCATGAATTCCCTCCGGCCCGGGGGCACTTTGCTCTCCATGCTCAGCCAATGGACTTTACGGACACAGGCACGCATGGAGCCACGCGTTATCCAACCTTCTTCCATTCTGTCTGCTGGTGAGCATCGTAATACTTCTAGAAAACATAAAAAAGTTTCACCTTCGTCCCTCCCTTTCGGAAGGGGGGATTTCCCGCTCAATTTCGTTAAATCCCGACCGGTCCACTTACTTCTCCTCCTTAATCAGTTCCTTCTGAAATCTCTCCTTCATTTCCGGATTATCCGCAATCTGCTGCAGCACCGTCTCGAGGATCAGATCCTGGAAGTCATCGGGAAATGATTCGACGATCCTCTTTGTGGGATCATCCACCACTTCCGACTTCATTATTGCAGTTTCGATCTCTCTTGCCTCCTCCTTCAGTTTTTTCTCCGTCAGTGAGCGGCCAAGGATCATGCCGCACTTCCAGCAGAACCTCGCCTTGGGATCATTGGGTTCCCTGCACCTTGGGCATACAGATGGCTCCTGAGATTCTATTGATCTTTCTTCCTTGACCTCAATGCCGTATGCCTTCAGGATTGCATTGTCCTGGTCCCTACCGGAAAATTGCAAGTATGTCTGCGTCTTCCTTGATCTATGAGCTCATCCCATCTGTGCCTCCAGCGGTGCCTCAGTGACCCCGGATGCCAGTATTGTTGCCCTGGTATGCCTGAACAGGTGCGGATATATGCGCCTCTCTATCTTTGCTTCCTGCAATCCCTTTCTCATGAATTTATACACGTTGGCGTGCTCAAGCATGTAGATATAGCCTGTTTATGTGCTGCACAATACATCGCCAACATGTGATGGTTAAATTTAATTGGGGAGTCCTTGTCATCCCCTGACATGGTGGAAATGGTTTCACTCTGAAAAATATATATTGCAAAAAGCTTTTTTACGGTGTAAATTAATAATTATCAATCGAATAATAAAAATAATGTCAGCAAAAAATTGACACAAAGAATATGATATTGAAATTAATTTTTAAACATGGCAATCAGGGCTGTACTTATAAGGCCTTCAAACAAAACGGGCAGCGCATACATGACCAAATGGGGATTTCTTCCTGCCCCGCTGAGTCTACTGACGCTTGCCGGAGAAATCAGAAGGCTCCAGGACAGTTCCATAAAGATAATAGATATGGAGGGTGATAAACTCAGTCTTGATGATGCGGTTGATGAGGCTGTTAAATTCAAACCTGATCTTGTTGGAATCACCCTGCATGCCACAGCAGCACATAATACTGCAGGTTATATTGCCAGAAAGATAAAGGAGAAGAGCCCTGATACCATTCTGGTGGCAGGCGGACATCATGCTACGTTTCTTCCAAAGGAAATCATAAGATCCGGTTTTGACATTTCTGTTCTCGGCGAAGGCGATGAGACTATCTATGAAATTGCAAAGGCAGTGGCTGAAAACACAGGATTCCAGAATATACCCGGTATTGTCTACCTGAGTAACGGTATGATTAAGAGGAACAGGCCCAGAAGACTCATTCCGGACCTGGACAGCCTGCCCATGCCGCCGCTTGATCTTCTGGATTCTTCAAAGTATACTTTCAGCGTGTTCGGTGCAGAAGATAAGGTAATGTGTCTTGAGACATCCCGCGGCTGTCCATACGCATGTGACTTCTGCTCAGTAACCCCAACATGGGGCAACATGTGGAGAAACAAATCCAACGAGAGAATTCTGGAGGAGATGCGTCTTGCCAAGGTCGCCGGCTACAACTGGATATTCTTCACAGATGATATTTTCGTTGTGCATCCAAATGTAAAGCACAGGGAACAGCTTTTTGACATGATCATAGAAGAGAACCTTGACATGAAATGGATAGTGCAGATGAGGGCAGATGTTACCGCAAAGTACCCGGAACTGATAAAGAAAGCATCACAGGCCGGAATGCGCATATCGTTCCTCGGGGTTGAATCTGGCAGTGAGGAAATTTTGAAAAAAATGCACAAGGGTGAATTCACTCCTCAATCCGTGCAGGCAGTCAAAACTCTTGACCAGAATGGAATAATTGTTCTCATAGGCATGATGATCGGGGCACCCTATGAAAGATTCAGGGACGTAATCTCCACAATACGCTTCTCCAGGCAGCTTGAGGCCGCAGGAGCTGATGCTGTTCAATTTTCAATCTACACGCCCCTGCCTGGAACAAGAATATTTGATGATGCCCTGAGAACAAATACACTGTTCACACTGGATTGGGACAGATATGATGTTCTCACGCCGGTAATGAAAACCGGTTTCGGACCGGTAAGGGACCAGATGGCCCAGTTTTATGCATCATACAGCTTCTACATACACAAGTTCCTGAGAGACAAGCTGAAAGGCATAAAGAGAAGCGCCGCAAAGACTCAACTTGTTGACAATGCCTATAATTTCATACTTAAGATGATGCCACAATATCTGCGGGAATTTTTCGGTTTTCCCAGATATATCCTTCAGACGTATGATCTGTACTGGAATTTCAGAAAACATCCCGCTCTTGATTCTGAAAAGGTTGCAGAGGCCCTTGAGACCTCAAACAAGATAGTGTATGATCAGGGGGAGAAAAGGAATCCCTATTTCATGATAAAGGAGTCCCGCTGATTTTAAAGTTCAGAGATCATTCTTGTTGTTTCGCCGGCTGCCTTCTCAACATCCTTGTATTTCACCCGGACCTTTTCCTTTACAGATTCCGGCGTATTCTGCAGTGCAAGGATATTCAGCAGGTGCTGCAGTTCACTGTCAAGTATGTTTGCCAGTATCCTTAGATCTTCCTGTTTTTCCGGTGAAACTTCCTGTCTGCGTTTGGACACGAAACAGTCAAAGTGAACCGATCCATCTCTGGTGAACGTGAATTTTTCACCAGTTTTAACAGGCCTGGCGCATACAAAGCATTTAAATTCTGCCATTATGCTGGATTTGGGCACCCTTTTTAAGGATGTTGTAAACATTTGCGATAAAAACGTCCGTAAAACGTATGGTGCGTCAATTTACGTGATGTTATTGCCTGCGAAATCAGGCATAGGACTCCATAACCGCTATGGTGAGGAAAACATGATGAAGCGAATATCATACTGGAAACAGTTGCTATTTTGCATTTCGATATATTTATGCTCATGTCCGCACAGGCTAACTCATTTTTATATACTCGTGCTGAATATAGTAGTTGACGATAACGCAGGAAACATCTAATTTTTCTGAGTTCGCAACGCAAGAGTGTTAAAATGACAAAATTCGAAGAATTCCAGCTGAAAAGTGAACTTTTAAATTCACTGCACAAAATAGGTTTTGACGAAGCTACTGAAGTCCAGGAGAAAGCTATTCCTCTGGCACTGGAAGGAACTGACATGGTTGTCAGATCCAAGACCGGCACCGGGAAGACAGGTGCATTCCTGATTCCTATCATTCAGAAGCTTGAGAAGAAAGACAGAAACGCAGCATTGATTGTTGCACCCACCAGGGAACTTGCACTGCAGGTTTACGAGGTTGCAGCACAGATGGGCATGTCTTCTGGCATAAGATCAACTGTTGTTTACGGAAAGGTAAGCATTGAAAGGCAGATACAGAACATACACAGGGGAACAAACATCATAATTGGAACACCCGGCAGGCTAATCGATCTCATGAAGAGAGGTGAACTTGACCTCTCCAGAGTTCGGTTTGTTGTTCTTGATGAAGCAGACATTATGTTTGATCTGGGCTTTATTGAGGATGTTGAATACATCCTTTCCAAGACACCAGCAACAAGGCAGACAATGCTACTGTCGGCAACAGTACAGGAAAGGATCCTTAAACTGGCAAAGAAGCATATGCATGATCCTGAGTTCATCAAGGTTGGCGAAGAAAAAGTTCTCACTGTTAACACAATATCACACAGCTACGCATTCTCTGCTGATCATTCCAAGATTGCAACGCTGCTGGCATACCTGAATGAATACAAGCCTCCGAAATCCATAATATTCTCCGAGACCAAGAGAGGCGCAGACTACATATACAGGATACTGGTGAAGCAGGGCTATTCCGCAATGGTTATGCATGGCGATCTGACACAGGCACAGAGGGAGCATTCCCTTGAACAGTTCCGCAAGAGTGCGCAGTTTCTGGTGGCTACAAATGTGGCAGCCAGGGGCCTTGACATAGACGACGTATCGGATGTAATTAACTTTGATCTTCCAGGAGAGCCTGAAGTTTACGTGCACAGGGTTGGCAGATCAGCAAGAATGGGCAAGAATGGAACAGCCTTCAGCATAATTTACGACGATGAGATGAATCTCATAAAGAATATAGAAAAAAACGTGAAGATTCACATGAGCAGGATAGAACTGGACCAAGAACCTTTTGCCCACATAAGTGACAGCATTTCAATGGGCATGCGTGGTGGCCAGAGGCCAAGAAGGAATATGGGCAGCAGATCCGGTTACAGCAATAACAGAAGAAGGCCCGGAAACCGCACCTATGGCGGCTCAAGGTCCTACTGATCTCGGAATAAAGTATAATTCTCCCTCAGGAAAACCGGAATCTGTTCCTGAGCATTGTGTACTGCTCCATTATTTTACCCGGGAGTTCTGGCCCAAGTGAATCCAGGTACTCCCCTATTTCACTTATTTCCTTCTTCCATTCATCCCTGTCAATTTTGAACAGCAGTTTCCTGTGATCATCCGGAAGGTCAATTCCATTCAGGTTGAAATCGCTGTCTGGAATGTAGCCAATTTCCGTCTTGATGGCTCCAGCCCGGTTCTCCTGTCTGTTTATCATCCATTCAATCACCCTCAGATTCTCGCCATACCCAGGCCATATGAATGATCCCTTGCCGTCTCGCCTGAACCAGTTTACATAGAAGATTCCGGGAAGATGATTGGACTGATTTCCGATCTCAATCCAGTGCTGGAAATATTCAGAAATATTGTACCCGCAGAATGGCCTCATGGCCATCGGGTCTCTTCTGATTTCTCCAACTTTTCCTTCGGCTGCAGCCGTCTGCTCAACGCCCATGGTTGCTCCCAGGAACACCCCATGAACCCAGTCAAAAGCCTGATACACCAATGGAACGGAGTCCCCACGCCTTCCTCCAAATATTATACCTGTCACCGGTACTCCATTGGGGTTATTGACTTCAGTGGAAAGGTCCGGATAGTTTGTCAGAGGTGTTGTGAAACGGGAATTAGGATGAGCAGCCTTTGCTCCCTGTCCTCTCATGAATTTTCTTCCCTGCCAGTCAATAATTTCACCGCCTGTGTCCGGCAAACCTTCCCACCAGGGCTCATTCTTATCCGTAAGAGCTACATTTGTGAATATGGTGTCATGTGTTATGGACTTCATGGCATTGGGGTTAGTTCTACTGTTTGTTCCGGGTACAACTCCGAAAAATCCATTTTCTGGATTCATTGCGTACAGCCGCCCATCTTCACCAAGATGTATCCATGCAATATCATCTCCTATGAGGCGTGTCTTCCATCCATTCCTGGCATATTCAGCAGGTGGATTGATCATTGCCAGGTTTGTCTTTCCGCTTGCACTTGGGAATGCAGCAAGAAAATAGTATTTTCTGCCTTCAGGATTCTGAACTTCGAGTATGAGCATGTGCTCAGCCATCCAGCCCTGTTGACGGGCTTCCACAGAAGCAATCCTGAGGGCATGGCATTTCTTGCTTAGCAATGCGTTGCCTCCATAGGCTGAATTTATGCTCACTACATGCGCATCGACACTTGGCCTTTCCCAAGGAAAATGTAGAATATAGCGGTTTTCAGGGTCAAGATCGCGGGAAGCATGGATGCTTCTTATGTAATCTCCCCGCTCCCTTATTTTCTGGAGAGCAACCTGCCCCATTCTGGTCATAATATACATATTCACGACTACGTACGGGCTGTCTGTGATTTCAATCCCAACCTCCGCGTATGGGGAATCTTCGGGACCCATTATGTAGGGAACCACGTACATGGTTCTGCCCCTCATTGAATTCTTCAGAAGTCTGTCAACAATCCTGTTGGACTCCTCTATGGACATATGATTGTTAAGTGGGCCTACCTGTTTGCTATCCTGTGATATAATAAATGTTGCCTTCTCCGTTCGGGCAACGTCCCGTGGATCGCTTCTGGAAAGGTAACACCCAGGGTATGTTTCCTGGTTGAGTTCTATCAACTCTTTGCTCGAAAGCATCTCTCTGATTATTGATTTGTATTCTTCTTCAGTACCATCGCAGAATACCACTTTCTCTGGTGTAACCAGATCCGCAACGCTCTCAACCCACTCTTCGACAGATTTCAGTTTTTCTTTTTCCATCACAACACACCCATGTGAATCGCGAAATTCCTGCAGTATCGGCGAATACAAAGGAACCCACGACCATTCCAAATCTCAATTCTCTTTATTTTTTACAATATTTAAGCTCTTCCTTTTCTGTTAATGTCTGCTATCGGCATATGTCGATGAAATATGAAAATGATGCCTGCACCGCATGAAATGAGGCTGTAAATTTAACAAAAGGCCCTTAAATGTGCACAAAGTATTAATATAGTGGTTTAATTCGGGTGGCCTTTGCCATAAAGGTCAGGGAAAATGAAATATTCACGCTTGCTATGTTCCCGGGATAAGGGTCTGTGGGGTAGCCTGGTATCCTTCCAGCTTCGGGAGTTGGAAACTCCGGTCCAAATCCGGGCAGACCCACTGTTAACTATGTTATTTCTGTTTCATTAAGGCTTCTATGTGGAATATAAAGTGGATTCCTGCAACTTAACTTCTAAATTTAGAACAGGATAACAATTATGTCCTGAGTTATATCGCCCCATCTCAAAAGCAGTATAATTCTCACATGGTGCCATCCATACAGGTTTCGCGCCAATTCGTGCATTTTTCCAGAAATTACGCCAGAATTGCGGTTTATTCTAACGGTTATTTTGAAAATTTTCAAATGCTTCCGAGAAACAGTACTGTCCTGTATACCATTTCCACGCTTCCGTTGGTTTCATAGCGATGGAATATGCTTGAAAAATCATCAACCAACTTCCAGTAAGCCGGGTCATTCTGGGTGATTGCATACGAAGCAGACCGATAACGCCCCATAACTGCATCCAGCGTAAGTTTCTGGACATTGGGGAACTTGAACGTCTGAAAATTTTCCCTGAAAAGCGTTCCAAGGTCTTTCCAGTCAAGCACGGTGCTCCCTGTGGAATGATATTTGCTGCTATATTTGCGGACAACGGATTCATAATCCCAGGTGAAGGTTCCAGGCTCCATCACCCTGTCATTCCAGATGAGTGCAACCCACTTCCTGCCTCGAAGAATTCGGGAAAACTCCTGCATTGCAGGTTTGGCATCCATCCAGTGGAACGACTGTCCGCAAACAACAAGGTCCACGGAAGCGTCTGGAAGCCCTGAGGACTCGCCTGTCCCCTCAATGAAATCCACCTTACCGGCTCCCGCAAGATTTCGAATGGACATTTCCCTCATTTCTCCGTTGGGCTCAATGCATTTCACGTGGTTGCCATTCTCAAGGAAAAGAGTAGCGAGGATTCCCGTTCCTGACCCTATGTCTGCAACCGTCCAGTCACTGCTGAAGTCGGCAACTTCGGATAGGGTGTCAATTATGTCATGGGGATATGTAGGTCTATACCTGGAATAAAATAAAGATGTTCCATTGAAAATCTTCTCTGCATCATTCACGTTTGAGCTATCATCTACTGATAAATTTTGTTTTTGTTCCTCAACCTCTCCGGTTAAAATGCCATCCTTCATTACGTCATGATAATAATTTGCTCTCTTTGCACGTTTGATCGCATTACATGAATTATGTACAGTGCTAAATCACCGTTAAATAGGAATATCCCATCCACAGCAAGATGTATGGAAAGCTTCGATCCCTGGCCTTCACTTCTCTGGGTCATTTCTCCAATGATGGCACCACATTGCTTTATCCCACTCTGATTACCTATTATGTAGAGTTGCCGGGAATCAAGATACCGTACCTTGGAGCAATGGCCATAATATTCAATATTATTTCAGGGATATTCAGCACCCCGGTAGGGAACTATGCCGATCGGAAAGGAAACCATGGCACGCTCATTGCTGTTGGGATATTGATTCTCGCCCTTTCCTCCTTTCTTCTGGCACTGCCCTTTATCATAAAGGGGTATACTCTTGCCCTTATACTGGCCGGCGCAACAGTCCTTGGAATAGGGCAGGCCTTCTATCACCCTCTCGGGGCAGCTGTACTCAGGTCAACCTTTGAGCCAAGGTCTGCCCCAAGCGCAATGGGAGTCAACGGCTCATTTGGAAGCCTTGGAAGAGCCATAATGCCCCTGGTGATTGTGTTCCTCATGACCGCACTTGGTGATTTTCACGGTCTTCTGATATACACGTTATACAGCCTGGTCAGTGCAGCAATAATCTACGGCGGTCTGAGAGGACAGGAGATGTCACGCAAAAAGAAAGTCATCGCAGCCGATTCTTCAGGAAAGGCAGAGACGAAAAGGAGCATGAAGGCGTTTATGCCGTTCCTGTACATGCTAACTGCTGCGGTTTTCGTCCGGTCACTGTTCCTGACGGGCACCATCACCTTTATCCCAACTCTATTCGATGAGACATTCAAGAGCAAGACCCTTATGGTCACCATAATCACCCTCGCCTACATTTCTCCCATAATTGGCCAGCCATACTTTGGAAAGATCACTGCCAAATATGGCGGCAGATTTACTGTTATTGTTACCTTCGTACTTTCAACTGTGTTCTTTGGGCTGTTCCTCATATTCTACCATAATTTCATACTGACCATAATTCTCTACGGAGGATACGCTTTTGCAGCATACAGTGGATTCCCTGTATTCCTTGGCTATGTGGGGCAGGTTGTGCCCAAGGAATTTTCCGGTGCATCAAACGGGCTGGTCTGGGGGATCGGACAGACCGTTGGCGGTGGCATAGGTGCGGCAGTCATCACGCTGTTCACGCTCTTTGTCAATGTTCCAACGGCAATCCTGTACATGTTTCCATTTGCCATAGGGTCATTGCTGTTTTTGCCATTTCTGCCCACCAGGGAGAAGGCGGAAAAGCTGGCATCAGCAGCTTAAGGTTTTATCCATTGTGCAGTTAACCGGTCATGGATTCCAGGACGCTAATTGATCATACAGGCAGGGAAGTAAAAGTACCGCTCAATCCCAAGAGAATAGTAAGTTTCAGCCCAGCGGTGACAGAGATACTTTTCGAGCTTGGTCTTGGCAGCAATATTGTTGGCGTTTCGGCATTCTGCCAGCGCCCCAGGGAAGTTGCAGGCATCAGACGTGTCGGAAGCTACGGAAGTGCCAGAACTGAGGTTCTTGATGCGGTGAATCCTGACCTGATTCTTGCAATATCCGGGTACCAGAAGGACTTTGCAATGAAACTGTCTGAAAGGTACCCGGTGTTCATATTTGAGCTGCCCTCCTCAGTGGCAGGCATACTGGACCTTGTGTCAAGGGTTGGCATAGTTACTGGACGCGTTGACGAATCCAAATACATGAACTTTGAGCTTATGAAATATCTTGGTTCCATACGAAGACATCCTGCACTGACCGGTTACCTGGAGATAGATTTGGGCGGTCCTGTAACCTTCGGATCCATGAGCTATATAACTGACGCACTGTCCCTGATGGGGGTGAACAGTATCTACAGAAAAACCGATTCGGAATGGGTCCAGCCAGATTTGGACTTTGTCATGGAATCAGATCCTGACGTAATCTTCTATGAACCAAAGATGTACGGCAGATTTGATAATGCAATGCAGCAGAAGCTCATCAAGGAGAGAAAATGGGAGAACCTGAGTGCAGTCAAGCTTGGGAGATTCTTCGTAACCCCTGGGAAGCTGGATTTTTTTGCCCATCATGGCCCCGCGTTCATAAGGGAGGTCATTCCATGGACAATGGAAAAACTGGATGATCTGTAAACATTTCCTCGCTGGAATTTGAGCCGTACGAATTTCGCATCTTCAATCTTGCGTATCATTTAAATACGGTGACACAATTAGTCCTAGTCTTCTATACAGACAAAGGAAGTAATAGAATGGAAGGAACTACCAAAATAAAAGACCTTACACCAGAATCAAGGAGAGTAAATGTCCTTGCCAAGGTTGTTAGCGTAGGCGAACCGAAGGAAATACAGACCAGATTTGGAGAAGATAAATCCGTAACAGAGGTCTATATTGGCGACGAGACAGGAAAGATAATACTATCACTGTGGGGCGACCAGGCAGGTCAGGCAACTGACGGTCAGACGCTTTACATAGATAACGGTTACATTTCTCTGGTTAGGGGGCACATGAGGCTCAATGTGGGCAAATATGGCACCCTAAAGGTTGGAGAAGAGGAAATCTCAGAGGTCAACGATGAAGTTGACATGAGTGAGAAGGAATACGAAAACACCTTCAGAGGCCCAAGGAGAACCGGCGGCGGAAACTTCAGAAGAGGCGGAAGCGGCGGCGGTTACTACAACAACAATAACCAGGGCGGAAGGGGAAGACCACCCAGAGACGATTTCTGAACAATTCCCAGTTAAGGGCTTCTCAGCCCTTTATTCTTTTTTTCTGATCATGGAACATTTCCAGAATTTCCTGCGTGCTTGTTGAATCTTCAGGCCTCTTGTCCTCGCGCCATTTCCCTGTAAATCTCGGGAATCTTATTGCGAGACCAGCCCCCTTTTCAATTTTGCCGAATGCGCATGAGTGCACGGGGCTTACAGTTATCTCAGAGCCAATTATCTCCATCACGAAGTAAGGCTCTATCCACACGTCAGGCTGCAGAAGTGATTCCACTCGTGCGGGCTTATCTGGCACTATGTGATCCTTGAATTTGGCAGGAAGTGCAAAGAGTACATCATCCGTAAAGCCTGTTCCCAGCTTGCATATGGATTCGAAAACATCCGTCACCTTGTTGTATGTTGCCATGAGAAGTGCGCCGTAGGTGCCCTTTCTCCTGCCATGGCCCCCAAATGCCCCAATTACAGTCAGGTCAAGTGAATCCTCAAACTCAGACTGGTAGTCTCTCTTCAGCTTGATCCAGAGCCATCCTCTTGCACCCGCACGGTAGATGGACTGTTCAGAAACGTTCTTGGCAACAACTCCTTCGCAGCCGGAATTGATGGATTCGTCGAAGAACTTCTGAACCTCCTCCGGATTATCGGACACTATCTGAGTTGCGGTCCTGAAGGAATCATTTGGGGTGAAAAGACCTTCCAGAATGCGGCGCCTCTCCAGATACGGCTTCCTGTGCAAAGGCTCCCCGTTGAGGTATATAACATCAAAAAGGAATACAACCAGTGGCACGTCCGCCTCCAGCCGGTCAAGATCGTATTTTCTTCCCCTCCTCTGGGAAACCACCTGGAAGGGATACAGCTCTCCTGTTTCCGGGTTATACGGAACGGCTTCGCCATCAAGGATGCACGATTCAACAGAAAAGGTGGTTTTGAAGTTCCTTGCTATGTCAGGAAAATTTGAGGTGGTTTCCTCTGTGCCCCTTGAAAAGATCTTCACCTGTCCGCCATAATAGTGTATCTGTGTCCTCATCCCATCGTATTTGTATTCAAAGGCGGCCTTACCACCCATCTTCTGCAGAATCTGGGGTATGTCTGGAAGGCGTTCTGCCAGCATCACCTTGGCCGGCACCATGGGTTCAGGCCCCACATTGATGAGCTCGGATTCACGCCCGCTGGACAGAAGCTCAGCCACATAGCCTATGTCAGGGTGGAAATTGTATGCCTCATCAATCTCGGCGGATTTATCTGCAGTTGAGAAGGCATTAACCAGTGCATCCAGTATGGTGGCGTCAGATACTCCTAGCCTGAGCTTTCCTGTGGCAATTCTTGTAATGTACTGTGCGTCATCAGGTGTTCCATTAAGAAGAAGGTCCTGGAATATCCTGATCTTGTTCTTCACGCTGCCTTCTCCCTTCACAGAGGCAAGCTTAAGCAACGATGAATGAACGGCCTCCACAGTAAGATCATGGGAAAAAAGTGAGTTCTGCGACTTTGCCGCAGTAATTTCTTTGGCCACAGATCCCAGGTCCCCGGATTTCATGAACATGTTATTGATTTCATCCTCTGTCTTGCCAGATATTCCGGAAAGTGCTGTTATGATGAGCTTATCAGCAAGTCCCAACTCTATTCCAAGGTAATCCGGTCCCAGCTTCCCCTGGATCAGGTATGTGAGAATTCTCAGGTCCTTACCTGCTTCCTTGAGGAGATCCACCAGTATCTGAGTAAGCTCCAGCCTTTTCCGTGTACCGGACAGCTGGTTGAATTTTTCTGAAACGGCTGAGAACAACACTGTTGATTATCTGGAATCAGTATTAAAGAATGGCTGTCTTCCATATATTTCAGATCTCAGGTAGCCCAGCGACATGTATCCCGCAGATACGCAGGCGGCACCTATTGCCCCTATGGTTATCCATGAGAATGCATAGTTTGAATGGTCGTATACAAGTGAAAATAGCAGGGGACTGAATGAACCTATGATATTCTGCACAAAGTTGACGAATGAGAGGGCGAATGACACCATGCCGCGATCCTTTGTGGCTTCGGCAGTCAGGGTGTAAAGCATTGACAGCACATTTACTGTAAGTATTCCAAGAAGTATCAGCAGGAGGAAAAGCAGGATGAAGCTGGAGGTCATCCATATCACCGCAGTGAATGCGCCTACCATGAGCGCCCATGCAAGGAACATCAGGATCCTCTTCCTGATCCTACCGAAAATGTAACCTCCCAGCATGCCTCCCACGAAGCCTATTAGCAGGTATGTAGTGCCAAGAACGCTTGCAACATTGGGCGACATATGAAGCCCTGTTTCGGCGTAATATACAAAAAGCTGCCCTATGACGGTTTCGGACAGTATGCCGGAGAGCGCGGCTATGGGGAGGATCCAGATGAGCCTGGATCTCAGCACCTCACCGGCCCTGCTGAAGACCCTTGCGCCGAAGGTGCTGGTTTTAGCTCCCCTGAGAATTATGTAGTTTTCAACTGCAAGTGCTATCATAATGCCTCCCGAGAGGAAGAGAGGAGTGCGCCAGCTGAATGCCTGGTCCAGGAAATCCCAGCCTATTATCCCTACTCCTCCCCCAAGATTGAATGATCCGTTGAAAAGCCCAACGTGGAAGCTGTATTTGTCCTGCGGCACAATCTCTGAAATCATTCCCAGGGCAGGGGAGAAGAACATGGCGGATCCGATGCCGGCAAAGAGGCGCGAAAGGAAAAGATCGGGAAGGTTCTGGGATAATCCGGTTGCAATAACTGCAGCTCCAAGTATGGTTATTCCCAGGGACGAGGTGGCCCTGTTTCCTATCCTTGAGGCAAGGAGGCCTCCAACCAGCTGAAACGTTGAGAGACCGATGTAAAATGCAGTTGTCATTATGCCAAGCTGGACCAGTGAAAGATCGAGATCCCTTGATATGTACTGAAGACCGGGGGCAATGTTGAACCAGTTCAGAGCATAAACAGCCCTTGATGCATTGATAGAAATGGCCTGTGCCCTGTACCCCATTCAGAGGGCATTATTTCCTTATATTACTAGTTATTCCTGTGATTCCTCTGGTCAACTGCTGCGAAACCCATCCACGGAACCTGATTTCATTCAACTTTTTGCTGAATGCAGCAAGTTTTGATCTTCCGACACATGGGCTGAATGTTATATCGGGATATCTTACGTCCATGAGTATGAGGGGTGCTGCTGCAGCGATCTTTGGAAAGCGATCAGTGGAACTGAATGGATCACGTATCTCCCCGGCAGCATTGCTTTCAACAACAAAGGCAATTATGGTCCTGATCTGGTTCCAGAGAAAACTCCTGGCGGTGAAGTCTATCATGAATGTTCCCCCATCTTCGCTGAGTTCAATGGACTCTATTGTCCTTACTGGATTCCGACCATCCCGTCGGGAGTAGGCAGAAAAGTCATGTGTGCCGAGAAACAGCCTGAGCTGCGGCAGAATAAGTTCTCTGTTGGGTAGGTCGTCCTGCTGCAGCATGTAGCGGTACGTCTTGTTCTCACAGTGTCTGGGATTGAAGGACTCAGCAACAGGGCTCCATGAATGGAACACCATGCTGTCAATCATGGAATTCAGCGATCCCATTATCCGTGGAGCCGGGAGATCGGTCTCAACAGTGAGCACGTTCGATAGTGCAGAAACTCCTCTGTCGGTTCTGGCAGCACTGTGTATCTCAGAGGATGTGCCGATCCTCACAAGACTTTCAGATATTGTGTCCTCAATGCTGTTTTCACCGTTTCCAGCCTGGAATCCGCTGTAATCCCATCCAAGATAGCCGAACTTTATGGCGATCCTCATTTTCTGTGGTATATGGCAACAGGTATTATTTACGCATAGCATGCTCCCCGGTGATAATAATAGCCGGTTCAGGCGTGGCTGGTTCATATCTTGCAAGGAGACTTTCCACAACGGGAGTCGAATTGAGGCTGTATGACCCAAAAAAACCTGGATTCAGGATTCCATGCGGTTACGCAACAAACAAATTCAATTTCAGGAAATATGCAGAGCTTGCTGGGTTGGATGGCGATTCATATATCCAGAGAAGAGCTGATTCGGTAATACTCACAGGCGACGGTATGCCGGAAATGCACTTTCCATCCAGGGGACTGTGCACAGTAGACAAGAACAGGCTTGAGGCTGACCTTGTGTCTACAGTCGGTGTTGAAAGGAGAATGGCGCCACTGCCTGGAGAGGATGACATACTGGTGGATGCCACCGGGATTTCAAGGCACTATCTTGGTGCAGCCCCTGAGGACTTCACGATGCATACCACAGAATACCTTTCCGGATCAGCCAGCCATGAAGAATTTTATTTCAGGTATTTTCCCGGAGGACATGGCTATTACTGGGAATTTCCTTTGGAGCAGGGCTACCACGTGGGAGCAGGCTCAGATTCAACGGGTCTCATAATGAAGAGCCTTGAAAATATTGATCATTCGGCCATAATGGCCAGGGATCTGAGGCTCAGGCCTCTTTTCAGCAGAATGTTCAGCGGAAGAGCTGTGGGTGTTGGTGAATCAATCGGTACTGTGAGCCCCATAACCGGTGAAGGCATACTTCCCTCAATTGAGTGCGCAGAAATACTGTACCAGACCCTATGCCATGAAACAGAACTCCAGGAGATAAAGATAAAGTACGGAAATGCCGTAAGAAGGAAATTCGGCCACTACGAGAAGCTCTTTTCGCTCCTCATGGATGCCAGAAACGGGAAGATGGCAAAACCGGCCAATATCGCAGCCATACCGGCGGTGAAGAGAGACTTCAGGAATTTCGGTATTGACCTGGGCATTGTCCGTGTGTTGAGGGAACTTTTTATCAGATGATTCCGCCATCTATTGGTATCATTGCATCTGTTGTGGCTCCAAAAGCATCCTCATTTATCAGGGCAAGGACAACGTTTGCGACGTGATCGGGCAGCACTTCCCTTCTCAGCAGATTCTGGGTCTTGTACTGTTCAACGGTCTGTCCCTTTGCCTTAGCCCTGGCTTCAAGGACGCCATTTTCCCAGATCTTGGAACCCCTGAATATCTTGTCAGGATTGACTATGTTTGCCCTGATTCCATATTTCCCACCTTCCTTGGCAACGTAATGGCATACGTGGGCTGCAAATGCCTTTGTGGATCCGTATGACAGCATTCCGGGGCCCGGATTTGTGAGATTCTTGGTTATGTTGAAAACCATGTTGCCCCCAATGTTCTGTGCCTTCATGATCTTGAATGCCTCACGTGTCATCAGGAATGTGCCTCTGGCATTAACCCTGTAATGGAGGTCAAGATCCTGGACAGTTGTATCTTCAATGAGGCTGCTCTTGAGCACACCCGCATTGTTGAACAGCATGTCCACGCCACCGAACTCCAGCACTGCATTCCTGTAAGCTTTCTCCACGGCCTCTTCGCTGGAGATGTCAATGACAGCGGGGATTACTGGATTTCCTGATTCAGTTCCCAGTGTCTTTGAAACGCTGGTGACATCCGGATCCAGATCGCAGGCAATGACTGCTGAACCGTTCATGGCAAGTTTCCTGGCAACCTCCAGGCCGATTCCGCTGGCCGCTCCTGTGACCACCGATACATGACCCTCAAGAGGGCGTGGGTGGAATTTCTTCAGCTTGGCTTCCTCCAGAGGCCAGTATTCCATTTCATACGCCTCCTTCCGGGATATGAATGAGTTACCTCCGAGCCTCATTGCCCTGGCATTCACCAGCAGGGAGTGTCTCATCTGGTCCATTGCAATTGACGCTTCTCGGGAATTTATACCGGCTGTAATGAGTCCGTATCCCCTTATGACAATGCATGAAGGATATGGGTCATGCATGGGGAATCCCCTGACATATTCCTCGTACTCTTTTCGGTATTTTGCTGCATATTCATCGATCACGTCAGCTGATCTGGACACATGGTCAATGTAGGCATAATCAAACTTTGTCCTGATGAGCATATCTGGAGTTGCAGGTCCGTTGGTGGCCAGCTTCTCTGCCTCTCCCGACATGGATATCTTCAATGAAGCCTCATCTGTCGCAATCTTCAGAACTTTCCTGGTTGATCTGGACAGGAGTCCACGGATTGTGGGAAGCAATGATTCCACAGCTGCGGGATCGACCCTGTCATATTTCTTCGGGAAAAGATCTGTGCCTTTCAGCTTTCCATTGATGTATTTATCCGCCGCAGAAACTATCTCCATATGGCGGTCGTAGCTCTCCTTTCCGCTTTCGCCGAAGGTGAAGAGGCCGTGGCGTGAAAGCACAATTCCCTTTATTTCTGGCCCCATTGATTCTATTGTCTCCAGAAGAGCCCTTGCAAGCTTGAAGCCCGGTGGGATGTACGGTATCACCATTACATTTCCAAGTATGTTCTTTATCTCGTCAGGCTTCATTGTGGTGTTTGTGATGGACAGTATTGCGTCAGAATGCGAGTGATCTACATAGGCGTGCGGTATGAAGGCATGCAGGAATGATTCCACGCTTGGAGAGGATTCAGAAGGGTCAACCATGCTCTTCCGCATATATGCAACCATTTCCTCATCGGACATTTCCTTAATTTTCCTTGCGGCCAGGAGATCGTCCATCCTGAGGCCGGTGAAGCCTCTCTCCGTGATGGTGGCAAGATCCGATCCGCTCCCCTTCACCCTGAGGACATGGATATCCCTTCCAGTATGATCCTTCTCCGTTACCTTTACTGAGGTGTTGCCGCCCCCATGCAGCACAAGGGAGGAATCCCCGCCCAGAAGTCTTGAATAATAAACTCGCTCTTCCAGCGGTGAGTTGAATGTTATTCCTTTGCGTTCTTCAGCCATACTGCCGAAATGCCTGTTATGTTTAATTAAATATCGAAAGAGGAAATCCTGGGAACTGGCTGAAGCAATCAGGATGAGGGCTTCAGCGTTATGACGGGCCTACCGGGCCATGCGATCTTTTTCCCCGGTATGGGAGAATTCTCGCTTATATTGACCTGGCACTGGAAGGTCTTCTCAAGGTAGGTGAGGCTTTCCCTGAGGATGGCTGCCTCTCCGCTGACAGAGGTGTCAATATTCCTTTTGTTCTTCATGTAATCCCCAATGAATGGCTTCAGGCGTGGCGTTGCTTCCGATGCCCGATTTTCTGCCAGCAGTAAGGCCAGTTTCCTCATTTCACTTCCGCATACGCTGATTTCTATTACTGCAGGATTTATGGATGTTGCCTTCATTATGTCCCTTACGTCCTGTATAACCTTCTGCAGGTACTTTTCTGCTGACAGGATCTCATGATCAACAGGCCCGGAATTGTCTTTATCCATTATTGTAGTGCTCACAAACCCCTCTTTTCCCATGGATTCCCATAGTTCTTCGCAGGTGTGAGGTATCACCGGTGCCAGCGCCTGGATCCAGCGGTCCAGAATGCGTGAGACAGCATATCCTGTATTTCCGCCTCTCTGTTCCACATACCTGATGTCATTCATGACCTCATAGAATATGGAGATGATTGCACCCCTCAGATCGAAATTCTCCATGCCCTGGAAATATTCCCCGAGATGCTGGTTGAACCTTGATTCGAACCAGTTCTCAATCTGGGTGGAGATGAATCCGGGTTCATGCTGGCGGTTGGAAACAAGGGCAAGGAAGGTCTCATACTTCTTCCTGACAGCCTGGATTTCGTCCTCATTCCAGTCAAGCGTTGACGCAATGTCTGCATTGACTGCAACAAAGAGCCTGTAAAGATCGGCCGAATAACGGTGCGATATCCTGAGAAGTGATATTGCATTTCCCTTGCTCTTGGAGATCTTGGCGCCGTTTGATATTACAAGCCCGGATATTATGAGGCCCCTGGGCTGCAGATTTTCCGGGAACAGGGCAGCATGGTTCATAACATAAAATGACAGGTGGTTGCTCAGGTGTGGGTGGGCCGTGAGCCTTATGTCCACGCCGTACCAGTATTCAAGGCTCCTTCTGGCTTCCCTGGCAAGATCCTGAACAGCCTCATCATATTCTGCCAGCAAACTCCTGTCCCCTGAGCCGTAGATGAATTCCATGATTCCCTCCGGTATCCTGCCAAGCAGCCGGAATATCTCCTTGAGCTGGGTTGAATTTGTGTAAACTGCAGGATATATTGTGGAATCGGACAGGGACTCTATGACCCATTCCCTGTTAAAGGGAAGTCTGGTTCCTATGCCTCTCCGGCGTGCGCATGGTCTTTCTCGTAGCCAGTCTATTGCGTCGTTCATTGCGTTCCTGTAGAATTCGGGGTAGTAGAACATCCTTCCCACAAGTTCATGGGAGAGTTTCTTCCACCATGGAACTGAATAATCTATGAACCACTGATCCTTCATGACTGCAACCACAACCTTTGATCCCGCGCGGGTTGTGGCATGCCGCGAGGTCTCATAGAAAATGAAGCCGAGTTTCTCCTGGAAAAGGTCGCCCTTAATGGAGTCCCTTGCCTGCTGTACGGTCATTCCTGAATATTTTCCGTTTTCGCCATTCATCCTTCCAGAATAGAATTCTTCCCTGTACAGCCTCTGGGTTGCCTCCCTGATGAGATCAGAATCATTTATTCCCTTTATGCCGGTCTGGGAAACAAGTGACTGAACTGTGATTCCCGGATCAGATAAAACATCGATAACTGTAACCGGGTCAACATTTATTGAGTACTCCTTCATGGCAACAAAATCCCATACCGCATGCCCCGGAACGGAATACACGACGCCTGTGCCGTTGTCAGGGTCAACAAACTCTGCCTGGTACACCCTCAGTTTCCTGCCGCTGAAGGGTGCGGTAAATTCCTGGGAGAGAATCTGAGAATTCCGGATGCTTCCAATTACCGTGATATCGTCATGCTGCAGTGCAAGCTTTTCAGAGGCTTCCCTGGAAACCGCAAATTTCTCGCCATCCATCTCAACAAGGACATAGTCACCGGACGGTGAAATCCAGAGGTTTGTTATGCCGAATATTGTTTCGGGCCTCAGGGAGGCAGCCACCAGTGAATACTCATTTCCCTTGAAGATCACGGCTGTATACTCCTCAATGGTGACCTTGTCTATGTCGCCATCGCTGATGTCGTCCTCACCCACTGCATTCTGATCGTCAACACTGTACAGGACAGGATATTTGCCACTTTTTATGAGCCCCCTGTCATGAAGCCTGTTGAACTGCCATACAACAAAGTCCTGGTAAAATGGATCTGCTGAGGTGAAACGCCTGGTCCAGTCCATTGAATATCCGAGGCTTGTGAAATCCTTTATTATTCTCTCCGAAAAGTACGCAGCAATATTCTCCGGCTTCCTGAACGATTCTATTATGGAGTCAATGTTCTCAGGTTCTTCATATTCGGACAGGTTTTCACGGTACTGTTTTATGGTCTTCTCATCATTGAGGCGGATTCTCTCAGAAAAGGCAAGAATCGGGGTGCCACTCTGGTGGAAAGCCATGGGGAAGAGAACGTTGTATCCTGTCATTCTCCTGTACCTTGCAATTATGTCAGCCAGAGTGTACGTCCTTCCGTGGCCAACATGCAGTGGTCCGTTGGTATATGGCCATGGCACAGTTATCATGAATTTTTTTCTTGCAGGGTCCATATCTGGCTCAAAAACATGGGATTCGGCCCACCTTTTCTGCCACTTCTCCTCGATGGACTGGTCCATTTCTTACTCCTCTACGATCAGGACAGCTGCAGCTATTACAGTTGTCCATTCACCAGGTTTCATAACAACAGCGGTGGAACATATGTTCTTTGTTGTCAGTATTCTGTTCTCCAGAACGTATTCCTCCTTCTCCTGGTTCCAGATCAGCTTGTCGGTTGTACCCATGGTGCTGGCAAGCATTTCTGCAGCGAGTTTCTCTGCAAAGTATCCGGCTGTTTTCTCGGTCTCGCCGAAACTGTGGTGCTCGCTGAGATATCCCCACCTGCTCCTGTCCGTTGGTATGGCATAACCTATTGCTGCAGAAATCATCCTGTTAAGCTCATCCGATGAATTTCTTGCAAGAACAGTGAAAAGAATCTGCCCGGGAGACAGAAGTCTGAGCCCCTGCTCCCTGGTAACAGTTTCCGCAAATGGCGGGAAGATGGAGCTTATGCCAACCAGGTTGAATGGCGCAATTCCTCCATCCCTGAGCGCTTCCTCAAAGGACTGCAGCTGGCTCTGTCCTCTCCCCACTCCCCGTGTGAAGAAGATTTTCTTCGGAACAAGACTAGTCATTGGTAGGGTTATGTCATTTCAATTAAAATCTTGATCATTGCAGGAGATGAATAGCTGCATGCCTGTTAAGCAGGCACTGACCAGCC
Organism: Cuniculiplasma divulgatum; assembly: GCA_031200235.1. Classification (NCBI taxonomy): domain Archaea; kingdom Methanobacteriati; phylum Thermoplasmatota; class Thermoplasmata; order Thermoplasmatales; family Cuniculiplasmataceae; genus Cuniculiplasma; species Cuniculiplasma divulgatum. Next base: position 161,171 of record CP133595.1, on the reverse strand, counting down.
ATCCGGTAGAGAGGCAATGCTTCATATGTCAAAAACTATGGTGCCGTAACCCTCGGCTGGACGCAGTACCAGCCTGTGGAATGTTGGAGCCTTGATGACGTAGTCGTACCTGAATCGTGAATTGATTCTGTATCCTGTGAGCAGTACCTGTGTTTCTCCGGGTATAATACCTTCAGGGAAACTGGCATTGCTGTAGAGTTCCGATTGAGCCTCAAAGTAATAAAGCACGCGGGAGAGGATGGTGTACAGGATAAGTTCGTTTCCTGTCTCGGCTATGATCTCTTTTCTGGAAACGTGGAGGTGCCTGCCTGGCTGGCGCCCCATAAGCCTTGCCATGCCCGCAACAGCGGAAGAAAATAACTCCTCAAATGTAGATCCGTAAAACCTGAGGCCCACATCGCCTGTATGGTCAAAAATCTCGTATTGCAATTGAGTAAAGGTATTGGTATTTAAAAATAAAATTTGGGATTACTCGGGTCTCTGTGAAGAAATCACTGGGATGGCTTCTTCAAGGTTGAGACCTATTTCATCTTCGCTGAGCTTCCTGCCTATGCTTTGCTCATAGAAAGCAAGTATTCTTCTCTTGTCTTCCTTTGTATATTCCCTGAAGTACTTGTCCTTCTTGAGTATCTTTCCTGTCCTCTCTTCATAGGTTTTGGCTGGAATTGAGTATTTCCTCTGTGTTGCATCCCTGTAGAGTTCAGGTATTACATTGAATGCACAGAAAGGCACAACCCTGCCATCAGGCATTGCATAGTGGATATCGCATCTCTCAACCCTGTCCACATCATATGTGTACGGATCCATGAAGTGCATGAAACCGATGAACATTGATTTGTAGTGGAAAGCCTTGAGTCCATGGTAATCTCCTTCTGTGAAGGCATTGTATATCATATCCTTCAGCTTGAAGTCCTTGGGGGCCTTCTCGTAATCCACAAACTTGTTCAGGCTGAGAAGCAGCTTCGGAACTGTGACGGCCTTGCTGAGCCTCTTGAAGTTGGATCCCTTTATCTCATCAGCAAGTTCTCCGATTTTTTCGAACATTCCACGCACATCAATGAATCTGGTTATTGGTATGATTCTGTCATCGTCCTTGAAGAGATATGTACCCATTCCGCATGCGAAATGAATTGAGAGCTTGTACATTTCCTTGCCCTTCAGCTGTTCAACAAAGTCAGATACCTTGGCTGTTGAAGGAACAGTGAAGAAGTCCTCTCTTCCTATGAGGCCATCGGTCTGCTGCTCTATCTTCTTGATTGCTCCAGGAATGGTTATCCTCTGTTTTTCCCTCATCCTGTCAGGCATTCTTCCAACAAGGCTGACAGGCTGGAAGTTGACTGCTCTTACAACATCTATGTTGGAGAGCCCAAACCTGATGATGTCTCCCAGATACTGGTCGTTTACACCGCCAATGACAGTTGGAACCAGTACGACCCCCAGCGGAGCCTTCTTGTAGTTTTCAAGAGCAGCCGGGACTTCCCAGAAGTTCTTGGGGTTTGATCTGGGGGTTGGCCCGTCAAAGCTTGTATATATGACATTGGAGCCAGCAGCCCTTACCTTCTTGGGGAAATCAGGATCGAATGCAGCCCTGATACTGTTGGTGTTGAGCTGTATGTGTTCGTACCCCTCTTCCCTGGCGATCTTGATTATGTCAATGATATCATCCCTGATTGTGGGCTCTCCGCCAGTTATCTGGACAGCATTAGCTCCAACAGGCTTCTCGTTCCTCATTCTCCTGAGCATCATCCTGACCTGGTCCTGTGTTGGCTCATATATGGGCTCGTTTTCCTTTGCGTAGAAGAAGCAGTACCAGCATGAAAGGTCACAGCGGTTTGTTACCACAACATTGCCAAGTCCTGTGTGTGATTTGTGCTTTATACAGAGACCGCAGTGCGTGGGGCATACAATCTTGGATTCCAGATATGCAACGTGAGGATTCAGGATTCTGACACCGGGGTCCTGCCACTTCTTGGCTTCCTGATACATCTCATAGTCTTCCCAGTATTTCTCCTTTGTAACACCGTGTTCAGCGCATTCCTTGATAAGCTTGACTTCTCCGGCATTCTCGTAGACTATAGCGGGTATCCTCATCTGATCAAACTTCTCGTCATCAACGCAGATAGGGCACAAACTCTCTGTGACCCTCATAACCATCATGTCTGGAGTTATAAGGTGTCCCATCGCATTGACGAATTCATCCACCGTCTTGAACGGTGCGTTTTTACTTATCTCGAAGTCTGCAGAAAACTTGACCTCGGGATACCTGTTTCTCTCTTCAGATACAATCATTCTTGGAATCACCTATTTTATGCTACAAGATTACAATTATTAAAAGATTTTTGTAGTAAGGCATGCGAAATGCCCCTCCAGTATATTAGTTCCATGAGCAACATAATCAACCTTTGACGTAATGCTTACTAACACCGAAAATAACAGGAGCTGCATTTATCTTATATTTAATATTGCTGAAGTTTGTTATTGATACAGCAACACTTTAATATGATATCTGTTGTACCGCTGGAAATAGGCTCAGGTGCGTATAGCAATATTTTTTCTGGGAAAGTAGACATTTTTTTTAGCAGAGTCAGCTAATAGCTTGCCATATATAGAATTCAAATTTATAAAAATACAGTAAATTAAAGGCTCTGCTATACATTTCCGGAATACTGGCATACAGAGCAGGGCTATCTGCAGCTTCATGAAAGATGAGTGGGCCCCACCTGTAAGCTCCGCAAAAATTAATATTTACCACACAATCACAGTGCTAAGCGGGTGTGGTGTAGCCTGGTAACACGCGAGCTTGCCAAGCTCGTGCCTCGGGTCCAAATCCCGGCACCCGCATGATTTGTTAATTGATAGGTTATTCAAATTTATCAGTAATTAAAAGTTGCAGAATAAGAAAATGGCCAAAAATGGTGGTAGACGCGGCCAGACCAGTCTATCAGGTAAAAAATGTAAGTGATTTAGCGATTATTCCTTGATGAGGTCTTCCCTTACGGTTTCTATGTGAAGATCTCCTCCAGCATAGTCAACATATATGTTTTTCAGTTTAAGGTATTCCTCAATGCCATGCTTGCTGCCCTCTCCTGCCTGGCCAGTAAGCCTGAACCCGGTGTGGTATCCCTGTGATGCTTCGGGACCCGGCATGTTCACGTAAAGTTCGCCAAATCTAATACGTTCAAAAGCGTCAAACATCAAATTCTGATCGGCTGTGAAGAGGTAAGACGCAAGACCGTACTTTGAATCGTTTGCAAGCTTGAACATGTCATCCTTGGATGTGACTTCCATGGCACCTACCACCGGCCCGAATATCTCATCCTGGAATACTGATGAATCCTGCGCCACCCCCTCTATGACCGTTGGAAGGAAGTAGTATCCATTTTCAGCTGGTCCTGATAATTTTGGTTTGCTTCCCCCTGTATCAATTTTATATCCGCTTGACTTTGCATTTTCAACGATTGCTTCCATGTTTCCCAGGGCAACTTTGTTAATAAGTGGTCCCATGTCGGATTTTTTCGGGTCCCCGGTAACAATTGAGGAAGTAGCTTTCTTTACCATTGACATGAATTTGGCATATACATCTTTGTGAACATAAAGACGCTCCGCGGCGATGCAGGATTGACCTGCGTTCCAGAACTTTGCCCAAAGGAATGTCCTGAGAGCATTCTTGAGATCCGCGTCCTTCCATACCATGAAGGGAGCTTTGCCACCCAGCTCAAGGATGAGCTTCGACATGTTTGCCGACGCTTTCTGCATTATTCTCTGACCGGTTTCGGTTGAACCAGTTAGTGTAACCAGCGCGGCTTTTTTATGTGATACTATATAATCACCTATCTCTGAACCTCTTCCGGGAACAAAGTTCAGTACGCCTTTGGGAAGACCCGCTTCCTGAAATTTCCTGACGATCCATTCGGCAGTATACGGGGTGTCGGAGCTTGGTTTGAGCACTACTGTATTACCGGTGAGCAGTGCAGGGGCGAGCTTTCTGGCAACCATTGCCGCCGGGAAATTCCAGGGTGTCAGGGCAACCACTATCCCTAATGGGACCTTGTACTGGAAGATCTTTCTCTTGGGGGTCTCGCCTTCAACTATATCTCCAGTAATTTTTCTGGCAAATTCCGCGTAATACTGCATCTGGTCAAGAACCCCGTCAACCTCCTGTCTCGCCTCTATGGGTATCTTCCCATTTTCCCTGTAAAGCAGATTTTCCAGCTCTCCTCTGGATTTCTCAATCAGTTCCCTGGCTTTGTAAATGTATCTCGATCGCGGAACTGATCCCAGGGATGACCAGGATTCAAAGGCCTTTGATGCAGCATCCATTGCCCTGTCCACATCATTCTTTGATGCAGCGGGGAATTCACCCATAAGTGTCCCGTCCACAGGACTGAACTTCTTCAGCTGTTCTTTATTTTCCGCATCGATCCATTCTCCATCGATTAACAATTTCATATTTTCACATTGTCTTATTGCATAAAACTATTTGCAATTCGTAATTTCTCAGCACTTTTTCAATTTATCCAACAAGGCAAAATAATATAATGATTGTTGTTGATCCTCCCTGAAACATGGATAGAAAGACCGTCGCTGCAGTATCTATGATCGGACTTGCAGCGATTTTCATAAGAATACTCCCCTCATTAAGGGCTTTCGCCATTGGAAACGACTTTGGAATTTATTATACAATACTCCAGGAGTTCGTGAAGAGTGGGAAAATCATGGACACTTTCCCTTCCCCCTGGGGAGGTGCAGGGTATGGTGATTTCCCTGTAATGTACTGGATAATAATTGCACTTTGGAAACTTACCGGAATAAGCTATACTCTCCTTTTGGTCAAGATTCCCCCAATATTTGGCGGCCTGGCTTCTATAATCATATTCTTCATCGCATATAAGATTACAAAAAACCCAACAATCTCTCTCCTTGCTGCACTTTTCGATGCCTTTAACCCAATCATAGTGTTCCAGACATCAATTTCATCCATCCTGGTATTTGGCCACTTTTTCGGGCTTCTTACCGTTCTATTCTTCCTTTACTATATGGATGACCGGAGATATTACCCTGCAGTGCTTGTTTCGTCTTTCCTGCTTGTGATGTCACATCCACTATCCACTTACATGTACGTTATGGCAGTGGTTGGAATTACAATGATTGGCCTTTTCCTGGACCCAAGGCTGAGAAATCGTCTCCGTTACGCAGCTTTCCTCTATCCGTTTTCGGCTTTCATTTTCGCATACTGGTATGTGTTCTTTCCCAACTTCAGCGGTTTCCTGAGCGGCGGCATACTCCATCTGCCCGCCAGTTTCATCATTGCCGGATTTTTCTTGATCATAACCATTGTGATATTCTCACCAACCAATCTTTTGAAGCCTTTCATTGAGAGGATTGAGGCATCCCGTCATAGGATGTACCAACCACTCATATATGCTTCACTTCTCATCTATTTTGCAGCCATTGGTATTTCAGTACCTCTACTCTATGTGATCCTTCCAACATTCTCTGTTAGGGATGTAATAACAATTTTGCCTCTGATGATGGACGGCGGCATTGCCATCATGGGTCTCAACATGGTTTCTGGAAGGGCCAAGTACGTTACCACAGGTTGGCTCATACTGATGTTCATATCTTTCATATATTCTCTTGTTACCTGGAACATGATCCTGTATCCTGGAAGATATTTTGAATACCTTTTCGAACCTTTATCCATACTTGAGGCTATTGGGATATACGGCATTCTTCAGCATGCAAGATCTTCCCTTGTTACTGATTTCAGATTCAGGAAGAAGAGAGGATTCGTGCAGACTATCCGGATACTTGAAGCACGCGAAGCCAGCCTGAAGGGTTACCTGTTGAGATTGTTGAAGCGTGCAAGCATACAGCTTAAGGCCATGAGAATAAACAACGTGAAGTCATTTGCTGTAATCGGGCTTCTTGTGGTGGTTCTTGCATCCTCTGCCGCTACTCCGTACCAGGTCCAGAAGGTTGTTACTCCGTCAGGTAACCAGTCTATTAACATCCCGGATCATAATGCTGCTGTCTGGCTTGATCATAATGCAAGCAGGAATTATTCAGTTGCAACCGATCATATCCTTGGTCTGCTGCTTAACGGATATAATATTTCCAGCAGCTTTGAAAGCATTTACTATTTATGGAATTCCACCGGTGTGAACATATCGGTGCTGCATGAACTCATGGGGAACGCATATTATTCAAGCTACAACTACACTTCGGTTGGGTACATATTGATTGATAATTATATGTTCAAAAATGGCGTGTGGGGCTACGATGGTCTTACTGATCCATACATACGGCCTGTGACCATGGATAACGCGAGTTTTCTCAAGTTCTTTTCCAAGCCGTTCCAGCCAGTCTACTTCAACTTCACCTCACCCTCCAGCTGGGCAGTAGTGTTTCAGGTCAACTGGTCAGCATTGGATGCAAATTACAATCTCAGCATTCCACCTGTTCATACATTTTCTTCCCAGGGAAAAATAACTGAAGCAGAAGTCTGGTCAATAATCAATTCAGCAAACAGCGTCGAAACAAGTCAGCGTTAAAATAATGCCTAACAGATAAGGAGGCACATTCAAATAGCTCATTTTTTTCTCCTATTCATGTCTGCTGAAAAGACATTCTATACGATAATTGCTGTAATAGTAGTGGTTGCAGGTATAGGCATTGGCGCTGCGTATTATGACAGCGTTTCAAGTGTCCACGCTGTTAGCACCCCGCCATCAAGTTCGCTCACCCTTGTGATTACCCCAAATAACTGGTATAATGATACAATACATGGAAACAACTCATATATTGGGCACCATGGCGGGCAGCCTGCTTTCTTTGTGCTGGAACCCAACGGGACCCTGGGGTCATCTGCAAGCATAACGCTTCCGGGTCACCAGTTGATTTCGCTGACCATAATTGATTACGACAGTGGTCCTGCACCGGGACTTGGAAATGCAACCTCCACTGGTGTCCAGAATAATTCTTACTTTGCAAAAGTCATTGGAACGGTAGGAGGAGTGGAATACATTTACAACGGCACGGCAGCAGCTGAGAATGCGACTTTTACCAGCAATGTTACAAATGGGATTTCAATAAACAAAGGTACTGGATGGGCCGTTAAGTCCCTTCCTTGGATTGGCGGTGCATCTGGTGGGTACATGGTAACTCACACATTCACCATTCTTAGCGGTTCAAGTGTTGCAGTTAATATTCCATCTTGGGCTGGAACTAACCCAAGTGGCGGAACTGTTACCCATGCATCATTCTATCTCAACCAGACCAGTGGAACAACCCTTAACTGGCAGTGTTACGCACCATGTGGTACCGGTCCTTCTGGATGGGATGGTGCAATGGCAACAGCCGGATGGATGATGGGGACCATCACTGTATCGTAATTATCCGGTGAAATGCAATGAATGGAAAGAACGATGCAGATGAGCCAGTTGACAAGGACAGAAGAAATTTCTTCAAGTTCCTTGGAGTGGCGGCAATTGCCGCCGGCGGCATAGGGGCACTGCGTGGCGTGCTGGAGAATGTGAGCCCGCCAATTACGGCGGCATTCAGCTCCTTTCCCACCCTGTTACTTTACTCTCAGAGCGGGAAGCCAATCGGCACCAGCGATCTCAAGGTTAACAATTCAACCATTGTACTCTTTGACTATCCACTGCAGAACGAGCCTAATTTTCTTCTCAGGCTTGGAGACAGCAGCAACAATGACCAGGCCATAGAACCAACAACAGTGAAAATTCTCGCAACCGGCAAAACTTTCACATCAGCAGGAGGAGTGGGGCCATACAAGTCGGTGGTGGCCTCCAGTGCAATTTGCCAGCACCTTGGATGCATCCCGCCAATAATACATTTCTATCCGCCCTCATCGCCTTCATATCCTGGCAAGATTCACTGCAACTGCCATGGCAGCACATATGATCCATACAAGGGATTCGCAGTGGTAACCGGTCCCACCACTCATCCGCTGCCCAACACTGTTCTGGCTTATGATTCTTCAAAAGATCAGTACAGTGTTACGAGCCTCGTGGGTCCAACCATATACGGACATTCCAGTGATTTGAGCGGAGGGAGCCAGCTTCCATCCTCAACGTACACAGAAATAACAACTCTCACCCCTACAAGCTGAGGTGCATTTATGCCGAATGAAAAAAAGGAAAATATGATTGAGAAAATAATGAACGAACCCCAGCCCATACCACGTAAGGTTCCAGATTACATGAGATCCAAGGGTGGCGGCTGGTTCTGGACCGGCGCAATGGTTATGTTTGCGTTTCTCTATGAAGTTATCACCGGTCTCATTCTGCTGCTTTACTATGAGCCGTCAAACGCTTATGCAAGCACAGAGGCTTTTCTTTCCAGCACGCCATTTGGTTCGTTCATCTTGACAACCCATCTTTATGGCGCTTATGCCATGGTGGTTCTGGTCTATATACACCTTCTGAGGAATCTTTATGAAGGCGCCTACAAGCATCCACGTGAAAGCCAGTGGCTGACAGGCGTTCTCCTTCTGGTGACAACACTTGGTGCTGGGTTCTTCGGCTATTCAATGAGCGGAGATGTGCTTTCGGCAGATGCCACAGATGTTGGTCGAGGTATAGCAGGAGGATTTCCGGTGATTGGTAACTGGATTCTTGGAATCTTTTTCGGAAACGGTACTCAACTTTCTCTGTTTTCACGAATGCTCGCCTGGCACATAATTCTCGTGGCTGTTATTGGTCTTCTGTTTGCTGTGCATTTCTTCATGGCAGAATACAACACCATCATGCCAAAGAGGGAAGAATCGGGCTATAAGGCTCCGGCAATTGATCATGATGATGGAAGCTACAAACCATGGTATCCTTACAATCTTGTGTATATGATTCAACTGATGCTTCTGACATTCGGGATTATAATAATAGTTCCATCCATTCTGGCATTGCTTCCCGGCGTTCCACCACTGTTCTCGCCATTCCCCCAGGTATCTCCAACCAGCCCCCTTGCAGCAAGTGTCCCGGCATATCCACCATGGTTCCTGCTGTTTGTTTACAAGGAGCTTGACTTCCAGTTTGCGCAGTCCTTAACACCATTCTGGGCCACAGTGATATTTGCAGGAATGCCCCTGGTTTATCTCCTGATTCTACCATATGTGGATAAAAGCAGTTCACTTAAAATGAGGGACAGGCCCATAACAGTATCCTTTGCGATTCTTGGCACGATTTACCTCGCCAGTCTTTCACTCTGGGGAGCACTTACTCCCGGTATTGCAATAGCAAACTGGAAGGTTGCGCTGTTCTTCTTCCTGCCAGGCATTGCAATAATCTCACTCACCTGGGTTATAGCAGATGCAATGAAAAAAGAGAAGATTCATGTAAGGAATGCTCCGTGGGCATTTGCAACAATGGCCATAATGGCAGTTTCCGCATTTGGATCTGGTATGCTCATACTTGCAGACATCAGGGCGCCATCATTACTGTACACCATCTCAATGATACTCACACTGATGGTAACAGCAATCTCAGCCGTAGTGGTGATCGCCATTTCAAGGGGCATATTTACTCAGCGTGCCGATGTTTACAAGCCCATGAGCAAGAATGCCTATACACTGGCGGGTTCTGGATTCACAGCATCAGCAATATTCATACTCTTCGAAATTTCAGTGATCAACCCTGACACCGTGTTCAAAACTTCGCTGTACGCAATTGGGCTGGGTGTCATATTGCTGATTGGCGGTGCAGTACTGAGAATGTACAGGGCTACCATTTACAATGAATGATAGCCTAAATAACCCACTTTTTATTTTTGGTAGCATATGTTGAATCAGACAAAAACGCTGGAGGCACTGGCATTCTCCCTGAGCTTTATCCTATTTTTTATCTCAATACTTATGGCCTATGAACTGGGTGACCTTGTTATTGATACTGCTGCAGTTAGTTCTATGGCAATAATCGTCACAATAATGGTACTTTTCTATGCTCTGCAGCCTGTCTTCATGAAATACTGGCACCCACTTCAGCTTTACCTGGCTTCCTTCACACTTACCTTCCTTTTATTCCTTACTGTTGCGTTTGCAGCTTTTCCACAGTTCTTCATGCTTGTATCCTCCTTGGGGCTATTTCTGATTTACTATGTACTTTCCATCAGGGACACAGGAGACCTTAAGGTCAGGGTTCCTACTTTTTTCATCACGCTGGCTCTTATGGCCATAATAGGGAGTATTGTGGGACCGGCAAATCAGCCTCCTGGATTTCCTGTAACAATTGAGAGTACAGCTGCCATGTTCGTATTCATCGGCCTCAAGGTTCCGCTTCTTGAAAAGTTTGGCATAACTGTTCTTTCAACAAAGATCAACATGATACTCAGCCCGGTGGAACTTGTTCTCTTCTTTGGAATAGCGGCACTGGTTTCGGAGAATTATCACGAGATAATAACATACCTGACCGGTCATAAGTCGTTCTCCAACAGACTGGGGGTTGCTGTATACGGGTTGACAGGGGCACTCAGCTGCCAGTGCGAGAGTTTTATTGCTCTCCTTCCGGCTGTGAGCATACTCCTGATCGATGAAATTCTTGTTCCCATGATCTTTGTAAGTGCTGCCCTCCTGGCTGGCACGTATTTACTTGTCTCAAGGCTCTACAGGAGGAAACATTACGTAGCTTTTTTCATGCCGGACATGTGGAAAGGCGTGAAAACATTGAAGATTGTATTTGTCGCCTTCATACTGGTTTCCGTGCCAGTGGTTTTCACAATCGGTATCTACTATTCCTGGCAGAGATACGCGTTATTTTTCTTCCTTTCCAATATGTTGATGGTACTTGTTGGCTATGTATTCATGGTTGAGCTTTTCCGCATAATCCCTTACGGCAAATCTTCCAGATGGATCAGTTCTGGAATGGCATTTCTTGGAACATTTATCCCTGTTGTCTGGTTCCTGCCGTTCATGACGGAGGCAGCTTACCATTCACCCTCAATTTTCGGTGTAATGACCATTTCAGGATTCGCCGGTGGAGTACTTCTGGGTACCGCATATTCAATGCTGGATAGAAATGACAGGTATGTGTTCAACGAATACATAACAGTTATATTCAGCCTGCTTCCCCTGACAATTTTTTACATAACAGACAGACTGCAGAAAGCAATATGGCCGTCATTCACCCTTTCGGGCCAGACTGAATTTTCAATCGTTGCATGGCTCGTGATGCTCCCTGTCATGTGGTATGCCACCCATCAGGCACTGAATCATCTGGCTTTTGTTCAGGGAGGCGTTCTTACTTCACGTAAAGGTGTCAGGTCAGCAGTAAAGGATCCGGAAGATTAGGAGTCCCCATCACGCTTTGGAAGCCACAACTGATCTTACTGAACTGCCAAGGGAAGTGATCCTGAAGGACCGCTTCAGCATGAGGGAATTCAGAACCACACTTGTTGAGCTGAGCCCCATTGCAAGCGCAGAGAGCATTGGCAGGAAGGAATAGATGCCGAGTCCGAAGGCGGGCACAAGTATTCCGGCGGCAACGGGAATGAGAATGGTATTATATCCTATGGCCCACCCAATATTCTGCCTGATCTTCCTCATGGAGAGCCTTGCCATGACCATTGCTTCCGCGACAAGGGTTAGATCATCCCTGGCGAGAATCAGGTCGCCTGCGTCCATGGCTATGTCTGAGGCATTTGACACTGCAATGCCGGCATCGGAAGTTTCCATGACAACAGCATCATTTATGCCATCGCCCACAAATGCCACAAACTCCCCTTTTTCCTGGTAGCCCTGTATGATGGCAGCCTTCTCCTCCGGGGTGCATTCGCCCTCGTAGATATCAATGCCTGTGCTTCCTGCAACCGATTCAACAGCATCCCTTCTGTCTCCTGATACCATGGCAACCTTCATTCCCATTTCATGGAGTTTCGCCACAACACCAGGCATTTCAGGGCGAATTTTATATTCCATGAAAATGGTGCCAGCAGACACACCATCAACTGACATTGAGACGGCGGATCCTGTGGTCTCTCTGGACCTTTCCATGATGATCGTGTGACCTCCAACACTTCCCTGAATCCCGGTTCCAGGTTTCTCAGAAACATCCGACGCTGCGGATTCCAATGTGCCATGTTCCCTGCAGTATCTTGCTATGGCTCTTGCTACAGGATGGTTTGAATGGGATTCAATTGCGTATGCATATGAGAGAAACTCGTCCATTTCCATATTGGTCTCAATCCTTGCAATTGAGGGCACAGATTCTGTGACAGTCCCTGTCTTATCAAATACCACCATGGTTGTTCTGGCCAGCCTGTCAAGGACACTGGTATTCTTGAACAGTATACCTTTTGATGATGCCGTTGACGAAGTTATGAGCATGACTATTGGTGCAGCAAGCCCAATGGCACATGGGCATGCGATTACGACAACCGAAACAAAGGCAAGGACAGGAATGGAAATGTCCAGGCCTGTGCCACGCAGTATCATCGCCCATGTGATGGCAGAGATTGCAGCAGAAATCAGTACAACCGGAACAAAGTACGTAGAGAAAATGTCCGCAACTCTCTGTATCTTGGCACGGCCTGAGGACGCTGCCTGAAGCATTTCATAGATTCTGGATATGGTGGAATCCTGCCCTGCCTTTTCAACAAGAACTGTAATGGCACCGTTCATGTTTTTCATGCCGGATATTACATGGTCGCCAGGCTTTACAGTTAACGGCTCCTGCTCTCCCGTTATGGCGGATGGGTCAACATCGCCCGTTCCATCATCCACGGTGCCGTCGGCAAGAATGACTTCTCCAGCGCGGATGCTTATTCTGTCCCCGGCCTTCACCTGATCGGCAGGTATGTTCTTCACACCGCTATACGTGACAAGATGTGCTGTTTTAGGCATTATCTCCAGCAGTCTGGATGCAGCATCACCTGCAGACCTCTTTGTTACTGATTCGATGAAGCTTCCCGTGAGAATAAGCGTGATTATGAACGACGAAGCATCGAAATATACGCCTGATCCGGGAATGGCATTCCTGAAAAATGTTATGAATAAGGAGAAGAAGAATGCAGTGAGTGTTCCCAGGGATATCAGTATGTCCATATTCCCCATCCTGTTCTTTAAGGCCTGGTAGGCTCCACTGTAAAAACCAAGCCCTGCATAAAACTGCACCGGAAGGGCAAGAGCAAGAAGCACGTAGTCCTTTGCTGGAAAATGCGTTAAATATGTCAGCAGGAGGACTGGAAGAGAGAAAAGCCATGCCACAATAAGGCGCACTTTCAACCTCTTTACCTGGTCTTCCGGAGACATGAATTTTTCCATGCAATCTCTGGAACAGAAGTAATAGGTCTTGCCATTTTTTTCCATCTTCAGGGTCGAATTGTCCGGCACAAACATGCCGCAAACAGGATCAGTGGGCACTCATACCACTTCCATTATGCATTTCATGGTTACGTATGGTGGTATAATTCATAATCTGTTTTGGAACACAATGTATAATATTACCTGTAAAATATAACAATATGCAAAAGCAATCCAGGGAACTTGAACAGCGGGTGCTCATGATGCTGAAGGAGGATTCCAGGAAGAGCGTTGTTGATATTGCAGCGGAACTGGGAATCAGCAGGATCACCGCCCGGAAGATCATCGATGGCATGGTGGAATCCCGGGAGATCACCAGGTTCACTGTGGAATCAAGCAGTGACCAGAATGATCTCGCCCTGATCCACGTGAGAAGCGGAACCGTGATTCCCCATGATCTGGTACTGGAAGAATTCGATCTGATTGACGGAACATCACTGGTACTGGTTTATCTGGAAAAAATAGCTTCTGTGAAGGATCCAGGGATAATTGATGTACAGATTGTATCCCACAGGAAAAATGGAAGCCCTGTGCCCAGGTACCCATCCCTGCACTGCGATTACTGTGATGCAGAGATCAGGGGAACGCCAATTTCCGTGAAAAGCAACCGGAAAACTTACTATGTCTGCTGCCCGAACTGCGAACGTGACATGAAGAGAAGGCTGGAAAGCATTGAACGCACACAGCAATGAAATGTATGAATGGAATTAGAAAAGAATATGGAGAAATATGATTCTTCAATCTATTTGAAGCTGCATGGAAAACATTTTCAGCGTGCAGCCAGAATCATCGAATGATTCTCATCTTGTGTATTTCAATGGATTCTTTTCAAAGGTCTCCTTGCACGTCTCATTGCAGAAATAGTAGGTCTTACCCTTGTAGGATGTCTTCAGTGGCGTGTCTTCCTTCACTTTCATTCCGCAAACAGGATCTATTGCCATAAATGCTTATTGCGCCCCTTTATTTCAAATGCGCGTTGAAGTTATGCAAACTGAAACGGACTCGTGTATACAGAATGTTATTGCGTTCTCGCAGCCATCTTTCCCAGTCTTTGCACTGAGGGACGCGCCGATGGGTGCAGGAGACTGTTTTTGAGGTTTTGAAGCAAAGCCCCTGTGACAGTGCATACTGCAAAACATAATGATAAAAGCAAAGCAGATTGATGCTTGGATAAAATGATGTGGCGCAATGAACTCCAAAATGTTTAGGTATCCCTGTGGCAATCATATCATATGAAACCCAATATCGCACTAAAGCGCGTCTATGAAAGCGTTGGAGACGATGGCTTCAGGGTGCTTGTTGAACGGCTCTGGCCAAGGGGCATATCCAGGGAAAAGGCCCATGTGGACTACTGGGCCAGAGAAATTGCGCCCAGTACTGAACTGAGACGCTGGTACTCCCATGATCCGGATAAGTGGGTTGAATTCAGAGGGAGATACATGGAGGAGTTAAGGTCAAACCATAAACTTGCGGAATTCAAGGATGCTGTACTCAGCCATCCCATGGTTACATTCCTCTTTGCATCAAGGGAAACGGAGAAGAACAGTGCAAGTGTCCTGAGGGAGTTCATCCTTCAGGATATATGATCAACCCGGAGAAGATCTATAGCACCGGCACTTTCTCCAGCTTCTCAAGTTCCTCAAGTGTGCGCTTTCTTATCTGCGAAGGTGATGGATATTTTCCCACGGGTTCGCCGGATTTCAGGTACTGTTGCATGACCGGGGTCATATTGCCTCCACACTGACAGGTCTTAACATCCTGGCCAAATGGCACAACAAGGGTGCTGTAGCAGCGTTCGCATCTGAGCACCTGCTTGGCACCGGAGAACTTTCCCCTCTTGGTGAGCGGCTCTCCGTTGACCTCCACTATGTCCATTGCAAAATCAAAGGGCCTGGCAGAGGAGATTGATGTGCCTATGCCGAATGCGGCAACACCTGCTTCCTTAAGCTCCCTGAGATTCTCTAGCCTGAGGCCTCCGCTGGCCATTATCTTGACATGCCCATATCCCCTGAGGTCAAGCTCCCACCTAATCTCACGTATCAGTGCGGCAAAATTGCCCCTCCTTGATGACGGTGTGTCAACCCTGATGAAATCCAGGTCCGGTATTGTGGACGCAGCTTCAATGGCAGCAAACTTTTCGTCCATGAATGTGTCTATGAGCACTGTTTTTTTGCCGGGTGCAGCCGATTTTACTGTGAGGTCCCATGCCTTTCTGTCTCCCATGAGCAGTGCAAGGGCATGGGGCATTGTGCCAACTGGATCTGTCCCGGTGACCCTGCCGCCAAGTATTCCGGAAACCCCATCCGCACCACCAATGTATGCGGATCTGTCAATCATGGGCGATATTGCAGGATGCATCCTCCTTATGCCGAAGGAAAAGAATGGAGTGTCGCCCAGTTCCTTCCTGATCTTTGCGGAGTAGGTTGAAATGCCTGACGCCTGGCAGATGAAGCCAAGTATGGCAGTCTCCAGGTTCCCGAAGCTTGAGTATGGGCCTTCCACTCTCAGGAAAGGTACAGGTGTTCCAGTGGAATCACGGGGTGGCACTATTGTCCCCTCAGGTATGGCGTAAACATCAAGACCCTTGCCCCTGAGAAGATGAATTACCTCATCAAGCCCAGAGAAGTTCACCCAGGTATCAAGGGGACCCGATACAGTTACCTCTGCTTTCACGCGGTCACCGGCTTCCGATCCTGATGCGCTCAGGCTTCTCTGAAAATAAACGTCTGAGGCCAGTCCTTCCGAGATTTCTTTCTCCGATGCAATATTGTAGCCTGTCATAATCCTTTCACAGTTCCTTTTGAAATTCATCACTTGTTGTTATTCTGAAGCCATAGTTCCGGGATATAAATTCCATGGCATCTTCATGGTGCTTTTCGTCAATGGCAGTGCAGAGGTCGGCAAGCACCACGGCGCCATAGTTGTTGAAAAACGCACCGGAGCAGGTGTGCAGCACACATATGTCTGTGCTTATCCCGAATATTACAAGATCCGTGACGTGCCTTGCCCTGAGGTATCCATCAAGATCTGTCTGGAAGAAAGCATCATAATGGCGCTTTGTGATCCTGTACCCGCTGATGACCTCAAGTGCCGGATAGAGGCGGGAGCCAGAAGTGCCCGCAAGACAATGTTCGCCCCATACGGCGAATTCAGGATCATCCTTAACATGTGTGTCCAGTGTGAATATCACCTCTGATCCGGTGGGAAGCCTTGAAAGAAAGCGCACTGCCCGGTTTGCCACGTCAACAGCCCTCTGGGACCCGAATTTCCCCGTGACAAAATCATTCACAAGGTCCACCGCAACATATGCACGCTTCACCATTAATCACCTCCTTCTGCTGAATTCACCCACCATGCTGTGTCACTGCCGTTATCCTCTATGTATACTCCCATCTCCAGCAGCCTGCTCCTTATGGAATCTGCCAGCTGGTACTGCTTTATTGCTCTGAGCTCTTTCCTTATTTTGAGGAGAAGTTCCACAGTTCCGGAAACTGTCGCATCAGAAGAGCCCCTCCTGATGATTCCTGCAAATGAATCCACCCATTTCAGGACGCTGTATGCCTGATTGAGCTCGTCTTTCCCAAGATGTTCAAGATCTGCGTTCCAGGACCCAACAAGTTTAATGACATCGCGGAACAGACTGCGGAAATCCATGTTATCCTGGATTATTGAGTCCAGCGATGCAATGAGGTCATAGTCCTTGCTGTATTTCGCACTGTCTCCAAGTTTCAGGAGTACCTTATTGTAAAGGATTGAGATCTGGCTTACATTCCGTCTGGCCTCCTGGAGCAGGGATTCGGAATAGTTCAGGGAACTGCTGAAGTTAGCGTTCAGAAGTGCGAATCGAAGGTCTTCTGCCCTGTATGACCTGAGAACCTCTCTTATGGTGATGAAGTTCTTCAGGGATTTACTCATCTTCTCATCATTCACGTTTATCATTCCAGTATGAATCCAGTAATCCACAAGGCGGTCTTTTCCGCTTATTGAACGTTCAATGGCGATCTCCGCGTCGTGGTGCGGAAATATGAGGTCCATCCCCCCTCCGTGGATATCATACACCGGCCCGAAGTATCTGTCGGTTATGGCAGTGTCTTCAATGTGCCAGCCAGGCCTGCCCTTACCCCATGGTGATTCCCAGTATGGTTCTCCCGGCTTCATCTTCTTCCATATGGCAAAGTCCCGGGGATTTTTCTTGGTGGAGGAGCTATCGGAAGAAGGCAGCAGGGTATCCGGATTCTGCCCCCATAGTTTTCCGTAATCCGGAAACTTTGATATGTCGAAGTACACGCCGTCATCTGTTTCATAAGCTATTCCCTTCTTTATCAGTATTGATATCTGGTTCAGAATCTCTGCAATGTGGTCCGTTGCGTGTGCAAAGAAGTTAACGCTATCCACTCTGAGCCCTGACATTATATTATGGAATTCTTCGGTGTAACGTCTGGAAATGACATCATAGCTGACGCCCTCAGCATTGGCGCGATCTATGATCTTGTCGTCAATGTCAGTTATGTTCTGCAGATAGAACACCCTGTACCCGGATGTTCTCAGGTATTTCACAAAAGCATCGAAGAAGATGTACGTCCTGGCATGGCCTATGTGAAAATTGTCCTGCACAGTCGGTCCGCAGACAAACACCCTTATGACCCTATCCTCAGGGAGATCAAGAGCAACCCTGGCCCGGGCCATTGTATCATAAATCCTCATCTGCCTGGAACCATATTGCACTGAGATAATAAAATTCACCCAGTGGGTAACAGAGGGGCATTAAGCATGGAACATGGAAAATTAATAGCAACTGCAGGTTTACATAGGGATGGAGGTAGCGCCTGTAGAGAACAGGAGAAGAATTCAGGCAGGAGGAATCGTTCTTGCAATCATCGGAGCATCCCTCTGGGGCCTTTCCGGGACACTGTCATCAATCCTCTTCAAAGATTACGGCATGCCTTTCTCGACCCTTGTATCCCTGAGGATGATACTTGCCGGAATAATTGCTCTGGCTGTATTGCGCCCAAAATTCCCGAAAAGATCAGTGCGCGATTTCCTTGTCTTTGCACTGGCAGGCCTTTTTGGCGTCCAGATAACATACCTTGCAACAATCAGCTACTCCAATGCGCCGACTGCCACTCTCCTGCAGTATCTGTTCTTTCCCATGGTGATGGTATATGAAGTTGCCAGGAGGAAAGTCAGCCTTACGGCGGGGATACTGGTATCCGTGGCCCTTGCGCTGGGCGGAACATTTGAGCTCACAACCAGCTTTCCCAGCCATTCAGCTGCCATAATCCTCAGCCCTCTTGCCCTGGTTTTCGGACTGCTGTCGGCCCTGACTGCAGCCCTGTACACAATAATGTCCGGGCCGCTCATAAGGCAGAATGGCACGCTCCCGGTGATCACATGGGCGTTCATAATCGGCGGAGCCTTCTCCATTGTCTTCAGCGCGAATGTCAGCTATGCATATTTCTCAGATATAAATGTGGCCGAATTGCCAGCCATCGTGACCCTGGTGCTCCTGGTGGCAGTGTTTGGAACACTTGTGGCTTTCGGCCTCTATATAAGGAGCATGCAGGAGATCACTGCCACTCAGGCCTCCCTCGCCGGAACAATGGAGCCCATCACAGCTGCACTGTCGTCTGCAATCCTCCTTGGAATATTCCTGACGGGTTTCCAGTATGTGGGAGGCGTGATGATAATCATGGCCATAATCATAGTTCAGCTTTTCTCGTTCAGGCCAAAGACCGCAGCTGAATAAATCATTCAGATTTTATAGGTTTCTGCAATGAAGGATGGCATGATGGCAGGCTTAAACCGAAAGGACAGGCAGCTCATAGGCGCTGTTGGTTTCATGGAGGTGGTCCGAATGCTTGGCATCTTCCTCATACTGCCTGTGCTTGAAGTATATTCCGCAAGCCTTACCAGGTCCGTAATACTCATTGCCCTTGCATTTGGAGCATACGGGCTTGCCTCGGCAATTTTCCAGAGTTTCTTCGGAATCCTTTCGGACAGGATAGGCAGGAAAGCCGCCATAATAATAGGTCTCATACCCTTCATCGCAGGCAACCTTCTCACCTTCGCAGACCACACCATACTCATGCTTATTGCAGGCAGATTCATCGCAGGTGCGGGTGCCATAGGGTCAGTGGCCACAGCAATGGTCCAGGAAAACGTCCCGGAACAGAAGAGGAATGCTGCCATGGCCCTGGTGGGCATTCCGGTTGGAATTGCATTTCTCATAGGCCTGCTCCTTGGTCCGGAGCTTGGATACGCAATCGGTTTTTATTATCTCTTCCTCATATCGGCCGTTCTGGGAGTTGCAGCCGTTGCCATAGTCATCCCGCTGAAGGTGTCACAGAACAGGGTTGTGCACAGGCCATCGGCAATTTACGGCATCAACAGGGTCTCAGCTTCACTGGCCGTGGCCGGATTTTCAGTATCATTCTTCATGATACTGTTCTTCTATTATTTCCAGGTTTTCGCTACCGGAATACTGCTGCAGAATAATTACGTGCTTCCCATTTTCATTCCCGGCGTCATCGGGGGCGGCATAGCTGTGATGATTGCAGGGAGATTTGAGGGAAAGCGCACCACGGTAATGGCCGTTGCCTCCATAGCAGTGATCCTGGTATCCGTGCCCATACTGTTTCTTGCACCCCTGCAGAAAAGTTCGCTGCTCATAATAGAGATTGGTTCCGTGGTATTCTTCCTTGGATATTCGCTGTATGAGATCGTGTTCCCAACTGCCATCACAAGGTTCGCATCCAGGTACCATTACGGTTCCAACCTGGGCATTTTCAACACTCTCCAGCATGTGGGGCAGTTCGCCGGTGGGACAGCCAGTGGAATAATTCTGGGGCTCCAGCTGAACAGGGGTTCCCAGATTTCGGCACTTGTCATCATGCTTGTGCTTATGGGTGTGGCCATGGTTCTTTCTGCAATGGTATACACCGGTTCAAGGACAGGCCGAATCATGGCGCAAGCATAGATCTCAGGCGGTCGCTTACTAAAAGTGAACCAATGCAGACAATTCTTTCATTCTGCACATCCATAACCGACATTGAAGCATTCCTGATCTCAATGCCGAAGCTTTCTACCTCGTCCAGGCCCAGGTAGCTTGAGATTGCCGCCCTTATGGGCATGGCATGGCTGACCAGCAGCTGCACGCCCTGGATGCCTTCAAGGACAGATCTCATCCTCAGAACCTGTGAATTCCAGGATTCCATTCCAAGCTCATCCCGTGAACCCGGGGGAAGACCCGCCATCATTGAGTTGTTGTAGGGCCCCATTCCCGATTCCGTAATATTGCTCTCTATGGCCGGCACCAGATCAATGGTACTTCCGATAATATTTGCCGTCTGCAATGCCCTCTGTACCGGGCTGGACAGAATCCCATCAATGTGCAGTCCCTTAAGCTGCTCTGCCGTGAATTCCGCCTGCCGCATTCCCCTTTCGGTCAGGGGGTATCCGTTGATGTCACTGGATATGATCTTCCTGACATTGACTTCACTTTCACCGTGCCTGACAAGAATAGCAATACGCACGCTACACAATGCCTTCATAAAATATAAACAGTTCAGGGGCTACCATCAGATCAGGGATACAGCCCAGAGGGATACGAGAGTCACTGTGAGCACCGGTAGTGCCAGTACGAAGCCAACCTTCATGTAATATCCGTAGGAGATCTTCATCCCTCTCTTTCTGTCAAGCGTGTACAGCCACAGTAGAGTGGCCAGGGATCCAACCGGAGTGAACTTGGGGCCGATGTCGTTTGCAATTACGTTGACATAGGGGAGGATGCCAGGGTGGGCAAAGCCTATGGAAAGATTTCCCAGCATCACGGACGGCAGGTTGTTCATCACGGAAGCCATCAGGGCAAAGAGATATCCGGAGAATATGTAAGGAAGCGGACCCCACAACCCTGAAAAGGATTCAATGGCTCCAGATATCACTGAAATGAGGCCGTTCTCGCCCATGCCGTATACAATTATATACATTCCAAGGGAAAAAAGCACTATCTGCCACGGCGCCTCCCTGAGTATTTTTCCTGTGTTTATCTTCCCCCTGATTGCCACTATGACAAAAAGGACGGCAATTGCAGGGACTGCAATGAATGCCACCGGTATCCCCAAAAGTCCGGTGACCGCATAGAGTGTTATGAGGACAGCCAGCACAGGCACCGCGGAGAGGAAGACTGCCCTGTCCCGGATTATTCCGTCCTGTATCCTGTACGTCCCTATCCTTGATGGAATGCTTTTCCTGTAGAACGCGTACAGCACTCCAAGGCTAGCTGCCACAGACACCAGGTATGGCACAAACATCACAAGGGTGTAGTGGAGGAAATCAATGTGGAAATAGCCGGAAGTTATTATATTGACAAGATTGCTTATGACAAATGGCATGCTGGCTGTGTCCGAGATGAAACCTACAGCCATTATGAATGCAAGGTAAGCTTTCCTGTCCGCACCTGATCTGGACAGGAAGGAATACATAATTGGTGTCAGTACCAGTACGGCGCCATCATTGGCAAAGAAAGCCGATATGACCGCCCCCAGCAGGATCATGAGAACAAAGAATTTCTTCCCAGAACCTCCTGAAAAACCAGCAAGCTTCATGGATGCATACTCGAAGAAGCCGACTTCATCATATATCAGGGACATTATGATTATGGCAACAAAGGTGAATGTGGCATTCCAGACAATATTCCATACCTGTATTATTTCAGGAATTGTTGTGATTCCCAGTATGACGGAAGCAGCTCCTCCAATGAGGGCTGAATATCCTATGCCAAGGTTCCTGGGTCTCAGTATTACCAGGATCATGGTGATCATGAATATGGCCAGGGACAGTGCAAACTTCAGTCCAAACAATGATAGCCCTTGCAGGCGCATATTCACTGGTTTTATAAATATTCCATCTGCCGCCAGAGTGATGGAATTGCCTGAATGTAACCTCTTCCTGCACATAGGTGTTAAGTTACACATCGTCATGGGGACAGATAT
Source organism: Cuniculiplasma divulgatum (assembly GCA_031200235.1). Classification (NCBI taxonomy): domain Archaea; kingdom Methanobacteriati; phylum Thermoplasmatota; class Thermoplasmata; order Thermoplasmatales; family Cuniculiplasmataceae; genus Cuniculiplasma; species Cuniculiplasma divulgatum. The sequence goes on along the minus strand of CP133595.1, from coordinate 138,869 downwards.
ATGACAGAATACACCAACAGACTGATAAATGAGAAGAGTCCATACCTGCAACAGCACGCCCATAACCCTGTGGACTGGTATCCATGGGGAGAGGAAGCCTTCAAAGAGGCGAAATCACGAAACAGGCCGATATTTCTCAGCATAGGATATTCAACATGCCACTGGTGCCACGTCATGGAGAGGGAGAGCTTTGAACATCCGCAGGTTGCAGATGTGCTCAACCGCACCTTTGTGTGCATAAAGGTGGACAGGGAGGAAAGGCCCGATCTTGACAGCACTTTCATGGCTGTGAGCCAGATGATGACCGGTACAGGCGGATGGCCCCTGAACATAATCCTGACACCCGATGGAGTCCCAGTTTTTGCCCTCACTTATATTCCAAGGGAAAGCAGGGGCGGACAGGTGGGCATTATTGATCTTGCGAACCAGATCAACGAGCTGTGGACTGAAGGGCATGAGGATGTGGAAAGAAGGGCACAGGAAGTGCTCTCCAACCTGAAGAACATGAATGCCCACTCACCGTCAGGAACTCTGGGCAATGACGTTCCTGAAAAGGTCTTCAGGCAGATGTCTGAATACTTCGACAGCGAGTACGGGGGTTTTGGGAGTTCACCAAAATTCCCGTCACCCCAGAATCTCATGTTCCTGCTCAGGTACCATCACAGGACGGGTGATAAAAAGGCCCTTGAAATGGTGACCAGGACGCTGTCAGCAATGAGGAATGGTGGAATCTTTGATCACATCGGGTACGGGTTTCATCGTTATTCCACAGATCCTGCGTGGTTCCTTCCCCATTTTGAGAAGATGATATATGACCAGGCTTATCTGATGATGGCCTACACTGAAGCCTATCAGGCCACAGGAGATCATTCCTATGAAAGGGTATTGGGCGAAATATTCACCTTCCTTGCCAATGAGATGATGTCATCAGATGGGGCTTTCTACAGTGCCCTTGACGCTGATAGCGAGGGTGAGGAGGGAAAATTCTACACGTGGAAAGCATCGGAAATCATGGCTGTACTGGGGCAGGAGGATGCCAGCATATTCATGCAGGTCTACAATGTTGACCCGGCAGGCAACTACCTGGAAGAAGCCACTGGCAGGAGCACGGGGAAGAACATACTGCATCTCACCGGTTCACTGGATGATGAGGCAGAGAGGCTGGGCATATCAACCAAGGAACTCCAGGAAAGACTGTCATCCATGAGGGTAAAACTCCAGGAATACAGGAACAGAAGGGTGAAGCCGCACAGGGATGAAAAGATACTTGCTGACTTGAATGGCCTGATGATTGCAGCACTGGCAAAGGCATACAGGGCAACCGGTGATTCAAGGTTTCTGGAGGCATCAAGGAAATGTGCTGATTTTGTCACCGGCAGGATGATGAAGGATGGCAGGGTATTCCACAGGTTCAAGGATGGTGAAGCAGCAATACCGGGATATCTTGATGATTATGCATTCCTTTCCTACGGCCTCATAGAACTCTTTCTGTCAACAATGAATGCGGCATATCTGTCCATGGCTGTTGAAATGGCCTCAACCATCCAAAGCCACTTCGAAGATTCCGCCAGTGGTGGTTATTTCTTCACTGCAGACGACGGTGAAAAGCTGCTTATACGGATAAAGGAAGGTCATGATGGTTCTTATCCTTCCGGAAACTCTGTTCAGATGCTGAATCTTGCCAGGCTGGGAAGCATTCTGTCAAACGACGAGTATCTCTCCCGGGCGGAATCCACTGGCAGAGCATTCGCAAGTGATATTGCAAGATCTCCAATGTACTTCAGTTTCATGGCTCTTGCCATTGATTACCTGAAAGGCGGAAGTTATCTTGTCAAGACATCCATTCATAACCCTGAAATGGAAAAACTGAAGGTAAAGATGTGGAGAGGATTTTATCCGGACGCGGAACTTGTTATGATCAATCAGGATGATGCCGATTTCATGCGGGTACTGGATGAGCCAGTCTCAGCTGGTAGTAACAAGAACGGGAAGGAGATAATGATATGCACGCAGATGAACTGCCTTCCGCCGTCAGAGAATGTGGAGGCAGCCATTGCAGTGCTTGATAAAAAAAGGTGATCAGTTTGTTGGGCTGCCTGATCCTATGACCCCATTTGTCCTGAGATCAACCAGTCGAATTTCTGTGACGTAGGTGGCGTTGATCTTACCGCCCTTGTCCGATGTACTGTGCGTGAGATCTATTATGGTGGTGCTGGACAGATAGGATCCTCCTGCCACTGAGACAGTCCAGTTATAGCCTGTTCCATTATCGGTTATACTGGGAACGGCTGCACCAAGCACCACATTGGTTACGGTTCCATTGGAGTTCACTATTTCCATTTCCGTGTAGTTCAGTGAAAGATTTCCGCCGAACTGGTTCACATAAACCCGGTAACTGTGCAGGCTTCCGGCCGATGTGTTGGTAACAGTTATGTCGCCAAGGGGAGTTGAAGCTCCAAGGAAAGTGGTATATCCTCCAAGTATTGTGTAAAGGGTGGCTGCGAGCACCACGGTAATGGCAACCAGAAGTATTGTAGCTATGATTGGTGATACTGCCTTATCATCCTTCCTTATTACCCGTTTCATATGATCACTTTTGAAGTAAATCTATACCAGTGGTATATATTTAAAAGTTATCTCCATAGAATCGGGCTTTCGCGTGCATGAAATAATTTCATTGCCACATCGGGACCAGTAAATTTAATGTTCTTGAGATGATGTATCAAACTATGTATGTTCGCAGGCTTGTATTTCAGATATAAAAATGTACTTAACGAAGGTCTGTTCGAGAAAATTTCGCCAACTAAAGTGTCAGCAATGGACTTTCCCAGTATGATATAAAATAGATTTTCAGTTGCCCTCCCGTTTCCAGGAACAGGTGAATCTCATCCCATGCTTCTCCCTCTTCATAACCCGTTCTCAGCATCAGTCCCTTCAGCAAAGGCATTTGCAAAATAGCTTGAAGGAAACAGGCTGATTCATATTCCTCTTCAAGAATGATGACCATGCTCTAATAATTCAGACAATACAGTTCTGTGCTGCAAGAAATTGCGATATTTCACATGTGGTCTACCTGGCAAGTTCAAATTTCGCATTGCACGAGAAGTGCTCTCCAGGGGACACAGTGACAAGTCCAATGTGGTTATTGAAGGCATCGGGAGGGGCAACCATGGGCTCCACTGCAACAGATTTTCCTGCGGAGTATTTACCGTTGTACACCACAAAGTAAGGCATGTTACGGGTTTCAATATTTATGGAATGAGTGCCAAGCATCAATGTCAGCCTGTTTCCCATGAGGAAACAGTTGTCAAGGACCTTTCCTGAATCCGATGACAGGAGATCAGCACCTGTTTTTATGAGATTTCCATCTGGAAAGTATTCATCAGCGTACTCAAGCATTTTTATCTCCTCATAAGCTCTGATCTGCCACCGGTCCTTAAAAATGAAGTAGGGATGCATTCCAGGTGAAAGCGGCACTGGTAATTCACCGGAATTCTGGAAATCCATGGAGACCTCAAATGAGTCAGTGTTCAACAACATCCTCACCTTAACCTTCACACCATCTGGATATCCCTCATTTCTGATATCAGTGGATAATACAGTTTCATCTGCCTCCGTCAGGACGTCCCAGTCAAGTGCCCGTGTCAGCCCATGTATGCTGTGTTGCCCATTATTTTTTGGAAGATGGTATTCCTTTCCATTCCATGTGTATGAGGCGTTCCTGACCCTGTTTGCATATGGTATCAGCAGGGCAGCCCCGCCATGGGTCTGTTCACCGTCTGGAGTTTCCATGAGTATATCCACACCTGATAGGCTGAGTGATTTTACGTAAGCTCCAATGGAATTAAAAACCAGTCTGCTCCCTCTGTTTTTTATTTCATGAACCGTCATCTTTCTTCACACATGCCGAAAAGGGTCAATACCAATAAAGACATGCATCCTGGAATTGAAGGACATCCAGATCGACGACAACGTTTACCTCTCTGACCTTTACTGCGTATATCTACGGGATATTTCCGCAGTTGTGGTATCTGACCTCCATCTGGGGTTTGAAGAGGAAATGAATCTTCATGGGCTTTTCCTTCCAAAGCTCCAGCTCAGTCATGTTGAAGGAGTGATGGACAGGATTCTCGAAAGATACAACCCGGAATCAGTCATAATCAATGGAGATTTCAAGCATGAATTTTCCAGGAATCTCCCCCAGGAATGGGATGATATAGTGCATTTCGTGAACCGTTATGCTGATTCCACAAAGCTGAGATTCGTAAGGGGAAACCATGATAACTATCTCATAACAATCCTGAAGAAGAAAGGCATTGAGCTTGTTGATAACATAGAAACTGAAAACTATTATATTTACCACGGAGACAGGGACGCAGGACTCAGAAAACTCACCATACTCGGGCATGAACATCCCTCTCTGGTTCTGAGAGACAGGATTGGTGGGATTTTCAAAATTCCTGCATTCGTATACAATAAGGATTCCAGGATACTCATAACCCCTGCGATGAGTTTCTTTTCCTCTGGCACGGATGTTACACAGAGTTTGCTCAGTGAGGAGCACTTTACACCAGTTCTCAGACATTCAGATTCCCGTAAATTCAGGGTATATGGCATAACGGAAGAATTCGGAATTGTGGATTTTGGTTATGTGGGCGATCTTCATGACAGTCGCCAGGATTTCCGGTAAAGTTTTCAGGCGTGTGAATCGCGGTGTGCATTAAATTCATATAAATGTAAGCCATAAACGTGGGAGCCCCGATAGTGTAGCGGCCTATCATACGAGCCTGTCGAGCTCGTGACACGGGTCCAAATCCCGTTCGGGGCGTCCCATATGCTCCAGGATTTGCCCCCCTCCTGTGAGGGGCACGCTAAAATCCAGCTTCTTCATCCTTGCCCGCATCTCCTCGAATGCATCCGTTCCATCGGGTGCTATGTATGTCAGCGTGGTGTCGAGCTTCTCATGCCCCATGGCCTTCTGAATTAATTCGGCCCTGACGCCTGATTCCCACAGATGCCTTGCAAAGAACCTCCTGGCCCTGTGGGGTGAGAACTCAATGCCTGCACGCTTTGCTATCCTGTATATGACGTGTCTGCCGCCTTCAACCGTGACCGGATCTCCATATTGGTTCACCAGGAGAGCTGTGGTGTTCCTGTTGGATCTCCTGATGAGCTGCGATCTGAATGGAAGATATGACCTGTAGGCCCTGTACACAGAGGGGAACGTCACTATCTCGCGGTACTTCTGGTTCTTTCCTGCCTCCACTATGATCTTGTCCTCCGTGATGCTGTCCACAGAGAGGGATATGAGCTCCCTGTACCGGATTCCTGCCTTGAAGAGCAGCTCCACAATAAGGGAGTCCCTGGGCTCGGTATAGCCCCTGCAACCCTTAAGGAGGAGCCTGTAATCGTCCATGGTGGCCCGATCCCTTTTGATGGCGTCGAACGTCTTATAGGGCTTGAACCTCGGAAGACGAAGGAAGTCCAGATAAGCGTTGTAGGCCTTCAGGTAGACGTTCAGGGTGCGGTCCCTCATTCCCCTGTTGCGCTGTGATATTGCCCAGGAACGGAATAATTCCTTGTCCTCCAGTACTATTCCCTGGGCTTCCAGGTGCCTCAGGGATCTGAGATAATTCACCTGGGTCTTGATGGCATATTTCTCCTGGATGTATTCCATGAACTCAGGCTTCAATTTCATGCCCTCCTTCATCATCGCCAATCCGCTGCCACTGGGCCCATATAGCCGGATGGACCGGGCCAGGGCAGAAGTTTGTAAGTGAGAATGTCATGGGAAATCCTCCAGCTTCGAGATCTTCCTCTGGACCTCACCCTCAGATCTCATGATCCTGAGGACCTTTACCACAAACTCATGCCTTGCCGGAGTCGACGGCGGAGGGATCTCCGCAAGGTTCATCTCCTTCAATGCCTGCTTCATTGCATCTTTCAGTGTCTTCATATTTCATCCTCCTGGAAAAATTTCCCGCAGTGCGGGCATCTTGCTGCCCCTGCCGTCCTGGATCTCCTGGTCCATTCATGGCCACAGCCGGGACATGTGATTGTGTGCCCGGTGAGCCCCACTATCCGCTTTATCTCCGATTCCATGGTGACAGCGGTGATTCTGTCAAGGTCGGATTCCATCCTTTCTCGAAGGTCGATGCTGTGGGGGCCGCTCTCATACCATCTTATCCATGCCTCCCTGATCCTGTCAGGTGTGGGGATGGGCCCGGAGAGCCTGACCTCGGGATGCTTCCTCTTCAGGTGCTCGCCCCGGGATTTTGCAATAAAGAGCTTTCCGCACTTCCTGCACCTCCAGAATGTGCGACCATCAACCCCAGTGAGTTCCTTCTTCACAGGATCAAACAGCTCCCGGAGATCCTGTTTCTGGATAGTCATCATTTTGTCCTGACCTCCACAAATATCCGTGTGGAATGCAGCTCCTTGTTTGATTCCACGTCCAGGGAGACTGAGAGGGGGAAATAGGGGAGGGCAGACTTTATTGCATTACGGACGGCCTGAACCCCCTCATGTGCACCGTCGCCGGATGATTCAAGATGGAATACCCTGGTCCATCCGGAAGGCTTCTCCTGGATCTCCCTGATCTTCTGGCGAAGATCCTCCACTTCCCTCTTCAGCTCGGCGTTCTCGTGCCTGATATCATCATCGGATGGATCGGCAGGCTTCGGTTCTTCCGGGATTTCAGGGAGCTTCAGAAGATGGTATCTTATGGTCGCCGGTGTCCTCTCCAGGATGGCGGCCATCTCCTCCACTGTCTTTCCCTCCTTGTAGAGGCGCAGGAGCTCCTTATGGTCGATTGGATGCTTCTCCCTGTAATGCGACATGAGGGCTACCTGTGATTTTGCGTATATCCCACAGATTTTGCAGATGATATAGTGCTCCTCCTTCACCTTCGGAACCCTGGGAAGCGCCACTTCACCGGCCGTTCCGGTCACGGACACTTCCATGTTGTGGGGCTGGGCGTTCCGGCACTCCCTGCCCTCGGCGATGCACTGCTGGCAGGCCTTCGTGGTGAAGACATGGCCATCAACTGAGTTCGTGTGCCTCCAGCTGCCGTCCTCCTTCTCCTTGATGGGATGGCCGCATGTTGAACAGAGCTGCACCTCTGAGGCTATCATTTCTTTACCTCCCCTGTCAGCTCGTCGTAGCCGCATACGGGGCACCTGTACGCTCCCGAATCAATGTCAAAGACCATCCTGCTGTCGCACTTTGGGCATATTCCCATTTCTACGCAATCAGGACACGGTTCTCCGTAATCCATAGGCCAGTAGCCGGCACCATAGGGGGCGCCATTGATTGTGGATGAGATTCCTCCTGTTCCGCCGCAGGTCCTGCATGTCATTGCAGTGCCTCCTTCAGCAGCAGGGCCTTGCTCCTCTCGAACCGGCGGACCTCATAATGTCCCGGATTGTCCCTGATGTGCCTGTTGATCGACTTTGTGGTGACTATCCTACCGCAGGAACATTCCGCAAAGGCACGGAACTGTGAGCCCTGCCTTGCTGTTCTGTATCTGGGAGGCATCAGGCCTCAGCCTCCTGTCCCTCATCATCCTCTTGGCTAAGTTCCTCCTGGGTTCCCCTGTAGCATTCCGAACACACTCCGTACTTCGGCATGAAGATGAAATCCTCAATCTCAATTCCTGCAACAAAATTACCGCAGGACGGGCAGAAGCCCTCATCCTTCGCATGGTCATGGCAGAAGAAGTGCAGCTCCTCAGACTCCGGGAAGTGATATGATTCTCCAGGCTGGCCACATTTCTCGCACGCGACATTAACGGGTTTTCCCGCATTCTCGATTATGAATTTCTCGTCATTGTTGTCTCTGAACCTTTCATTGTCTCCCTGGCTGTACCAGAAAATAATTGCCTCAGAGGCTATCTGCTCGAGTGAGTCCCCACGCTTCCATCCGTCCTGGATTCTCTGCTCCCTTGCCTCCTCAAGCATTCTGTAGGCCTCGTCAAAAACCAGCACTCTCTTTGACATCAGGCCACCCCCTGTGAAATCATCTTCCACTCTCCAACCTCATAGAAATACACGTTTCTGCCCCATTCCTCTGTCTTTATGATGTGCTTTCTCGGAAATCTTCCTTCCCCGTTGCAGAGCCAGAAGGTGTACGTGCCGTCATAGCCGTTCACGGTCTTGGCAATCCTTTGCATTTCCATGTTGCACTTGGGGCATTTCATGATATCACCTCCAGCACAGGCTGAGGATCCGTGCAGCTGCACCTGGGAGCATGGCACCGGACTGTCGTATAGGGAAGGCCCGAGGGACGGTAGTACCGTGTGAAATGCTCATAATGGCCAAATTGCACCAGATAGAGAAGATGGCCGCAGTTCCTGCAATGTACTTCCGACATCAGACGCTCACCTTCACTTCTTTCAGCTCGTCAGCGTGGCCTGACCATCCACAGATAGGGCACACGACGATCAAGACCCAGTAATCATCCCGGTCGATCTCGACATCCTCGGAACCGCACCGCGGACACACACGAAGTGTTACCCCCATCAGAGCCCCTCCTTTCGCTCCTCTACCACCTGAAACAGCTTAGGATTAAAGCTCACCTGTGAAACCTCCACATCCTTTCCAAACCCTCTCTGAAGGCAATCGTAGAAATCATAGATGCCGTCATCCTTCGTTGGTTGCCTATGTGTGCACGTGTATCTGACTGCATAGCTATCGCCGTCAGGGGTCTCTGAAAAGAGAGACTCTATGTGGTAGCCATCGCTCTTTTTCACGATGAAAAGATGGGACATCAGAATCCCTCCACTTCATTTTCAAGCAGTACTTCCACGATAGGCTGCATGCCGTATTTCTTCACGAATTTCTTCAGGCTCGAGGCAGCCTTCCGTATGGCAAAATTCATCGCGTTCTGGAGGTAGACATTGTCTGGGAAGGTTACGCGGGCCCTGGCACATTCATTGGCCATCCTCTGGTATTCCAGGACCAGCTGCCTGTCGTGCTCTCTCTTCTCGATCTCGAGTGGGCTCATTGCTTCACCTTCCTCAGCAGCTCTGCGTCCTGATCGCAGATCTCGATTGTGGCCTCCACCTTCTGACCGTCAAAGCCGGGGAGCCTGACTGTGGCCGTGTGACCCGGGCGGTCACAGAATTTGCAGGTCATTTCAATGGACCTCCTCTTTCTGGTGCTCCTTAAAAAATGCAAGGAGCCTCTGAACCACCTTGTCGTAGGGCTCTTCAGGAACTATCTTCATGGTTTCCAGGGCTTCCCTGGTGGGTTCCTTTACCCTAATCATTGTTGCTGTTCTGTTAGCCATAGTTAGCAATAAACAACAGAGTATATAAATTTCATGCTTCATACTATTTATTGAGTATTGAGTGTTAGTTGTCCAGGGATATTGTGCCTAAAATAGTGACTAAGAATGTGGGAGTTCGCCTTCCTGTAGGACTGCTGAAGGAGATCGAAGACATACTGCAGAAAGACCAGTCTTACCTTTCTGTTCAGGAATTTATCAGAATGGCCACAAAGAAAGAAATTGAGCGATGGTACAGTGACCACATCCTGAAGTGATCAGGAAAGGATGTCCTCAACCATCTGGAGTATCCTCTCCCTTATGTGTGACATGAGCTCAGTGACTTTTTCCTGGGCCTCTTCAACTGTTGTGCTGCCTTCCAGTATCTCATGGCAGGCAACTATCCCTGCTGTGAGGCCGGCATTAAAGTCCAGATCCAACCTGTTCAGTTTCATCTGAATAAGACGCCGTGATACAGCTTTAGCTTTCCTATCTCGCTGCAAAATGAGAAAATGAGCCCAAATGCCGGGAACGGCAGGGCCGGGATGATGTTTGGAATACGGGGCTATATAAAGATTGATGAAATAAAGTTCCAGTGGTGGTGAATAATTGTCCAATATTCCCGACGCTGTGTCGGTATCATTTAGAAATAACCGACAGCCGAAAAGAAAAGCCCCGTGGATCTCTCCCGGATGGCATCATAATGTTCTTGGCTATTACTGACTTTGGACATTATGCTGTCTCAATGCGTTCAGCCGCATGGCCAGATCTATTGCATCCACGAGAGACCTGTTGTGCTGGGCCTCTGCCCTCTCCTTTGCCTTCTCCAGGTATTCTGGCTTTATGGTGCCGCGCTCCGTGAAGGCCTCATCGCCGTATTCCCTCCTCACGTACTCCCGGACCCTTCCAGGGTGCTTTATGGACTTCTGTATATTCAGGTGCCCGTTGCCTGCTGTGGTGACGGGGATCCTGACCTTCCTGCCGTTCCTCCTTACTGTTCTCCACTCGGTCATGATTTGCCATGATGAAGCTGTATTTTAGCCTTCCCACCAGCGTTCAGGAATGCTGAAAACTACTCCCCCCCACCCCATAACATAATTAATTTCATAAATTTCTAAAAAAGGAAAGCTCCGGCAGGGAGGGGGTCATCTCCCGGGGGAAATCCGTGATGATGCCGATTGATTGTGGAAAGCGCAGTACAAAGGTTCTGTGTATCATCCGACAGGGCGGTTCGTCCGAGATGCGGGCGGCTTCGGACGGTTTCCCGTGTTTTTTTAAAAAAATAGAAACCCTAATTGATCTATTGAGAACCGAAATGCCGCTTCAGGATGCTGTGGATTGTCGATTTCTTACTTCCCAGCTCAGCTGCAATCTCTGCCAGTGACATGCCTTCATCCCTGAGTTTGAGGATCTGGTCAATCGAGACGGATACGGATGACTGTCTTCCAAGGGATGATATGATCTGGCCTGACCTCTTGGACGTGGTGTGTCCCTTCTCCTCTATTTCCCTCCTCTTGCGTTCCATTCCGGCCCTGGTCCTTTCTGAGATGATGTTGGATTCGAATGCTGCCAGGGCGAATAGAACGTCCAGGATGAGCTCCGTTGTTGCGGTCATTCTTCCACGAATCTCTATGGCCGCACTCAGGATGAGGAAACCCTTTCCATTCTCAAGCATCCTCCTGACTTCCTTCTTTCCTCTTTCCGGGCCTTCACGTGTCAGCCTGTCAGCAAAAAGAACAGCAAATGTATCCCATTTCTCGATATCGTCCATTGCCTGCCGGTATCCTGGCCTGTCGATGGTTCGGCCTGTCTGCTTATCCACATACTCCATCCATCTGTAACCCCGGGCCCGGAGATACTCCCTCATTGGCATCAGCTGCACTTCGGGATCCTGGATCCGGTCATCGTGGGAGACCCTGGCATAGAGGGCATACACTGGGCCTACTTTTTCTTCTTTTTCTGTCCCCATGAATCCTCCACCTCCACCTGCATGGACCTCGATATGGTCTGCAATGAATAACCAAGTGCCGCACTGGCTTGCATTGGCGGATATAAGAACTTGTCAAAGAATGCCCCGTACGTTATCCAGCCCTCGCCAACGCCTGTATTGTTGATCGTCTCCTGCTTCAGCCTTGGGGTCTCGCCCTTCATCCGTTTTGCGCCCATCTTGTATATGTGGTATGGCAATTTTCCCCACAGTCGTGGATCCAGATCCGTATGCCAGTGGCAGCCGAATTCGCTGTTAATGAGACGCTTACGAAAATCTGCTGTGGCATCCACAAAGTCCTTCTGTATCTTCCAGGAATCCCCGGTGTAGGGAGGGAGAAGATCTCCAGCCTCATCGATGCTGAGATGAACCCATTCGTCTGTCTTCCTGTTGACAAGAGCCCTGAAGAGTTCGGCATAGAATGCCGTCTCCTCTAATGTGTTCCCCGGGTACAGTATGGCCAGTATCTTTCCGGGTTCCAGCTTCTCTACTATCTCTGCAGCGGATGCATATGTGTCGTAATCTATGCCCTCGGATTCGAGGTCATCCAGGGTGATGATCTGCCTATCTGTGCCCCTCACCTTGAGAATATCGTAGTTTGAGCCTGCGGGCAACATCAGGCGGCCTATTCCAAGGGAGAAGAACTCCAGGTACTTGTCATGCCTTCTTGCTCTCCAGATTCCCGCCTGCTTCTCCCTGCTGTCGCCGAAAATGTCTTTTCCCTTTGCCGCCAGGATTGCCAGATACTGGAGGAGTGTGGTCTTTCCCGCTCCGGGCATCCCCATCAGAAGGGCGTTATGGCCCTGCTCTCCGTCCCTCTGGAGATCCATGAACCTTGGAAGCACATAATAATCAGATCTTCTCATACGGTATCCCCTCCACAGGCATCTGCCTCTTCTTGGCCGGTGTTCCGAATGTGTTCAGGGCCTCCACAAGGAAATTTATCTCTATTATCATGTCATGCATCACCGCGAATACCTTCTGCGAATAATCGCTGGAATCCGGATCAAGATCATTCAATCGGTCTGACAGCTTCTCCATCCTCTCTATATACCGGTCCATGTCCTGGGGTGATCCACGCTCGGCCCTGATACGTGCATCGAAAAGTATGATGTCCCTCAGGGTCCTTTCCATGTGGTCCGGGTCCCTGGAGGGAATGCGCATGTCATTCATGATGTTCATGTAGAGTGTGTATTTGATCTGCTTGTCCAGATCCGGAAATGGCAGCTCTACTTCGGCCAAAACATGCGCCTCCTTGGATTGGTGGAGAAGTGCAGCCTGTCAGAGGCCTTCAGTGATGATTTGGCGGCAGGCGCCAAGTCCTGTGCGATGAGGCGGATGAAACCCTGTTTCAGTGGTGCAATCAGGGCATCAGCCACCTCCATTATGGTATCAGGACTGAGGTTCCGGTATTTTGGATCCCGGGCCATCATCTGGCTGATCTCCCTGACTGTATAGTTCTTCCTGGTGTCGTAGAGCTGCAGGCGGTTCAGGAACCATGTGGCCTCGAAGGACTGCTGCGTGAAGAGGATTGTGATCTGCTCCCTGGAGAATCCCAGATCAAGGAAGTAATCCTCGAGCTGCCTCCGGAATTCATGGATTGCATCGGCACTGACTGCTTCTTCTTTGTGGTCACTGTTCTCCGGCAGCTTTCTTCGCCTCCTCTATTTTCAGCATGATCTCCCTGTCCTCCACAGACGTGAGGGAGATCTTCTTCTGTGCCAGGATCTTCTCGATCTCCTCGTCCATTATGCCCAGCATCTTCAGGACCTCCAGAATGGCGAAAACACGGTTGTCAAGGAGGTCGGACTGCCTCTGTATGGCCATCTGCACCTTCTCATGCTTGATCTCATCATAGTCACGCTTCAGGCGCAGCATGATGGGGAGCCGGGCCTCAGGCGGCATAGAGTGGAAGAAGGACATGCCAACCTCCCCCTTCTCCGGGCGGTCACTCCAGTATGGGAGGGATGCCTTCTCAAGGGCAAGGAAATACTTTTTTGCCCATTCCGGGGATCCGTCCACATCTATGATGTGAAGGTGCTTCTCCTTCTGGTATTTCATCATCTTGTCCCATACCTTTCCCCATGCTGTGTGTAGGCGTATGAATCCCTGAATGTCATCATATGAGTTGCCGTTCTTCTCGATGTCCTTCCGGGCCTTCTTTATTCTTTCCGCCACGTAGTCTGCGGACGGCATGCCCATCTGCAGCACAACTCCCGAGGGGATGCCGTCCCTGTCGCCTATGAAGATCCTCCCGGTGTCGTCAACGCTTGTTACCTCATGGATCTTGGTGAGGCCATCGAACACATGGTCATTCTCCAGCTGGATCCTCAGGGCGCTTTCCTCTGTCCTCATGTAATCTCTGATCTCGTAGAGGAAAACCCTGGTCATGCGGACCTGGAGCACCTTCCTGCTCAGGTTCAGATTGTCCATCTCCTGGCCCAGGTCGATTTCGTCGAACTCAAACTGTGCACCATGGATCCATTCCCGGTGATGGCGGTCATCAGCTACTGCCTGGGAATATGATGCAGCTGCACTCACTATTATGGACGTGGCCACTATGCCCGTTATGACCTCTGTATATCCGGGATAATACCGGCTGGCTGCCACATAGGTCAGGATGAGGACCAGGGTGAAGAATACGATGTAATGTATCTGGTTTCGTTCGATGAATTTCCTGAAATCACGCATCCATCCCCCCTTCTCCACAACGGTGGTCTGGATGAGGCTCGCATCAGGCTCCACGTATGTTTTTCCGCCCCTCCGGAAGAGCTTCCGGAACGGCTGCCTCTTTCCCGGTATCGGACTGTCCTGTTCAGGGCCTTCCGCATAGCCGTCAGACATGGCGGACACCTCCTGCAGAGATCCACTTGCTCTTTACACGGTACCTCATTCCCGGGGTCCAGATCCGCATGAATATGATGGTCAGGAAAACACCCAGCACCCCGAATGTGCCCAGCATATAATAGGGCACACCCACGGAGACCGGCACCTTGGCCTTAACGTAGGAAATGTATGTGACAGGGGACATGAAGTCCAGCTTCCATGTTATCACGGCCGTACCCTGGGACGATACCATTGTCACTGTGAGATTCACATTGCCTGCATATGTGGTGTTATCATAGATGACTGTATGATTGGTGAATGTCCCGGCATATATCACGGCACCGGAGGCATTGACGGTGACAGAGGTGGTGCCAACGCTGGTCAGGTTCAGCTGGAACGGTGCAATCATGGGGGAGCTCTGGCCTGAGGGGGCCGTCACATACAGATCATAGGGTGCATAATACCCCATTATCTGGGCACTCATTCCTGCCGGCAGTCCCCCCGGGGATGCGGTTGATATGCCGGCTGCGAGAAACGGCATCATGGCAATCAGTACGATGGCTATTCCTATGCTACTGCTTCTTTTCATTTTTCTTCCTTCCTATCATGAGGGGTTTTGGCATCAGGGCCCTCCGCCTGCTTGTTATCATGGCGTATATTTTGTTCCTCCTCCTTGCCGGAATTGCATCATATATCTGCTGCAGCTCCGGAGGCACCGGCTTCTTGAATAAATTGAAGATCGGAATGGCGAACATGGTCATTGCCTCCATGAACAGGCCTGATGTGTTCTCCTCATCGTCGAGCTTGAGCTGCTTGCGCCTCAGTGCACGGTATACGTAGAAAATGGCGGTGCCTATTGCAAGGACAAGGTAGAGTATCTGGGCATAAAGGCCTGTCACAATGTTGCGGAACTGGTCCCATCCTGTGGTGGGGTTTGCGGGATTGCTTGTGGATGCCACGAAGGCCTGTGACCTGGCGACAGCAGAGACATTCGCTGATGAGACTGTTGTATTGTGGACATCCACAAGGATGTAATAGGACCCGGGGGAGGAGATGTTCAGGATGACATACAGGGTCCCCGGTGACTGATACACTGAGCTCACCCTGGAATACTGTGAGGATCCGTCCATGATGTAAACGGAGGTGTTGGCCATTATGGATATTGTCTGGCCCTGATCAGGAACGAAAACAGAGGATCCGGAGGATACCAGGAAAGATATGGTGGCATCTGTCACATTTCTCACCTGGATTGTCCCGGGCACCGTGATCTGCACTGAGATCCCATGGCTGACTGACTGTGGTGGTGATACTGTTATCTGAGAGGAATAGACGAGCTGATAGACAATGCCGGAAATGGCAGGAGATCCCGTCAGGGTGAGTGTGTAGGATCCTGCCAGGGGAATGGTGAAGTTCACATACACATATGAGGCGGAGGACTGGATCGACACGGAGTAGGATGCGGAATTCCTGAGGGATGCGGACAGGGATGCTGCCACTGTTGACAGGGCTGTTCCTGTTATCCTGGTTCCGTTGGGGTACTCCATGGCAAGGACATAGGATGTCGTCGTATTGGCCAACACCTGGGACGGGGTGTCCTCCGGAACCGTGATGATGGAATTGGCCGGGATGAGCACCGAGAACGGCAGGGAATAGGAGGCATCAATCAGGGTGGGATCATCGAGATGCGTGGAGGCGAATATGGAGAAGTTGTTGCCTGTCTGGTTCACGTCAAAAGCTGCAGCGAGCACCCCGGGGTCCTCATAGTACGGGGAGAGATGCTGCACAATTCCATGGGGGCCTGAAACATATGCTGTCATATTGGAGAGAGCTGAAAGGGTTGCATTCCTGGACAGTGAGGATCCATTGTCGTAGGTGAGTATGAAGTCATATGTGTAGGACTGCATTTCATACTGGGCCCCTGATCCGTCGATATAGAGATGCATTCCGCTGGATGTCACCGGTGATGTTTCGGCTGAGAACTGCAGTGAGTATTCTCCTGAGATTACGGAGGATCCCGAGAAGAGATATCCCTGGATGAAGAGCGTATAGGATCCTGAAAGGGATGGGGATCGGAATGAGGCCTCCAGGTAGGGATAGTCATTTATGAGCGTGACGGGAACGGAAGAATTCCCGATCCTGACCGTTGTATTGGATATCAATGAGGAGATCTGGGATGACGTGAACTGGGCCCCGGATGCAGTCTCAAGGGAGAAGAGGAAATTCTCTGTGGCATTGACGGGAATATTGACCGACACGGAATAGGGGATGATGACGAAATGGGACGTGTCATTGTAGATCTGCGATGTCAGGTTGTCGAACTGCTGGGATGTGAGGAGCTCCTGCCCGAACATCACGTATGACTGATCAGAGGAGAGGGTGATGTTGAGTTTCGCCGTGAGATTATCATGTGCATATACAGTGTAGTTACCAGCAGCAAGATAGAGGGATGCCTCTGTTCCAATGGTGTTGGGGAAGATGTAGCTCTGGCCTGTTGACAGAGAGGTGACATTGATGATCTCAGTGGCAGCTGCCGTACCTGGTTTCGCCTGCTCATCATTTTTCAGCGACAGCGTATAGGAGGGATCAGAGATCTTTGCCGTGAAGGAGTTGCCTGTGCTGTTCATGTATGCGGTGCCTGAGTACAGGAGCTGGCCGGTGACATCATAGACCTGCACATCCAGCCGCTCTCCCACGTAACCGTAGAAAGTATCCCCTATGGTCTCCGGGACGCCGTTCACCGCCAGGGACACATTGTCAGGGGGTGCTGACTGCAGAGGGCCTGTCTGTGATCCTGCGTATGAATCCACATATATGATTTCAGATGCTATGGCCTGAGGGCCCCTTATTATCAGGGTATATGACGGGCCGTTTGTAGTGTTGGTCCCTGACAGGTTAACGTCATGGCCCACTGATGAATCATAGGTGCTGACTGTCCAGATGAATGATGTGTCATTGGCGATATAGAAGGAAAGGTATGCGCCGATGAATACGGTATGGCCATCCGCCGTGATGTTCACGCCTGACGGATACATGTTCTCAAATTGCGGATACACCAGGGAAACGCTCATGGGTATGGTGAGGGCTATGGTTGACTGGTCAATTACGAGGCCTGAATAGGATCCCACGATCTGGCCCCACTGGTCCAGGATGCTGATGGAAGCAGTGGACCCGAATGGCAGCTGGAACTCCGGAGATGAGGAGTTGGCATATTCCACTGCGGTGGAATCAAAGGGCGTGTATGATACCTGGAAGGAAAAGCCAGAGTACAGGGAAACGGAATTTCCGTCCAGTGATCCGGAGAGGGAAACAAAGGAGGGCTGCCCTATCTCCTGTGAAGGCTGCAGAAATTGAGCCTGAAGCTGGCCTGCACCCGATACGTTGAAGAATGTGAGCTCGCTGCTGGCCGCATCATAGGGGAGCGCATAGCCGGAATCTGATACGAAGGTCCAGTTCGGATTTGCCAGGATGGTGATATAATTGGAGGAGAAGGAATCATAGATATCGTATGTGTAGACCTGGAGGAGTGGATTGGAGGCGTAATTGCTCACTCCGTTGTAGAAGATCTTGGAGGTCTGTGTGGCATTCGCCTGAAATATGCTTCCTGTGCCGATGGTGAAGGTGGGCATTGATGGAGGTGTTTCAATAAGAATAACATATTTTAAGTCTGCAACTCTTCCAGATTCAGAATCAAAATTACTTCCAATGACAAACCTATCCATTGTAGAATTATGTTGTAATGGAGTTGTATTTGTTATAAGTGGTACTGCGTTATCATTGTAATTAAATCCTGTACTCGAAGCATACATTTTATAACCATTAGAATAGTCAAAATACCCCCACTCATAAGCGTTCATACCTGTAAAACCAAAAGTAGAATTGTATCCATTAAACGCACCAGAGGTAAGGCTTCCATAGGATGATTGCACTGGATAACCACCAATCTCAATTATTGCTTGTCCATATCCACTTGGAATAGTGTATGAATCACTTGTACCATACGCTTGTACATAATAAGCAACATTTGGATCGCTGTATATGCCATAATATTCTGCTGCAGCATTGCTTAAATACCATCCATATACAACTAATATATTATCTGGTATTGTTCCGTTAAATACTACATTTGTTCGACTTATGTTTAATCCGTACTGACCTTGTATATTATCATAAGTCCAGCCTTGTTGATATAAAGTGTTATTGAAATTTCCATATCCATAGAAAACATATCTTCCATTATCTGTTGATGGATTTGAATTACCGAGATACCCAGATGCGGAAAGTAAGTTTTCAAATGAAGGCAGAACCTGCATATCAATTACAGAATTGCCATAGTAGTTCTTGACCCAGACCTGTAAAGCACTGCTATTTATGGACTGTTCCCATGCGTATAGTAATGAACCATTTTGTGCGGTGAATTGCACGTTTGAGCCTGCCGTGTTGATTCCGTAACTTGAAGGGTCATTTATTGTAAGCAATTGTTGATAAAACCCTGTTCCAGAAGGGACGCCGGATAACGTTATTTGATATGAATGGGTTGCCGTGTTGCTGTAAAGGGCTGAAACATAGGTTCCGAGATATGGGGGGACGAGGGCTGTGGCATACTCGTATGTGGCGGTGTCGGTTAGGCCTGATGGATCGATTGTCCAGATCGCAGTGATCACCTGGATTCCGAACAGCGGGGAGGTGAAGCGGTAACTGTATGTTGATCCGGTCTGCGAATACAGGGGCACAGGCTGGGAAGGCTGGCCATTGACCACGATGGATGCCGCTGTGGGCACAACATTGGAGCCTGTCACGTTCAGCCATATGTACTGGCCCCTCTGGAGGACGGAGGCATAAGGTGTAGCCTGGAGGGAGAAACCGAATGTGTATGAAGCGGATGGGCCTGTTGTGATGAGCCCGGACAGATCATTTGTATCCGGACTGGGGACGTTTGTCACAACAACATAGGGGGAATATGTCTGGGAGAATGACCCCTGGTATGTGCCGGTATAGTTGTAGTAAAAGGTGTATGTGCCCGGAACCAGGTTGTCATAGGATGATGTGGCTCTGCCTCCCCAGTTGATCACGGCATCCTGGAGCTCTCCGGAGAAATCGGGCTGTGATATGGTGAATGTTGCGGATACCTCTGATCCGGAGCCCTGGAATGCCAGTGTGGGTGCTGTAACGGATGGGGCAACATTCCCATAGAGGTTAAGGGAGACAGTCCAGCTCGGTGAGGCAGAGGATGTGTATGTTGCCGAATCCCCAGTGAATGAAGGGGATGCTGTTCCTGACGACGGTGTGAATGAACCCGATGATGCACCTGACAAAGAGGGAACCAACTGATTCTGTGCATACGTGTAGTAGGGATTGCTGACGGTGAAGGTCGGCGTGAATGTGATGCTGGTGCTGTCTGTTTTAAGGGAGTTCTGGCTTGATTCATAAGGGATGAATACCGCTGTTGATGGAGTAGTTCCGCTGAAAGAGAAGGATGCGTTAGCCTGATTGGTTGTCCCACTTACTTGAGTGTAATTATAAGATGGACTGGCGGTCTGGGTTACAGACGCTGACGAGACCTGATACTGTGAACCAAGATAATACTGAACTGACCATGAAGGTGCTGCTTCTCCTGTCGCACCTGATGGCGGATCTGACTGGGGAGTAAACGTAATAGAATTTTGTGTAAGAGAGCCTGTGAATGTGTAAGGAACAGTTTGGGAGTTTGAATTATATGCCACCGTCAATGGAGAATTTGCTGAATTCTCAGTTACGAGATCATATGATGACTCATATTGAGGTATTATGAAAGAAGAAGTTGCGGAACCGTATGTCCATCCAACAGCGAATGGGGTCGCTCCTTCAGATGGTTCAGAGGAAACCATCTGTGTTGAAGCAGATGACAACGTGTGGGTTGACCCTTCTTGAAGACTATTTGCTGTATCAATAGAAGGTGATGTAAGAGTCATATCAAGAGTAAGAGAGCCAGCAAAATAGAAGGTAATTCCAAATGACATAGACGCTTCAACATACGCATCTGATGTTCCAGCGTAGTCGTAATCGTGAGAAAATGTGCCTACGACAGTTCCAGTCGAAGTTCCAAGGGTGGCACCGAGTGTACCGGCCACATAGTTTCCAGAAGAATCTACCATTGCTGGAAATACAACATTAAAGGTTATGGTTGAACCCGAATAGAAATAGAAGGAAGATGTTGTTATGTCGAGAGTTGCAGTTCCACTTGAAAATGACCAAGGAGTACTTTGTCCCACAGCACCTGCTGAATAAGAATATCCATTTGCACTGCTATTCTCATTCACTGGTAGATTGACTGTGGTTGTTCCAGAGTTAGATACTGCACCATTCGTCCAGTATGCTACACTAATTGAAGTTCCTCCTGTCACTCCCAACGGTGAAAGATCAGATACAACATGCCCAGTACTATCGGGGGCTGTATGGGATGGAATATATGAGATCATCCCAAAAACAGAACTAAAAAAGAGGAGTGCAATTAGTACAGTAATAAAACGACGATTCATTGATTCTCCTCCCACCTTATTTTATCAATTTTCTCTGGAATTCCTGATAGAAGAACTATGCCGAAAATTGTTGAACCTATGCCTACCAAGAACAGGTAGAAGTCTCCCTGCACTGGATAAACTATCATAATCATTGCATATTCCAAGATCGCCATGAGTGAACTCGTTGCAATGACCCATGCCAGACGCCTTCTTAATGAGGCATCTTTTATATTTTGCATGTCCCTCTGTATTTCCTCATCATACCCATCCATTCATTTCACCTCCTCTCCCGGCGGAGCGATTATGCTCCGTCTACTCTCAGTGTGCATATTAATTTTTGTCATTATCTCGACCTTCCTGTTATGTACCTGGCGAAGGCCTGAAATCCCATGAGGAATTTCCTCCGGTCTGCCTCCTCCTTCTGTTCCTCCTCGTCCCTTCTGTTCATTTCCCGCTCCTGAATGAAAGCCCGAAGGCTGCAATCATGATGGCTGCATATACAGCCACACCCATGTCATATGCACCCTGGAATGATATCCTCCCCGTGGCTGATGCTCCCAGGGCAGTCGCATATACGATGCCGATGTATCCTGACCCAAAGAATGAGGCCATGAGGTACACAAGCATGAGGAGGGCCACAAGGAAGAGCGTGATACGCATCAGAGCCTCCCCACCGTGTTCCTGTAGATTGTATTTCCAATATTGGCTGCTCCGCCTGCTATGTAGTTCCAGACGGACTGCACAAGCGAGAGCAATAAGTTATAGATCCCGTGGAGAAATCCAAGCGGGACCGAAAGAAATGACTGGTACAGATTGCCGAACACTGCGGCAACCTGGTGCCCGTCAAAGACGAATGCCAGTATCCCTACCAGCAGCATGACTGTGAGATAAGAAATGGCGCCAGCCTCCACATCGGAGGCGGCTGAAGTTTTTGGCGGTGCATCTGCGAGTACCGTTCAGACCACCGCCGGGATTATGTGCAGCCTTACGGCTGCTATGCGGATGAGTGCTGTCCCCCTGGACGGATCGATGTGCATCGTTATCATGATGACGTAGATGCCTGATGATACATCCTTTGCAAGGCCGTTGAAGAGCCCTGTTATCAGGTTGCCGATGCTGTTGAAGAGGTCCTGCACAGGCGTCAGGAAGGAGGATATCTCACCCACACCGAGATTGGCCAGCTGTTTGTAGTCAAAGACGAATGCAAGGATGAAGACCAGGCCAAGGGCGAGGAACACCAGGAGGAGTACCTCGTCGGTGCCCGCCGATGCGGTCTGTTCAACATCCTCTGCATCGCTGACTGTGTCTTCTGCCATGGCCTATCTTACTCCGCTGATCCCCTCTCCCTCAGGTGCACACGCTTTGTGTTCAGGATGCCGAAGTAGGAGACAACCAGCATTATTCCTATGTAGACGAATGCCTGGAGTGCCGCTACAAAGTATCCCGATATCAGGGCGTCATACTCTGCCGAACCGAATGCCACGAAGAGCTGGACCACCACAAGGGCTGCTCCCCCGAGGAAACCTACCAGTATTGCCCTGCCGTATGTGTGTGAGTGCGTGTCAGCTGTCAGCAGGTTTGTGAAGAGGGCAAATCCTGACAGGAATGCTATGGCTGAGGCCCATCCGAATATGGGGGTGAATTCTCCGGCGTATCCAAGGAATATCAGTGTGATTCCCAGGAGCGCTATGCCTTCGTATGTGGTCCTTGCCTCCTTCTTTGACTGCCACCTGACGACACGGTCCTCTTCCGGCCCGTAGTGCTCAGGGAGCGCCCTGTAGAACAGGTATCCAAGTATGCCATCAAACACGAATGCTATGAGGAAGATCTCAGTCACAAGGGGGTAGTGTGCTGTGTACTGCCAGTACTGTGTCACCGTGAAGGATTCCGCAAGGCTGGTGTTTGCGACTGTGCCGTTCACCTGTATCATATACTGCGGTGTCGATGAGGGGAGCGAGAACAGCATGTCATCTGCCGGGATCTGCACCGCCTTGCCGAGCTGGTTCACAGATGACGAGTACATTGTGGTATTCACTGTGTATCCGGTGATTCCCTTATCCGCCACCGCTGTGGTTCCCGTGTCATTGACCGGGGACCCGAAGTACATGTATGCCGCAGTTATGGTCCCCTTAAGGTTCGAGGATCCTATCTGCATGTACGTGTACAGGTCATTCTGGTTCAGTAATTTCCATGCAGACTGCGAAGAATTGTCTGTCTGTATGTATATGACTGACCCTTTGACTCCGAGGGGTGCCGTGAGGGTTACCTGTCCGGTGGCCTTGTCCGCCACTATTGTCATGGCATAGTACGTGTGGTTCTGAAGTATCCATGCCGCACTTATCTCATTCGCCACGCTATAGCCCGAAGCTGTATTCAGGCCTCCCGTGTTAGCTGCACTCTGATCCTGGGCAGAAAATACGTATCCCATGGAAGCCACCATGAAGATAGCCAGGATGAGGAACAGCACTATTGCTCCTACGCTTCTGTATTTCATTCTGTTTTTCCTCCGGAAAAGCGGAACTGCATCGCTTTCGCATCTGACGGAAAGGCATCGTCAGATCCGGTTTTCCTTGGTATGTAAATATGCGGAAAATTATGAACAATCATAATGTGCAGATCATCTGCGTAGGATGATCTGCATCTGTATCATCACTCATTCTCATGAAAATAATAACGGTCAAAATGGCTGCCTTTCTCTCTCCTGACAACGCCGATAAAGGAGAGATGCTGCAGCCTGTATCTGACCTGCCCATATCCGAGAGGAATTCCCTCATACTCAAGTATGCTTCTTATCTGGTGAGCCTTCAGACCCTTGGATGGCATTCTCCTGAATATCTCGATTAACTGGAAATCAATCTCATCAAGGAAAATCTGCACTGTTACCGTCAGGACAGATTTAGGAGGATTTCCGATCTCGATTTCACCTCACCTTCCCATCTTTATTCCAGAGTATTTCTTCATAATGTGTTATTAAAGCATAAACTACGTCATACATTAAAAAAAGACTCAACAATAAGATTAGAATTCCAGTGCATTCAGGTTCCAGTTTCAATAGGATAATGTCAACAATCACTCCAATTGTCAATAGAATAATAGTAAGAGCTGCAACTATCTTAATTCTGATATCTGAGTGTTCTTCCGTCATGGTTTCACCCCTTCATTCTTTCTCTCACCATCATAGACCTTCCTTATCTTCATGTACAGTTTGTACGCCTGATCGCTGCACCCCTGGGCTACCTCAGGCGGCGGATATGGCCACCTATCCTGTGAGTCCTTATATTCCCTGTAGCTGAGATATGCACCTTCCAGAAGATATGGGAGCTCGTCCTTTGTGAATTTTATTGTTATGTCGTCTTTCATGTCATGCACGCCTCCATGTGATGCTGGGATTGCTTCCGTCACAGTCGCCAAACTCCGAGACCGCCTCAAGTGGAAAAGCAAAGAGGACCGGGTCCTCGTCGGCCCTTATGTATATTTCCACTCCATTATACCAGATGTACACGTATTCAGAGGGGGCGTCGATATGCCCCCTGTGCACTGCAATATACCCTCTTTGCACCAAGCCGGCTACCATGCTGATATGGATAAACCTGCGGCCCGATTTCTTCGCCTCTTCCAGGCATTGGACTGCGTGATCATATTCTCTCTTTTTCTTTGGTTCAGTCGGTATTATTTCCTCCAGTCTCATTGTTTCGCCTCCCCTTTGAGCAGTTCCATATGATGTACCGCCAGCCCCAGGGTGATGAGTGCCGCTAAGCACAGCCATGGGATGCCACCATTTGTGGGGTCAAAATAGGATGTGAGCCCGGCAGCAGCCGTGTAAACTATCCCAAAGAAGCCACAATACACTCCAAATTCAGGGTTTGGTTCCCATAGCCGTCTTATTGCTTTTTTTATCAATTCTTCACCTTCTGTAATTTATTCTGCGTTCGTTTAGAATTCGTTTTAGCCCTTCCATTTTCTGGGGGGTTCATAGTTGCCCTGCCATTGCTTTCGATTACCTCTGCCTGTGGCAGTTCTGGTCTCATGATATCCATAAGATGGGATTGTCTTTCCAGAATCAGATGAAGAAGTGCACCTATTTCTCCGCCTTCCTTGAGCCTGAGTGGACTTGGTTCGTCGGGAAAATGGAAATATCTCCACTCCTTCCTGTGGAACCTGACAACATAGAAGATCTCAAGCCATGGAAACCTCTCCTTCTTTTCATTCAGGGCATTCCACTGCCTTTCACTCCTTGACATTAGTTGGCCGGCTTTATGTGCTTGCTTGAAGCTGAACGACCCTGACTTTGTATCCTTTATCTCAATGATCACATTCGGTGGAACCACTATGTCACCTGGACTTGACGGGGATCCATGCTCTGCCTCTATTCCATTCTGGAGAAGCATCTTTAGCAGGATACCTTCTGCAGCT
Organism: Cuniculiplasma divulgatum; assembly: GCA_031200235.1. Classification (NCBI taxonomy): domain Archaea; kingdom Methanobacteriati; phylum Thermoplasmatota; class Thermoplasmata; order Thermoplasmatales; family Cuniculiplasmataceae; genus Cuniculiplasma; species Cuniculiplasma divulgatum. The sequence continues at coordinate 113,882 of CP133595.1, read as the reverse complement.
GATCCCTTTGGGGTCATTTCTGTTCCTCCCGCTCCTTCATCAGCCCATCTATGAATTCCTTAACTTCTCCAAGGCACGCTGAATCAAAGACAGTATCATCAATGGGATAGAAGCCGTAACGCCTCCAGGCCCCATGCCATGATATCCTTCCCAGTGCTTCGCCATTGAAAGATGATCTTACGAGATAGACCGCTGTTTTTGGCTTTCGCTCAATCAGATCAAACTTAAGATATCCATTCATTTCTGTTCCTCCTCGTCCATTGCATCCAGTTCGAAGGCACGAGGAAGATGCTCCCTGCATACCACTATATGGAGGCCATGCCACCTCGTGAAGCTGTATTCAGCTTTCCTTGTGCATCCGTCGATCTCGCATATCTGCTGCAATGCTAAGGCTGCACGAAGCCAGTTCTTCAGGCGTTTAGTGTTCATTCTGATGCCTCCAGAGTTGAACGGACGGAAATGTTTGATACCACAAATTTGTACAGTAGATCTTCAATCTCCAAGGAGGCCGTGATCAGATCACCATCCGGATAAAACTCTAAATAGATGGGATACAGGCTGCCTTCATCAGTGCCGAGGATATCGGCCAGCGTCTTTGTCTTCAGGAACTCACGTATCTCCTTTACATGATGCCTGGTAAAATGAAACAATGTCATATTGAGCATTGGTATCAGACGCGTATCAACAACTGGACTGTCTATTTCCTCTCCACATAACTTGCAATTCACTTTTTCCTCTATTTCTCTCTCGTTCTCCATTTACTCCTCACTCTCCTTACTGGCAATTGCCGGAAATTCCCTTATCCTCAGGTCCTCTGGGAAGTCCTCAAGTTCGCCACCGGGCCTTATGCCACCAAGCTGCTTCATCCATACGGCAACGCCCTGATCCTTTGCCTGCCTGACGATGTTGCGTGCCCATTCAATTTGCATGGGACGGTGATGAGGGCCTGACTCTCCCCCGATGATGATCCAGTCAACCTTATCGAAGCCATTGCTGAATTTTATAGGACCAATATCCCCAAGGAGAGGCTCAAAAGAAACGAAGAATTTGCCCGCATGTATTCCCTGAGTCCCAAGTTCAAGAAGCTCTGCAACCCTCTCAGCGTAATACAAACTCATTTCAACACTGACGCCAAGCCAGACATTGGGCGGGATCACGTAGACCTCATGGTCGCCACCATTGCCAAATTTAGGATGGGTACTCATACTGTAGAAGTATTCCGCAATCCTCTCTGGGCGCTTCGTAAGAATCTGGAAAATGACATCAGGGCGGCTCTCAATTGCTTTCATTACACCCCATATAAACGTATAAGGCACCCTCTCATGGAACAGATCCGACATAGAATTGACGAATACCTTGCTCCCTGATGGGATTCTCTTAACTTCTTTGAGCTTCTCAGGATGCAATGTAACATCGAATGGCCTGCCCCACCTGTGCGACCACGCCTCGGCATAGCAATTCTGGCAGCCCGGACTCACCTTTGAGCACCCGCTTACCGGGTTCCATGTCAGATCAGTCCAGCTTATCCCTGTCTTGTTCATTCCGGTTCCTCCTCATCATCAGAGAACCGCTCATTGTACTCATCATCTGTGAGTACCACAATGGGGAAAGTGGATGCGTCAGCCCCATTGGTCATGAGGTTCCAGAAAGAGCCCGGTTCATTGGCTGTGGGAAAGAAATCCAGAAATGTTTTCCCTTTTAGTTCCTCTCTGGCGCCCTCTTTCAGCCACTTGTCCGACAGGTAAATCTCTATCCTGCCATCATCTAATATCTCAATGTGCATACTCATCTCGCGGGGCCCTCTTACGGCAGGCAAACTTTCACCCCCCTGACTGACAGGATTCTTTTGAACTCAGGGCCATTGACTTTCCGGTAGTGGTCAGAGAAGTATGCTTCGGGATCCTCAACATCGCCGTATGTGACATGTATCCTCAGCATTGGCCTGTCGAATGACTCATAATGGACAGAATAGACATGCCTGCATTCAGAATTATCCGATGATGAGTGAATTACCGGCTCAAAGTATTCGTAACCATCACCTATGGTCTCAAGAAGCTTGGCATTGGGGAATTTTCCTGCCTTTATGTTATTCACTACATTCTCGTAGGTGTCGCCTGACTCAATGGCTATGGCAGCCAGCAGCGCAAACACCTCGTCATTGCTGTAACCATCCTCATCATTCCAGAGGTTCGCATCTGACAGCACACTTATGAACTTCTGGCAGTTTATGTGGTATCTCATAGCCTCGTATGGGGCATCATCGAACCATTCATCATACCCCGGCAGCCTGATATATTTGTCATATTTCTCACCTTTCTCTATGCGGGTTCCACAGAAATCGCACGGGTAAATTTTCTTTGCCACAGGCTGTGACCAAGGCTCCCTTTCGGGTTTCGGATGCTCCGCTGCATACTCACGCTTCAGGTCTCTGGCGTAATCTTTCAGCACCTGTGAATTGGGGCTGTAGTCAAATACCCTGAAAAACATCTCGCTGCACCCGTCAGAGCAGTACGTTCTCCTTCCCGGTGGCAGTGGCTTGCCACAGTTGGCACAGACATGCTTTTCCTTGGCCTCTTTCCTCAGCCTTTCAGATTCCGCTTTCAGTTCCTCTCTTCTTGCCTCAACCTTTTCTTTTATCTCCTTGTTCATTTCACCACTTCCATATCTTCTAATGTACGCTGGCCTGGTTCTTTCAGATGATACTCTGAGAGGATCTCAAAGAATTTTTGTGTTTCAGCCTGGAGAGGCAGAGATGGATCCTCCTTTGAGAAAGCAAGCAATAAAGCCTTTTCATATTTCAAGATGCGTTTGATCCAGTCCTGCTGCACAGACCCATTGAGCAGCACATCCTTTTCGATGACCGTTGTGTCCAAAACATTGGGATTTATAGCTTTCACGTCAAGCAGATAGGCATGGCAGATTACGTATTCAGGCCTGAATGGGTATGCCACACCTACTTTCCATACCTGAAATTTCTGCCATATCAGGCTGCGATAGTAGTCCTCTTTCTCCTTGTTCCACGTTCTAATCGTGGTAAACACCGGGTCACGTAGCTTATCCCAGGCATATGAGAACTTGATTTCGTTCATTTCAGGGCCTCCTGTTTCAGGGATCCAAGCCATTCCTTCAGCTGATGCAGCCTCTTCCCTATGGGCCCATGGGCTACCTGCAGGTGGAAATTTTCATCGAGGAAACCCATGAGTTCTTCTGAAACTGCAAGGTTGTATGGAAATCCCAGGCTGATGAATATCCTCCTGAAGTTTTCCCCGGAGACAATATTCATTATGCCTGCAGAGACTTCTTTCCTCATACCGGCGGCCCGGGACACTGTCATTGCCTGGTCATAATATGATATGATGTCTGTGGACCTGAGAAGGCCATACTTTGCGGATATTATCAGGATTTCAAGGTTCTCAGCGGAATTTTTCCTTATTATCCTGTAGGCCTGGCCATCGTACAGTTCTATGGCCGGAACATTGTCCAGGTGCTTCTTGGTCTTTGAGCAGCTCATTATCAGAAGGGAGCTCATGGCTTTACCTCCAGCTTCCTCTGAAGGTACACTTTCCTGTCAAGGCTATATGCCTCGTCCTGGTCCTTAAATCCTGTCCTGACGTCATCCATAAACTCAAGGATGAATTCCTCAACTGCAGCAGCGCATATATCGTCTATCCTCCATGATTTCGTTCCTTCCGGGGTCTCCACTGTGACCTTTGAAGTTACTGGGACAGGTTCCCAGGGAGGCGGAAAATGCAGGAGGTTGTGGCACATCTCGCATTTCCTGCTCATCTTACCATCCCTCCAAGGATTCCGATGACCTGCTGCAGAGAGGAGGCCAGCTGAGAGATCTGGTCCTGGGTGGTGGCAAATAGCTTGGACTGCTCCAGGATAATTGGGGCTGACTCCCTGATCGCCTTAAGGGCCTGCGTGAGGTCTGCTGCTGCAAGGACCTCAGTGTTCCTGGTGAGCATTTCCATATCTTCGGATGCTGTGTCCCTGTGGACCGTTTCCAGCTCGGGAAATCCCTTAGACTGGTCCACTATTATCCTTGGCTTTCCGTCCTGTGCATCTATCCTCATTGTTTTGGCCTTCTCCGCTATGGGATGATGCTCATAAGCGAATTCACGTGATATTATTTTGCCGGATAGAACGCCTCTGTCCAGACGTTTTAACCTGAATGAACTGTGGATCCTCCTGATTTTCGATTCCACCTGTTCAGCGAATGGGATTATCTCGGACATTATGTCTGATTCCTGGGCCTCTATGTTATCGGAGGCCTTCAGGTAGCGCTGGACCCCGGTTATTATCAGCGATTTCGTGCTGATGATTGCCGTAAAGTCCTCAAACTGGATGATGTTCTTGGACCAGTGCTCGAGCGGTATGATCTTGCTTGGGAAGTCCTGGAACTTTATCACCGATGGGTCCTTTATGGGACTCACCAGGTCGAACTTGATCTGGAGGCGATGAAGGCGGATCTTCATGTCACTCTCACGGGGTGTTGCATTAATGGACCCCCCCGTGAGGTTTTCCCTCAGGGGGTGTTGCATTAATTCCATGCCCATTGGCAGAATTGAATAGAGAACCTGATTAGAGCGAAGCTGCTTTACAATATATCCCCTTTTCGCCATCTGGGCTATATCTCTCATAATGGTAGATGGATTAAGGTCAAGCGAGGCCGCTATTTTTCTGATTGACTGACCCTGTGAGAGCCCCTCGATAATGGCCTCATGCCTCGCGGATGGTGTGAAGGGCCTCATGGCGTCCACCTCACAGGTGTTGCATTAATGGTGTTGCATTTATTCTCACGGGGTGTTGCATTAATGGGCGATAAAAAAAATGAGCCGGAACCGTGCTCGACCAATTCCGCTGTTGGTGTTGCATTAATTCCGACCCGTGAGCTCAGGGGGTGTTGCATTAATTCCCGGAAACTCATGACGATACCTCCTGGAAGAAAAAGTCCTCTACATCCGAGCTTGAAGAGGGAGGATCCAGCCTGTTGTCCCTCCAGAACTTCAGCAGCTCCTCTGCCCTTGCCTCGCCGTACTTCCGTGAAAGCTCACCGAATACTGAGTCTGCCTGCAACTGCATACGGTTCCCTCCATATTCGGAGCATATGCATCGCTACCCGTTCGGGGCGCTTATAAAATTCCATAGGCTCATATACAAGCATTACCGTTTTAAGGGCTTGCTTAAATATTCACGAATGAAAGTTTGGAATATATTAATAAATGAATAATATTATTGATGCTTTTGTCGCGTAAGCCTGCATTGATTAGCCAGTGGAGATTAGATGAATGGGTCCCCAGAAAGAGTTCCATGCATAAAAACGTTCAATAATGATAAGAAATTCAAGTTTGCATGAGACAGGTTGTCAGGGGAAAATATATTTTCGACGGGGAAAAACTGTTGCAGGACAATGAAATTGTTGTTGAAAACGGTATAATAGTGGAGACTGGGACAAGCCTGAGAGGAGACAAGCTCGTTGATCTGGGCGATTCTTTCATAATGCCCGGCATGACAGACGCCCACATCCACCTGAGCGGTGCCGAATCAGGAAATCTTGTAATGGAGTACTTCACGGTGGATGGAAGAGACAGGCTTCTTCGAACTGTACCATGGCTTGCAAAACTTCTCAAATCCGGCTTCACATCTGTGCGAGACTGTGGCGAAGGCAATTCAATATATCTGAGGAATGCGGTAAATAGGGGGATAATTACTGGCCCGGACATATCTGCAGCCGGAACTCCTCTGAGTCAGACATTCGGCCATGGGGAATTCTCCCACGTTACACCGGTTGATCTGAGTGAACAGATGGGGCTAGCTGAAATATGCGACGGCGTGGATGAGTGCATAAAGTCCACTAGAAACGTCCTCAGAACTGGATCTGACTTCATCAAGATATTTTCCACAGGTGGAGTACTGTCTCAGAGGGATAGGCCGGATCATGAGCAGTTCACTGTCGAGGAGATAAGGAGTATTGTCAGGGAAGCTGAAAAGGCTGGAACTTATGTGGCTGCCCACGCACACGGCGACAGAGGCGCAAGAAATGCAGTTGAGGGAGGAGTAAGGACACTGGAGCATGGAACTCTTGTTGGAAGTGACACTCTGAAGCTCATGGCCAGGAAGGGAGTGTCCATGACACCAACTCTTGCAATACAGGAACTTATCGTGAGGCATGGAAGGGAACTTGGAATCAATGAATGGGGCATGGAGAAGATAAAGGAAGTCAGGGAGGGGATTGCAAAGGTTGTCCCGGAAGCAATGAGACTTGGAGTCAACATTCTCTGCGGCACGGATCTTGGGTTTATCACAGGTAAGGAAATAGATATTGGCAAGAACTGGATGGAAATGATTCTGATGACCGAGATATGTGGCCTGACAAATGAAGAGGCCCTCAGGACTTCAACAGGAAACGTCAGCAGAATAGGGCTTAAACAGGGGAGAATAATGAAAGGATTCCCTGCCAATATTGTGTCCATTGATGGGAATCCAGTTGAAGACATCAAAGATCTCAGCAGAGTGAAACATGTTTTCCACAGGGGGGTTGAGATAAATTGAGAGATATGAATGACGAGATGAAATCCCAACTTGAAAAATATTCAGAGTTCCTCAGGATGCCATCCATATCGGCACAACATAGCCATATAAGGGAGACAGCAGAATTCCTGTCAGATCTGCTTGATGACAACGGAATAGGCTCTGAGATAATGGAAACAGATGGACATCCAGTTGTATTTGGAAACTATGATGCGGGAAAGAAGAAAACTCTTCTTGTCTACAACCACTATGATGTGCAGCCTGTGGATCCCGTGGATGAGTGGACAGTTGACCCATTTTCAGCAGAATTGAGGGGAGATCGAATATACGCCAGGGGATCATCCGACAACAAGGGCACGCTTATGGCAAGGATTTTCGGTATTCTCAAGGCTATCAGGGAGAACAAACTCAATGTGAACCTGAAGTTCCTGTATGAGGGGGAAGAAGAGATTGGGAGCCCCTCACTGGAAAAGTTCGTGGAGAAGCATCGAGAAATTCTGAAGAGTGATTATGTAATAATGGAGGGCAGCACTGTAGGCATTGACGGAAGGCCGGTCATTTCCCTTGGCGTAAAGGGGCTCGTTTATGCAGAACTGAGGGAAACGATTGCCTCCTCAGACATGCATTCATCCAATGCAGCCATAGTTCCAAACGCTGCATGGAATATTGTGCTGGCACTGGCAGAACTATATGACGGCAAGAAAGTCAGAATCCCAGATTTTTATGAAAAAGTCAAACCACTCTCTCAGAAGGAGAAGACCATACTCTCCAGGTATCCCTTCGATGTCAGGGAATACATGGAATCATTCGGACTTAAATATCTGAAATATGAAAACAGGCAGGATATTGTAGAGGCTCTCTTTGGAAATCCAACCTTCAACATAGACGGCATATTATCCGGGTACACCCAGGAGGGAAGCAAAACGGTCACGCCAAGGAAAGCCATGGTCAAGGTTGATTTCAGGCTGGTTCCAGATCAGAATCCCCATGAGATTTTCGGGCTCCTGGAGAGGTCATTGAGGGATACTGGATTCGAAGGAGAAATTGTCCCCATGGGTCTTGAATATCCTGTGAGAACCTCTCCGGACTCTGGTCTTGCCAGAGCCATGATTGAGTCTGCCAGAAAGGTTTACGGAAAAGATCCCATTGTGATGGTCAACAGCCCAGGGACGCAACCCATGGCACTTTTTACAAGGAATCTTGGGATTAAGGAGGCCGTGAGTGCCATAGGCGTCGGAGATCAACGCTCCGGGGCACACGCACCGAATGAAAGTGTGGACGTAGATAATTTTTTCAGGGCCATAGAACATACCTGCGCCTTCCTGGAGGAACTGACCTGAAATATTCTTGTAACTTCAGGTCCGGATAGCAGTAGTGCAGGAGTTGCTATACCAGATTCCTTGAGGGTTTAGGTCCTATGTCGCTTCTGTTGCAAAAACCTTAATAATATGCATGAATCCCACAGAGAATGACAGTGTCAAGCAATAACAACACGGAGACCTCAGGTCTGAGAAAAAATGCTCTTTCCATCAGGGACGTTGTATTTCAGGGTGTTGCTGCATCAGCTCCTGCAGGTGCAGCAGTGGCCACCATGACAGGTGCGGCAGCTTTTGCCCTGGGCTCTCTTCCCCTTACGGCAATCGTGGCATTGATCATAGTGGGCTTAAATGTGTACATAATCAATAGGATATCCACACATGTTGCGGGAGCTGGAGGATATTATGATTACGTCAAACTTGGATTCGGCAAGCACATTAGTGCTTATACCGGATGGTCTTACCAGTTTTATCAGGTAACCTCGCTTGCATTCATAGGGCTGAGTATATCAGTATTCGTTCCCGCATTGCTCTCGAACGTTTTTGGAATCAATTTGCCCTCATATCTCTGGCTGCCGCTTCTGGCAGGAACAGTGGCCTTTGGGTATATACTTTCAGTACTGGGTGTTAAGGGATCTCTCAAATATGCCTCTGTGATGGCAAGTCTTGAGATTGCCGTAGTCGTATTCATAGGTCTCTGGCTCATAATCACAAGGCCGTCTATCAACACAGTGTCTGTCTTCAGTCCGTCACATGCATCCGGAGGAATTTCTGGAGTACTTCTGGGAGTGTTGTTTATGTACACCGCATTTTCAGGTTTTGGAACTTCAACACCTCTAGGAGAGGAGACCACAGATGCAAGGAAAACAATTGCAAAAGGTATAGTGCTCACCATAGTGATACTTGGTGTCTTTTTCGTTTTTGCCTCGTACGCCTTCACGGTCGCCTGGGGAATAAATAATATGGGCGCATATGCCAGTGCACTGGTACCTGGTATATCACTTTCATACTCTGATATTGGCGTATGGGCGGCCATACTGATTACCGTATTCTACATCAACAGTATACTAACAGACATGGTAACCTACACCAACAGTTCTTCAAGGGTTCTCTACGCCATGGCAAAAGATGGCCTCTTTCCAAGGAGCATATCAAGCGTGCACAAGACTCACCTAACACCCCATGTAGCTTCCGGAGTTATGGCTCTAGCAAGTTTTGCAATCGCTGCTATATCGACTGTTACAATGGGTGGGTTCAATGCATTTCTCTTCACTGGAGTTGCCGGAACACTTGGATCTATACTGGTGCACATTATGGCAAACGCATCTCTTCCAAAGATACTTAAGGACAAGAAACTCAAGGTCGGCTATCTCAACATGATCGTTACTGTAGTTGCTATAGGTTTTCTCGGGTTCATTTTCTATGGGTCATTCATATCCATAAGTAGTCCTGTGCTGATAGCCGCATACTCATTTGTTATATGGATGGTAATTGGTTTGATCTATATTGAATACAAAAATAGAAACAAGGGCGAGGCAGAACCATCAGTTGCAACTTCTGTAGTTGAAGATTGATATAATCCATAGAGTTATATTTTAATCTAAAATTATTTTATAAGATTTCTATTTGCAACTCTTTCGCCAACTTTAATAAACATCCAATTAAGGGTTACGAAGTTCAGCAATATTGAATGTAGACACAGCCATGCTGCTTTTTTCATCACACTAAACTGTTCTTGAGCGAAAAACTCACTTCATTTTCAAATATGCTTCTGAAGTGCAACCTGAAAATATTACTTCATCTATTCTGAAATCCGCGAGAATTATATTCTTGTCTCATCAGGCAAGTGTGTTGCACAATTCAATAGGCATGTGTCATCTCTCTTAGAACGTTGTAATACTGCACCTTCAGTGCAATCTCCTGAACTATGTAATCAGGCCTGTTGGCCTTGATTACCTCACCCATTGTCCTCTTGAGTCCTGAGAAATATATCTCAACATGCCATCGTTTTCCATAATCAACGGATTCCTTCCATTCTTTTTCCGATGTACTCCGGATCTGTCTGACTATTTTCGCCCTGGCAGATGATCCCCTGCTTCTTGTGGATGCATTCTTCCTTGGCGGTATTACTGTATTCTCCCCGAATGAGTTGTATATTGACTTTGAATCATAACCCTTGTCTGCAAATATCCTTCTGATTCTGTCCCTTACAGACCTCAGCAGTTCCTTTCCCGCCTTTGCATCATGCACATGTTCATCAGTGATGGTAAATGACATCATTGACACATCATTTATGGATATGACTGCATGAAGCTTTGACCATCCTCTCCTTGCTTTCTTCCATTTTGATCCAAGATAATCACCCCTGATGGTGATCTTGAAGCCTGTGGAATCTATTGCACAGTCCACAGGCTTTCCCTGAGAATCGGGAATTGCAGGCACAATCTTTCTGATTCTTCGGAATATGCTTGTGTAGCATACTGTTGCAATGCCTGTGATCCTTGCAAATATCCTGGCAATTCCCTCCAGTGACCTGAAGGGAATGCTGTACATTGCCCTGAGTTTTGCAAGGAATGTTATGAATGCATTTGGCGTCCTGTAGGGATGGCCTCTCTTTCCCCTGTTGTTATCTGCAAGGAGCAGCTTCCAGTCCATGAGGAATGACGGATCAAGGAGATCCTCAATCCTGTCCACCAGGGACCTGTTGTACCTGTCATACCTTCTGTCCGAACCGATCCAATACCTTCTTTTGCTTCTATTGCCTGTGGTCGTGATTGGCTTTGGTGTCATACAAACCAATCACTCCCCTGTATTTCATTATACAGGGGAATTATGCAACACACTTTCATCAGGCATAAATGGCATAAATTTCATTTTACATTACTCTTACACCTGATTATGGAATACTGGAAAGCATTCTAACCGACAGAATAAAGCAGATTTTAACAGGCTTCAGCAGATGGCGTTAGAAAGCCAGTGCAATAATTGTTGAAGAATGCTATGTTAAATAAGATTCAACATTTCCCTGCGCGATAGAAGTCAGAATATTGCAATTTCCCTTCCACTGGGAGTCCAGCTTCTGCCCACTCCTTAATGCCGCCCTCATAGGCGCTGGCATCAATTCCGTGTTCTCTCAATATTGCGGCAGCTGTGAGAGAGGCTCCACAGGAACTGCTGGCGCAGTATGTGACCACGGGTCTCTCTTTATCCAGCATCTCCCAGCCTCTTTCTTCAAGAATGTCAAATGGGATCCAAACACTTCCGGCAATTCTAAGATTCTCGTAAGCTTCTCTACCAAGAACATTGACCACAGTAACGCTGTGCTCCTCCATCAGCCTCAGCAAATCCACCATGCCGATTTTCGGAACACTATTGGCCATGGAAAAAATATTGCATTTTCCCTTATTTTCTTTTCTGTCCTAAAAAACCTTGAAATGATATGATAAAATTCAGGATGATTGTATTGATCAGAAATGGAGGGACAAAATTTCAGCCGGGATTTTTTGCCCTTGTAATGTCCTTGGGCATTCTTTCCATGTCCTCCTTACTGAATGGATTTGATCTTGTATCAGACATTTTATTTTATGCAGGTGTCATGGCCTTTATTGCGGAAGCCACGTTATTGCTGATATGGATAGTTGAAGGTGGAAGCAGAAAAACCTGTGGCACATATGAATGCAGATACGGGGCATTCACAATATCTTCTGGCCTGAGCGTATTGCTTACAAGGCTGTCCATGGATGTCATAGAAGTTTCTCCATTGGCTCTGGCAACTGATTTTGCACTTCTCGTTTTTATCGTTGCAGTTATCAGGCCAGGTTTGCTTGGAAAGATCAGGAATTCCAGCAGGAAGGTGGATTCCGGGCTTTCAAATTATTCCATAGCTATTCTTGCATACTCCATTGCATTGCTGCATTCATTCCCTGATGGCACCAATTATTCAGATTTGATTGCGTTCGGGGCCGTACTGGCAGCCATCCTTTCGATGCTGGTGTTCTTCCGGTTTCAGAGATACCTATTAAGAACCTACTTATCAGAGCACATTAAAGGGATTGTGGCTGATGGGAGCATATTCATAAACATGGGATTCCCCGCTCTAAGTTCCATATTTATTTTTCAATCTATGCAGTCTCTGCAAGGTTTCCTAAGTAATGTATCTGTGTCATTTCTTCTCCTGCTAGCTCTTGGACTCTGGATATATTCCACAGTATGGTATCCATTCGCAATGAGACTTTATCTGCTTGCAAACAGAACCCATGATTTCAAAGTTTCAAAATTTGCCATAATTTTCCCCACAGGCGTATACTCCACCGCAACTTACCTTATTTCCAGGGCATATTTTCACGGACTTCAAATTCTTTCAATAATAATCCTCATTTCTGGCATTGCCGTCCTTCTGGTGATTCTGGGTGAGCTGGTATCTCCACATTTCGTAAATCATAAAAAATTGGCAGAACCATGATTTATATTGAGCGGTAAATTATACCCTATAATGGCGAGGTCCTTAAGAGGAGAAATCACGCAAATGGTAGTTGCTGTCGCATTGGCAATTGCCGTTGTATACATTCTTGAATTCATCCTTTTGCTGGCGTCGCATTACTATCCTGCTCTGAAGTTATACGAAGTTTACATAAAGGATACCATAGGTGGAATAATCACCATTGGAATCTCCATAACTCTCGTGAGAATTGTCAGGCATATTATAGAAACCATCTCCGAGAGAAACGCAGGACAGAGGAATCTTAGGGGAATATTCATCATTCTCAGGGTTGTCATCTATGCAGTTGCAATATTCTGGTTCCTGTCATATATCGGCGTCAATATCGAAGGTGCCCTGGTGGGCGGAGCAATCGGTGGGGTCGTAATAGGCTTCGCACTTCAGTCAGTGGTCTCAAACCTTTTCTCAGGATTGATGGTCAGCGGAGGAGGGCTCCTCACGCCAGGGGAACCCGTTTCCATATATTCATGGCTCTTTGGGCCCGTTCTGACGGGAACCGTGGAAGACGTAAAGACTCTTTATACCAAGCTGAGGACTCAATCCGGCCAAATATATCTGATGCCCAACACCGCTCTGCTGGGGAGTTCGCTTTTCACGCCATTGCGGGACGGAACAGATTTGAAGTACTCATTCAATGTAACTGTGCAGGCAGATGTTCCAGTTGATGACATTATGAAATGTGCTAAGGAGAATTTAGAAACAGGCCGTTCAGAAAACAGCATAGTCTCAGCTGATCTGTTTCTGAGTTCAAAGAATGGAACCACGAATACCATTCTGGCAATTGCAAAATTCAATAAGATAGACGATCTGAATCCGGTTGTTGACCACATCAACAGAGTTACGGACGGATGCTACTGGAGCATAAAGAACAGGAAAACCTGATGATTGTTAAACAACAGTCAGGTAAATTATTAAAGTCATGGCTGGATGACAGTTCATGATATTGAATGATCTTATAGACAGAAAGATTGAGGTGATGATACTTAACCAGGCCCAGGAGAATCTTTCTCCCCGACTCAGGTTTGACGGCATACTTAAGGGCGTTGACCAGGGAACATATATAATTGAAAGAACATCTGACGGAAAAAGTGAGCTGGTGGTTCTTCCCATTGGGCTCTGCCGCATAAATACAATGCAGTGACTGATCAGTTCACGGATTTCAAGGGTTCCACCAGTTTCATAATCCTGAGGAACATCTCGCCTCTTTTCAGATCGGCATCAAGTACATTGAACTTTGCAACGGCCATGAGTATATATGTATTCAGCGTCGTTTCATCAACAGTTATTGATAGGTATCCCATGTAGTCCTCTATAGCCTCGATTTCTTTCCTGATGAGCGGTTCGATCCTGTCAAATTCTATGAACTTTGGAATCTCATACCTCGCTTTGACCATGATGCCTGGCTTTCGTATGATTATGGCTCCCTGCACAAGTATTCCGTTGGGAATTTTCACCCTGTCGCCGCTTGCGAGATCAAGTATCGTGTAATTTATAGTTATGTCAACAACCTTTCCCGTGTAAGCGGTCGCTTCGATCCTGTCGACGGAGAAGTATTTGGGGAAGAGGGTTGGGAAAGCCCCTCCATACTGCCACATGTTCATTGTCACAAGATCACCTATGTTGAATGGCCGTACAACAACAAACAGAATTCCTGCAAACTGATTGGCTAGAACGGTGCTTGCTGCTAGACCCAGAACAACTGAGATAAGGGAACCCCCAAGTATGAGTGAGGAAACGTCGATACCCAGGGATGAGAGGACCACTATACCTAGAATGAAATATGACAGCAGGGAAACCAAAAACATGATTGGATGGACTTTCCTTACATCCATATATTTCCGGAGATACCTGTTCAGGAATCCCAGAATTATTCTTATGATCACATATACGATAATGCCGATGAAGATGGCATTGACGTATACCGTGAACTTGAGAGGTATGATATGAAACACTGTTGTTACCAGATAGATAAGGAACAGAACAGCAGCCATCACAAACATCAGTCCAACAATTTTCAGTGCGAGGTTGTTCTTCCCATTTCCTGCCATTATGCCTTAACATTACTTTCTCATTGTAAATACTTTTTATCCTGAAATTGTCCGGAGCATGAGACAACTGCACAGCCTCCGGAAGAGGGAGGCGCTGTTATGAGAACTTAGTCTGAAAAGTGTTGATGGACACCGGCGAAACTGACCCAGGAGTCCATATAAATAGTATCTGAATTTTTTTTGCATAGCCTTACTTACACAATATGTTCCAGGCATTCCCTTATAATACGACTGACAGATCGGAAATGTATTCAGACATTTTTCCCTTATTCACAAATTTCCTGAAAACTTATGTCTGATGTTTAAATGATGGGTTATGCGATACACGCAAATTGGCGGAATGGAAGTTTCACAGCTTGCACTTGGCACATGGCATCTTCCACCAGGCAGCATCAGGGACAGAGATGGAATCCTCAATGTGGACGTTGAAGCATCGAATAAGATTTTCAAAAGAGCAGTGGATCTCGGGATAAATTTTTTTGATACGGCCAATACATACCACGGAACCATAAGTGAAACGCACCTTCATCCCGAACATTCTGGCAATGCTGAATCGATTCTTGGAGATTTTATTTCAGGACAGGAAAGGGAATCAATTGTGGTCGCCACAAAAGTTCGTGCTGAGGTTGCAAGATTCCCCAATGGAGGAGGATTATCTCGGAAGCACATTGCATGGCAGATCAGGGAAAGTCTGAAGCGCCTAAAAACCGACCATGTCGATCTATACCAGATTCACTGGGAGGACAGGAAAACAGATCCGGAGGAAACAATGGATATATTGAATGATATTGTACACAGAGGTCTTGCACATTACATAGGGACAAGCAATCATCCTCCGGAAGTCACTGAAAAAATGCTGAGCATCTCCAGAACAAAGGGATGGGAGAAGTTTGCATCAATGCAGGAGTCATACAATCTACTTGACAGGTCATTCGAGCAAACCAAAGCAGACATAGCGTCAAGGAACAAACTCACTCTTCTTGCATATGTGCCACTGGCTGAAGGTCTTCTCACAGGGAAGTACAAGAATGGAATTCCATCTGGAACAAGGGGGAGCTATACTGATGGATTCAAAGCAAGGCTGGCTGAAACAGGAGAGAAAATTGGCAATTTTGTTCAAGTGGCGCAAGAAATGGATGTTGAACCTGCACAGTTGGCAATTGCCTGGATACTTAAAATGCAGGAGTATTTGGGGATAAGGATTGTCCCGATCTTGGGGGCAACCAGCGTTAAACATCTTGAATCAAATGTGGAGGCGCTTGATATCAATGTTTCCGATGAGACCATGAAGAGGCTGAACAGTATCTGACGCGCTACGATGGAATTTTATCTCACGACTTTGGAAATATATTTTGGTGGATTACCAAGGATAACAATCTAACCAAAGTATGCATTATTTCTTCGGTTATTGATTGCCTATCCTAGGCCGGCACAGTTAAGGATGAAGGTGGTGATCTTTCCACAGTGCGTCGCTGCTGAGGGGGAGAAAGAGTTTACTATTCTATTTACTGTTGAGTTTACAGCCTGGGAAGGGGGCAAAATTAGATGCTGATTGTGAATCTGTCCTATGAAGTTGCAACGACGCGTAAATAATAATAGCAAAGGTACAATCAGAGGCAGCAATACTGCCTGTGAAGGTATTTAGGTACCAGTGCGCAGAAGCAGGCAGATAATGCCCTGTGCCCGAGTGGGGTAATTTGGATATCCTGGAGGCCTGCGGAGCCTCAGATTCGGGTTCGAATCCCGGCTCGGGCGTTTATACAGAAACCGGAATCCTAGGAATAAAAACTGCAATTGGATTAAGCTGAAACTCTTAAAGATTTCACTTAAATGTCGCAAGCGTAAGAAATCAAGCAATCCCTGGATCGGGGTATATTCTATATACATCCTTAATAATATTAACACAAATCGGGTCTCTTATATAACGCACAGCAGATCGGATTAAACCAATAATGAAAAAAACAGTAAATCGGGGTGAAAACATACCTTCAGGAATAACTTTCAAGCAGTGGCAGCAGCAGTTTCTCAGGGGAGGCACCATTGGGATATACCTATCGCTCATTTCGTTTGCAATTCTTGCAGTAATGGTTCTCTACAGCAGATTCTCTCTTTTCAATTTCCTTGTCAATGAAGTTGCACTCCTGACCAGCTTTGGAGTTCTCGTGGATCTAGTCTCACATCTGTTCAACAACAGGTACAGACCCGACATAACACTCGACGAGTGGTTCATTCGTTTCAAGGGAGGAAGGACCCACGATGCATATGGCATAATCATACAGTTCGGATGCTCATTCTTTGATTTCAGATTGATAGCACTTCTTCCATTGTTGTGGATCGCACTGGCTGGTACTATGTTCCTGATTGTTCGGGCAAGATTCTACCACTGAACATGGTTTTTTTATCCCTTGCACAGAAACTTTCGAAGTTCCATGAATGCATAATTCAGGTTTTGGAGTAAAGAATCGGGAAGTTTTCACAGGTCTTTAAATCTGATAGACGGGAAGAACGCATCATTTGAGTCCCCAAAAATCCAGCTTTGTGGAAATTTATTTCCAGTACTTCTAAAGTAAATTGCCAGTTCCCCTTCATTGCTCCGGTCAGGGAGATGTCCGGGATGACTGCCAGATAAATTGGCCCAGCATTGATTTCAAATCTGCTTTTCCCTGAATAATTCAGGGCATTCATTAATTCAGTATTATTCTGGCATCAACCGCGATACAGCCATCCTCATAGACTGTGAGGGGATTGACATCAATTTCCTTTATCTGGGGGTGATTGTAAGCAAGTAGCCCTATTTTCTGAATTGTGTCTATAACTGAATCCATGTCAAGATCCTTTCTGCCTCTGGTACCCTTGAAAAGCCTCCCCGCAAGTGTCTCGGAGATCATCTGCCTGGCATTGAAACTGTCCACGGGTGCAACCCTGAAAGTAACATCTCCAATGGCCTCAACATTTGTTCCACCCATTCCGAACATAACAGATGGACCGAAGGAAGGATCAACTGCAGTGCCCACAATGGTTTCAAGCCCCGGTCTGAGCATTTCTTCCACCACAACTCCATCTATTTTTGCATCCGGTGCTTTCTGCGACACAGTTTTTATCATCTGGTGATAAGAATCCATGAGGGCATCCATGTTCTTTATGTTCAGTATTACACCTCCCACATCGAATTTGTGCGATATGTCTTTGCTCTGTATCTTGAGAACTACTGGAAACTGGAAGTTTCTGGCCACGTTCTTAAGTTCTTCCTCATTTGTGGCAAGTTCGCTTGAATTCACATGTATTCCATAGAGACTGAATATTTTCTTGGACTCGATTTCGGAAACAAGCCTGTTGCCACTGCTGACCTTTTCCCGAAGAATTGCGTCCACATCGTCGCGTCTTATTCCTTTGACATCAGTTGCAGCCTTCCTGTTCTGATTCAGGACCTCATGCTTTCTGAGGGTTGACATTGCCATGACAGCTTTCTCCGGTGAGGTATACGAGGGGATTTCATTCTTCTGGAGCCATTCAATTGCACGTTCAGTTGCCTCTCCTCCTACCATTCCCACACAGACCGGTTTGTCCACTCCGGACTCAATTTTTCCCTTCAGTATTGACTTTGCCGCAACCTGGGGATCAAGGTTTGAAACCTCGCAGTAAAGGACCACCACCCCGTCCACTCCTGGATCCTGGAGTGCATTGGTGATGACATCCTGATACGTGTTCCCTGTTGCCATTGCGCTCATGTCTATTGGGTTTTTAGTGCTGGCAAAGGATGGCATGAAGGCAGCCAGTTTGTGACGGAGCTCATCAGACGGGGTATCAATTGGGATGCCATACATCTCGCTGGCGTCAGTTGCCAGTACTCCAATACCTCCACCATTTGTTATTATCAGAAGGTTGGGTCCCTTCATGGTTGGCTGGAGGGAAAGCGCCAGAGACATGTCAAAGAGATCGTCGATAGTGTCTGCCCTCAGGATGCCAGCCTGCTTCATAGCACCGTCATATATTTTGTCAGATCCAGCCAGGGAACCTGTGTGTGAACTTGCTGCGACTGATCCATGCTTTGATTTTCCAGCCTTGAGCATAACGATGGGCTTGTTGGAATTTCTTCCCACATCAAGAAATCTCCTTCCATTCTTGATTCCTTCTACGTAAAGTGTAATACAGGATGTATCCTCATCATTCACCAGGTAAGTCAGGATATCTGAAAAATCAAGGTCTGCCATATTTCCTATGCTTACGAGATAGCTCATGCCAATCCTGTCAACCCATGTCTTGGCATCCAGAGCTATTATCATGGCTCCGCTCTGAGAAACCATTCCGATCTTGCCTGCGTACGGAAGAAACGGAGCAAATGAAGCATTCATCCTCATGGGGTTGCTCAGCAGACCAACAACATTTGGCCCAAGCATTCTAACATTGTATTTCTTTGCAGAATCCAGAAGCCTGGCCTCAAGATCGCTGTTCCCAACCTCGGAAAAGCCGGATGCAACAACTATTATGCTCCCCACGCCAGCTTTCCCGCATTCTTCAGCGACCTGTGGAGTTATTGCTGCAGGAACTGAAAGCAGGGCAAGATCTATTTTCTCTCCTATTGCGGCAACATCTGGATATACCCGGAATCCCAGGATTTCTTTTGCTTTTGGATTAACCGGGAATATTTTCCCCTTGTATCCTCCATCCTTAAGGTTTAGAACAATCTGGTATCCGATCTTATCAGGGTCAGAAGACGCGCCAATAACTGCTATGGACGCCGGTTTGAATAGCTTCTGGATATCTCCATTACCAACGGTATTTCCTTCTGTTGCCATTTTAATCATCTATTGTTTATGAAATGCCCTAATGTGTTATTAACCCAGCGTTAAGAGCAGAACAACAGAAAATCCTGCTGGAATTTTGTGGCAATTTTCCTTCAATGTGGGTAAATCCCGGTAAAATATACAAGTTCAAATGCAGGCATTCCTTCTCACTGAGGTTCCATATTCATTCAATAATATACTGGACATAGATACATATTATAATCAGCAGGGAATGTTGAACAGCTGGTAATCTTGAAGGAAAGCGAAATGATCAAGGTGTGCCCGAAATGCGGCTCAATTCACATAAACTGGATCGCTGGAGGTGTTGCAGGGGCCGTTTATAAGTGCGATGACTGTGAATACGTGGGCGCTTTTATCCTGGAAGTAAGGGCAAGCGAGCTTGGAAGATTCCAGGAGGAAATGAGGAAAACAGGCACAGAGTGAAACAGCGCAGTTTCTCTTCCGTCCTTTTTTTGTTAAGACATAGTTTACTTTAAATTGAGGTAGTAACTTCATGGTTCAGCAGAGGCACCCATATGGGCGAATAATATAAGATCTGGATAATGATATATAGCAAATCATGATCGAGAGTGTGGCAATTACATGAATTCTACAGATCCTGACATCAGGGGAGAGGTGGACGAAAGCCGTGGATTACTGAAGAAGATACAGCTTGTAATACCCGGATTCAAAGGCTACAGGCAGCTCGATGACATCCGAGTGGCGGATGCACTGCTGAGAAAGCAGGTTTCCTACCTGCTGCAGCTATCAGAAAGCAGGCTTCAGGATGCCAGGTCCGCAGTGGTTTCTTCGGGAAACTTCCAGATGCTGACCACGATCGCATCTGTGCTGTCTCAGCTACAGCAGTTTGAGGGGGAACTCCTCCATTCCGAGCAGGTTTATTCCGGAATATCACCTGCCATCAGGATCAACGCGGCAAGGTTGAATTCACTTTATGAATATGATTATGCATTCCTTCAGGGAGCTTCTGCCACTGCTCAGCTGTGTGATCTTTCAAAACTGCTGGAAAGCCCAGAAGAGGAAACTCTTGCCAGGAGAATCTCGGATATTAAGGATAACATTCAGAAAATGAAATATTCGTGGGAGCAAAGGGTCATAACTGTTGAGAGCATAAAACAGGTGCCAGGAGGCTCAGTCTGATGTTTGGAAAAAAATCTAGCAAGATACCATATTCAGGTGGCAGTGTTGCCGGTTCAATTACAATAGCCTGGGAAACGCAGTTCAAGGAAGGAAACGTAATGTGGAAGGTTCCCAGACTCATCCGGCTTAATGATAATATTGTGGTAAGGGAAGACGAAACTGCAGTATTTTTCAGGGACGGCAAAGTTCTCACCTACTTTGACCAGCCAAACAGGTATGCCCTGACGGATTTCAACGCACCTGTTGTGGGAGAACTTCTTAAGTTTTTTTCGGGTGTTCAGCAGCAGGCTGAAGTTTATTACATACAGAGAAGGTTCCTTGACGGGAAATTTGGCAGCCCGGAACCATACCAGTTTACAGACCCCACATTCGGGGTTGTCAACCTTAAAGTTTACGGCGAATACAGGTGGAAGATATCCAGCCCTGAAAACTTCATCAACCAGTTCGTGGGTACATTCAATGTTGAGACATCCGATGATGTGGAAGCAAGGATGCGGGAACAGATTGTAATCCTTGTATATACTGCCTTAGGCCAGATGAAGGAGAAAGGTCTCAAGGTTACAGACATACCCGCAAACCTCACAACAATTGAACAGATAATACTGGCAATGGCTCCTGATCATTTCAGGCAATACGGTGTTGAGATCAACAAGATTCAGGGCCTTAATATATCACTCCCAGACGAGGTGCAGAAGGCTATTGATACGAGGTCCGACATGTCAGTCCTGGGGGTGAATTATATCCAGTACCAGGCAGGACAGGCCATGGTTGATGCGGCAAAAAATCCAACAGGCGTTGCAGGAGCTGGAGCTGGCCTTGGAGTTGGTCTGGGAGCCGGCGCTGGGATGGGCTACGGGATGTCGGGGCAGCTGATGGGTGCAAGCCAGACTCAACCCACAAGGACGTGTCCCAAATGCGGATCACTGGTGCCCGCCAACGTGAGTTTCTGCCCGAACTGCGGCAGTCCTATGGGAAATCAAACAAATACGTGTCCCAAATGTGGTGCGGCAGTTCCCGCCGGGTCAAAATTCTGCCCGAATTGCGGTTTTAACATGTCAACCCCGGCAACCAGGAAATGTCCTTCCTGTGGTGCGGAAGTATCATCTACTGCAAAGTTTTGTCCAAATTGCGGTAAACAACTTTAGGTGATGAGATGTATTGCATCAAATGCGGTTCGGAAATACCAGACGATGCTGTATACTGCCCGAAATGTGGGTTCAAGCAGGATCAGGGAAAAACAGGACAGGATTCCAGCCATCCAGCTCAGGCTACCGGTGAAAAGATCATAGCGGCATCCGATGTTACGGAACTCAAGTGTCCGGGATGCGGAGCGCCAATAAAGCCTCAGATAGGCGAGATGATAATTACATGCGAGTATTGCGGAGCGAGCATATCCCTTGCCAATGAAGGGTGGAAGAGCATTGAATCCAACACCATGCTGCCTCTAAAAATCCAGACAACTGACGAAGTCACCGGGATCATCAAAAGACTGATGGACAGGGGGTTGTTAAGAAGGCACATGGAAGAGAAATCCACCAGTGAAGGCATTTTCTTAAGCATTGTCCCGTACTGGATTGTCCCGGCCTCAGCCCGATCCCGTTATACCGCTGTCGATACCGGTGAGGAGATTGGAAAAGTTGCCGGAACTGCTGTTCTCGCGGGTCTCCTGGGAAGCGCCATGGGTGGACGTGGGCGAATAGGAATGGGAGGAGGAATGATGGGGGGTATGCTAATGGGCGGCATGATGATGGGTGGTATGGGTGGTGGCTCAGGCTCAGTGCGGTCATACACTCTGGACCAGAACTACAATTACCCGGTGGTAGCAGTTAAAGGGCTTACGGAATACCAGCCAAGGAACTACACTTTTGATCTCCCCGACAGGGTCATATTCGACGCATCGAAAGTTCCCAAGGGGACCAAGGTTTTGAATGGAGATATTGGGGAGGATTCTGCAAAGAATGAAGCCAAAACCAACGTGGATCAGATGCAGTCAGCAATGGTACACCAGAAGCACCATGGTGTCAGGAGCCTTGTAACAGAAATCGATACGTCTGACCCGGAACTCCTTCACGTGCCTGTATGGTTCGCAAAATTTGACAGTAAGGGCAAGAAGATCGCACTTGTTATAGACGGGCATTCAGGAAACCTGATCAACAGCATCGGCCTGGATTAGGCCTTGCCTGCAGGTTTCCACCATTCCAAACCCTAGAACTGTTTCAGCTTCGAAGGAGTATCAGGGTAGCCACTCCCAGAGATGCATCATTCCATTATGAAGGGCTTTCTGAATTCTTGTTCATGATAGCGTTCGGTTTCCGCGGGACTTTATCTCCCTGATCACCGTTGGAATGTCAATCTTCATTGGACACACTTCGGAGCATCCACCGGAATGCATGCAGAATGAAGCAGGCCATGGATCGTTGTTTGTGATGTAATTCCACATTACTCCAGTGGGTCCCCCGTAGGGAGATTTTGTGGATATCCATTCCTTTCCAATGGCTCTGTATACCGGGCATGCCAGGTAGCATCTCCCGCATTTGATACAGAGCAGTGCTTCCTTGATCTTTTCATCCCTGCTGGCATTCAGCCTCCCGTTGTCAATGAGCACAAGGTGAAAATCCTTGGGGCCAGTGGCTGGAGATACACGTTTCAACTCAATATCGCCCGTGGAGCTGGGACCGGAAGTGATATTGATGTATGTTGGCGGAAATAACCCGGCATAAGCTGACTGCACATAGATCTCATTCAGTGCGTCTGGAAGAGTTGGAACGATCTTGTCAATGCCAGTAACAGAAATGTGGGTCTGGGGAAGTACTGAATCGATCCTTATGTTTCCCTCGTTTTCAACAAGCGCTATGGAACCCGAATCTGCTGCTACAGCGTTTGCTCCTGTTATTCCAACGTCGGCTTTTATGTATTTATCCATGAGAAATTTCCTAACTGCAGCCACAATATCTTCAATCTTCGAATCTTTTGTGATGTTTTTGTCAATCCTGGAAACCAGGGTAGCAGCATCCTCTCTTGTAAGATCAATTGCAGGTGCAACGATATGTGCAGGCCATCCGTTCTGCAACTGAACAAGATATTCTCCCAGATCAGTCTCCCATGCATCATTTCCAGTTTCCTGAAGGAATTCTCTGAGCCCTATCTCATAGGCAACGTTTGACTTTGAGAACACGACAGTTTTCTTTGTACTGACAATTTTGCCTATTATTTTGCGGGCTTCATCTGCATCCCTGGCCAGATATGCATGACCGCCAAGTTTCTCCACATTTTTCATGGTTTCCTGAATGTACCTGGGGAGATCCTCGAGGACCTGAAGCTTCTTTTTCCTGAGATCTTCAGCTATGGCTGGAATATACGGATAATTCTTCAGTACATGTTCAACTTCCCTGTTGTTCCCTTTTATCACCAGGTCTGCCACATCTGTCCAGTTCATGCCATCACCTCAGCTATGTCTTTCACATTTCCGAATTCAGACAGGTTTTCATAACATAGTGGGCAGACTACCAGGATGGTGTCTGAAACGGTGTTGAGCTGCTTTACCCTCAGACTTGCAACCTTACTGCTTATTTCTGCATTGACTGGGCCGATGGGTCCGCCACAGCAGAAGGAGGTTGACTTCCCCGTAACATCAGGATCTTCAAGGAGTTCAATTCCGGCGTTCTTTGCTACCAGCCGCACATCGTCATACATGCCCAGAAATCTGGAATACAGACAGGAATCATGAAGAACGAACTTTCCAGACCCATTTGTGCCGCTGATGGCATTGAGGTAAGGCGTGGATTTAATGTCAAATCCTATCATTTTCTTGAGATTTGTCAGGCTGTTGGTTGTATGCGGGTCAACGGTGTATATATTCTTAACACCCCTTGACTTGAAGAGGGAAAGTAGTTTTCTTCCGTACTCCATGAACTCATCAACAAATCCCAGTTCAAGCAGCAGAGAACCGCTGTAAGGCTCATCCTCGTAAAGGTATCCACACTTTATGCCTGACTTGAGCAGCATTGAGTAGATATTTTTCAGTATTCTGGTTGATCTTTCAGCCTCTGATTTATCTGTTTTGATTAACCGTGATCCAACTGAGGCTATCATTTTGGACCCTCCAAGTTTTGTGAACAGGGGAATGTATTTCTCATAATTTTTAAACATGCTCCCCATCTGATACATATGTGATGTGAAAATTATGGTGTCAGTATTACGTGGGACGTCAGCCTCAACAGCCCATCTGCTGCTTGCTTTCATATCAACAGGGAAAGGAAGGTACGTTTCCATAAGGTTCCCGTATACAAGCTTCCGGACAGCAGGAAGCTCTTTCATAACAGCCTTTTCATCCATTATACCACCCTGAAGAAATAATCTGAATGGTTATTAAAATTGACCCATGGGTTGCCGTAGATTTATTTCATAGCATAATGCGTTTTTGACCAGACAAGGGAGTATTTCAATACTATTTTAGCCTGATACCCACAGCATGGTTTAAAGAAAATTTGAGGCAAAATAACAGGAAACATTTGATAAAACGGGGATACAAGCATCCTTTTTCGTTACAGTTGTGAAAATGATGTAGAATATTTTCAATCGGGTCAAAATTTAAAAGTTAATAGTACGCTATATCCTGTTTGGTACAACGATTTAACAGTTTTTGCGTCATTTCTGGAAAAATCTTCTAACCTATTAAGTGCAGAATCTATGATTTAACAATTTCTAACAGGTTATAATGTAATTATAAATACGGACTGAAATTAGATCAAGACATGGTAGAAGACACTAAGGGCGATACCAGTAGAGAAAATATAGCTGGCAGACTCGAGAGATTGCCTTTTAGCAGTTTCCACACAAAATTCGCGCTCATGCTCACCAGTGGAGAATGGGCTGAGAGTTTGATGCTTCTGGGAAACGGGGCTATTCTTGGTCTGGTGGCGACATATTATCATCTGACCGGTAATCTGTCAACATTTGCTTTTCCCGCATTTTTCTTTGCGGGAGAGTTTGTGGGCTCAATAGTTTTCGGTAGACTCGCGGATGCAAGGGGAAGAAGAGCGGTATTCCTGATCAACCAGCTTGTATTTGGTCTTGGAATGATAATTGCTGGTTTCATGAATTCGTGGCCTCTGATTGGAATCTTTGTGTTGATTGGAGGTATAGGTGTTGGAGGAGAATTTCCACTTGTTGACAGCTATGGAACTGAAGTTTTCACGGGTAAGAACAGGGGTGCCTGGCTTGCATTGATATACACAATAGCAGTCACTGCTGCCCCACTGATCATATTCATAACTTCAATCACACAACACATGGGATATTATTCATTCAGGATTCCTCTCTGGTTCATGGGAGCTGCAGGTATTGTTGTATGGCTCATAAGATTCAGGCTGAAGGAGTCCCCCAGGTGGCTGGCAAATCATGGAAAGCTTGAGGAAGCAGAAACCATGATGGATAAGATAGAAGCCGAGGTCAAGAAAAGTGCAGGACTCAAAGAGCTTCCACCTGTAACTGATACGCTTGAAGTGCCAGTTCGTGTATCAAAATACAAGGATATTTTTGCTCCAGACGTGCGGAAGACAACCATAATGATGGCAATTTTCATGTTCTTCCAGTCTGGCATCTTCTATGGCTTTGTGACATTTGCGCCCGGCCTTGTAACAGTGTCTTTCCCAAAAAGTGATCCTCTGGGAGCAGCCGCAGTGATATTCTCGGGCTTTGTATTCGGCAGCATATTCAACATATTCATAATCGACAAGATTGAAAGAAAGTGGGGAATAATCCTCTTTGCAGTACTTGGTGGAGTATTCGGAACATTCTTCGCTATCATACATGGGCTGGATGAGGTCGTCATATTCGGTTTCCTGACTGCCTTTATGCTGTGGAACTTCTCAAACTTCATGCACCAGTACAATGCAGAGATATTCCCAACAAGGGTAAGGACTACAGCTGCAGGCTTTGTTTACTCTATAAGCAGGATATCCACAACAATACTGGTGCTGTTCATAGCAGTATTCATAGGATCTAAGAATGCACCAGGAATATTCGCCTTCGTATGGATTCTGGTTGTGATTGTTTCAGTTGTTCTCATAGTTCTTGGTCCAAAGAGTACAAGAAAATATGTGGAACAGATAGCGAACTGAACAAACCATTTCTTATTTTATTCTGAAATTTATTCATTTAATTTTTAAGCATATTTTTTTGATCAGAATTTTAAACTGTCTATGTTTGCAGTTACAGGCAAGTGTATATGGGCAACCAGATTCCGAATGCAGAAATAACACGGGCTGTTATGGAATGTTTATGATAAATTGTGGAAATATTTGATTGAGTTTAAAGGCAGTTCTAAAATTATAGTTAAGGGCTTTGTGCATCCGTAATGGCATGCATATTACTGTAATTGCCCGGATATTTCAGTTCTGAAAGATCATCAGCGAAACATCAACCCGAGGATTTTCTTTTCCGCATTCCTGAGATGATACAGGACCGTGGGTTTTCTTATGTTAAAACGCTTTGATATATCATCAAGATTGTATTCTCTTGGCCACTGATAATAGCCGTTGCTCACGGCTGACCTCAGTATCTCCAGTTCCATTGTTGTGAGCTGCCCATACAGGGGAATATAATTTCTGTTCATCAGGGAAGCCAGGTCCTCCTGTCTGAGTCTTGAGATGGTGAAATCGTCAATATGATTCATCTTTTCTATGTTGTGGATAATTGGTTCACACTTTTCCCTGCTTGAAACAATGCAAGCTACATTCTCTATACCTGATCCAATCACCACGGGAAAAATTGGAAATCCGCCTCCGTCCACAATTGAATGTATTATTCCATGTCCCCGCTTGACAGAATTCATAATCATGAATTTGCCAACTCCATAAATATTTCTATTGATAATATCGCGCGATTGAAAATCAATCTTCTCAGGCGAGAGATCGGTTCTTGCATAGGAAAGAACAAGATTCTGGCCTCTGGACATTGGATTCACATAGGAGACGTTTACCGGGGTTTCCAGTACATCCGAAAGTTTAGAGAGTCCACAGTTGCTGTTGATCTTGATCTCACAATAGAACATTACGCATAATGTAGGATTTAGTTGGCATTATACATTTCGGTCATTGTTATATTTAACATTAAGACGGGAATAGCAACAAAATGCAGCGTTATCATCAATACTGCCACATGAATTGCGTTGTGGCTAATGAAAGTGCATTATTCGATACTTTCACTGGACAGTAATCTGGGTAATGGGGATTATGGAGATTCAGATAACGCCTTTCATCTTCATTTCCTGAATTTCCTTTGAACTGTATCCCAGATTCTGTAAAATTTCGTCTGTGTTTTCACCTAGGCCAGGTGGATTGCCTCTCATTATGCCTCCTGTAGGGGTAACGGGAACACGGATAGTCCTGTTTTCATAGGTCTCGGTTACCATTTTGGCAGAAGCCTGGGGATCGTTCAGCATATCCCATGGTTTGTTTAGTACCGCAAAGGCTATGTTCATTTTCTCAAGTCGGTTCATGAGATCGCCAATGGCTATTTTGGAGGTCTTTTCTGAAATGAGCCTGTATAGCATATCCCTCTTCTCGAACCTTTTTTCGTTACGGTCAAGGGAAGCATCACCACATACTCCAAGTTCCAGGCCGTTGCAGAAATCCCTCCACTGGTTGTCTGTGGTGACTGCTATGAAGAGAGAGCGGCCCTCTCTGGTAGGAAAGAAATCATAAATAGCCCAGGCAAAGCCCTCTTCATTGATGGGCTTGAGTTCCCTCTGGTTGATCTGATATGTTGCAATGTGCTGGCCCATGAGGAAAACTGAGCTTTCGAACAGCCCAATATCGATGTATTTTCCCACGCCGCTTTCCCTCATTTCAATCATTGCGTTCAGCACTGCAATGACACCGAACATGGCGGCACTCATGTCCACAAGGGAGCCACCCACCCTCATGGGCTTTCCGGACAGTCCTGTCATGTATGCAAGCCCGGAGTGGACTTCAATGGGGTAGTCCAGCGATTTCCTTTTTTCGTAAACGCCTTTGCCATAGCCCTTCATTGAAAGATATATGATCTTCGGGTTGCGTTTTGAAATCACCTGGTATGAAAGACCAAGCCTGTCCATTGCCCCGTACCCGAGATTATCAATTATGACTCCAGATTGTTCTGCAAGATTCAGGAAAACCTTCTTCCCCTCCTCGGATGACATATCAACTGTAAGGCTCTTCTTGTTTCTGTTATAGAAAGGGAATGCACCGGAACTGGATCCGGTGAGCCTTCTGGCAATGTCCCCATCGCCTGGCCTCTCAATCTTTATGACATCGTAGCCCAGGTCTGAGAGAATGAGACCTGCGGTTGGTCCTGCAACAATATGCCCTATCTCAAGAACCTTTATCATTGGAATTCCTCCGCCATCTTCAGTATTTTTTCTATGGTTACGGTTCGTCCGCTGCTGACAGCCTCGTCCTTGATGAGGTTTACCAGTGCTGGCAGGGATTTATCATCCACATGCCTCCCTCTGGATTCCAGTATTTCCCTGATCATTGCTTTCCCTGTGTATACATTCACCGAAACTCCGCCTCCGCTGAAAACGTCAGAGAATGCTGCATGAGTTCCTGCGGTATTGATTACAGTATTCTTCCCGTACACTGGCCTGTTGGCAATGAAGAAATCGTAACCTATTTTCTCAAGGATGAGCTCAAGCATGCTGTCATAGGCTTTTTCCAGCTTTACGATGTCAATTTCGGTTGCTATGTCCTGGGCTTCAAGAAGGCTCACAAGCGATGCGGTATCAGCAATGCCATTACGTTCCCCCATCCCGAATATTGTTGAATCTGCATATTCTGCTCCAGCTTCAATTCCGGCGATTGTGTTGGAGATTGATCCGCCAATGTCGTTGTGGCAGTGCACCTCAACCTCAACATCAAAAATTGACTTCACCAGCCTTATTATGGATCGCATTCTTGCAGGATAGCCAGATCCAGTTGTGTCAGGAAGCTGGACTACGTCAGCGCCAGCTTCTGAAACCATCCTCACCAGGTCAAGGATTTCCTTATCTGAATGGTGTATTACATCAACTACGGCAACCTCAAGTTTTCTATTCTTCCTTGATGCATAGATGATTGCCTCCTTCACTTTATCAAGATTTTCCAGCCTGAATGGAAGGTGGAGAGATATATTTGCTCCGGTCTCCGCAATTGTGTCTATGTCTGAAGTCATTGTTCTTCCCAGGGCATAGGTTTCGCTGAAGAGTTTTTCCTTTACAATCCGTTCAGTTACTTCCACCTCAGATCTATGGGCTGAAGGATAAGAAACCAGCGCCCTCTTCACGCCAGATTCTGAAATGATCTTTGCAAGTTTAAGCTTCTCCTCCATGGTGAATGAGATGCCTGGAGTTTGAAGTCCCTCCCTGAGCGTATCGTCTGTTATCATGGCTTCTTTAACCGTGGCACGTATATTAAGAAAATATCTAATCCGTTAAATTATTCAACAGAGAAAAGGTTCTATTTGCTGCAGCTAATTGATGGAAACACATCTTCCCTCATCACAGGCAAGATGGAAACAGAAGAAATGAAATCGCTCAGGCAAAATCCGGAATGAAAGAGATAAATCAATGTTTATCATCAGGCAATTTTCCCAGCTTCTTCAGAGTATGTTGTATTATTCCGCCTTCTGACAGTATATCTGCCAGAGCGCCGGAAGGTGCTTTGAACCTGATGGCCTTATGGTCGGCTGCACGGATTAATTCCCCTTTCTCCAGATAAATTTCGGCAATATCCCCTGCTTTCAGATTCAAAGGCCCAGTTATTGTTCCTATTGGAAGTCCAACGTTTACTGCATTTCTGAAAAAAATTCTTGCAAAGCTTGTGGCAAGTATCAGGGAAATTCCAAGTTCCATCAGTACCACTGGAGCCTGCTCCCTGGAGGAACCGGTTCCAAAATTTTTCCCTGCAATTATGATATCCCCCTTTGCCACGTCCTTCCAGAAGTCTGGATATATGGCCTCCATGCAATGCTTCTTCACCTCTTCTATTCTCAGATGAAGATACCCTCCGGGAGCGATGACATCGGTATCTATGTCATCTCCAAAGACAAAAATCCTGCCCATTAGAACACCTCCAGGGGGTTCACAATCTTGCCTTCCACGGCAGCTGCTGCAGCAACATAGGAATTTGCAAGATACACTTTGCTGGTGGGATCGCCCATTCTTCCCCTGAAATTCCTGTTTGTATTGGAGATGCATACCTGATCATGACCGAGCACACCCATGTGCAGGCCGGCACATGCCCCGCACGTGGGGGGAGAAACTACAGCTCCACTATCCAGGAATATCTTGATCAGTCCAAGATCCAGGGCTTTGCTGTAGATGCTTCTCGTTGCCGGCACTACGATCATAGTGACGTCCCCTCTTACATGGTTGTGTTTCAATATTTCAGCTGCTTCCTTGAGATCAGTCAGGGTCCCGTTGGCACAGTTGCCAATATATACCTGGTTGACTCTGGTGCCCTGCAGATCTGATAGGCGTTTCACGTTACCTGGGGAATAAGGGGCGGCAATCTCAGGTTCAATTGACGAAAGGTCCACAGAAAGTTCCTCAGAGATTCTGGCATCCTCATCACTCTGAATCTCCATCAGTTTTTCCTGGCTCACATCAGGCGGAAGAAAGCATGTCTTTGCGCCTGCTTCCACGGTCATGTTCGCTATGGCTAGCCTTTCGTCCATATCAAGATGTGTCCCGCTCTCAGTTCTGAATTCCATGCAGCGATAATTTGCACCGTCAACGCCGATCCTGGAAATTATGTTGAGAATAACATCCTTACCTGTGACAAACCGGTTAAATTTTCCACTCAATCTGAAAAGAATAGTTTCCGGAACCATAAACCATGTTTCCCCACTTGCAAGAAGACAGGCAAGATCAGTTGAACCCAGCCCTGCACCGAAAGCACCGTTGGCCCCAGCGGTAACGGTGTGGGAATCGGACCCCACCACAAACATTCCCGGTGTAATATCGCCTCGTTCAATGAGTAGAGTGTGCTCTATTCCCTCTCCGGCTGGGATACTCTCAACTCCATTCAGGGAAGCGAAATCTTTCATGGACAGGATGTTATTGGCGCTGGCAGAGTCCTTTGGCGGAAAGATATGATCATACACGAATAGTGTTCTCCCTCTGTATTTTAATGGAGGGTTACCAAGTTTCCGGTATGAATCCAGCATCATTGGCCCAAGTACGTCATGTACATAGACCATATCTGGACTTGCCCACAAGAAATCCCCTGAGCGGGCATCTTTGGAAGTTAACCTTGAGAATACTTTTTCTATGGCACTTTTTCCTTTGCTCCTCATTCTAGAATATAGAATGCTTAGAGATGTATAAAAAATTAGCATGATACTGGAAGACCCTTCCTCTGTGCATAACCTATTGGTATCTCTTTCCGGGTGAATAGTATTATAGAATCGCTCAATACCGGTTAAGGTGGTTACTTGGAACAACGATTGAGGTTAGGGACCTCGAATTCACTTATGATAACGGGTTTAAGGTTTTCACGGACATCAACCTTGTCGCTGAATCCGGTAAGTTTGTAGCTCTTGTTGGCCCATCCGGGGTCGGGAAGTCCACACTTCTCAGGCTTATTGGCGGTTTCCTGAAGCCAAGTTCAGGGGAAGTCAGGCTGCAGGGGAAGAGGATATTGCGGCCAACTCCTCAGGCGGTACTTGTCCATCAATCGATTGTAACATTTCCCTGGATGACAGCAATTGAGAACGTTATGCTTGCTCTAAAGCCAAGAAGGCTCCCGAAAGATGAGGCAAGGGATATGGCTCTTGTAGCTCTTGAGACTGTTGGGCTGCAAGGTTTTGAGGATCTTTACCCCAAGGAAATGAGCGGGGGCATGCGCCAGAGAGTGGCAGTGGCCAGGGCCCTTGTTGCAGATCCCCAGGTCCTGCTGATGGATGAGCCGTTCGCACATCTTGATGAGCTTACGGCAGAGGGTCTCAGGCAGGATATTTACAATATCCTGTTCAATGAAAACACACCCCTCAAGAGCGTTGTGATGGTTTCGCACAATCTCACTGAAGTAATGGAACTTGCAGACGTGATTTACGTCATTAACGGGTCGCCAGCCACCGTTGTGGCCAGGGTGGATGTGACACTTGCAAGGCCACGCAATCCACGGGATCCTGAATTTGACAGGTACCTGGACAGGCTCTACAATTACCTTACACCCAGGGGGAGGAACAAATGATTCCACTGCTGCTCATGTTTCTCGCCGTGCTAGCCACTGCAGGAAGAGTACTTGGTCTCATGCTGGCTTCGGTGGTCGTGGGCTGGTTTCTCGGATATCAAGCGGTCAAGAGCAAGGCATTCGAGAATGTATTTATTGCAGCAATTGAAGTCTTTGAATCTGTTCCGGTAATTTCATTCTTTCCAATTGTGCTGGCGCTGTTTGTGCTGGGAGTTGGCGGTCCCCTCGGAGTTGAGCTTGCAGCGGATTTCCTTGTATTCACTGCTGTAGTATGGAATATATGGATGGGTGAATATCAGGCTTTCAAGACGGTTCCCAGGGAAATGCTTGAAGTTTCGCAGAACTTCAGGTTCGGACTTCTTGACAGGTTAAGATATATATACATTCCATTTTCAGTCCCCAGGATATCGGCAAATCTTTTTCCAAGCGTTTCTGATGGGTTCTTTTACATAACAGTAAGCGAGGTATTTGCTGTGGGCATTCATACATACAGGACATTTGGTGTGGGGACTCTCCTGGATACTTATATCTCACAGGCCCTCTGGACGTATGTGTTGGAGACATTCATCGTCCTGGGAATAGTCATTGTCCTGGTCATAATCGGGCTCCGTGAATTCAGCAAGAGGGCTGTGGCGAAATACACTCTCGATACAGATATGCCAATAGTCAGGCGGGGACGGCTGAACGTGCGTGAATCCATCAGGTTCACCGCCATGGCCTCAGTGAACCCTCTCAACAGGCTTGCAAAATACAACATGGACCGTAGAAGAAGAAGGGGCACAGAACAGGATAAGTATTATGAGGAACCGCATACAAAGAATTATGGCTATATCTGGGCTGGCGTCGGCATACTGATACTTGCACTTCTTCTGTACGGCGCCTATCACATAGTAAGTTCGGTATCTGTGGCAGAATGGGGAACTCTGCTAAGGATGACGCCAACACTTCTCCTTGACCTTCTTTACGACTATGCACGTGTTGCAATAATAACTGTGGTTGCTTTTGTATTCTCAATATTCGTCGGATATTATTTCGCAATGAACTCAAGGGCAGAATCAATAGGTGTTCCTGTAATCCAGGGATTCAGTGCGTATCCGGTTCCAACTTATTTCCCATTCGTATTCCTCGCCGCAGTGCCGTTCCTGAACAGCATCTTCGGACAGTACACCAGTGATGTATTCGTCCTGTTCCTTGGTTTTATAAGCACATTTTACTATGTGTTCTACAGCTTCTGGATGGGTGTCAAGGCAATGCCTTCCGAGTACCTTGAAATCATGGACAACCTGAACCTTGGCTTCTTCCAGAAAATGCGCTTGATCATCATGCCGTCAACATTCCCGTATCTTATCAGCGGTATCTCGTCAACCATCAACAGTGCTTGGGGTGGCTTGATGATAGGTGAATTCTGGCCAGATATAGCAGGTGGTCATAGTCTGGAGGTAGCACACGGCCTCATGAAGACAATCGATGTTGCAACAAACAACGGAAATCTGGCAGTAGCGGCCTGGGCATCCCTGATTTTCGGCATAGTGGTGGCTATCTATTCCCTGGTATTCACAAGAAGGATGATGGACCTTGCAAGAAAGAAATACGTTGCAGAGGAAGGCATATACTCGGCCTGATCAGATGATAAATACCACAAAGTAAATCATTTTACGGTCTGGACAATAAAATCCTCATCGTCTTTCTTGATGAGTCCAGAATATAATCCCCACTCTATGAGTATTATCTCCAGGTCTCTCTTGCCAGATGGATTGTTATAGGTCTGTATGCCCTCCTTCTTCAGTTCATCATACAGATCTTCAATCTCAAACTTGCCCAGTTTCAAGGCAGTCTTGAAGGGCTCTACGCCAGCTATTGACTGCCTCAGTATCTCCTTTCTTTTCTTGAGGCTCGAAGCTATGTATTCCCTGCCTTTCTGCGTTACAGAGATGTCTCCCTCTGTTGCATCCACAAAGCCCAGGGTGGAAGCGGTGTACACGATGGGCATGAGATCATCAAGATCTACCTCCATTTCCTTTTCCAGTTCAAAAAGGTCCGTTTTTTCCTTGAAAATGAAGCTCAGCACATAGAGTATTCCTACTAAATCGGCAATTCTTGCATCTGGTTCTATGCTCTCCATTGTTGTTATAACGAATGGTGATGTATTTAATTACTTTTTGCGGACACAACATCTGCTTGAAAAAGCATATTTTGTAAAGTTTGTAAACAGTTCACTTTTTATCTCAGGTTGAATTTAGCGTTGAAAGGCAAAGTAACAATGAGAGACAGAAAAGATCTGATACTGGTCAGTGTCCTGGTGGGGACGCTGATGTCGGCAATCGATACCACTATTGTGATACTTGCACTCCCAACCATTACTGTGGATCTGCATGCATCCCTTGTATCCACAATCTGGGTTATACTGATTTATTTGCTGCTTCTTGCCGCTTTCACAACACAGCTTGGCAGGCTCGGGGATATATTCGGCCGGGGGAGGATGTTCAACTCGGGATTTCTTGTTTTCATAGTAGGTTCAGCTGCGTCTGGGGCTTCCCCAACAATTGATATACTGATCATTTCCCGGGGCATACAGGCCTTCGGTGCTGCACTGATGCAGGCAAACAGCAGCGCCATAGTTGCAGATAACTTCCCGCCAAGCGAAAGGGGGCGGGCTTTCGGCATAACCACAATGGGATGGAATATAGGTGGAACCCTTGGCATAGTTCTTGGGGGTATTATCACAACATTCATCGGATGGAGATACATTTTCTACATCAATGTCCCAATAGGCCTCATTGGCTTTGTGCTGGCAGTCCGCTATGTTAAGGACAATAACAGGGCGCCATCAAAGATCGACATTCCGGGCATGGCACTCCTGCTTTCCATTCTCTCCCTGATATCGTACGGTGCAAC
Source organism: Cuniculiplasma divulgatum (assembly GCA_031200235.1). NCBI lineage: Archaea > Methanobacteriati > Thermoplasmatota > Thermoplasmata > Thermoplasmatales > Cuniculiplasmataceae > Cuniculiplasma > Cuniculiplasma divulgatum. The sequence continues at coordinate 78,431 of CP133595.1, read as the reverse complement.
GGATATTGCTGGCCACGGTGTGGATTCATTCAATACCGTACTGGTTGTGGCCGGGCTTGCGCTGATTGCACCATTCATATATGTGGAGAAAATAGTGAAGTTCCCTGTTATAGAAATCAAGGCGTTCCGTGAGCCGAGACTCACGTTCTCCCTATTTGCTGCCCTTCTTCAGGCCCTTGGTTATTTATCGGTTATCTTCATACTCATAATGTACCTTCAGGGTATCAGGGGTTTCACTCCGCTGACCGCGTCGCTGCTACTTGTGCCAGGCTATGTGGTTGCAAGCCTCCTTGCCCCCAGGATGGGGAGGCTTTCCGATCACATTGGCGCCGGGCTTGTGGCAGGTATCGGAATATTCCTCATGGCGGCAGGAGTTCTTATCTACTTTACACTCAAGGTTAACAGCAGTCTGTATCTTGTCGTACTGGCTTCCATAATTTCAGGCATTGGGGGCGCACTATTCTGGCCATCAAACAACAGTGCAGTCATGTCAAGTGCTCCACGCCGCCTGTACGGATCGGTTTCAGGTCTCCTCAGGACACTTTCCAGCATAGGAACACTCATGAGCTACGTCATAACAATTTCGGTAGCATCCCTGGCGATCCCAAGGTATGTTGCATTCGAGGTATTTCTTGGTACAAACAAGCAGCTTACCGGGGGAGTTTCCTCACAATTCCTGGGTGGACTGCATGCCGCACTCCTGATCAGCCTCGTGCTATTGATATTTGCCGGGATTCTCTCAATCCTGAAGTCCGGGAGAAAAAAAGGCGAGACGTTCGATCCGGAGAAAGGTGAATTCAAGAAAAAAATTGATGCATCCCCGCATGGCGAGGATTAAAAATGCCCGGTTCAGATTTCAGAGAAGCTTCTGAGCTTCAAAGATCTCGTACTTTGTTGGCGGGTTTACCTGCGCAACAAGACCCTTCAGGTCATTGAGGCTAGGAGCTTCCCAGTTGCATATGGCCATTCTCTCTGAGCCTATTACATTTATTGACTTCAGGGAGAATCCCTGTGGCAATTTTCCATTCTTTGCCATTTCAACTATGCTTCCAACTACCTTGAAGGCTGCTTCCTGATTCTTTTCTTTCCATCTGTGTTCAACAATAAGATTAACCATCTTTTGTCACCAATTTATGATGTCAGGGCAAAATATATATTTATAACCGGTCTGGACCGGTCATGGAGGAAATTGATCTTAAGCTGGTGAATGATCTGCCTTTCTGCAGGGTCTCAAAAAGATTTCCTGATGCCACCATGCTGCGCTGGTGCAATTCGGCTGTGGATTATCTTGAATTTTATGCAGGTGATTCCACGCTTGACAGGATTGCTGAAGCACTACCTGAGCTTGTTTCTTCACTGAAGAGCAGGATAATATTCCAGTCAAGGAAGGTGAACAGGATTTCTGTCATGGTTGCTTGCAGGTGCACCCGCCAGAATTCCACCATAAGGATGGCTGAATTTGACAGCTGCCTGTGGAAAGCGCCTGTTCAATATGAGAATGGAGAGGAGAACCTTTCTGTGGTTTCGCTTGAGGCCGGAAATTTCAGGCAGCTTTTTGAAGATCTCAGTGCAGTGGGCACCGTGGGCATTGAAAGAAAACAGCAGATCGATCCGGAATCACTCAGGGACATATACACAATATCAATGTCGCAGCTCTTCAACCCACTGACAGGAAAGCAGATGGAATACCTGTTGAACGCAATATCTGCAGGATATTTCTCAATTCCAAGAAAAATTGACCTGGAGGAACTTGCCACACACATGGGCATATCCAAATCCACGCTTCAGGAACATGTAAGCAAGGCAACAACAAAGGTGATGTCATTTCTTGAACCTTATCTGAGGCTTTACCTGGGAATGTCCGCCGGAAAGGATGAATGAAGTTCACCATCAACAGGACATGGCTAAATTTTCTTCTGAAACACTGAAGCGTAATCAAAATCCCTGTCAAGCAGACCCTCAAGATAGTCGGGAATACTGCCATGAACTTCCATGCATGTGAATCCTTCTCCAGACAGAGATATGTGGTCATCCGGGACAATGATCTGGTAGTCATGCCCGCTGACAGTTAGGGCAATTCCGTCTCCCCCGTATCTTAAGTATCTGGCTGGAACTGAATCCACGTAACTGTACCTTATGAAAGTCCAGCCCAGGTTAAGGTACTGGATTTCCTCTCCTGACGAGATCCTTTCATCATTCATACTTTCACCCGCTGGTATTCCTTCGAAAAATGCGAATCTGGAAACAGCGGAAAATCCAAGCTTCAGGGCAAGTCCAGATGATTTCACATTGCCGTCGTGGATCAGCATTCTGACATATTCTTTACCGGAGTTCGCTGCGTATTCAATTGCAGCACTGGTCAGTTCACTTCCGATTGACATTCTACGGAAGTCAGGGTCCACCCTGAGTCCGCTGAGCCATGCGGAATTATCCGGCAGGTACTCCAGCTTCAGGAAGCCCCTGATTTCAGTTTCATCTTTCCAGAAAAAGACCTGTCCATTATCCAGATATGATGGGCCAATCCTGTTGATGTAATCCTCGTATCCGGATCTTCCAGATATTTCACTTATCTTTGGCCAGTCTGCACCAGTTGCGATCTCCACGGTCTGCATTGAAAATGTATATGAGGGTAAAATATATACAAATTTGTGAATATGCCTGGGCTCTGCCATATATGCGGGAAATCTGCGTCATTTATATGCAGGGTCTGTCATGAGCCGGTCTGCGCGGATCACATCACATCTTCTGGCATTTGCGTTGCATGTAAGGAGAGGCGTGGGGGATTGACATATCCTCACAGATAGGCTGGTTCCCACCGATCTGGAACGTGGATAATGCAGCAATAATCAGATCTTTACCCTGTATGATCTCAGCCAGTCCAGATCGCTCTGGTAGATATCCCTTATGTCGTCCAGTCCAAAATAGATCATGGCAAGTCTTTCAAGACCCAGCCCCCATGCAATGACAGGATGTTTCAGCCCAAGTGGCCGGGTAACTTCAGGCCTGAACACCCCTGAGCCTCCAAGTTCCATTTCCTTTCCATTGATGGTTACCATCACATCCATGCTTGGCTCAGTGTAGGGGTAATAAGAGGGAATAAACCTTAGCTCTGTGAAACCAAGCCTCCTGTAGAATTCCTTCATGAGCCATTTCAGCGAGGCAAGGCTGGCATCCTTTCCATAGTATGCGCCCTCTATCTGGTGAAGCTCAGCCAGGTGTTTCCAGTCAACGCTCTCATGGCGGAAAACCTTTTCAACAGAGAAAACGGCCTGGGGCGCCTGCTTGTGTTCATAGAGGTAACGGATGGTGCTCACAGTCGTGTGAGTTCTGAGAAGCAGTTCAGCAGCCTTTTCGCTGGACCACCTGTAGCCCCATCCAGTGTACCCCTTTATGCCCTTCTCGTGAACCTTCCTGAATATTTCCAGAACCTCAGGATGTTCCATTTCCAGATCAGTGCTTGAATCTATGTAGAATGTATCCTGCATATCCCTTGCGGGATGATCCTGTGGTATGAAGAGGGCATCCATGTTCCAGGCGGCATGTTCGATGTAATGCCCTGACATCTCAGTGAATCCCAGATCAAGAAATATTTCTCTTACCATCCTGCTGAGGAATGATATGGGATGTATACCCGCACCAAGAATCCGTTCAACCCTTGAGTTCATGTCATATCTCTGGAACGGGATGGTTTTCCATGATCCGGATTGTATTATGTCGGAAGTAAGTGCACCAATGCTCCCCTGGTTTCCGGAATTGGCCTCAAGGACCCTTATTCCTGCTGGATTTATCCGCACCATGCGAATTGTCCTCTTTCTTTCCTTTATTACGTTCTCTCTTTTTCTGAAATGTTCCAGAATTTCCTGGTCAGGGGGCTCTTCACCTTTTTTTATTTTCTCCAGAAACTGTCTCCGATTTTCAAGGTAAGAGAACACGGAACTCTCTGGTGCGGGGAGAAGGCCGCCGGAAGGTTTAATGCCCAATTTGGCAAGCTGTGCAAGTGCAATTTTCCCTTCACTGGGTCCAAGAGTTTGAAGAACATCCCTTACGGTGGCATGCCCATTCCTGATGATCTGCATAGCTTTTTCTTCTGGAAGCCCCTGGAGGAGAAATTTTTCACCCTCATCCGTAAGGCTGTATTCTGTGTGGTCTTTTCTTGATACGTCAATGAGTTTCTTGGATTCCAGCCAGGAAATTGCACTGGATATTTCTCTCTGCCCCAGACCCTCAATGGAAATTTCAGCCTCAGATATTTCTTTCCGTTGAGACAGGAAATTGAGCACCTTGACCTCATTCGGACTCACATCTGATGAAAACTGCTCTTTTCCGTAGGAATCAGGATTGTCTGCCATTCAAATATCACCACTGGGGATAAACTGAAACACTGCCAGGTTTCAGAACCTTTTCTCAGGAACATGCTGAATATGCATAATTTGTTTTTCCTGCAATTAAAGTAAACCTGCAGTTAACGTGGGTGTTCCTCCATGTACATGAAAAGTGGTATGAGATTGCCCCTCACCTTCATGCCGAGGTCCGTAAGCGAATATAAGATTCGTCCGTCAGATTCATATCTTGTGATCAAGCCCAGATCAAGGAGGTCCGTCAGGCGTCTGGATATCATGGTGGTGCTTGAGCCTGGTATTTCCCTGCGTATTTCATTGAAATTCCTGCCGTGATCAACGTTCCCCAGGACCCCAAGAATCAGCATGGTATACTTCTTACCAAGAACAGAGAGTAACGGCATGGAGGGATCTATGCAGGTCTGCATGCCGTCGTGAAGTATCATGCAACTTTCAACCCTGACATTCTGCGCCATACTCTCTCTCCACATTCCATCTAGCGTGCTTCAAATCCCTGTAACAAATTCGGATTTAAATACCTGTGTTTTACCTATGATGGATATCCCGTTGCCGCGAAAACATAAATTAGCGATCATGGACTACAGGACTGCTATGACATCTGTTTTACTGGAAACAACCATGGGAAATGTGAAGATAGAACTCTTTGATGATATGCCGGTTACTGCCGGGAACTTCAGGAAACTTGTAGAAAAGGGTTTTTACAATGGTGTTATTTTTCACCGTGTTATACCGGGTTTCATGATTCAGGGTGGAGACCCAACGGGCACTGGAATGGGCGGTCCTGGATATACCATAAAGGACGAGTTCAACAAAAAATACGGCAACTCAAGGGGCACCATATCAATGGCAAATGCTGGTCCGAACACCGGTGGCAGCCAGTTCTTCATAAATGTGGTTGACAATCATTATCTGGACGGCAAGCACCCTGTTTTCGGCAGGGTTACAGAAGGCATGGATGTTGTTGATTCAATAAGCAATGTGAAAAGGGACAGGAATGATCGTCCGCTGTCGCAGGTCGCAATAAAGACCGCAAAGGTCCTGTGATCAGAGGACATTATTTGTTAACTGTAACAACTTATAACGGGCCGGTCCGGCCCCGCGACATAACTTGAGAAACGCCGCTTAAACCAGTTAATGGGCATAATTATGCAGTGGGCCCCTATCATAATTCAGGCCTGAGGAAACCTATGAATTTTTTACTTTTTATCCATACGCCAGCATGGTTCAGGTTATGATGATTCTCTGCTATTCGCCTGTTCCTCCACAAATGACACAATGAAATTGACAATATCTGTACTTTCATTCACAAGGCTGAAATCATAGACCCTGTTGCCAGTTTCAACCCTGGCATAAACGTCCCATGATTCCCGGCCGACATTTTTCCCTTGCAAACCTAAGCGGATATCAAATTTCACTGCAGATGCTTCTCCGGTGAATCCTTCCACAATGCATACGCTGGAATAGTTCTCAGCAAGCTTCAAAAGTCCCTTGAGATTCAGATATCCGCCAATGCTGATGAAGGATTTCGATGGTGATCGGCCCATGGACATGACTGCACCCTTAGCAACGGCCCGGTAAGTGTCCTTTCCCCGGGTATCAAACTCTGCATCATCGTGGGGAATATCCTTGATAAAGGAAACCCGGATGCCACGGCGTGACAGACCGCCAATGATCTGCTCTGCAAGCAATGTCTTTCCGGAGCCACTTGGCCCCGAGACAAGTATCAGTAACGAGATCAGCGCCTCCTGGAATCGCCTGTATGAATCAATGCATCCACTTCATTGACGATGTTCGTTGCACCGGTACGCACAAAGAGAAGGTCAGCGTATGTTAAAAGGGGAATCCCGCCTGTGGACTCCTGATCATCCTCTGCAAGTACAAGCTGATATCCGTCAGTACGATTCTGACCGTAAACCGGCACATTTTTCCTGAGTGCCGAAACAACTCTCTTTTCCATTGCGTTCTTTCCAATGATATTCTCCAGGTATTTCAGTGGGGGGCCAAAAATGCTGCTGCATTTTTCCACATATCCCTCCAGGTTATCCGCGCTGGCGATAGGGGGCGTGCCACTAGCCGTTATGCATCTTCCTCCCAGTTCGTATATCCTCACGCTTTCCGTCAAATCCCCGGGGAGTTCCGCAACTGCATCGGCAGTATATGGATGCACAGCTACCTTGAGCACTATGGCATCTACATCTGAATTAAGAATCATGTCCACCGCCTCATCAGGCGAGGAATACGATAACCCCACATTGGGAAGTATTTCCCTAAGAAGCTTGGCATTTCTCCTTTCAATGGTTCCGGATATCCTGGCAACAGGAAGCAAGCATGACTGGTTCCATGGATGAAAATCCACAGGGTCCCCAGCATCCATATACTTTGTTGTTCCAGGAATCGAAATGTAACCGGAGGTTCCGGTGAACCTGCTGATGGAACCTGAGAGTCCCTGTACAGGATAGATTCTTGCCGGGTTCCCGTGAAGGATTCGTGACGGTATGAGATTCTGTTTTCCTATCTCAAGATTAATCCTCCTGCCCAGAACGCCGTGTATGCCCATGCTCTCATATGACATTCCTGCCATAGTGGCAATTCCGGGAATGAAAATTGTTCTGAGAATCATTGCAGCAGATACGGGAAATCCGGGCAATCCAATTATTATTTTGTTTCCTGATCTTGCAAATACGGTTGGAAGACCGGGCTTGGTAAGCACACCGTGGAAGATTATTCCTGGTGTCAGTTTTTCTGCCGCAACATACACCAGGTCGGATTCACCAGCTGAACTTCCACCTGACAGTATTACTATATCCGAATCCTCCAGGCCTGTTGACATTGCATTTTCAATCTGATCAATCCTGTCAGGGAAAAGCCCAAGGAATCGTGCCTCTATGAAATTCAATTTGGAGAGATCCGACATAATCATGTGGGAATTTGCCTCGTATATTTTGCCAGGTGAATAATCCTCTCCAGGTTTGATGAGTTCATTCCCTGTGGAAATGACTGCAATCTTCAGGCGCCTGTAAACGCTGACATTGCTGATTCCCATTGATGCAAGTACGGCAACATCATGGGGCTGAATCTCCCGACCTTTCCACAGCACCATGGAACCTTCTGCCATATCGCTTCCCGCTTCTGCAATGTTCTCACCGCGGACCGTGGCAGTCTTGACGCTGACAAACCCGCCTGCCTCCGACGTTGCCTCCACAGGAACGACGGAATCAGCTCCGGGCGGAACAATGGATCCCGTGGAAACCCTGATGCATGTTTTTTCCTCCTCAAGGGCTGGCGACTCGTTCCCTATGAATGATTCTCCAGATATTTTCAGTGTCGCCGGATTGTCTGAACTGCAGCCCGCAATATCCGCAGATCTCACTGCATAACCATCCATGGTGGCCCTGTTAAATGGAGGTGTATTCATTGGGGAGAAAATATCTTCTGAGACTATCCTGCCAGCTGCCTCATCTATGGAAATGCTCTGCGTCTCCATGATAGGTTGCATATTGGTCCTGACAAGTTCCACTGCCTTCTGAAATGTTACCAGATTCCTGTATACACTTCTCATTCTGTTCACCACAACCTGAATTCCACCAAATCTCCTGAATGGTATCCTTCCACCCATTCCGGAACGATAATGATGCCGGATGAATTGAGGAGCGAGCCAAGACGCATCCCTATGTTGTCGGATGCAGGCGCAACCATGGTCCGGCCATTCATCTCCACCAGGGTTCCGGGAATCAGCCTTGTATAGCCTGACCCTGTGGTGATGTCAGAAGAAATGGGAAGCCGTTGCCGAATCCTGTAGCCTGAAACCCCAGTTATGGCCTCAAGCAGCATTTCAACCATCAGGTCAGCCATGAGGATTGATGTGGACGGGAATCCCGAAAGCGACATAACTGGCTTTCCATCAAGCGAATAGAGAGACGTAGTCCTGCCTGGCTTGGTTCTAATTCCTCCAAATACCTCAAAGGCCCCTGCTATCTCCATGGCTTCTGGAACCTCGTCCTTTCTGCCCAGGCTGCTCCCACCAGTTATTATTGCCAGGTCCCATCTATTCGAACTCTCCTTGACTGCACGGGCAATCTCATGAGGATCATCATGTACCTGACCGATCCATAATGTATTGCTGAATCTCCAAGGCAATAGCGCCATCATTGAAGGCATTCCCGAATTCTCGATGTGGTCAGGTGCATCCGGAAAAAGTTCATCACCTGTATTGAGGACAGCAACTCTCATGGGTGAAAAGGCGGTCAGCCTGCCAATGCCGCCATCAGTAAGTGCAGGCAGATGCCAGGGCTTAATTATGTTGCCTGAGCTGATGAGTACTGTCCCTGCACTGATATCTTCACCTCTAGAGGCCACGTTCTCCCACGCTTTCACGGATGAACTTACCGTAATAGTGTCGCCAGAAACAGTGGCGTTCTCCGCCATTACTACTGCATCCAATCCCTCCGGTAGAATCCCGCCGGTATAGATCTCAACGCTTTCGCCTCCAGAAACAGCTGAATTAAAGCCCTTTCCCGCTTCCGATTTTCCGACAATTTTGAATCGGGAGGGGTCCGCTGGGCTGCTCCCCTCTGTTTCGTCGGACCTTATGGCATATCCGTCAACTAGGCTCCTTGGATTTGGAGGAAAATCTTTCGTGGCAACCACAGTATTAGCAGCAATCATCCCCACGGATGTCGCTGCTTCCACTTCTACTGTTGAAAGTTTCTTCCAGCTGTATGCTTTCACAATACGGGAAACTTCGTCCAGCGAGATCATGCTGTTGAACCGGCTCATTTTCTTTCTTACTGTACCAGCCATCTATCTCCCCAGTTCATGGTGAATATGATCTATCTGATCCAGTATAAGTTTGGAAACTGCCAGCATGGATCCGCCAGGCGATCCTGGCAGGCAGAACACTGGCTTCCGTCCCACTATGAAAGCAGTTGATCTGGACATAATTGCGGATGCTCCAATTTTCTGGAATGAGATCAGTGCGAAGACATGACTGAACCCCGTCATTTCGAAGTCTGCTATGCTCCGAACGGCCTCAATGGTGACATCCCTGGAAGTGATTCCGGTGCCGCCTGTGATGATTACTGCATCGGACGATTCAAGACCAGCCATCACGGCCCTCCTTATGTCATCCACATTATCATCAACGATCTGGTATCCCGACACCCTGTGACCCTTTTCTCTGATGGCATTCACAATCCCTCTGCCGGAATCATCGTTATCCATAGTTCTGGTGCTGCTGCAGGTAATCACATGGAATGACGCAATAAATCCTGAAATTCTATGGTCGTGCTGCACTTTTCTCCTTTTCCTCTACAATTATATCATGAATTCGTGTATGGGGATAGTTACCCGTTTCATCCTTTTCCACATACTTAACCATGTCCCACACAGTGAGCAGAGCCGATGAAACGCAACTGAGAGCATCCATCTCTACGCCGGTCTTCCAGTTGGCCAGCACAGAGCAGGTTACTCTGGCCCCATCTTCTTCAAGCTCCATTGAAAAATCAACTGATTCCAGTGGAATCTGATGACAGTAAGGCATACGCATCCATGCCTCCTTCGCACCGGTAATTCCCGCGATCTTGGCAGCCTCAACGACGTCACCCTTCTTGATCCTGTGATTTCTGATGAGATCAATGGTTTCAGGCCTCAGCCGGATCCTTCCGGAGGCCCTGGCAAATCTTCTTACTACTCCCTTCTCAGAAATGTTAATCATTGCAGTTACATGGCATAACCACATAAAATTTTGACCTATACAAAAGAGCAACAACTTTACGTTAATGAAAATGTAATACTGGCGAGGCCATTAACAATGGTGATTGCAATTGTTCCTGTGAAACTGTCTCAGAGACTGCCTGGAAAGCACATGCTGAAGATTGGAGGCACCAGCATACTTGAATCTGTCGTTAAGCGGATCAGCACGGTGATGGAGGTGGAGGTATACTCAAAGATCGACATTTCTTTTCCTCACTTGCCGGACAGCTCAAGCAACATAATGGAGCTTGTTTCAGGGCTTTCTGAGAGGTATGGCACATTCATGCTTGTGGGCGGAGACATGCCGTTCTTCACGGTATCTGATGTGAGGATGTTGCTTGACGGCTTCCAGGGCCGATCAATTGTGCCACGCCATCACGACGGAAAGATCGAACCACTTTTCGCGATTTACAGTGGGAAACTGAAGCCTGAGCATAGCCTTATTGATATGATTGCCAGAATGAATCCAGTGTACATTAACGCATCGAAGTTCTCCAAATACGCTTTCTTCAACATTAACACAGAGGTGGATTATGAGCAGGCTCTTGAAATCATGAAAAAAATGGTTGAAACCGGCAAGATGAAATAAGAATCAGCAGAACTGGAATGTGACTTAGGAAAAGGTGACTTTTATGCCGTAGAACATGCAGTTGTTGTAAGATATCACTGATTCACCTGCGTTATCACCGGTTGCAGGCCAGCACTTTTCAGTCCCTCCATTTCTCCTCACCACCTTCCGCAATATCCTTTTTCCAGATTGGAACCTTTTCCTTTATGGAATCAATTATGAATTCACATGCCCGGAAACCCTCCTTCCTGTGTGGAGAAGCAACGCATACTGCGACAGAATCCTCCTTGAGGTTCAGCCTACCAAGGCGGTGGACAATGGCGTAGTCAGTAATTCCATACTTTTTCACGGCTTCTTCCGCGATCTCCCCAATCATTCTGAGGGCCATCTCCCTGTAGCTGCTGTATTCCAGTCCAGATACCTTAAGATTAACCGAGGTGTTCCTCACAGTGCCAAGAAAACTCACTATTGCTCCAACCGATTCGCTCCGAATTTTTTCAATGAGATCGCCGTAATCAATGGGTTCTTCCTGGATTCTGATAAGCATAAGAGGATCAGGCTGGCCGTGATAAAAAATATTGTGAAGTTGCAGGGTTTTGGTTTGCTTATTATTCTTCTTTGCTTTAATTAGTTCACATCAGGCAGGTAAGGGCAACTTCGATCCCCTGATCAATTTCCTCATCCTTCCGGGGTTGCTTTTCAGTTTATTCATGGTTTCAGTGGCGGTGGATTTCAGGTCATCCATGTCAGTTGGGCAGAAATTTGGAAGTTCCTGATACTTCAGTGCATTCCATACAAATTCATCCGGATTGAATTCAGGAGAATATGCGGGTATCCTCCTGGTTATGAGGCGATCGTTATGAACGCCAAGATATTCCTTTACCTTTTTACTCCTGTGTATCATTATGTTATCCCAGAATATGTACAGGAAACCATGTATTTCTGAAAGAAGCTGATCCAGGAAAGCCATGATGTCATCCTCGTTCATGCTTCCTTCCCTGATCATGAAATAGAGATAGCCTTCCGTGGATACGGCAGATGAAATAGATATCCTATCACGCTTCTCCCTCACCTTCATTATTGATCTTTTTCCCCTCAATGACCATGTCTTCCTGACATTGGGTCTGCTCTGCATTCCGGATTCGTCCTGGAATAGTATGGTTGCATGGTGTTCATGGGCCTCCTTCATGTGTTCAGGATATTCCTTCTCAAGCCATTCCTTGACGTATTCCGGATTCTTCTCCATTGCAGTGGCAAGAGGAATCTGTGCAGAGTATCCGAGGGATCGGAGAACCCTCCACACATGTGTTGTGTTGTATAATACTCCGAATTCCCTCAGGATAACATCCGCCACTCTTTTCAAAGTCCACAGATCGGTTTTGAGGCCATATTCCCTCGGACCATTATCGATGATCTCCTTCAGTCTCTTCTTCTGGTCTGAGGAGAGCTTATCAGGTCTTCCCTTCTGTTTTGTATCCCTCCAGGAATCGTATCCCTTTTCAGCAAGGCGTTTTGCCCAGTTGTTCACACTTGTCCAGTCCACATCAAGTTTCCTTGCTATCTCTGCCTTTGATGTTCCGGAGTTAAGGAGATCATATCCCTTCTTTCTCCTCAGTTCCCTGAAGGATGGCTTTCCCGATCTGTGACTTTCCATCAGCGGTGCCATAATACTGAATGCATTAGTAGTATATGGAGTTATTAATCCAAAGAGCAGTAATACATATTCATATGCATATGGTGTGAAAAATAATTAAATAGCAAAATAGACTATTAATTTCAAACATGAAAAGGAAGGCAGAGAATGGATGAAGAAAACATAAGTTTCAGGGTCGGAGGTATCGAAGCCAGGGCAGTCAGGGGGCAAACTATACTTCAGGCATTATTAGCGGAAGGCAAAGATGTGCCGCATATTTGCTATCAGCCGAATCTGGGTCCAGTCAGGACATGTGACACCTGTATTGTTGAGGCTGATGGTAAAATGGTGAGGTCATGTTCGACTCCATTGACAGATGGAATGAATGTTGACTTTTCATCAAAGAAGGTAAGAGAATTACAGGTTGAGGCGACACAGAGGATACTGCACAACCACGATCTTTACTGTACAGTATGCGAAAACAACAACGGTGACTGCGCGCTGCATAACACTGTGCATGACCTGCATATTGACGTGCAGAAATATCCGTTTGAACCCAAACCCTACCAGGTGGATGACACAAATCCTTTCTACATTTATGATCCAAACCAGTGCATACTGTGCGGCAGGTGCGTGGAGGCATGCCAGGATGTGCAGGTGAACGAGACTCTAAGGATTGACTGGAGCCGTGATCGCCCGCGTGTAATATGGGATAATGATGTTCCCATAAATGATTCATCCTGCGTCTCATGCGGACACTGCGTAACGGTATGTCCGGTGAATGCCCTCATGGAGAAATCCATGCTTGGCAAATCAGGTTTCATGACCGGCATTCCAAGAGAAACAAAGCTCAGGATGATTGATGCTGTGAAATCCATAGAGCCTGAAACCACCATGAGTCCAATAATGGCCATCAGCAACGCAGAATCCAGAATGAGGAAATCCAGGATAAAGAAGACCAAGACAGTCTGCACATACTGCGGTGTGGGCTGTTCATTTGAGATGTGGACCAAGGGCAGGGAGATACTGAAGGTGCAGCCCCAGCCTGAATCACCAGCAAACGGAATATCGACGTGCATTAAGGGAAAATTCGGCTGGGATTTTGTCAACAGCAGCGAAAGGATCACATCGCCCCTCATCAGGGATGGCAACCGCTTCAGGAAAGCCACATGGGATGAGGCGCTCGATCTTGTGGCCAGAAGGCTTTCCGAAATTCGTGATAATTATGGAGGGGATGCCATTGAGTTCATAGCATCATCCAAGGGAACCAATGAGGAGGCATACCTTGTTCAGAAGCTGGCAAGGCAGGTATTCGGCACAAACAATGTTGACAACAGTTCCAGGTTCTGCCAGGCACCTGCAACGACAGGCCTCTGGCGAACAGTTGGATATGGAGGGGATGCCGGATCCATACAGGACATATACATGGCAGACCTTGTTATAGCAGTTGGAACAAACACCGCTGAATCCCATCCGGTTCTTGCTACCCGTGTGAAAAGGGCACACAAGCTGAACGGGCAGAAGCTCATTGTTTCTGATCTGAGAAAACATGAAATGGCAAGGAGGGCAGATTTATTCATCCATCCACATCCGGGCACAGACCTTGTATGGCTCAGTGCGGTCACAAAGTACATCATTGACCAGGGATGGGAGGATGAGGACTTCATTGCTCAGAGGACAAGCGGCTTTGATGAATACAGAAAAAGCCTCCAGATGTTCACACTGGAATATGCAGAGCAGATCACGGGAATAAACAGATCTGACCTCATAAAGGTTGCAGAGACGATTCACCAGTCTAAGAATGTTGTCATACTCTGGGCCATGGGTATAACACAGCATCAGATGGGCAGTGATGCTTCCACTGCAATATCAAATCTTCTGCTTATGACAGGAAATTACGGCCGGAGAGGGACCGGCGCTTATCCACTGAGGGGCCATAACAATGTGCAGGGTGCCAGTGATTTCGGTGCAATGAACGCCTATTTTCCGGGGTACCAGAGCGTTGCTGATCCAAGCATACGAAAGAAGTTTGAGCAGGCCTGGAATTGCAGTATCCCAGAAAAGCCCGGGATGGACAACAACACGTGCCTGGAAGGCGCAAGGGATGGAAAAATAAGGGCAATGTACGTCATCGGAGAAGAGCTGGTTGAGACCGGGTCGGATTCAAATTTCATCCAGGAGCAGCTTGAAAAGCTTGATTTCCTTGTTGTGGAGGATCTCTTCCTGTCAGAGACTGCAAAGTTTGCTGATGTAGTCCTGCCTGCGTCTGCGAGCCTTGAAAAAGAAGGGACATTCGTGAATACCGAGAGGAGGATACAGCGCATATATGAGGTAATGAAGCCACTGGAAGGCACAAGACCGGACTGGATCATCGTACAGGACATTGCACGCAGGCTGGGCGCAAACTGGAATTACTCACACCCGTCCGAGATCATGAAGGAGGCCGCTTCCCTGGCACCAATGTTCTCAGGGGTCAGATATGACAGGCTGGAGGGATTTAACAGCCAGCAGTGGCCAGTGTTTCCGGATGGTTCAGATTCCCCTTTCCTGTACGAAAAGGAATTCCATTTCCCGGATGGAAAGGCCAGGTTTTATCCTGTGCAATATACGCCACCACTGTCCCTGGATGAGGAATACGATCTGCATCTCAATAATGGGCGGCTCATGGAGCATTTCCACGAAGGCAATGAGACCTATAAATCTCCGGGCATAAAGGAGAAGGTTCCGGGTACATTCATTGAGATCTCGCCTGAGCTTTCCAAGGAACGCGGCATAGAGACAGGAGACAGTGTCAGGGTCATCTCAAAGTGGGGCAGCCTCCGGGTGACAGTGCTTGTTTCAGATAGAGTTTCAGGCAGGGAAATGTACATGCCCATGAACGCCTCAGGCGATTCAGCCATAAACAGGCTAACAAGCAGGTACATGGACAGCACTGCCCATACTCCTGCTTATAAGGAGCTCCCGGTAAAGATTGAAAAGATTCCCGGAAAGAAAGGCATCTCGCCGCTTCCGGCATCAAACCCCAGGAACTTTTCTGGAAATCCCCAGAAAGGGGTTCTTGTGGAGAAGAAATGGGAAAGGGCGGATTATGAGAAACTGACAACGGAGTGAGAAAATGGCAAAGATGATTGAGGAAATAGAAGAGGATAAGAAATCAGGCACTGCTTCTCCCGACGCAGTGATGGAAGAGATTATGAATCACGCATCTGATATTTCGGCAGTGCTTGATCTCATTGCGGCTGCAAACAGAACCGGTGTTATTGGCTTCCTGAGGGCGCTGGTTGAGAATCACCAGGATGTCACAGATGTTGTTGTAGAGGAAGCCACAAGCCAGAGCAACATGCGTTTTATGAGAAACCTTCTTTCTGTTTACACAATGCTCTCCCGCATAGATCCTGAAAGACTGAGGCCCTTCATGGAGAATGCTGCCGATTCAATAGCGGCCGCAGATCGCCTGAAAGCCAATGGGCCTCTGGGGCTGCTGAAGATCGGATCACAGCTCAAGGATCCTGATGTCAGCGCTGGCGTAAGGGTGCTGCTGTCTGTAGCCAGAGGCTTCACTGCAGGAAGGAAGGATAAGTGATAGCTGGTTTTTCACGTCCGGGAGTTGCCAGAAAGGAAGCCTTTAAAGTTACTGTGGGGAATGGAACAACCCAATCCACAGATACAATAACAGTTGAGGAGCCTCTGGAAATAATTGTTTCAGATAAGCATGGTCATGAAGTGAGCGCAGGAATAATCATGCGCACTCCAGTGATGGATGACTGCCTTGCGGCTGGATTCCTGTTCACGGAGGGCATTATCCGCAGCATAAACGATATCTCAGCCATGGAAGGTATTGATTGTGACGGCATATCCCACAGCAACAGGATAAATGTTACCCTTGCCGAAAACGTACAGTTGCAGCCTGCCAACATGGGTGGCAGAAGGTACATCAATTCATCATGCGGTGTGTGCGGAAAGGGAAGCATAGATCAGGTGTTCATGAGAGTGGGAAAAATCCAAAGATCTGATTTCAGGGTCAGAGCTTCGGTCATTGCTTCTCTGCCAGATTCACTCTGGGGAACGCAGGGGATATTCTCCAGTACAGGAGGCCTACACGCGGCGGGCCTTTTCAGTGGCGACGGGTCTGTTGTCTGCTCTGCTGAGGACGTGGGGCGCCACAATGCCGTGGACAAGGTTATCGGCCGTTCGCTGATGAACGGCTGTGCATTTGATCATATGATCCTTCAGGTCAGCGGGCGTGCCGGTTTTGAGATCATAGAGAAAGCTGCCGTTGCAGGCATACCCATCATTGGATCAATATCAGCTCCCTCAAGCCTTGCAGTGGAAACCTGTGAAACACTGGGAATGACACTGCTGGGCTTCGTCCGGGGCAAAAGCTTCAACATCTATTCCGGTACTCAGCGAATAATCGTATGACAGTTATCCTCCACTCACTGCAGGGAATATTGCTATTTCATCCCCATTTTTGACTGCTGCGTCTCCGGAAACATAAGACTGGTTCACGGCAATAAGGAGGTTGTTCCATCTCTTCCCAATGGCTGGATGCATTTCTGAGAGTTTATCATGCACGGACTTTATGCCAGTCCCATCCGGGATCTCAATGGTTTCCTCAGAGGTTCCGGCATCATCACTTGCTGATCCGAAATATCTGATTCTTAATCTCATCTTCATCTTCCTTTTTCCAGTATGGTTCTCTGTCCTTCACAGAGCCAATGAAAATTCTGTCAAGTTTCTCCTGGGAAACGCCGTTCCTCAGGGGGGATATGATATTCCTGTAATTGTCACTCCTCATGAGGCATGGCTTCAGCATACCTGTGGAGGTAAGCCTTATCCTTGTGCAATTAGCGCAGAATTCAGCATTTCTCATGGGTTTCACAAACTCCACTTCGGCGAACATGTCACTTACTGGGACAAGATACTTCGGCCTGTGATGAAGATCATTGAATTCTATCCGTACGGATCGATCAGCCATGCCCTTTTCGATCTCATCCAGGGGCATATGATATTTCACGAACTCCTCAGAATCCTCAAGTTCTCTGGTTGTCTCAAACTCAATGAGCTGAAGAACGAACTTTTCCCTTGCTGCAAGTTCCATCATCCGGGGAATCTGATCCACGTTCAGGTCCTTCAACACAACGAAATTAACCTTGACAGGGGAGAGGCCTGCACTGCGGGCAGCCCTTATGCCATCAATAACTGTATCAATGGCGTCGACGCCTGTTATGAATTCAAATTTTTCCCTATCAATGGAATGCAGGGAAATATTGACCCGATCAAGCCCCGCTTCCTTGAGTTCATTTGCTATCCTGGACAGCATTATTCCGTTGGTTGTCATGGAGATATTTCCGGTAATGTGCTTCCTTATTCTCTGGATGATTTCTATGATGTCCCGCCTCAGGGTTGGTTCACCACCAGTCAGTTTGATCTTGTTAACACCCCACCTGTGAGCAGTTTCCACCACCTTCTCGATCTCTTCAGGAGACATGAATTCGGAGTGCACTCCAGTTCCTTCCATATGGCAGAAGAAGCACTTGAAATTGCATGTGGTGTTGACCTGTATTCTCATACTGTATACAAGCCGGTCAAAATTATCTTTTACCACTGGCATTATAATTTAATATGAGTACCGATTAATTAAGCTTTTTCTAGCTGAATTGCATCAAAATCAGGTCATTACAAAATGTCAGACAGGGATTTTCATTTTCACAGTGAAAACGAACCCAATTTTCAAATCATAATTTTTAGCTAAGAAATTCAGGGAAACCGGAATAATGCATATTTACAATATATACCGTATAGCGATGCATTTAGTATATGATATCAACGATATTTTACTGACCTGAAACATACTTTCAAATATCCAGCAACCATAAACCCAAAAGTGCAAGAGACCGGGACAGTTCTAAAGCACTTGAAGAAAGATCAGCTTGGCCTGAGACACGCTATTTCACAGGCTGTAGCTTTAAACGCTCCTGCAGGGACAATAGTTTTGTATGTTACTTCCACAGCAGCTCTGATGTATTTTACGTACGGCAGCACATATCCTAACGGTGCATTTGCTATTCCACTGGTGCTGCTGCTTTCACTTGTGGTATATGGGCTGATGAGTTTCTCCATGTATGAATTCTCCAAGGAAATCTCAAGTTCCGGAGGCTATTATACCTTCGTTTCAAGGGGGCTTGGCAGTTCTGCCGGTTATTTTACAGCAATATCGTATGTCACATACCAGATGCTCAGTTTCACGGGATTTGGCCTGCTTGGTTTCATCGGGTTCATTTATGGCATACTGCCTGAACTTGGCGTCAGCCTTCCATTTTCCAATTATCTGTGGATTCCTATTATCGTGGCCTTCACCGTTTTTGTAACCGCTCTTATTTATGCAGGAATCAAGCCCTCACTCAAGTACGTCTTTTATGCCATCATAATTGAGGTAACCTTCTTCATTGTAACATCAATCGCGCTTCTTGTGAGATTTCACGGGACCCTGTCATCTGCACCTTTCACCGCTGCACCTGTGGGTAACGATCCCCTTCTTGTGAGCACCATGATGATATACGCAATTGGCACATTCGTTGGTATAGGCGGTGCCCTTCCAATTGCGGAAGAAACCAGCAGGCCCAAGAGGAATGTGCCAATAGCCATTCTCGCCACCATAGCAATCCTGGGAGTTACAATTATCCTCTCCGCATATTCCCAGGTAATTGCTTGGGGGCATCTCAACATGTCCACCTTCGGTACCAGCACACCTTATCCTGTGCTGCTCATATATCAGCACGACTTTGGAATTCTGAGTCCGCTCATAATGATCCTGATGATCATTCTGGTTGCCAATTCCTATTTCACTGCCACTGTATCTCTGGGCACAAATGCCAGCAGGGTGCTGTTTTCGCTTTCAAGGGAGAATGTGATCCATAAGAGCATATCTGATCTCGATCACCGTACCGGAGTACCAAAAATTGCAATTCTTATAGTTGCCGCCATATCCATGGTTGTTGTCATTTCTGCTGGCCTTGTGTTCGAAAGGCTCTATCCCAACCAGCCGTTCAATGCCCTCACCTATGCTTCACTGTTCTTGCTTATACTTGAAAGCCCCATATCATACATGATACACATACTGACAAACACCTCGCTTTACAGGTTCCTGAAGAAGAACAAAAAGAAAGTGAGCATTGTAAAGCATGTCCTCATTCCAGCCATCTCAACGGTGACGCTGTTATTCGCCATATTTGTTGCAGTCTATTTCAACCTAAGCGCTCCGTATATCTACGGGGTCTATGGTGCACTGGTATGGGTTGTGGCAATCATAGGGCTGACACTTTACGTCAGCCTCAAAAGGAAGGACAAGCTCGAACTGATTGGGGACTTCTCGCTCTGAGAACTCTCTTCCTATTTTGTGCATAAGTAAATGCCTTGCGACTATTCATAATCCCTATTACACAAAGCTCCTGTGGAAGATGTGTTTTTCTCTAGAGACACATCATTAGAATTAGGCATTGTGTTAATCTATGGGAAGAAAGATTTTTGCAGTAAAGTCAGGTCCGGTGAATCTAATTTGTTTTTTATGTAGCTTGATAGTATTTATATATTGAATTCCGATATCGATTTCGATATAAAGTGGGCGATGATAGTATGAAGGAAAGGATGCACAGCTTTCCCGGAGAAGATGCACCTGCATTTACATTTGCAAAATCGTTCAGACGACATGGGGGTATGCGCTACTACGTTATCTGGCTCCTAACGAACGGACCCATGAAGGGTTCTGAATTAATGGATCAGATCCAGAAAGATACCATGGGATGGTGGCGCCCAAGTCCTGGAACAATATACCCGCTTCTTAGCAATATGGAGAAGGAAGGCCTTATAACAAGGCTTCCGGACCTCAGGTATGAACTGACGACAGCTGGCAGGAATGAGGTGGGTGTGGGAACAGGACAGGCGGCCCAAAACATTCCAATGGAGAGGCTGGTTGCAGATCTGGAAGGATATTCAGACTATCTGGAGGAGGAAAGGGATTCGGCTCTGCCCTATCTTGACAGGATTGAGGCAACAGCAAAAAGAATATTGAAAATCACGGAAGAGTTGAGGAAGGTGAAATGATTTGGCGGCAATAATCGAGACAAGAAATCTGACAAAAATATACGGTGGAAAGGTAAAGGCACTTGATGATCTGAACATAAGCATAGAGGAAGGAGAAGTCTACGGGCTGCTGGGGCCCAATGGAGCTGGCAAGACCACAACCATAAACCTGCTGGTGACCAGGATTGCGCCAACATCAGGAACTGCAATAGTGAATGGATTTGACATAGTGAAGAATTCGCTTGAAGTCAGAAAATCCATAGGGGTTGTGCCGCAGGATCTCACTACAGACGAGGATCTTTCAGGATTCGAGAACCTGAAGATGGTATCCCAGTTTTATGATGTGCCTGCCGAGGAGGCAAAGGAACGCATACACAAGCTACTCTCAATGGTAAGTCTGGATGATGTTAAGGACAGGCTTGTAAGGCAGTACTCGGGTGGAATGCGAAAGCGTCTTGAGCTCATAGCAGGACTGGTGCACGATCCCAAGATCCTTTTCCTGGATGAACCAACGCTGGGACTTGACGTTACTACCAGGACGCAGATGTGGAAGTACGTCAGGGAAATTCAGGAAAAACTTGATGTCACAATAATCCTCACAAGCCATTATCTGGAGGAGGTTGATGCTCTTGCAAACCGCATATCAATCATAGATCATGGAAAGGTGCTGGCCACCGGAACTTCTGAGGAACTTAAATCAAATCTTAAGGGCGATATCATACTGGCTACAATGAAGACTGACAGGGATGCAGAAACCCTGATGAAGTACCCGGGAGCTATTGAGGCTAAGGAGAATGGTCCCCGGGCAGTGCGACTGAAAGTGCAGAACTCCGATGAGGAACTGCCTAAGATCATTCAGTACATTTCCGGTAACTCCCTTTCAATCACAAGACTGACGGTGCAGAAACCAACCCTGGATGACGTATTCCTGGAATATACCGGAAATGAAATAAGGAGCGAAGAGCCCACGGATTCAAGACAGGAAATGATGAATCTCAGGAGGCTGAGAAGATGAGCGGACTTGGACCACTTACATCACGGGAACTCAAGAAATGGTACAGGAATCCTGTTTCTCTTCTGACAGGTCTCATACAACCGTTCTTCTGGCTGGCACTCTTTGGAAGTGCTTTCAGCAAAATCTCAGCATTTGGCCCGACCCTTCTTGATGGTGCTCCCAACTACATAACCTACATTCTTGGTGGCGTCCTGACAATCATCGGGCTCTTCACTGCACTGTTCTCTGGAGTGAATCTCATATTTGACCGGAGGCTTGGAGTTCTCGGAAGATTTCTCATTGCCCCAATCAGAAGGAGTTCCATTGTGTTTTCCAAGATATTTGCATCCAGTGCAAGGATTCTTGTGCAGGTTGGGATCCTTATCCTTGCTGCTCTTCTGATACCCAATGGACTTGAATTCAAGCACGGATTCACCGTTCTGGATGCCCTTATCCTCATAGCAGCTGTGATGCTGGTTGCCCTGATCTTTACATCCATATTCACCACTCTTGCAGTGAGGATAACTAGGCCAGACACAATCTTCGGCGTGATAAACTTGGTCAACCTGCCTCTCCTCTTCGTGAGCTATGCCATGTTCCCTCCCGGACTCATGGCTGGATGGCTCAGCGACGCCGCAAAGTACAATCCTGTTTCATGGAGTGCGGAGACAATAAGAACCGTGGTGATCAACGGAACCCTGACGGCATCGCAGATGGGCAGCATAGAACTGTGGCTTGGAGGACTGGCAATACTTGCTACCATTCTCCTGCTTATGGCATACTTTGTTTCAGAGAAAGAGATAAGAGAGTGAGTTGTGGCAATTCTGCCACAGATTTTTTTAAATTACCAAAAAATTCAGACCAGTTGTTTTTAACCTGCATATGGCAATCTGTCATATTCTTCATTGACGCAACCATAATCTTGCTGTATTGTGTGAGATGACGGTATATGCACCCAGGGGCTGAAAGAAATAAGATCTTCAGATTATGAATGGAAATCCTGCCGGGCTGGTTTCCCGCTCTCCAAAGAATATCTTCAACTGAACTTCCATCACCTTTGTAAACAGCCTCTGATTCACGCTTCCTAAGTCACCCTTTATGATGACAAAGCAAGAAATTTATACATATGGGTGGCGATCATGTGGTGAGGAATATCCATGGATACTGGAGCCAGCAGTACAATAAATTTCAAGGTAAATGACGGTGTAGCTACCTTTTCAAATGGAAATACTGAGATTGCAAATTTCGATCTTGAGGGTCGCTTGATATCCTTCACAAAAAATGGAATTGCCTACAGGAGAACAATAGCCAATACGTTCTATAAAATTCGAATCGAGGGGAATTTGAAAGTGATTGATTCCGTTTCTCATGCCGATGGGTCATCCATTCTGGAAGGATCATACAATCTGGCCAGAGAAGCAGTGAATGTTGGTAATGTTGCCCATGACGTTGACGTTGCCAGGAGAGTGGCATCCAGGGATTTGCAATGGGCAGAGTCTGATTCCAAAAGTCTTCTTTCATTGTATTCAGCGATTCCAGTAATTCCTCCAGACCAGCCCAGTGCATTGTTTTTGGAAATAACCAGTGGATGCAAATGGAACAGATGCACCCTCTGCAGAGGATATGAGACAAGGGACTACACCATAAAATCAATGGATGAATTTTTCTCCCACCTGGAGACCGTAAAGGGTCATTATGGCTCAGGATTGTCATATCACAAATCTGTTTTCCTCGGTGACGTCAATGCACTTGATATTGACCAGAAGATGCTTCTTGATATCCTTGATAGCATTAAGGAAAAGCTGAACATTCCAGTATTTACAGCATTTGATATATTCACCACTCCAAAAAAGAAGAACATGATAAACTACCGCGATCTGAAGGATCACGGACTGGATCGAGTATATGTATTCCTGGAAAGCGGGAGCTACAGGGTTATACGTCTCTTCAACAAGCATATCAATGTGACGGAGACGATGAATCTGGTTAACAACATCAAGGATCACGGTATCGGTGTAACCATAGTGGTAATGGCTGGCATTGGTGGAAAGAAATACAGCAGGGATCATGTTGAGGCCACTGCAAACATCATATCGCAGCTTGCCCTAAATAAGGGCGATTCTGTCATACTGTCCCCAATAATAGAATCCGATGACTCAAATTATCTTGATATCTCCAGCAAAGAAGGACTTTCTGATATGTCATTGCAGGAAAAGTACGCGCAGATGGACGATCTTACATCATCAATAAGGGATGCATTCAGGGATGTCAACGGCAGGGACATGGATATACCCATTATTAAGTACGACCTCAGGGAATCAGCCCTTTAAAATTTTCATAACAGAGGGCAGCAGATGGGTTATTTCTCCGGATCGCGTACCTTCATGTTTTGACTTATTGACTATTTTCTGCAGCTCAGGCCGGTCTACAGATCGAGGGCCGGTCACCCTATAACTGATCCTGCTGTTTTCCTGTTCCTGATGATATTTCCATATTCGGAGAGTTCTGTGCCGTGTGTAACATAGATGCGTATGCCGGATCTCTTTGCAATGTTGAGGGCTGTCAGATCCATAAAAACATTGGGCCCGGCGCCGATGGATTTCCCTATGGCAAGGCTGATTGCCTCATCATATGTCAGTGATGGGATTTTCCTTGCATCGCTGTGCTTTCTTGGATCATCAGTATATACGCCATCCACTGAAGTTGCGTTGATCATTATGCGCGCATTTATCCTCTCTGCAAGGAGCGTGGAAACAGTGTCCGTGGTATGCCCGGGCTCAGTGCCCCCCATGACTGTGAACCGGTATATCCTGGCCAGTTCCGCAGCATCGTTTACCGTGGTGGGTATCTTGGAATTTGAATCCTCGAAGAATGTGGAAAGGGCAAGGGCGTTCATCCTTGTTGCATTAATGCCAATTTCATCCAGGACATTATCGTTCACTCCATATTTCCTGAGTTCAGAGATATATGATCGGGCAAGAGACCCGCCGCCAACAACGATGCCAAACCTGTAACCTTCACCGAATTTCTGCAATTCCCGGGCGAAACTCTCCATGAATGCCAGATTCAACCCCTCAGTTGAGATTATTGACCCACCAAGCGAAATAACTACTGATTCCATTTCAAAACGCCAATTAAGGTTATATACGATTATAAATTTTCTGAGGGATGGCAACAGACGATATGCAGATACGGAGGTACGAGTTCAAGAAAGCTCTGCAGGAGCTTGAGACCCTCAAGGGCAGGGGAACGGAACTCGTTTCACTGTATATTCCACCAAACAAGCAGATATCCGATGTGGTGCAGTATCTGCGAGAAGAATATTCAACATCATCAAACATCAAGTCCAAGTCCACCAGGAAAAATGTGCTGGCGGCAATAGAATCAATAATGTCAAGGCTGAAGTCCTACAGGTTTGCGCCTGAAACAGGACTGGTGTTCTTTGTCGGTCACGTGGCAACCAGGGGCGATCAGACCGAGATGTACGTGAAGATTATTGAACCACCCGAGCCCATACAGACCTTCATGTATACATGCGATTCCTATTTTCACCTTGAACAGCTCAAGCAGTTCCTGGTTGAGAAGGAGATATACGGCCTCATAGTCATGGACAGGAAGGAGGCCACTGTTGGTTTCCTCAACGGCACGACCATACAGGTCGTCTCCAACGAGCAGTCCCTTGTTCCAAGCAAGCATCATCAGGGGGGGCAGTCATCGCGACGGTATGAGCGGCTCATAGAGATCGCGGCCCATGAGTTTTTCAAGAAGGTTGGAGAAATCGCAAACAACGCCTTTATGCCGCTCATAAAGGACATCAAGGCTGTGTTCATTGGTGGCCCCGGTGCAACTAAGGAGTACTTCTTTGAAAAGGATTACCTCCGGAACGAGGTCAAGGCCAAGGTGAAGGACCTGCTGGATATTGGATATACTGATGAAACAGGGCTCAGGGAAATTGTTGAAAAAGCTTCTGAAACAATGAAGGAGATGCGAATAGCAAAGGAAAAAGACCTCATGAACAGGTTCATGATGGAAATCAGGAAACCCGATGGCGGGCTTGGTGTCTACGGAGAGACGGCCATCAAGAATGCACTTGAGCAGAAGTCCCTTGATCTGCTTATTATTTCAGAGGATCTCAACAAGGTTCACTACAGGTACCGATGTCCGCAATGCGGAAACACCCGCGAACTTATGACCAAGCCGGACGGAAATGTCATCTGCGACAAGTGTTCAACGCCAATGGTACTTGAGGAGGAAGAAGATCTTGTGGAGGTTTTCTACAGGCTTGCGGACGCTTCAGGTGCAAAAGTTGAGATAATATCCGGAAACAGCGACGAAGGGAAGCTACTGCAAAAAGCATTCGGCGGAATGGCGGGCATTCTGCGGTATGTTCCAAAGGCGGCAAATCCGCCGCAGCAGTAGACCTAGCCGTGGAACTGGGAGAATATTCCTGCAACCCTGGTGAGCTGTCTCATTCCTTCATCAGGGCTATGGATGCCGCTCCATTTCTCCTCATCAAGAATATCTGAAACTGTGAATACTGCTGCAGTCCTGAATCTTCTGGCCTTGCCCACTGCAAACAGTGCCGCAGCCTCCATCTCAACTGTCAGGACACCCATGGATCTGTATTCCCTCACTTCCTCAACAGTCTCGGCATAGGGGAAATCGATTGTCCAGGTTGGTCCTGCCATAAATTTCATGCCTGCGCTTCTCATGCCATTTCGAAGAAAATTAACAAGGTCAGGGCTGGGATAGTCATAGAGTGCCGGAGGAAGTATGTGATGGGAAACGCCCTCATCCCTCACGGCTTTCCGGCAAAGGACAATGTCATTTACGTTCATCTTCAGGGACAGGCCGCCGGCAATTCCAAGAATTAGGAAATTAACTGCCCCAAGGCTGTGAAGTTCATCTGCAACGGTCGCAGTCATGGCGGCTCCTGCTCCAGGCATCATCAGATACAGTGATCGTGCAGAATCTGAATAGTTACTTACGCTGACTGCATTCTTTTCACCATACGGTTCACTTACGGGCGTCAGCCCAAGATCTTCGGCGATCATTTCTGCAAGGGTTTTACTGTAAACAAATATGACATTTGCAGGTGAGGCCGGCATTCCTGCAGTGAATTCTGATGCCGCAAAAAGAGGGTGCTCTGCATGCTTCCTTGAATACTTCGGAAATTTCCTGGGGCTTATCCTGGCCATGAATTCACCGAAATCAGGAAGAAGTCCTCATCTTCTGCCCACTGGCTATGTCCACAACAAAGACATCCTTTAAAGATTTCATGGATCTCAACGGGATCATGTATCTTCCCTCCTTATCTAGAGGGAAATCACCATACCTGTTGGCGCCTGACGGCTTCACAAGAACGCTTTTTATTATGCCGGTCTCTGTGTCAACAATGATGTTGTCCACTGTGCCTATAAGCTCCCCCTCCACGGTCATGACAGACTTCTTCATAAGATCGGAGGAAAATTTGCGCATGGACATATGCTCTTCCATGTCAATCATGCTTAAGTTTTTTTGTGCACGGATGGGGACTACTGGTACAGTCCCAGATCCTGCAACTCCTTCCTCTTCTCCCTGACGCTCTTGCCCATTGATTCTGCCAGATTCTGGTAGAACTTTATTACCTCTTCGTCAACGGATGGTCTTATGATCTTAAGGGCGCTCACAAAGTGCTTCTGGGCCACCTCAGTTGCATCTGGGTTTTCCCTGTAGGCCACCATTCCAGCTTCCCTGCAGAGATTCTCAAGATCTGCACCCACGTAGCCGTCTGTCTTCTGGGCAATTTCCTTAAGGTTGACATCCTTCGCAAGCGGCATTTCCTTGGTATGGACCTGCAGTATCTTCAGCCTGGATTCTGCGTCAGGTGGGGGGATGTAAATGATCTTGTCAAACCTGCCAGCCCTCAGCAGTCCCGGATCAATTATGTCCGGCCTGTTTGTGGCTGCTAGCACTACCACACCCTGGAGTACCTCTATGCCGTCAAGGGAGGTGAGAAGCTGGTTTACGATCCTCTCCGTGACACCGGAATCACCATAGGAACCCCTTCTGGGAGCTATGGAGTCGATCTCATCCAGGAATACTATGGTGGGGGCAACCTGCTTGGCTTTCTTGAAAATCTCCCTGACAGCTTTCTCGCTTTCGCCCACCCATTTGCTCAGCACTTCTGGACCCTTGACAGATATGAAGTTGGCATTGCTCTCATTGGCAACAGCCTTGGCCAGCAGGGTCTTTCCAACTCCCGGAGGCCCGTATAGGAGGAATCCCTTTGCAGCTCTGATACCAAGCCTCTTGAAGACCTCGGGTTTTGAAAGTGGCAGCTCTACAGTTTCCCTGAGCTCAGATTTCACGTTATCCAGACCACCTATGTCTGCCCAGGTAACATTGGGGACCTCCACGGTTACTTCTCTCAGGCTGCTGGGTTCAATGGACTTAAGTGCTTCCCTGAAATCATCTTCCTTTACCTGCATCTTTTCAAGGATCTCAGTGGGAATTGGCTTATCCAGATCGATCTCTGGCAGGTACCTGCGAAGGGCAATCATTGCTGATTCCCTGGCAAGGGCAGCAAGATCAGCTCCCACAAAACCGTATGTCAGGTTTGCGATCTCGTCAAGGAACTGGTTCTTGCGATCCTCATCCATTCCCAGGGGCATTCCCCTGGTGTGGATGGCAAGTATCTCCTTCCTTCCTTTCTTGTCCGGTACCCCAATATTGATTTCGCGATCAAATCTGCCAGGCCTTCTCAGTGCAGGATCAACTGCATCAATCCTGTTTGTTGCTCCAATAACTATGACATGACCGCGTTCCTTCATACCGTCCATCAGAGTGAGCAGCTGAGCCACGACCCTTCTTTCCACCTCTCCCTGGACTTCTTCCCTCTTGGGTGCAATGGAATCAATCTCATCAATGAATATTATGGATGGTTCCGACTCTTCTGCCTTGGTGAATATCTCCCTGAGCTTCTGTTCACTCTGCCCGTAATATTTGCTCATTATTTCCGGCCCGTTAATGGAGAAGAAATTGGCTCCAGCCTCGTTTGCAACGGCTCTGGCAATTAGTGTTTTGCCTGTTCCCGGTGGCCCATGCAGCAGGACGCCCTTGGGAGGGTGAATCCCCAGCCTCTCAAAGAGCTCAGGGTGTTTGAGCGGTAGTTCTATTATCTCCCTGACTCTTGAAAGCTGGTCCGACAGGCCTCCAATGTCCTCGTAACTTATCCTTGAAACGTCCTCCAGAACCTCGGATGCAGGCTCTTCCCTTATCTCTATCTTGGTATCCTCGCCAACCTCAACCGGTACCTTGGAAGGCTGGGATTTGATGACCTTGAAAAGCAGCCCGGAGTGTCCCGCGAGGGTCAGCCCCGGCACGCTTATGTTATCGCCCTCAAGCATTGGTCTTCTTATGAGGGCTTTCTGCACGAATTCGTTTATACCTTCTCCGAACTTCAGCCGCTGATCCTTCCTTATGATTGGCGCCAGAGTGATTCTCTTCCCCTCCTCCGTGCGCACCTTCCTGACTTTTACCTTATCGCCTATTGACGCACCGCAGTTGTTTCTCATGACGCTGTCAATACGCACAATGCCCTTGTTTTCATCCTCAGGCCTTGCCCTGTAAACTCTTCCCACGGTCTTCTTATCCTTTTCGATTTCCACAACGTCTCCAATTTCTGCGCCGAGAGCTACCCTGGATTCCTCGTCCAATCGTACCCTTGACATTCCCGGATCTGTTGAATTTGCCTCGGCAACCCTAAGTATGATGCCGTCACTGTAAGCCATGATCCCCGTATTCCGTCAACAGTATAAGAAAATTCCCAAAGACGGTCGATGCAGATATTAAAGGTGTGCGGATATTTGCATATTATTCCTCTCCTGAGGCAACAGGATTTGTTCCGTAGCTTATCCAGTCGCTCCAGCTACCGGCATACAGCCTGGGGGACCTTCCTGTCAGGATCAGGGCAACAAAATTTACGCATGATGTTACTCCGGAACCACAGTAGACCACAGGTTCCCTGGCAATTCCGGCATAGATCCTTTCCAGATCAACAGTATTGCGGATTTTTCCGGGTCTCTCCTGCACCGTGGTGTATTGGATGTTTATTGCCCCTGGAATGTGCCCGGCTCTGGAATCAATGGGCTCAAATTCACCCAGGTATCTTGGCCTGGCCCTTGAATCTATGATCTCCAGGGATTCAAGATTTCTCCTTATTTCATCCATATCTGCTATTCTGGTCAGGAATTTCCCGGCTGTTGGGAGAAATGTACCCTTGTCTCGTGCGACTCCTGGAAGCGTGGAAAGCTGGTAACCGCACTCTATCCAGCCGGTTATTCCACCGTCAAGTATTCTTGTGTTTTCATGCCCCATGCAGTTCATGAGGAACCAGAGCCTTGATGCCCCTGAAAGATCGTCATCGTAACATATGATCATGGAATCGGAAGAGATGCCGAAATTCCTGAGTTTCATTGCAAGAACGGTG
Organism: Cuniculiplasma divulgatum; assembly: GCA_031200235.1. NCBI lineage: Archaea > Methanobacteriati > Thermoplasmatota > Thermoplasmata > Thermoplasmatales > Cuniculiplasmataceae > Cuniculiplasma > Cuniculiplasma divulgatum. Next base: position 48,575 of record CP133595.1, on the reverse strand, counting down.
AAATCCGGAAGTGGGTGCCTGCCGCCATGCTCTGATCTGCTGCCTGACAGATCTGCTTCCATGTCAAGCCTGAATGAACCGGGTATGTGGCCTTCCCGATACCTTTCCATGGCCTTCTCCGGATTGCCAAGGTCATACCTGCAGTCAATCACCACTACGCTGCGGTTCCCCATATTTTCGTGAAGCCAGTTGGGTGTCACAAATATGTCTTTGTACCCTGTCATATCACCATACATGAAATAATTGCTATAAATGTTTGATCTGACATGATAATGCCTGCAGGAGAAATTGAAAGTGTAATATCTCAATAATCTATGCACGTGCATGAATTCGGAACCGTTCCAATCAATCACTGAAATGATAGGCAATACACCAATGATCAGGATCAGAAAGCTGCTGAAGCCCAGATCTGCGGACGTCTATGCCAAACTGGAATGGTTCAATATCGGTGGGTCTGTAAAGGACAGGACTGCCCTGTCACTGATAGAAACAGCCGAAGCAGCGGGGGTACTGAGGAAGGGAAAGACAATTATCGAGGCAACATCTGGAAATACAGGGATCGCTCTTGCGATGCTGGGGGCGGCCAAGGGTTACGGTGTAACAATCGTCATGTCCGAGGGAGCAAGCATAGAGCGAAGGAAGCTGATCTCAGCATATGGAGCCGATCTTGTTCTGACACCCGTTTCAAAGGGAACCGCAGGTGCAATAGAGCAGAAAGAACGCCTCATCAGGGAAAACCCCGGGAAATTCGTTTCCCTTGACCAGTTCCATGATCCTGCCAACCCCTACGTGCACTTCAACACCACGGCACGGGAAATCCTGCGCCAGATGAACTGGAAGATCGATGCCATGGTAATGACAATAGGAACAGGCGGAACAAGCACAGGAATAGCCCTCAGGCTCCGGGAGGCACTCCCTTCCGTGAAAATCATAGGGGTAACGCCGAAGGTAGGAGTGAGGATAGACGGCATAAGGAATCCTGCTGAACCCAACCCATCCAGAAATGTGCGTCTTGATCTCATGGATGAGGTCATTGAGATCGACGATATTCAGAAAGCAATGTGCTTCGAGACTGGCAGGAGGGCAGCCAGGGAAGAGGGTCTTCTGCTGGGCATGAGCTCTGCCTGCGCACTCCACGTCTCCCTGGATGTGGCAGCGAAGATTGGCAGGGGAAAGAACGTTGTCACTCTCTTTCCCGACAACGGATTGAAGTATCTCTCCACAGAACTGTTTGAAGACCTTGGGCATGCACCGTGATGGGATATCCTCTGGCTTTTTCATTGCGTCTGGGAACATTTATTATTTTTCAGGCGCTTACCACTGGTGCCGCTCTCAAAATATGATGTCATTGTAGTAGGAGCTGGAATTGTAGGTTTGACTTCTGCGTATCATCTGAAACTGGATAATCCAGACCTGAAGATTCTTGTGGTTGACCGTGCACCCACATTTGCCCAGGGAAATACTGCAAAAAGCGCCGCCGGATTCAGGGACCTTTTCTCTTCCGACGAGAATTTTAAACTTTCCTCATCCACAATTTCACAGTACAGGAGCATACAGGATTCAGGTAAATTTGACCTTGGGATGAATTTTGTGGGATATATGTTCCTGATGGGCCCCAATGATCCGAGGAAGGATCTGCTGATGGAGCTGAGTGGTCGTACAAAAATTGAATTCCTTGACAGGGATGAACTTGCATCCTACCCGTATCTCTCCCTGAAGCCCTCAGGAGAATCTGCCGGTATAATGAATCTGCCCAGTATTGAATCTGCGGCCATTGGCAAGAATTGCGGAATAATAGAGCCTGAACTGATAGCACAGTACTACTATGATGAATGTGTCAGGATCGGCGTTGAATTCAGTTTTTCCACAGAGGTTGCATCATTCAGGCTCCAGCCTGTCAACCCTCTTGATTTCCCCGGTGAGCCGTTCCTCTGGCAGGACAAGATACTCAGGACAATCGAAACAAACCGTGGGAATTTCACAGCAGACATATTCATAGCAGCCACAGACGCATGGACAACGGCGCTTCTTGATCCAACCGGCATTGACTGCCACATCAGGCCAAAGAAAAGGCAGATATTTCAGACTGGAGGGAAGGAGGTGGAGAAAGTCCTCTTCGGATGGGAGAGAAACAGTGACGGTGTGCTTCCATTCACAATTGTCCCTTCCCGTGGAGTATACATCAGGCCAGCCCCAAGATTCCGTTCACTCTGGCTGGGGGTTGCGGATGATTATAACAGGGATTTTTCATTCACTGAGAATCCCGAGGCTGAGAGAAGTTTCTACGATTACAGCGTATCACAGATCATCACTTCCTACTTCCCCTCCCTTACAGAACAGAAGGTTACTGGAATGTGGGCCGGGTATTATTCATACAATACCGTGGATAAGACGCCATACATATTCCGGGACCTGAACATAATTGTGGCAACTGGAACCAGCGGCAGTGGCATACTGAAGGGGGATGCCATAGGGCGTGTTGTATCGGCTCTCTATTCCGGGAAGGAAACTGCCAGGCTTCATGGAGGGCAAGAAATTAAAGTTGAATCCCTTGGGGTGCACAATCGCAGCGCGGCAAGCGAAAATCTGGTTCTCTAGGCAATGATCGACCCGTTGGAATCTGTAAGGAACCTGCATTTCTCATCGCTGCCTGATATTACGGAAGCATATGTTGAATAGTCAGCAATGTCAAGGGAATGGATCATTCCGGACACAATTTTCCTGTATTCCTCAAGAGTAATCCTGAGTGCTGAAAACTCAAGTCTTGCCCCCCTCATGGGTACAACCACGTGCCGCATGTTCTCCTGATCAAATACGCGCTGGTAATCACGCAGGGTGCCTTTTTCCAGTTGCCCTGAGAAATTTTGAGTCTCATCCGGCGGGATGGCCAGGAATATCTTTCTCTCGAAAGAGAATAGATCCATGCTGTTCCTGACAGGTACGCCTGTATACCGATTTGAGAATGTTACGTGATGGCAGGCGCTGCACAATGATATGAGATTTTTGAAGGAATCGTTCCCGCCGTCCTTTCTTGGCACAATGTGATGCACTTCGAGATCAAAATGCACCTTATTGTAAAGATCTGCAGAATCAACCTGGGTGAATGTGCCTTTTCCACAGACCCTGCATCGGTAATCGTCCCTCAACAGGACTGCTTTTGAAATAGTCTGCCATGGTACGTTCTTTCCCCTGCTTTCCCCTCTGGGATCAAAATCCTCAACCTGCGCAATCCTGAACATGCTGGAAACATCCATCAGGCGTACATGGGGAAGCCTCGGAATATCCTTAAAAACACTCTCCTGCAGGGCTGGATGTTCTAGCATTACTCTTTCCTATGGCATTACGGCAATTAAGCGTTTTCCATGAAGAATTCCTGGGCCTCCTTGCCGAATCTGTCACCATCAGGCAACTTTTCCGGGCTTTTTCCCCAGATAAATTTCTCCTTTCTTCCCTCAGTGAATTCCTCTATGACGGATCGATCCTGGCTCATGAGTACTATGCTGGGGCCGGTATCCGCAGTATAATGCAGTGCAGAATTCTTTTGCGTGAATTCCTTCAGGTCGTTGATTATGGAAAGACTTTCAGGTATCTGTATAAAGTTCCCGGTGGAGAGGATAACGGAGTTGAGTTTGAACATTTCATCCTGTGCCCTGGTCAGGAGATTTTCAATGGAGAATCCATTCTGTATTTCCTCAAGAATCCTGTCAAATTTCTCAGCCTCCCACCTGCCGTAAAAAGGGGATGATTCTGCCAGCGTGTGGGCATCATCCGTAAGCCAACCTGAGGGCATGGGGAATGCGCCGAAGTGGATCTTCTTCTGGTCAACGGGAAGCCGGATGCCATGGCATTCTTTCTCGTTTATATAGGGATACGATAACCACATGGACACGCCACCCGTGACCGATCTGGTTCCGGACCCGGAAACAAGCCTTGCCAGCCTGGATACAAGTTCATCATTCCTGGCAGCGGTTTCTTCCAGTGCACAGGATGTGATCGATCTCGCCACGGCTGCAGCCACCGCTGCTGATTCTCCCAGACCCTTTGCATTATCATATTTTCTTATTCTTCTGATATAGAAAAGGAATGAACCTGTTATACCGTAAAGGCTCTTGAAGAACGAAAGTGCCTTTCGTGCACGATCCTGATACTTCCTGTCGGTGGAACCATCAAGGGAAACCAGGTCTGATGCAGGTTTCTCGATGTATTTGCAGTATGATACAGCGTAACTGAAATCGGTGAGCAATGATATAGAAGGAAAATTTGCAATATTCAGTGATCGGTCGAAATAGCCCAGGAACTTCTCAAGACCTATTATGGGATAACCGTAGCCCACACCAGTCTTTTCCGATTCCAGATTTGCGGTACCTACTGCAGCTTCCCGCCATATGCCAAGCCTGATAAGTTCCCGGTGAATCAGGTCTCCCAGTTCCTTAGGATCGGACATGCTTATCATTTACTTAACGTAATCAAGTATTTGTTCCCTTGTTTTCGTATAATCCAGATTATCGAAGGCTCTGATACCAAATTTTCCACACTCCTCTAAAGAGTAAGACATCATTATCCTGTAACGGTCCAGCTGGTCGGCCAGTCTCTTTCCGGGGGAATTGAAATGTGTATATTGCTGTCTCTCATTGAGGCGCTTTGCATTCAGGTCCCTATCAGAGATGTATATGTAGAGCGGGGTGATTTCCGAAAGAACATTTTCATCAAGTTGCGAGGGTACAAAATACAGGGTTTCAAGTATGAGGGACTCGCCATTGGCAATGGCGCGCTTCAGCACTGCGTTTGTCCCACTGTTGATAACTCTAGCCTGGTCAAGGAACCCTTTCAGAACTGTATTCTGTGATTCCGACCCATAGGTCTTCCATGCATCATAAACACTGACCTGCAGAACCTCAAGATCGGGGCAAACCGGCCTGACAAATTCCCGAAGATAGTCACCGGAAAGTACAAGGTCAATGCCAAGTTCTCTTGCAATGTATCCGGATATGCTGGATTTTCCAACACCCGGTATACCTCCCATAAGGATGATCTTTGCTCTCCTGTCTGAATGATTCATTGATCCGGCCATCTTTTCATCAAATCCCTTGAATCTATTATCTCTGTTGACTGGGAGATAATGTCAAGTGCCTCATAATAAATTCTCTCAGAGTAACTGGAAACGGCATCTGAAACCACAATGGGCATTATTCCGTGATCAAGGCCGGACAGGGCACTCCTCAATATTGCTGTTTCAGTGTGAAAACCCATAATTAGGGCATACGTTGTCTGATTTCTACCAAGAAGATCAAGGAGGGTAGAGCTGCTGAAGATATCGTCGTTTTCTGTTCTTATTGAATCACTGATTCTTCCCAACATTGACGCAAACTGTGAATCAAAATCTCGGTCAAGAACAGATTTTGGTGCCTTTCTTTGCAGTCTCCTTTCTGCCTTCATCTGTCTGTATGTCTTGAAACCGTCCTGAGGATTGGACGTTAAGACGTGAATCACGGGAATTTTATTTTTTTCTGCAAGATTATGCAGGTAGGTCGCAGCATTCAGGAATTCAAGTTTGCTGAACACATCCCTGAAGTGGTCCGGTGTGAGATTTATGGCAACAATGGCAGTGTCTGCTGGAGTAATATGCTGGACAATATTGAAATCAGTACCAATCTCTGCCATGACCACCGGATACTGCGACTGAATTTTATAATTTCTTTTGTAATCTTCAGAGAGGAGAAGATTTGCAAACGAAGAATCTATTGGAAACGACCATATGCATGGGGCAAACCCAAGGGCAGTGGGGAATTTAAGCCTCATAAACCCGATAATAAGGGTGTGAAATGGAATAAGACCTTTGGATATGATGATGAAGGCACCATAGGTGAAGCAGGAACCCCCGATACTTTAGCATGGAGAGGAAGTAAGTAATTGGGAAATTACCAAGCTTCGTTCGAGATTTTATACTGGAGATACAAGACGGCGACAACTATGCGGTCTAGGCATATGCCAAAAACATAGGCCTATCGCACTTAGAATGAGGAAAGCCAATACTCTCTGAACTAATCCAGCTTATGTTTTCTCACTAAATCTGTTAGATTCTTTAACATTGGGAAACGAATTTTTATAATTAAAGGTTCCATCCAAATTTAAATTAATGGCAAAAATTTTTGTTGTAAGGCATGCTGAAACAGAGGCTGTACCAAACATACCTGCTGATCAGTGGAAGCTCAAGGATGGTTCGTTTGATGCTATAAAAACAATGATGAAGGGCGTAGATATCACCGATGTCCAAACCATATATTACAGCCCGCTTGTCAAGGCAAAACATACGGCACTGATCATTAGTGAGTTTTTCGGCATTGCATTAGAAGAACGTCAATGCTTGAGAGAAGTTGAAAGATACTTTGGATTTATAGATGAGGAGACTTTCAGGACACGCGTTCTGGAATATTTTTCCGGGTGTGATGATCAGAATTTTGAAAGTTATAGTACTGCCAGAGACAGGATAATTTCATGTTTGAAAAGTCTTATAGCAGGGGGTCCTGGTAAATCCATATTAATCGTCTCTCACGGAATGATTATTTCAATACTTTACAGTCATCTCCTCGGGGTTTCCAAAGGTTATGGAGATTGGCAAAAAATTAAGATGCCTGATCTCTCTATATTGGACATGGACAATAATGTCGTTGAGAAAGGGTTCTTCCAAGGTTTCAAAATCAAGAACCCATTATGGCCTGGCCCAGATAGTAAAGATGATTCTGAACCACGATGTTAAGAACTAAAGTTTATAAACTTCGCATTTAGGGCAAGACTGGAAAAACAGGTCTTTATCAATGGCTCTTTGTCTCCAACTTGTGGACCATCTCAATGAGCTACGTATCTATAGGGTCTATTCATCACTAATCTTTCTCCTTGCCGATACTTGCTCTTCCCTCTCTTTTGCAGGCATTTCTCTTGCCAGATGATAATATTTATAAGTGTAATTTCAACCATTATTTTAACGAAATTGAGCGGGAAATCCCCTTTCGAAAGATAGGGGAGGAGATCATTGTCGATGCTGTCCTAATTATTCCTGTAAAAAAGACAGGATATCTTTGCTGACCCGGTCCAGTTAGATCAAAGGCAATGGATTCAGGGTCAAGCCACTTTAACGTCTAATAGGTATTCTTTGGATCTCTTTGATTTCATCGAAATCCGCATCATCTGTTATAATTTTAAAGATATTTCGCTCAATTGCACAAGACAGGTGAATAGAATCCCTAGGTTTCAGGTTGTATTTTTCACGGAGGGCTTGGCTTCTCCTTATGACCTCATCGTCTACTGCTATAAATCGCAGGAATGGAAAATTCAGGAACTTTTTGCCAATCTCAATAGCATCGGTTTTCCCCAAGGTTCGTTCAATAACATAAGAGACTTCATCCCAAGTTAAAGTTGAAGTGTATGCTTGTATATCTTTTCTCTCTATTTGTGATAATATCTCCCTTGCTCTTTCAGACTCTTTAAGATCACCGTAAAGTACCGGGTATAAGAAAACGTTGGAATCAATGTAAAACGTTTCTTTCATATTGTTCCTCGGTTATTTTCTTAATATCAGCCCTCTTCGTGAGCTTCTTTGAATAGGTTGTACAATAATAATCTACATAAGTTACTGATTCTGGTTTTAGTTTTCGTATTATAACCGAATCATCCATAATATCAACAATAACTTCAGAATATTCCTTGATTCCGATTTTATCCCTGATGTCTTTTGGTATGACTACCTGACCTTTAGGTCCTACTGTTGTTTTCTTTTCCATATACTGTTTATATGTATAACTTATATTTATACATTTTAGTAAGCCACAAATAATGCGATGGAGTGTGTGGCATCATCACCATGAATTTCACTGTACAGGAGAACCATGTAACACAGTTTTAGATTATTATTCAAAAAATTTGCATTTAGAGTTAATCCAAACTTCTTCCAGTCACACTTCTTAGAGAAAGACTACTTACTCACTTTTATACAATTTTTAGCATCTTTCATATATTCCCGGTTAATCCCTTATTACATTGCGGAGGTTGTCGAGCTAGGTTAAAGGCGATGGATTTAGGGTCCATTCCCGTAGGGGTCCGAGGGTTCGAATCCCTCCCTCCGCATAAAAACCAAAATTTACATAATGCTTTTGAGGGTGTTTATTGTTTAACACCTCAAATTTTCTCAAGGTTATGTTAACCATAATTTGTATGATTATAATTTTCCTGATGAGACAGTTAAATTAAAAACCTTGAGGACACCATTGAACGTAGTCTGCGACATTATCTTCAAAGAGGTCAGATTGACCCAAGCGCTCACATTCTTCAGATTAAGCAGTGCCTGTGAAGGTTGATGACTGTACAGCATTAAAGTTACACTGACATTGTAGTTTCCCTGAGGTATGTTTATAGGGGACATCACAACCGATAATCTATCCCTCGAGAATTCATTCCACAGAACCACGGCAGTTCCCACACCACTGTAGCCCATAGGTCCAGATATGCCAGCAGGTTCCTGTAAATAATTAAAATTGCCATACCCTAGATTATTTGCTGCTGGTGAGATCATTACTTTCATTGAAAACATTGAATAATAAAGTGAAAAATACGTACCATTTTGCGTGGTAGTGGTAAGATTTGTTATAAGATCAGTTTCAGTAATATTTTGTGGTGAAGAATTCACGGTAAAAAGAGGTGCAAAAGCTATTGGGCCACCAGAATAATGTTCGAGGCTGAAATTGATCACAAAAACTGCACCTGTTGAGTTGTTATAAGGATCAACATAGAATGTCTTTTGACCGGTATTCACAAATATATCTTTGCTGAAATGGTCTCCTGTTACATACACAAACATCGAAGCCACGATTACTGAAGAGATCAGTATGGCAGCAATTATGACCTTGAGGTGTCTTCTCATGTTTGTAAAATATAGAAAGGTCTATATTTTAAAATTTCGCTCATCGGAATTTCATATCTGTGGAAGAACTCTACTTGTTCCCGTGTAAAGTTTCGGTTTAAAATCTGCCTGACTGTTATAACCTGAGCCTGGAAGCGTCTATGGCTCGGTAAATATTAAAATATGCTCCTTCAATCAATAGAAATGGAACCTGTAATAGTTGCTCCCAGTCTTGACATTCTTGGAGAGGGTCCAACGTGGGCCGGCAGAACCCGTAAAATCTACTGGGTCGACATCAAGGGGAGAAGGTATCATTCCATGGACTTGGAGTCAGGAAAGATAAGCACATTCAACTCAATTGGAATGATCTCGTCAATCGTTCCAACTGATGGAAACTACATGGCGGCTACAGTTGATCACGGTTATTATCTTGTTGACAGCAATGGCAATCATGAGCTCATTACAGAGATCGGGAGCGGGAATGACGGTTGCAGATTCAATGACGGAAAAGCTGATCCTTTCGGAAATTACGTGGCCGGAACAATGGATCTGAACGAGAGTAAACCGATTGGCAGCCTTTATGGTCTTAAGGGAAAGTCGCCAAAAATGATGCTGGTGAATCTAACCATATCAAACGGTATAGCATGGGACATCGGGAAGCGAATTTTTTATCATATTGACACGCCCAGAAGGAGGGTGGATGCGTATTCATACGATTCTTCCCTGAATCTGGAAAGGATAGGGGTGGCAGCTGAATTCAAGGATCTCCCGGGGAATCCGGATGGCATGGTCATAGATGCTGATGGCAGACTATGGGTGGCACACTGGGGTGGTGGCCAGATTTCAGTATTCGAACCAGATAGCGGAAGAAAGGTTGACGAGATACGCTTCCCGGCTATCAATATAACTTCCTGCACATTTGCAGGCGATGATCTGACTGACCTGTATGTGACATCGGCATCCACAGGTGAACCGGGTGACATGGGTGGTTCACTGTTCGTTGTTCACACCGGCATTACGGGTGGCAAAACCTATGAGTATCACGTAGTATGAACTTCGACCTGGCTGTATTTCACCATAGAATTTCCTTTTTAACATCGGCATTAAATGACCAGGAGCTCAGAAACCTGATCCTATCATTTTGAACCAGGAGTATTTGCAGAAATAATGGAACCACATTTACACTGGCAGTCAGACCCAGACATGGTGGGAGGCGGGGATAATTTCATTCGTCAGTTCTTCAGGTATCTGTCGAACCACTTCAGTTTGATTTCCAGTCTGTCAACCATGTTCTTTGGTACTCCACTCCTGGCATGTTCATGATTGTCGCCCTGGTATCTTACCAGTTCGGTCTCAACGTTGTTAAGCTTCAGGGCCACATAGAACTGTTCGGCTTGTTCAATTGGGCAGCGATAATCCTCCTCACCTGTTATGAGCATGGTTGGGGTTTTCACCTTCTCAGCATAGCTGATTGGGGAGAGTTCCATCAGTTTCCTCATGCCGTCCATGGAATATGGCCTCTCGATATTCAGTTCCAATGTGTTGAACCAGAAGCCTATGTCGCTGGTGCCCACCATGCTCAGGAGGTTGGATATTGATCTCTCTGAAATCGCTGCCCTGAACATTTCTGTCTGCGTGACTATCCAGTTTGTCATGAAACCGCCGTATGATCCTCCCGTCAGGCCAAGTTTTTCATTGATTCCATACTTCTCTCGAATAACGCCGATAAATTTCTTAACGTAGTTGTATGCGGAACCGCCCCAGTCTCCCACGCAGGCCCTGGCATACTCCTGTCCATAACCTGTGCTTCCAGGCGGATTTGTGAAAATTATGTTGTATCCGTTCTGGAACATATACTGGAATTCCATGAAGTAAGAATGCCCATAGGCATCATGGGGTCCCCCATGGATAAAAACCAGTGAAGGTGAATCCTTCGAACGAAACATTACAAAACCTTCGCCTCCATCCATATCCATCACATCCGCTTTCTTGCCCAGCACCCCAGGATTCATGTCATATTCCCTGTTGAAGTGAATAATGGAGGGATGTTCCTGGGTGGAATATGCAAAAGCCAGCACCCCGGAAACGTCATAATCTGTGATATTCCTGTGCTCCTCAGTCAATCTGGTCACCGCGTTACTAATGCGGTATATGAATGAAGAGGATTTCTCCCGCCCAATGGCGTAAAGATCATTCCCATGGAATCTGACGGAATACTTCGCACCGGCAAAGGAATCCGAAATAACTGTGTTGGCCGAATCATTGCCCAGAACGATATTTCTGCCTTCCTCCGGGAAAATTATACTGCTAATCTCCCATGGCTTCAGACCGTAGTGGCCGGAAAATGCTATTCTTCCTTTCTCCGATATGTCATAATCGTTGATTTCGGCAGATTCACCCGTTATTCTCTTCACGACTTTGCCGCCGGAGTCAATCTCCAGAAGATCACTCAGGGAATAATCATCGCCGAATTCTGAAGTTTCTATGACAATGCGTCCCCCATTCCTCTTGACCCCAAGCACGTCAAACTTTCCTCCATAAATCTTAACCGGATTTTCCCCAATCCTGTAAAGGTTGTAATAACTGCGAAGCAGGCCACGGCCGTTGAACCTGTACTTCAGCCTGTCGGCGTAGAATGGGAGTTCACCGTCAGCCTTTTCTGCGGCGACCACGAGTATGTCGCTCCCGGAAATGGAGAAGTCCACGATCTTGGCAAAGGATGCAATCTCCCTTGGTTCCTTACCTTGTCCCATGGACATCAGGGTCTCTTTCTCTTTCTCATACCTGATGTAATAGAGGACGCCATCCACCAGCCTGGGAGATCGTTCCGATTCTCCAAATGTGATCTGCTCTGGATCCGAACTGCCTGAAATTCTATAAATGCAGGATTTATACTCTCCGTTCTTTATGTATTTCTGCACAAAGAACAGGGTATCACCTGAAACGCTGAGATCAGTTGCAAATTTTATGGAGTAAGCTTCCGTGGCGTTCATGATTGAAAGATCATTGCACACTCAATAAAGTTTGTTATTCCACGCAGAGGTACTTATGGGCAGCAACCACTTACTTCATCGGAGGCCATTCTCATGGCAGTGCTTCCGGATGATGTGGATGATCTGTTCATCACCTAGCCATTTTTCATCTTCGTGCACAGAGATTCCAAGGTTGAATCAAGATATTCCTTTTTCAGTCAAATTATGCCTTGTAAACACCGGAAGAACCTTTGCAGTTCATGAACCAGATCCATTATCCTGCAGTTGCCAAATTATGATGCAGGGATTGTGATGAAGCATCCCAACAACAGAATTCTGGGAAAAATACGGTTCCAATATATTTATAATACATTTGAAATGCGTGATGGGTAAGCTGTTCATGGAAATCCTGAATGGAACATCCGGGTGGAACTACAGCAGATGGATTGGACCTTTCTACCCTCGTGGAACAACAAGCGACAGAATGCTTTCTCTGTATTCCAGGATTTTTACGGCGGTGGAGATTGATTCAACATTTTACGCAATACCTTCCCCTGAAACGGTGAAGAAATGGGCCAGCGTTACTCCTGAAAACTTCCTGTTCACTGCAAAGATTCCTAAAGCAATCACGCATGAAAACTCCTTTACCGGCGTTGAAGGAATATTCAATGAATTCATTTCCGTGATGACACTGTTGGGGAAAAAGCTCGGATGCCTGCTATTCCAGCTTCCCCCAACTGTATCATACAGGAATTCAGGGGACAGCTTCCTGAAGTTCATCAAGAATCTTCCGGATAAACCTGACTTTTCAGTGGAGTTCAGGAACGGCGACTGGTATAATTCTGTCATACTGGAAGAGATGAGGAAGAGAAATATTTCAGTGGCATGGTCTGACAACCCCCACACTCCAGCTTTTCACTGGTGCACCGCACGACACATATATCTCAGGCTTGTGGGAGACAGGAGCATAAGCGAGTCATCATTTGGTAAGGTGATTTCTGATAGATCTTCCGACATGAGAAGATGGTCTATCAACCTGCTTGATCACAGGGATGATGTGGACAGAGCCTTCGTCTTCGCTAACAATCATTATGCTGGATTTGGTCCGGCCACTGCCAGAATGTTTGGGGAATTATCGGGCATCAAGCAGGTTGGATGGGAGAACATGCTTTCAGATGCAGTAAAAGGAAAACAGACAACACTCTTCTGATGCAGAAGAACTTCAAATAAGCCTGAATGGAATGAAAATGAGTCTTTTATGCACCATTTCGGTCTGGAGAAAATCGAAAAAAATCATCCATATTGAGTATGCAAACCATTGATTAAAAATTAATATGACTCCAAAGGCTGATAGTAATAATGTCCATATCTGTTCTCTATGGGCGCGATATAAGCAAAGATTTTACCATGGAATTCAACTTCGCTACCGGGAGAATTGGAAAGCCTGGAGCAGCTTGGGACGGCAATTTCAGTTTACCATCAGATTCAGTCCTGAAAGATTCTCGGCAAATACCGGAGAATATTGTTGCTGCAACCGGCATTTCTACCGATCTGGACCATCGAGTGCTTCATTCCATGGGCAAGTCCTCTCCCGAGATACTGGCCGCCAAGCACGGTAATTTTGGGCAGATTGTTGGTGGCGTGCTGTATCCTGACGCAGGATCACTTGAATCCTCAGTCAGAATGCTTGTAGAAAGTGGCCTGAGGGTGATACCCTATGGAGGCGGCAGTTCCGTAAATGGATCGCTGATGCCTGAGGCTGGCCATGAAACGGTTTCCGTAGACATGAGGAACTTCTCTTCCATAAGCATAGGGAAGAATTTTGTCCGGGCAGGAGCAGGGGTGACCGGCTCTGATCTGGAGGCAGCACTGTGGAAGGCAGGATACACCTGCGGCAATTTCCCTGAATCCTTCAGGTATTCCACTGTGGGAGGCTGGGTTGCCACCGGTGCCGTTGGCCAGGAATCCAACCAGTACGGCGGGATCCGGGAGATTGCCATTTCAATCTCACTTCTTACATCATCAGGGCGAATAGAGGACATCAATGTTCCCAGCCAGTCTGCAGGCACAACAGCACTGGACATTTCACTGGGATCGGCAGGAGGCACAGGGATAATAACAGATGTTACTCTCAAGACATTCAGGATACCTCGCAGAAGATATTACCACAGTTATTTTTTCAGGTCATTTGAAGACGGTCTGCGGGTCCTGCAGGAAAGTGAAAAGTTTCCGACAGTTGCCCGTCTTTCCGACGAAACTGAGACGGAATTTGCAATACGGGCTAATTCTGCAGACACTGTTCAAAAGCTTTTCCGAAGCTATCTGGACATCAGGGGTGTAGGTAATGGAGCAATTCTCATCGTTGTCAACAATGAAGAGCCGTGGAGAATGGGCATGTCTGGATCTGTTTATGCCGGCGGAATCCCGGCAAGGATGTGGGAGCGGGACAGGTATCTCAGGCCGGGGCTTGCGAACCTGCTGTGGAAGGCCGGATACATTCCTGACACTCTGGAAACGGCTGCCAACTGGGAATATCTGCCGGGACTGTACCGGGATGTGAAAGAATCTTTCTATGAAATGAAGAAGGAACATGGCTTCAACGGCGTCATTATGGCCCACATTTCGCACCTTTACCGATCTGGGGCCTGCATCTACTTCACATTCGTCATTTCAACAGAATTCAAACAGGAAATGGAAACCCTTGATGCCGTCAGGGACGGCATAATTAAGGCATTCATCAGGAATCATGGCGCAATCACCCATCATCACGGTATGGGCGCCCTGTTCAGGCCATATCTGGATAGTCACCATTTGGATTTAATGAAATTGGTCAGGGATCCAATGTATGGGGGTGTCTGAATGGAAAATCTTGAATTCTCAGCAAAGACAAGAGCGGCAGATCTAAATGATCTTGAAAACAGGAAATTTGATGTACTGGTCATAGGTGGAGGAATCAATGGATCGGGAGTGGCCAACACTCTAGCCCAGGCTGGAATCAGCACTGTTCTGGTGGAGGCCAATGATTTTGCATCAGGAACAAGCTCCGCTTCATCAAAGCTGATACATGGCGGGCTCAGATACCTGCAGCAGGGCAGGATTCGTGAGGTAAGGAATCTCATAAAGGAACGGGATTACCTGAGGCGAAATACACATATTGTAAGGGACATCGAGTTTCACATACTTATTACCCCTGATTCATGGCGTAAATGGGAAATCAGGCTCGGCCTTGTGATTTACAATCTCCTGGGCCAGAGGATCACATTTCCGGTATTTCACAGGAACCGGGGAGAATATCCTTCCTCTGTGAAAGGGTATTTTTCATACCTTGATGCCATGACCGATGATGCAAGGCTTGTCATGAGCAACATATGTTCTGCACACAACCATGGTGCCCTATGCCTGAATTATGTCAGGCTCATGGGGGTTGAAAAAAACGAACACGGATTTTCGGCAAAGGTATCTGACAGCCTGACAGGTAAGGAATATGTGGTGCATGCCAGAATGGTTGTCAACTGCACCGGACCTTGGGCTGCAGAGGTCATGAAATTAGCTGGAACTGGCAGTATGCCCGGGATACGGCTAAGCAAAGGCATTCATCTTGTACTTCCTGCTGAAATGTTTCCCTTTAAAAATGCAATTGCCTTCCGATCGCGGCTGGATGGAAGGCAGCTCTTCATAATTCCCCGTGGCGAGGTGGTCCACCTGGGCACCACAGACAACTTTGTTGAATCCCCAGAGGACAGGGAAGTAAGCCAGGAGGAGATCAGTTACCTGATTGAGAGCACATCAGCCATCTTTGGCAAAATTGACAGAGGATCCATAATAACAACATTCAGCGGAATAAGGCCACTTGTTTCTGAGAGCAGCGATCCGGGAAAAGCAACAAGGGAGTTTTCCGTTATCCAGGAAAATGGCATCATACATGTGCTTGGGGGCAAACTGACGGATTACCGCATAGCTTCTAGGAAAGTGGCAGGAATAGTTGCCCGGCATCTTGGAATCAGTACAGACTTGGAAAAGCTTCCAGTTATTGATTATGATCGCCATGCCGTGGATGATCCGGTGCAGTATGATCTTGACTATGAGTGTGCCATTACAGTTGATGATATTGTCAGGAGAAGGGAAGGTTCTTCCATATACAGTATGGATGCTGGTGCTTCCATGAAAAGGAAAGCTGAAACACACCTGGCAGGAGGGGGTGCCTGAAATCAGGTTCAAGGCAATAGTGAATCCGGTGGCAGGATCAGGTTCGTCACTTCACAGGTGGCCTGAAATAAAGGATATGGTCCAGAAAATAACCAGTGACATTTCATACACGACTTCACCGGGACATGCGACACTGCTTGCTGCTGAGGCAGTTTCGGCAGGGTTTGACGGAATCATAATAGTTGGTGGTGATGGTACAATAAATGAGGTAGTGCAGGCCACAGCCGAAAGGGACATTATTATTGCCCCGCTTTCATCAGGGACTGGATCCGACTTCATGCGGAGCCTGGGGCTGCCTGATGCTCATGAGATTCTTGAATCGCTTGCCTCAGGCATTTTCACTAGGATCGATTCGGGTCTAATGGAATATGGAAACAGACAGAGGCGTTTTCTCAACATAATGGAGGCAGGATTCGGGGCGGAGGTTATGCTTTATGTAAATTCACACAGAAGGAGCAGAGGGGCTTTCAATACCGGGGTAATCAGGTCACTTTGGAAACTCAGGACATATGGTATCACCCTGCGGTACGGCACATCTGTGCTGGAACTTGAAACTGTGGAAGTTGTAGTGGCCAATGGGAGATATTTCGGCGGGGGAATGCTGGCTTCCCCAGATTCATCCCTGACTGATGGAATGCTTGACATCCACATAGTTGGAGGTATGGGAAGAATGGAGCTTCTTTCCAAGCTTGGGAAGCTGAGGAATGGAACGTATATATCCGACAGGAAGGTGAATACGTATCACCTATGGGAGTTATCAATGGAAGGCAATGCACCCATGGAGGCAGACGGTGAAAATATGGGAACACTTCCTGTCACTGTCAGGGCAGTACCTCACTCACTGAGCATAGCCGGGAAAATTTCAGGCAATTCCGGAGCAGAATCATGACAGTGGACCGGAAGTATCAACTGCTGCCATGGGATTTCGGTCAAAATTGTGCAGGGAAATTTATTTATTAATGCCAGCACATAATCATGAACATTGACAGAAGTAAGCACGACGGATGCTGTGAAGATCAACTATTCCATTTCAGGTTCACTGAAGCGTGGGCTTCCAATGCTCATAATACCCCCAGCTCTTCTTGCCATAATAATTGCTAGCCGCAGTTTCTATTTCCTTGAATATTTCCATGTACTGTCAGGATCTGCATGGACAGGGATGGACCTGGTCATGGGCATCTTCTTCGCATACATAATGAAGGGACTTGGAAACCAGGACAGAGCCGAGGTCTCAAAGAGGCTTACCCCGGTCATGCTCTTCTTCATGCCCGCCATATCCACAACAACAGTTACTGCCGGAATATATCTTGCGCTTTCTCTTCACATATCATTCCTATCGCCGTATTTCATAATCGTGGCAGTAATAGCCATAATACTTACTGTTCAGGGGCTGGTTATCTTCCTTCCAAATGAGGCAAGAGTGTATCTCGAACTTCTTCGTGGAGGGAAGGATATACGGAAAATTGTCAGGCTAACAATGATGAATATACGGATATCGCTTGTTCAGCTTGTACTTCAGATAACCATAATAGTGTTTATGGCACATTTTGCAACGGGGTATCCGCTTTGACAGAATCCAGTGCTCTCAGAATCGGTCTGTCACCTGCAGGACTGACTGCCTTTGCTGTACCATTTGTTGCACTTGCCATAGCTTACCTGTGGGGAAGCATACTTGCCCTGGACTATGTCCATGTTCTGCTTGGCGCCATATGGACAGGGGTTGACGTTTTCCTGGGACTGCTGTTTTCAACTGTGATGGTCAATGCCCCAATGGAGACCAGGAGGAATGTTGCCGTAAGGATTCTCCCCATGACGCTCTTCTTCATCCCATCAGTTTCCATAGCAGTACCGTTAGCTGGTTATCTGCTGGCGTCCAGTGAAGGTATATTCACCCTTTCAACATGGCTGTTCAGGGCGATAATCATAATGGGTTTTCTCCTGGTGGGAACTGGCTTTTCAACCATTGTGCCTTATTCCCTCAAAATCGTTAAATCCATCAATGGAGGAACCGGCGAAGGAAGACTGCCCAGATACCTGAGAATCATATCCGCCGGAGCTCTTGTTCAGATGGTTTTCCAGATTGCAATCATAGGCCTGATGGCATACATTGTCGTTTATCCGTGATAAAGCGGGCATTCTTTATGCCCGAATCCCATGTCCAATGCTGCCGGATACCCTGGAGGCCAGAACAATGATGAATGATCCAAGAAGATAGAATAGAGCTGATGTTGAGAATAAGGCCACATAGCCCGTGTGGACAGTATTCCTGAAAAGAAAGAGGAGTGTCCCATAAATAAGCGGGGATACGGTGGACGCTCCGGCCAGGGCAAGATTGAACAGAGCCATGTACTTTCCTGCTTCATTCTTTGGAACAAGATCTCCTGCCATTGCTGATGATACGCTGTAAAAGGTTCCGTAGGCGGATCCTATAAATGCCCCCAGTATGAGGAATATATAGAATGACCTGAAGTACGGAATCATTGCGGTGGGTATGGCGGCAAGTGCAGAATCAAGAATGAGGATTCGCCATCTTCCAATTCTGTCGGAGAAATGACCCAGGACTATGCTTGCCACAGCCGATATGGCAAGAACTACTATTCCGGCGATGGCAACATAAAGCTGCGGATCACTGACAAGGAGAACCTGCCTGAAGAAATAGAGCTCGAAATAGGTTAGGCCGGTTATTCCCATGAAGACCATGAAGGCTCCGCCCACAAGTCTCTGGAATGACCTCATATCTGCCGGAACGTGCCGAAGAGATGATATACGGATATGTTCAGCACGGGCCACCGGAATTCTCCCAAGGGCAAGGGTGAGTATTGAGGCAATGCCGGTGAAAGCCACACCGGCTGCAATTGCATATATGGCCAGAGCTTCCGTATGATAGGTCATCAGGTATCCCGTTATGCCAAAGCCAAGGGCAGAGCCGGTAAGCGTGAAGAGGCCATTCATGCCAGCAGAAATCCCTCTCTGCTCACTCCTTACAGTTTCAGCAACAACTGGCTGCACAGATCCTATTGCAATGTTTGAGAACACCTGAAGAAGAACGTATCCTGCAGTTATGACATAAACCGAAAGTGTCACGAAGTGCTGCAGGAGGACAGCAAGGACTGTCATTCCTACGCCTATGGCTATGTATGGATATCTCCTGGCACCGCCAATATGTATCCTGTCGCCCAGAAATCCGGACCCGAGGTTTCCGGCTATGCCTGAGCCGGCGCCTACTGCCGCTATGACGCCAAGATAGAGCCCCATCTGTCCCACGGGCACCACCCCGCCTATTTCCGTTGGCAGTATGAGGCTCTCAAAGGATATCCAGAGGTAGTTGACCCCCAGATATATGGAGTTAAATCCAATCAGGAACAGCAGTGAAAGGCGGTGGCCCCTTTCCATGATTCTGTATTCTTCATGATTATCTTAAGGTTCTCCGAACATTCCCAGTGTAACAGTGCTATTTCCTTGGAACAAGAGCAAGAAAGATGAGGCTGAAGAAATAGAATGATGCTGCGATTTCAAAGAGATATGTGAATCCAGTGCGGTAACTTGTTCCGAAATAGTCCAGTATGATGCCGTAAAACAGCGGAGAGAATGCCGATGATCCGCCTATTCCTATATTGAAGTAGGCCATGTATTTCCCTGCATCCTCTTTGGGTGAAAGATCGCTTGCCAGAGCCTTTGATACGCTGAAATAAATGCCGTAAGCTGTGGCAATGAATATGCCCAGGATCACAAATATATCAAACTTCGGGAAGAAGGGAATCAGTGCAGTGGCAGTTCCACCCATAACAGCAGCGGCCAGGAGCATCCTCCATCTTCCATACCTGTCGGAGAGAAAGCCGAAAATGGCAGTCCCTATGGCAGAGAACAGCAGCACAAAGATGCCGGAAACGGCCACAAGTTCAGCAGGATTGGCGGATTTCAGCACGTCCTCGAAATAGTAAAGTTCAAAGAAGCTCAGGCCGGTGACGCCCAGAAATACCAGAAAGGCGGATCCCACAAGCCAGAAAAACCCCTCAGACTTCCCGCCAGGGTTGAAGATCTCAAGGAAAGTTCCAAACAGTGAAGTGCCAGGCACATGGACGGGTGTATCCTCATGCCGTATGGTGTGTGTTGTTATGACAGATGTAATCAGCAGGGTAACCCCCATGATTCCAAGGGCAGGCGTATCCATTTTCAGGGACATGAGGTATCCAGAGAGCCCAAGGCCAAGGGCATTTCCAAGGAGAGTGTAAATTCCGTTTATTCCGGAAGCAAGCCCCCTCTGGTCTTCAGGCACAAGGTCACGGAAGAGGGGCTGATATGCTGCTGAAGAAACGTTTGTGCCGGTCTGCACAAAAATGTAACCAAGCAGGATGCCGTATATGTAGTTCTGGAGCAAAATATCCACTGCAATGCTTATGGAGGCAGCAACAGAACCGATTATTATGTACGGCCCGCGTTTCCCCCAAAGGATGCTCCGGCTGTCGCTCAGCACACCGAAGAACAGGCTCACAACAACGCCGACGGAAATTCCTATGAAAGCTATGATACCCAGCAGCAGGCTCGTGGAATCGTTGCCGGTTACGCGCTCGAGCTGGATTGGAAGTATGAGGCTCTCGAATGATATCCAGAGATAATTTGTCCCCAGGTGGACCGCATTGAGCTGAAGGAGGTACCCCCTGCTTCTTTTCCTGTACAATGGTCAAATATGCCGATGTTAATAATAAGACATTGCAGATCCGATGATTGCCGAGAGTCAGGAAACAAAGCTTTTTTTATACCCGTGATTACGGTCAGCATGGATCAGCTCCCCTTTGGCTCCATGGACAGATCACCTGTGACCCGATCACACTGGAAGATTTTCACAATATCATCGATGGGCATGTTCCTGAACGGCTACGATCTTTCAGTCATCACCCTTGCAATGGTGGTGATTCCACACCAGATTGGCCTGAGCACTGAACAGTACCTGGCAGTCAATGCTTCGGCATTTGCAGGCATGCTCATGGGTGCACCTCTAATCGGCAGGCTTGCAGACAGAATTGGCAGAAGAAGGATATTCGGGCTCGATCTCATACTTTTCGTGGTGTTTGCAATCCTTTCAGGATTGTCAACGAATTTCCTTGAACTTTTCTCATTCCGTTTCATGCTGGGGCTTGGCATTGGCGGCGACTATCCCGTTAGCTCCACCATGGTCTCAGAATTCTCTCCAACCCGACCACGTGGAAAATTCCTGCTGGGGATGGTTGCAATGTACTGGGTAGGTGCCCTGTTCTCAAGCCTGATGAATGTCACATTCATCAGCAATCCGTACTTCTGGAGATACACCTTCATAATAGGCGGCCTCATTGCAGTCCCCGTCATACTGGTACGCCTTTCCATTCCGGAAAGCCCAAGGTGGCTCATATCTAGGGGAAGGGTCCAGGAAGCGGAGAAAGCCATGCAGGAATTCTCTGGTGCACCCAGCCCCCCCATGCATGAGCAGGCTGATATGAAGCCCGACAGGAACGGGATTTTCAGCAGGAAGTACGCCATGACAACATTCTTCATCCTTTCCGCATGGTTTCTCTTTGATGTTGCCGCATACGGAATGGGCTTTTACTTTCCCAGGGTCATAAGCACAATAGGTTTCGCAGGGAATCTCAGGCTCACTGCAGAAAGCGGGATAATTATTGATATTGGAGGTATCGCTGGCTATGCCATAGGGCTTCCATTTGCCGACAGGCTGGGCAGAAGATTTCTCACAATTGCCGGCTTCACTGTAATGTCAGTTGTGCTTCTTGCAGGGTCAATAATACGAATATCAGGAGCAGTGCTGGTTCCATATTTCTTTGTTTACGTGCTCTTTGAGCAGTGGATAGGTGCCGTGACGCTGTTCTATCCTACAGAACTCTATCCCACCGGCATCAGGGCAACTGCCCAGGGTGTCGCCACAGCCGTGTCCAGGGCGGGTGCCATCATGGGCATAGTCATATTTCCCCTGTTTCCGGTGTTCAGTTCACTCTATATATTCGCTGCACTTTCCATAACAGGCCTGGTAATCTCGGTAGTCCTGGCTCCAGAAACAAGGAGAAAAAGCCTGGAGGCAATAACGCCTGGAGTAAAGGCTTAATGCTCAATATATTGCCCATCCATGTTCCGGCAAATTTTAAATTGCACAGTAGCATACAGTGATGTAAGAAAACTTACATTACCGTGATAAAATGTCCATCAACGTTAATAGTGCAAAATTCGTTAGAGAAGTCATTTTTGGGCAGTCCATAAGAAAAGGTGGTGCCTGAAGTGCCAGGCCTGAAGAAAAACTCCATCGGCCTCCTGCAGGGCACATTCCAGGGCATCGCAGGATCTGCACCTGCCGGGGCGGCAGTAGCAACGTTCACCGGAGCGGCTGCATTTGCACTGGGCGCACTGCCGCTTACGGCTCTGCTGGCTTTCCTGGTTGTTCTGCTCAATGCGTATATAATAAGGCGCATATCCCGGAGAATTGCTGGAGCAGGTGGCTACTATTCATATGTGCAGGGTGGCCTGGGATCATCACCTGCGCTCTTTTCCGGTTTCTTCTATATCTTCTACCAGGTGTTTGCCCTTGCTTTTATGGGACTGAGCCTCGCCGTCTTTGTTCCGGCGATTCTTTCCAATGTATTCGGGGTCCAGATGCCCACATTTGCGTGGTTGCCAATCCTTGCTGCATCCATTCTGTTCGGTTTCGCCGTTTCACGGGCAGGCATAAGGCAGTCTACAGGCTACACCACCATTATGGCTATGGTTGAGATCGGAGTGATTGCAGTTTCCGGGATTATAATAATACTGGTGCATCCTTCAATCAACACAACGGCTGTATTCAGCCCGGGGCTTGCGAAAGGAGGCATTTCAGGCATTGGCATAGGCATGCTGTTCATGTACACTGCATTCTCCGGATTTGGCGCATCCACACCACTGGGAGAGGAATCAAGGGATGCAAGGAGGACAGTAGGCCTCTCTGTGGTACTGGCAATACTGGTACTGGGGACATTCTACGTGTTCACAGCATACGTTTTCACTGTTGCCTGGGGGCCGTCCCAGATGCTGAATTATGCTGGAAATCTTGTTCCGGGGATCTTCATCATCAAAAATTACATGGGAACAGGAATGGCAATCCTGGTGACCGCACTCTTCATCAACAGCCTTCTTACGGGAACCGTGGTCATAACAAATGGGACTTCAAGGGTGATGTATTCCATGTCAAGAGAAGGGATGATTCCAAAGGGCCTTTCCCGGATACATCCTGTGAGGCTTACCCCTTCGGTATCAGCTGCAATGGTTGTCTCTGCGGCATTTGCAATAGCCGCTCTGGGTGTGCTGTTCCTGGGCGGTTTCACCGCTTTCCTCATGGCCGCCACTGCTGCCACATTGGGTGTCATACTTGTGCATGCGCTTGTGAACGTATCTCTGCCTTCGCTTGAGAGAAAGAACCCCTCTGGCATTCAGCGGAGCAGCCTCGCTGCAACTGTAGTCTCGGTGATTTTATTCGGTTTCATATTTATCAGCACATTCATAGTTCCGGAACCGGGACTTGAATCCGGAACAGTAGCATTTGCAGCATGGATCATCATAAGCCTGGCGTATGTCATGTACAAGAGGAGGAACCCGGGAATGATACTTCCTGATCTTGATGGGCCAATAGCTGAATGAAGTGTTTTTCCCATTCAACTATTTAGTGGAAAATAGAATATCTATTTTTTATAGATTCAGGATATTCAGTGGTATTGAGGCAAATTCCCCTACTGGGCGCCATAAGAGGCCTGAGGAGCTTTTATTTCGGCTACATAGCCTTCCTTATTCCCCTGTTTCTGAAACAGGTTGGTTTCTCCGTTGTTGAAATTGGAATTTATGCCCTTGTTGCAACCATTGCAAGTTCCGGCCTGGTTCTGCTGTCAGGTTTCATGGGAGATCTTTACAGCAAGAAGAAGACACTGCTCATAATGTCTGGCTTGCCGGCCTTTATATTCGTCACATTCCTTCTCACACATAATTTTGTCCTGCTGTTCCTAACTTCCGTCCTTGGAATAACCTTCAGTGCAATAGGCGGCGGTGCTGGCGGCGGCCCGGTTGCGCCAATACTGACCGCATTTGTGGCTGACAAGGTCTCATCAGCATCCAGAACCTGGATTTACTCGGCCCTGATGCTTGTATCCATAATATCTGCCATTGCAGGCAGTTCAACATCTGCCGTGTTTGAAAAATATGTCTCAGACTATTATACGGATCTTTTTGCAATAGCCCTCATCCTGAATATTGCATCACTGTTCCTCACGCTTCTTCTGGAGGATACGAAGATCAAGAGGGTCAAGGGTAAGAAGACCCAGATAATGCCGAAAAATTCAGGTCGGAATATCGCGAAAATAGGGCTATCAGGAGCAATGGGCAGCGTGGGCCTGGGGGTGATTACGCCAATAATATCACTCTGGTTCCACCAGATAGGCGTGCCCACATACGTTATTTCCCTTATATTCACGGCATCATATGTGGCATCAGGAGTTGGTGTCTTATTTGCATCCACCGTGGAAAGATGGCTGGGCGCAATATATGCAATCGGGATATTTCGGGGTCTGGGCTCAGGTCTCTTCATTCTTATGCCATTTGTCCCTCCCATGGTGGCAGGAGCCATATACGCTATCCGGACTGGCCTTTACCAGCTTGCGCTTCCAATCAGGCAGAATTTCCAGATGACAATCCTGGACCCGGGGGAGAGAGCAAGGGGAAACAGCCTTACGGGAATAGCAAGGCGTCTTCCATATGGAGTATCAACAACCTTTGGCAGTTTTCTCCTATCTGCAGGGGCCATAGTTTTCATGTTCTCGTTCGCCGGCATTGTGTCACTCTTCGATCCTATTCTCTACGTCTACTTCTTCAGGAAATATAAAAAAGAAGATGTTGTTGAGACGGCTACCTGATGCCGCTCAATCCCTGTTCTTTGCCAGGTAGTAAGCTATGACGAATGGCACGGCCATCCACAGTATTCCTGCAATTATGAGGAACGGCGCTATGATTCCAAATGCCGAGGGATCAATGGTGGAAGATGATATCACGCCGAACTTATCTGTGAACATGGTCTGCACCAGCATGGAATAGCCTGCAGGGCTGGCATAGTCAAATCCTACACTGGCACTCACGTAGGCAGTGCTGCTTGTGGATATTTTCAGGGCGGCCAGTATGGCTATTGGTATTATGCTCCAGAACATGTCCAGAACCACGAAGAGGGCAATGGCTGCACCCAGGACAGCACCCTGTGACTTTGCAATGTGCGAAAACATATAGACAAGTGCCAGGAATGAGACTCCCTCAACTACATAGGTCCACACAAAGTAAAGGCTGAAGGTTGTGGACAGGTACATTCCAAAGTAGTGATGTATTATGAGGTCAGAGAAAATCATTGAAAGACCAACGGCAATCACGATTGACACAGAGTTAGAAAGGAATCTGGATGTTATGAGGCCTCCTCTTGTCACTGGTCTTTTAAGTACAGATTCCAGAACTCCGTTTGTCCTGTCCTTGCCATATGTCAGGTACGCGGCGAAAACAGCCAGTATGGGTATCAGGAAACCCAGTATCTCAGATGTTCCGGCATAAACAAGCGATTGAAGTGTGCTCTGCGTCATTGGAGTATAGTCCGTCAGTGTAAATGGAGGGGCCTGTGAGGAGTGTGGAGGGTATATTATACCAGTGCTGTTGGTTACCTCCACTCTATATAAGTCTGTCCTGTTTGCTCCAGTTACGGTGGGAAAAATATTGAGAACGGTGAATCCGGAAAAGCTGTGCTTGTAGGAATAATTTGTACTAATGTCTGATGCTGGCAGACTGTAGTTGTAAACATATAAGTCAAGGGACGGGGATACGGTTCCGTTTGTTCCAACATAGAAAAGCTCAAGGCCGAACCTGGTACTGTTTGACGGATCTACCATACCAGAGAAAACCTGTAATCCAGACGACTTGAGCAATGATGAAAATAATACCGGGCTGGAATGAACCGTTATGGATTTTCTAAGAGTCGTATGGGTATAACTCACATGGACTTCTCCTGAGTCTGCGCTCCCTATTGGTATGGTAGAATTGGCAAACCCGTTTGAGGCAGACGTGGCATTGTATATAGTACCATTGTAATCGTAACTGACCTTGATGCCGGAAACGGGGTTACCGTATGCGTCATGGGCATATCCCACCACCGTAACGTTTGATCCGCCCATGTAAAATCCAGTGCTGAGCTGGGGAGCTGATGATACTGGGGAGGGAGAATATGTCGATCCCGCTTCGTAAGCCAGCAGGGATGAGAGTCCCACAATGGCTATTATCATTATTATGACAAACTTGCTGGTAAGTGTTCTCCTGACCTCGTAAACTATTGGTCTCATGCCTTCTCACCTATGATGCTGAAGAAATACTCCTCGAGGCTTTCTCCAGATGTCTCAAATTTTCTCAGGCTGTATCCGGATGCAACTATTCTGGAAGCAATTTCCGGAACCCTCTTCACGTCAATTGACAGTTCGGAGATTGTTACGTCGCTGCCAGACACCATGACATGTCCGAAATCCGAAAGAATGGATTTCAGCTTCTCGTCCGGGTTGTCAACACTGATTCTTACGACGACTTTGCCCAGATTCCTCAACTCGTCTCTTGTAAGAACCTTCAGGAGTTTGCCGTGGCTGATGATTGCCACCTTGTCCGCTATGTTCTCGACCTCGCTCAGTATGTGGGATGACAGCATTACTGCCTTACCCCTCTTTTTGAGAGACAGTATGAGATTTCTGACAAATACCACTCCTTCAGGGTCAAGCCCGTTCAGCGTCTCATCAAACAGAAAATTCCTTGGGTCCCCCAAAAGGGTTTCGGCTATGGCAAACCTCTTCTTCATTCCCTGGGAATAGTTCCGGAGTTTCCTGTCTGTATAGGGCTTCAGCCCAACCTCATCCAGGAGGGAAAGGATCTGCTCTTCCTCATTGCTCCTGTCAATGTCATAAAAGCCAGCATAATACTTCATCAGTGTCACAGGATTTGCATTCAGCTCGAAATTTGGGAATTCCGGGACCCAGCCCACATTGGCCGATGCTTTGACCTTTTCCTTTACTATATCAAAACCGTCCACCTTGATGGTTCCAGCAGTGGGAAGTATTATGCCGGATATCATGCGGATTGTTGACGTTTTACCTGCTCCATTGAGCCCCACCAGTCCAAGTATCTCACCGTCATTTATCTGAAGGGTAAGATCACTTACAGCTGGAGGGTCTTTCCTGGAGTAGACCTTGGTTAAACCTTCTATTGTAATCATTGTGCTATGGCACCACCAGTTACTTCGTTTTCCGATATCGGAGTATAATATATAACAATAGTGGAACAGAATCACACATTTATCTGCTCTTGGTTCGACCACTGCTTCTGTTTCTCAGGTCGAGAGCAAAGGATACAGCAAGGCCGGCAATAACCGTGAAAACCCCATAAAGTGCATCCGTATGGGAGAGCATTATCAGCGAAAAAATCGTAAATACGATGCCGAAAATGACAAGAATCAGTGAGGCGATCATTCCTCCCCTGTAGAGCCTTGGATTCTTTATATCAATATGAGTCTGGTAAATGGAAGTCCTGCCGCAGTTCGGGCATTTTGCCCGGAAGAACTGGCTTATCTTCAGGGAAGTAAGGGAATACGAAACACTGTAATAGTAGTCAAATTCATGTCCGCACTTTGGGCATTTCAGGTGTTCTTCAGGCACAGCCATCCAATCCCGGCAGGCATAAAATCTTTTCCAACACGCATCACGTCCCAGCTGGCTGCGATCTCCTCAGGGGATTGGGAATTCTCACAAATCCGAACCACAGCAGGAAGATGCCGATGAATTCCGCAAGATAGAGGAAACTGGGAAATCCTGTGATGTAGAGAGTTCCTGCCACTGATACCACAATCACGCCCACAATGATTGATATCATGCTGGGATTGTGTGTTTTTCTGAAATCAAGCGCTGCCTTCACCAGTATGATAACGGCAGCCGGGAATGTTATGAGTGAGGACGCTACAGTCACAAGTATGGGCAAAGGGCCAAAGAACACATGCGATATGATCATCTTTCCAAGTGTTCCGGAGGCAAGTGTGTAAATGAGGAATATGCTTGTTATGAGGACATATATGCTGTATATCATTGTATTCCTTCCACTTCGTGCGAGAGATACCGATCCCAGGGCAAGAAGCTCCACTATTGCAGCAACAAGAAACAGATAGGACTTCAGAAGCAATGCGGGATAATGGCCAATGGCAAATATGATCTCCAAAAGTACAGAGAGGGTGAATACTGCCATGCCGCTGAACCAGAATTGCAGGCTCCTGCTCTTTACCTTTGCCGCCTTCAGGCCCATTACCACTGTGAGGCCCAGTGAAAGGATGAAGACAACCGATGTCAGGGAAACAGTGAACGCAAAACTCATGAGGAAACTCATTGTTACCAGATCATACCGCTAATCCCAAATTGATATTTGTCATTTTGGCAGTTTCATTCCACTGCCTCAAAGAGTTCAAGAATCTGCTGGCTGTCGGCCTCCCGTGGATTTGTTATTATGCCTGTGGACTCCTCTGCCAGCCCAACCATTCCACTCAGGTGCAGGTCGTACTCATCCCGGGCGATGCCGGTTGCTTTCAGGTCAAGGGGTTGCCCTATTTCCCGGAAGAATCTGCGGATGGTCTCTCCAAGGTTTTCTCCCCGGTACTTTTCGGGGAAGCACTGCCTGAGTATCTCATAGCTTTCAACAGAATAATCCTGGTTGAAATCCACAACGTATGGGAGATAAAGCCCTACAGACATGCCGTGGGCGATCCTGAAATGCGCCCCCAGGGAATGGCCCAAGGCATGTGCGAGTCCAATCTGGGAGTTGGAAAATGAGAGGCCTGCCATGGATGCTCCAATGTGAACCAGTTCCCTGGACTTCATGTTCCCATCCCTGAGAACCGCGGGAAGGTTGTGTGTTATGAGCCTGAGTGCCTTTTCAGCCATGGCCTCGGAATATGGATTTTTCCACTGGCTGCTGTGACCCTCCACGGCATGGGTTATGGCATCCACGGCTGTGTTCCTTGTGATTGATTGTGGGAGGTTCCTTACCAGCACAGGATCAAGTATGGCATAGTCTGCAATAATCTCAGGGGATGCCAGCTCGTTCTTGCGTCCATGATCTCTGTCGCTGAGAACAGCAGCCCATGTGCATTCCGATCCAGTTCCGCTTGTGGTGGGGACAAGTATGAGCCGGGACTTCTTCCTGAGTCCTAGATGGACCAGCGGTGTAATGTCAAAAAGATCAAGATCGGGCCTTTCATACATTACAAACAGGGCCTTTGCAGCATCCATTGACGAACCTCCCCCCATGCCAATTATCAGGTCGGGGGCAAATTCCATCACCTGTTTCGAGCGATCTGTGACATCGGATATTGTTGGTTCCTCCGGAATGTTATCGATTACAAGATTCTTCGATCCGGATGGCAGGTTTGAATGGAGTATGCTGAGAAGTCCGGCTTTAGCGATGTTCCTGTCGGTGACTATTAGGATTCTTTCATAGGGAAGTTCCGAGAGGAATGATAGTGCATCCTCACCATACACTATACTGGGCGACCGGAAGTACCACATGGGTCAGAACTCCGTTGATACCTGGGATGCTGTGCTCACCATTTCCTTGGCTGCCTTGGTGAACCTCATTATCTTCATCATTGATCCGTCAAGCTTGAATTTCCCGGTGAGAACGCCCTGGATGGGGTCAATCTCCCTGTTGATGAGCCTTTTCCAGTTCCCGTATTTGCCTATGTAGCTGAATTCGGACTTAGGAACGTCGGCGGCTGACATTGAGAATTTGTAGTCCCTGCATTTTCCGTGAAAGAGATCAAGATATAGGTATGCTGTATCCTTGAAGTCTCCATCCGGCTGGATTACGAAGGTGATGGCGCCTTCCCACTGTTTTCCAGCGTCCTGGTATGATTCATTGCTGTTCAGCTTCTCCACATATTCCTTTGCCCATTCATTGCTTGGAAATTTTGACATGATGAAAATAACGGAACTGAGTAAATAAACATTTCACAGATTATTCTGCTGAGCTAGGAAAAATACTTCAAAACTATATGAGTTTCTGTGCCTGTGAAAAGGTCTGGTTGAACAGGTTTATCATCATTCATTGCATATAACAGCATATGTCTGAAAGAATTGCCGTAATCGGCGGAGGCATAACAGGCCTGTTCAGTGCAATGTATCTGGCTCAGGCAGGATTCGAAACCAGTCTTTTTGAAAAGGGGGAACTGGCATCGGAAACATCGGACAAATTTCACGGGATGATTCACAGTGGCGCTAGGTACGCCGTGAATGATATGGTTTCGGCCCGCGAGTGCATATCTGAAAACAGGATTCTTTCAGGAATAGCATCTTCATTCATTGACAGTTCAGGTGGATATTTCCTTGCCATGAGTGATCAGGAGGCAGAGTTTGGGGACAGGCTGAAATCAGGATGCCATTCAGCAGGGATACCATGCACAGAGGAGGATGTTGATGAATTCCTCTCAATGGAACCGCATGTAAACAGGGATCTGAAGAGGGTCATGAAGGTTCCAGACAAGGTGGTGCATGCATTTGATTTTGCTGCGGCTGTTGCAGCCGAGGCCAGAATGCTGGGTGCAACCATCGCAACAAACACAGAAGTGACAAGGATCATTGCAGACGAGAACACTGTAACCGGGCTGGAACTGTCCGTAAATGGAGCAAAAAGCCGGGAAAAATTCGATCTGGTAGTAAATGCTGCCGGACCGTTCACCTGGAACGTTCTCCGGGAAAGCAAGATTCCATCACCCGAGATTATGCCTTCACTGGGTTCCATGCTTGTCTACGACGGTAGGGTCACCAACTCCGTTCTGAACAGGATGCGCATGCCATCTGATGGGGACATAATAGTGCCATATGGTTCATCCTCAATTCTTGGCACAATGGCAACGGTGGTGGAGGATGCCAGCAGTTATACAGTGGATCAGGAGGAGATTGATTCCCTGCAGGAGGAGGGAAACAGGATGGTGCCATCCCTAGAGAAGATGCCCCTGAAGCGCGTTTATTCATCCGTACGGCCTCTTATCTCAGACGGATCCGGCGATCCCCGCAGTGCATCAAGAAGCTTTGATATATTTGACCACTCCCGAGACGGATACTCAGGATTGCTGACCATCACTGGGGGCAAATACACCACTGGCAGGATAATAGGCCAGGAAACTGCCAGGAAGGTATGCGAAGTATTCGGGTCAAAATTCAATCCCAGAAATCCTGAACTGGATACGTCATTTCAGAGGTTCCGGGATTCCGGGATGATGTTACGTGATGATGTCTATGACATGGTTGAATCCAGGTCAGGAACAATGGATGCAGAGAGACTCATCCCGGGAATGGCACTTGCTGTGATGGCATCAGTCAGCAACAGGAGAAATGTGAAGTGATGCAGCTTGGACTTTGAAGGCAATTTTTACAGTTCCCTCTCCGCCGGAGAAACCACTGCATACCTGTCAGATTTCAGGAAGGTTTCCGCATGCCTACCGGGCGTAGAATCCGTGGAAATGCAGGGGAACCAGTGCGTTACAAAGATAAGGTTTGACGTCAGTGAGATGGGACATTCTTACATATCAACGCTCAGCGGAAGAATAAAGGCTCATTATGAGAACTCTGACAGCCATCACGTGGTGATTTCAGCATCGGGAAGAGTTGCCGGTGCGTCCCTTAAAATTCTTCTGGACATATCCGTCAGTGAATCAGAGGAGAAAACCATTGCATACTGGAAAGCATCAGTGGATTTCGGCATTCTCATGAAGGTCATGGGAGAAAAGAACATTGCATCAATTGCCGAGGTGAATATCAGCAGAATAATGTCCTGCATTGGCAGGGCAATAAATCCAATCTAGCAGTTCATTTCCCACCCCCAACGGCAGAGAAAACTCATTCGGAGAATATTTCCATCTCAATTTTCATACGCTTTTCGAAGTCGTCCAGGAGCTTCTGCATGCTTGCCTTCAGGGCATCGATCCTCCCTTCAACCATCTTTCGTATTTCTCCAAAATCGCTGGGATAGTACCTTGAAATTCGTCCTCCACGGTCAAGGCTATCCATCTCCCTGTAAATGAGGCCCACAGAAGAAAGTTTCTGGAGGCACCGAAAAACTGTGCTCCTGTCTCTGCCCATCCTTACAGACAGATCATCGAGAGTTATCCCAGGCCTCGCAGCCACGGTGTAGAACAGCCTTGATTCAAGCTCGTTGAGATCATAGAAGCAGCAGAGAAGGTCGGAACATCTTGCTGAAGATTTTGTGAGGGACATCAGTGACGCCATGCATGGATATCACGAGGTGGTATATCGATATTGTGCATAAATGCCAATATCGAGAAATTCTTAAATACGTGAAAACAATACAATGGCAAGGTTTTTCCGGAGAAATTGCCGGAGAGACAGAAATGGTGATTGTATGGATACTGACAACATAGATCAGATAAGGGAGAAAATGCTTAGAGAGATGATGACACCAAATAATTCAAATGGAGATAAGGCACCTGTCAACACAAAGCCAATTGAACTCAATGATCGCACCTTTACGGGCGAGGTTGCCAAGCACGACCTTATGGTGGTGGATTTCTGGGCACCATGGTGCGGGCCATGCCAGTACGTTTCCCCCATAGTGGAGGAGCTGGCAAGAGATTATGCAGGAAAAGTTGCGTTCGGCAAGCTTAACGTGGATGACAACCCCATGGTTTCCACACAGTTCAGGGTAATGAGCATACCAACAATCATGTTCTTCAAGAAGGGCAGGCTTGTGGATATGCAGATCGGTGCTGTTCCGAAGCAGTTCCTTGACCAGAAGATAAAGAAACACATGGCCCAGTGAATTCCCGGGGTCCTGGATTATGCCTGAGAACAATTATGACATCATAGTCATCGGTGCAGCTTCGGCTGGGTTAACAGCTGCGCTGTACCTTGCGAGGCAGTCGCTTAACGTGCTTGTTATATCCAAGGATATCGGCGGGCAGGCTCTGCTTACAGATGATATACAGAATTATCCCGGGTTCATGAAGATCGGCGGCTTTGATCTCATGAACAAATTCCAGGAGCAGGCTGCCTCCTATGGCGCCAGGTTCGAATATGATGAGGTACGCGAGGCCGTGAAGCTTCCAGATGGGAATTTCAAGGTTTCAACTACCCTTGGCAGCTTTACTGCCACTTCACTGATTCTTGCATTCGGAAAAACTCCCAGGAATCTGGATGTTCCGGGAGAGGAGGAGTTCAGGGGGCGCGGCGTTTCCTATTGCGCCGTCTGCGATGGCCCACTTTTCAGGAACTCTGAGATCGGTGTTGTGGGTTCTGGAGATCATGTACTTCAGGCAGCGTCATACCTTTCGAGCCTTGCCTCCCGGCTTCATGTTGTGTACAGGGGCTCCAGGGTACCACAGGATGATGAACTTTACATCCAGCTCAAGGAAATGCCCAATGTGGAATTCCACATGAATTCCACCGTCAGCAGAATCAAGGGCGACATTGCTGTTGATTCAATAGAGGTAACACCCATCAACGGCGGTACATCCAGGGATATCAAGGTCAGAGGCATCTTCGTGGAAATGGGTTACGTTGCAAGAACTGATTTCATCAAGGACCTGGTGAAGCTGAACAGCAATAAGGAGGTAGTGACGGACAAGCTGGGCAGGACCTCAACTGAAGGAGTTTTCGCAGCGGGAGACGTTACCGATGTACCTTACAAGCAGGCGGTAATTTCCGCTGGCCAGGGTGCAACTGCTGCCCTCTCGGCTTTCAACTACATACAATCAAAGCGGGGGAAAATGGCCGTTGCAAACGATTGGAAGAACGTCAAGCCACGGGTTCCGGAATCAAAGGTTCCCTGATCAGTGATGTTTCTCCTGCGAAATTTCTGGTCTTCGCAAAAGTCTATTTAACATCCTTTATTATTTCATTTATACTTTGGAAGTTGACGGAGATTCAGGATTGAATACTGATCATGATTCTGATGTAATGGACGTTTCCCCGGAGACGCGCAGCCTTCCTTCAGGAAGGATGCCCACAAGAAGCCTTGGGGCTGGAAAACCTGATGAAGGTGAGGCAATTGGCGCAAGAGAACTTCGTATTGTTTCAGCTGTGGAAAATTCATTCACGTCACACGGGAAGTACCATATTCATGTCATAAAGAGCAGGGATATCTCCAATGCAAGATCTTTCTATTCAAAGGTGGCAAGAATCCTGAAGCTGCACGGGTATACAGTTAGGGCTCTGACTCCGGCCGATCTATCTGCGCCAGTCCTATCCGGATACAATGAAAAGACCACTGTTCTTGTGATGGCGGAGGACCTCTTCCGTGGCGGCACTGATGGGGTATCGTCATTTTCGTTTCCATCAATTTTCAGTTCCCCGTCACTTGCTGGCCTCAGCCACCTGAACGTCATCCTTCTGGTGAGTGACGCATTCTACGAAACAATATCACCGGAAGTGGGCCGGATGATGTCCGAGGCAAACTCAAGTGCTGTTAATGCCACAGCCAGGAAACGCCCTACCAGCAACCTGAACTATGCTGCCCTTGGAATTCTCATGATTTCTGTATCGTTCCTGCTGGGTGCGCTCTCAAATTTTCTGCCATTTTACATCCTGCCGGCACTG
This sequence comes from Cuniculiplasma divulgatum, assembly GCA_031200235.1. Lineage (NCBI taxonomy): Archaea > Methanobacteriati > Thermoplasmatota > Thermoplasmata > Thermoplasmatales > Cuniculiplasmataceae > Cuniculiplasma > Cuniculiplasma divulgatum. The sequence continues at coordinate 13,848 of CP133595.1, read as the reverse complement.
TACTGGGGCGATTTTGTTCTCATCGCAGAAGTGATGATGGTGCTTTTCACTGTCCTTGGCATCGCTTTCATGGCACTGTCCCTTGGCAGAGCTGACCAGCCCGGGCAGAAGGGGACAGTCATTGCCCTGATATTCTTCATATTCCTTTTCGGGTTTGCAATTTTCGGAAGCAATTCCCTCGCGTTCAAGGAACTTGTGGACAGGAATCATTTCCTGCTGTTCATCCTATCACTGCTGTTCCTGGGCATGTTCATCGCCAAGTTCCCCCTGATGATTGCCCCATCTGGTAGCCGCGCAGGGTATGCCCTGTCCATTGCCGGCGGCCTTATACTGAGTGGATTTATACTGTTCAATACCTCACTTATTACCTATTTTATCCCGGGCGGAGCCGCTCTGGTATACCATAATATCCTTCAGGCTATACGCACCATAGGAACAGGCATAGGTACAATCCTGCTATCTTCAGGATTCCCTGCGTATGGATACATATCACTCAATCCCATACATATAGGCATTCTCAATCCTGTGGAATATATCCCATTTGCCGGTAACATCCTCATATTCGCCGGATATCTATTCTCATATCGCAGGATCAGACGATTGGTATCACACAAGTCTCAGACGGCATCTCCCCGTTAATGCTTCACAACCCGGTTTCCTGGAATGTTCCCACGCTTTGGATCAGAGCAGCTGACTTCAGCAGTGTGGCAATTCCATAAAATATCCTGCTGCAGCAAATTCCTGATGCCATCCCGGAACAGCGACATTATTATGACAGATCAGTGAAGTTCCACTGGACTGGAAACATGCTAAGGAAAGCTGTCAAATTTTGTTTAAATATAAGAATCGCCATGTCATCATATGCGCACCAGACCAAATGCAATATCTTCAAAGGGCATCGTAGCTTCCTCAAGTCTTCAGGCCTCCATTATTGGCTCCAGGATTCTTGAAAGGGGGGGCAACGTTGTGGATGCCGCAATCGCCACAAGTGCTGCTCTTGCAGTTACACAGAACAACCTCTGCGGACTTGGCGGGGACATGTTTGCACTTGTCAGGGTCGAAGGGAAGGGAATCACCGATGTCAATGGCAGCGGGCCATCCGGATCACGAGCCACAATTGACCTGTATGAAAGCATGGGCATAAAAGATATGCCACAGAGGGGTGAGTATTCTGCAATCACTGTTCCAGGCCTTGTCCGTGGCTGGGAAGCCATCCACAGTAAATTCGGGTCTATGGAATTCAGGGACCTTATCATGCCTGCAATAAAACTAGCAGCTGATGGTTTTCCTGTTACCCATAATTATTCGGCTTCCATTGCAGTTTCATCCCGTCTTCTTGCAAAGTACAACTGGCGGGACCTCTTTATGCCTGATGGAGGAGTTCCGGAGCCAGGAGAGATATTCAGGCAGAAGGATCTGGCATCCACACTTGGTGAGATAGCCTCGGACGGGCCGTCAGCGTTCTATGACGGGCACCTGCAGGAAAAGATCATTTCCGGGCTGGAAAAACATGAGACCCTCATTGACACGGAGGATTTCATCAAGCACAGAACAACCATAGGAAACCCTCTTTCAACGGACTTTGCCGGTACAAAGATATATGAAACCTCCCCAAACAGCCAGGGGGCAACAGTGCTTCTGTGGCTCAATATATTGAAGGAGATGCGGGAAGATCCAGAGAGGATAAGCATGGATGACATGGTAAAATCAGGCCTGATTGCATATGGAGAGAGGGCAAAGTGGATAACAGATCCGGCCTTCAGGGCAATTCCACCCGGTTTTCTCTCACAATCATTTGCAAGGGACGTTCTTGAGCGAGGATCTGACAGGCCTTCCGGCAATGCTGTTTCAGACAGGGGTGACACCACGTACTTCACCGTTGCTGATGCGGATGGGAATGCCGTCTCAATGATACAGAGCAACTACATGGGATTTGGGTCAGGCATAGTTCCGGACGGAACGGGGTTTGTAATGCAGAATAGAGGTGCATATTTCACATTGAACAGGGAACATCACAATGCGCTTGCTCCTGGGAAGCGGACTTTCCACACTCTGTGTGCCTCAATGGGTGAGAGGGACGGAAGACTCGCCTTCTCACTGGGAACAATGGGGGGAGACATACAGCCACAGATTCACGTTCAGATGATGAAGAGTATTCTGCTGGACCATATGGATATGCAGCTTGCCCTTGATACACCAAGGTGGGCTGTTCCGTATACTATTTATGAAAACCCCTCCAGCATTATTTATGAACATTCTATGGACAATGAAAAGGTCAACGCACTGAAAAGAATCATGGACACCCTCCCTGTAAATGGTCTGTCATCACAGTTTGGGCACGCTCAGGGAATCATGTCTGTGGGAGACGGCGTGATTATGGGCGGTGCTGATCCGAGGGGAGACGGTGTGGCAATACCGGTTCTCTGAACGCATCACCGGTGGAGATGACTTCTTTCTTATGTGGCTTCATTTTCAGCCGGATGGCCGTGCGGATCATGAGGAATATGGCAATCACAGCAATGGCGAATCCCAGTTTCCTCTGACTCTTCTCAACGGGTGCCGGCTGCAGTGCGCAGTCTAATGTTGGCGTTCTTCCACCTCCCTCATTTTCATTCCGGGCACATAAAGGCATGCAGGGTCTTCCGCAAATGGGTTTCCGGTATATGCCAGTGCTCTTGCCCGTGAACCACCGCACATTTCCCTGAATTCGCATCTTCCGCATCTGCCCTGAAGCTTCCCTGAGTTTCTGGGGTCAAGATAGTCCACACCCTGGCTTATTATGTCCCTCAGGCTTGATCTCCTTATGCTACCAAGCTTTGCGGTAAACAGACCGGATGGATAAACATCCCCATTGTATCCGATGAAAAGTGTCCCTCTGAAATGCCTGGGTGGAGGCGCAGCGCCTGACGATGGCCTGACATGATCCGGCATCCCTATGAGATCAATTGTAGCTTTCCTGAGTTTCTGGTAAAGGTCCATGCCAACTGCTTCAGGTTGTATCTCCTGTATCTTCTTGATCACACGGAATACAGGCCCTTCAACTGTCCTGATATTGATCCCGTAATCCCTGAGATCGGCAAGCCACCTGTTAACCTGCATATACTCATCTGGCGAAATATCTTCGACCTTTATTCCCCTGCCTGTCTTTATGAGGAAGAAAACTTCCCACGTGGTTATTCCAACATCCCTCAGGATGGAAACAAGGTTGGGAAGCTCCATGATATTTCTCTTGATGACCGTTGTGTTGACCTGGGCGTTAATCCCCATCCTCTTAGCCTCAATGATGAGATTCAGAGTGAGATCAAAGCTCCCGGGAATTCTTCTCAGCCAGTCGTGTGTGCCTTCATCAATTCCATCAAGGCTTAGGGACATTGATCGGACTCCATGGGACCTCAGAAACTCCATGAAGTCGCCGGTAAGGAGAGGAGAACCTGCAGGACTGGCAGAAAATGGGAGGCTGATGCTGCTGGCATGGGATATTATCTCCCTGATATCTTTCCTGAGAAGAAAGTCACCGCCTGTTATTACCACCTCAGGAGGGGTATCGGACAGCCCCCTGATCTGATCCAGTGTATCCTTGAGTTCTGCCGTTGTAAGTTCGTCTGGAAGAGGTTCACTCTGTGATTCGGCCCTGCAGTGCCGGCACGAATACTCGCACGCCTTTGTGGTCTCAATGAACACCAGGGATGGAACATATGGGCCTACATTATTTTGCATTATCTAAAATTGAAGGAACAAACGTATTAAGCTCTTGATCCTAACATATTAAGCTAACCATGAGGTAACCGTCAATTTATCCTGAGATGGCTGTAAACTTTTCAGATTCCAGGATGATGCAGAAGAAATCGGTCCTGTTCTATATATTCCTCCCTTCTGTGATGGACTGTCAAAACTCAGCGGAAAGGTTGAAATGTGTTGTGATATACCCACTGGATGGGTATAGACTGCGAATCCCTTGGAACCATGATCGTGTACCTGAAGGAAGGCGGGACTGTTGAAATTGACCATGAGAAAACAGTTGAGGCTTGCAAACTGGCCATGGAACAGGGGAAAAGCATGGACGAGGTAATCAGGGAAACCCTTTATCCTGGCATAAAACTGATGAGATTGAGGTTCTGACAGAAATTCAATCTGCCGGTTTCAGTCATGATTATATCATAATTCTGCTTTATCCATGTATGGATGATGCCGTGCAGACACTGCTTCAGAAAAGAAACAGCAGGGAAGGCACTCAGGAGGCATTCTCCGGCATCAGTTTCATAACAACTGCAATGGAAGTCACAAATCGAACCGTGAAGTCTGTTGAGAGCATAAATTTCATAGGAGATGAGCTCGGACGTGATTATGAGATTGTAATGGCATGTCCGCACCAGCGTGGTGTTTCAGATACAATTCTAAGATCAATGAGGAAGACATTCCACAACCTGATGGTAATAAGGATTGATGGTGAATCATATGGAAAAGGAAAAGATACTGCCTTCAGATCAAGCACAGGGAAATTCATTGTTCCATTCCACAGCAACCTTGTTTACCCGGTGGAGTACGCAGACATACTTCACTCATTTCTTGAATTCAGCCTGAAGCGGCTTTACTTCTCGGAGCTCTCGCTGGTTCACAGGGATCTTATCAATGAAGTGGGAGGGTGGCGCCACCTCTCCAACGGGGAAGATGTTGACCTCTTCTCAAGGTTGGCAGTGAATTTTGGCATTCTGGCCTGCCCTACAAACCTGATGTGGAAGGACAACATCACCATAAAGGAGATTCTTGGCATGAGATACCCTTCGCCTTCCTCAGGAGGCCAGAATCTGGCTATGATCAGGGACCTCATCATTGCGTGCAATCTTTCCCTGCGCGAGATCCTCGATCTGTCTCGAATCAGAAGGAGTCTGGAAGGCACAAAGGGCAGCTTTCTTATGTTTGCTGCTTATATGGCTTCCAGGCTCTCCAGCATAAAACCGGTGGCATACAACCGCAATAATCTTGTTGTGGTAATGGAATCCGTCCTGGAATCACTCATCCTCAGGGAATATCTCAAGATTCCTGAGATGGAAGATCGCGTTTTCCTGCAGATAGACCGAACGCACATCGAGTTCCTTACTGAGCATAGCAAGATGTTTCGGGAAATGAAGGCATCCCTTGACTATTTTTTGAGGGACCAGATATGAGTAATTTCACTCCATGCAGACACAGGGGCGTTCAGAGGTAAAACTTTTTCCCATGGATAGGCAGAGTTATGTATCTTGGCGATTTTATAACCTCCAATCCTTCAGATCGGAAGGTTAGCCATAGATTTCAGACGAGTATTACGCTTCAAACCCTTTGTGACAGGATCAGGAGTGGGAATTTCGTGCAATTATTAAATTTGACAGTTGCCTGATTTTTCTCATCACAATGTGCATATCACGTTCAGTTCACAGTTCTGAAATTTGCCATGAATTTTCAATCATGCTGGAAAATGCAACAATAAGCTCTCACACGAGAGCAACTTCTGTTACTTGCTGACCATTCCATAAAAAAATATGAACAGGCCAACCACCACAGGGATGAGGAAGTTCAGACGATGATCGCGATACTGAAAAAGAATTGCACCAATAGCTGCCAGGACAATCCCCCCTACCATGAAACGGATTTTCATAATTCTACATCCTAGAGTTTTCCTGCTGGTAGCGAATTAATCTTATGATTCACTAATTCAGCAGTTTATTCGTAAGATGAGAATGGTTGGAATTTAAATAGTTTTTGTCTGCAGAGACTATGGTTTAATCAAAATGGATTGTTCCTCCTCATGAAGTACTAGAGATGACTGGAATCCCGTGGATTAGGATAACATTCTTCTGCGGTCACTGGGCTACTCTTCATAATACCGTGGTAAACTGGAATCAAGGAACGGTGAACTTGATCTTTTTGGCCCGTCTCAATTGCATCAGTTTTCCGAGCATTCTTTCAATTACAGTGCCTCCGTCAACACATCTGATGTTATCTCCGGGTTTCCTGTTTCCTTAAGAGGTCTGTCCTGATTGAAATACAGGCTGCCCGATAGCAGGTTTCATTGTCATTATTATCTGGATGTTTCCCGCTTGCAGTTTAACCGCATTCCAGGATCGTGGCCTCCATGCTCAAAAAACTGTTAACACTCCTTAATGACAATATATGCACTGTGGCGTTTTTTCAGTCATTAATTATTTATCCGCTACATCCTTCTGGAGCGACACATGGCCATTTTTAAGCACAGTGCCGCACATCTTGCTGTAGTGATCATACTGATCATTTCAGTCATACCGATTCATTCCGGCAGCTTGCTGAATACAGATAAGGCAAGTCCTTTTCCTGTAATATACAACACGAATTACATGGCGGCACATACCACAGGTATGGAGCCAACACGCACAGTTTACTATCTGGGTTCAAACCTGTCGGTTCCTGCCAACAGCACATATACATTCAATGATTATGGCGTGTTAGCTGAGTCCCTATCATTGCCATCCATAAACATAAGCGTTTACGGCAAATTTGAACTAATAAATTCAACCCTAGGTATACTCAATGCCACCTACAATACTGTGTACGCAATCAATATAATCCTTCACGCCGGTTCGTCATTGCTGATTGACAATTCAACTTTAGATTTTCCCGGTATGCTGGATGCAAACAGATCGAACATTGAAATTGATAATTCGACTATTGAATATCCCTCTGTTAACAATTCAGACCCTCTGGCTTCTAAATATCTGGGAGAGAATTTTTCCTATTCAACTGTAAGCATCATGAACAGTTCTGTCTCCGGGCTGATCCATCAGCGTGAATCGTATGAATTTCCTGCTGCCCGTATGTTCGTGAATCAGGCCAACTTCCAGGAGTTTTCGGCCAATGGAACTGTTCCCCTGAAGAACCCCGTAAGCTTCTATTCCAGGGATGTTCTGATGAACGGCATTCATCTGGATGTTTCGTATACGGGCACAGGCAACGAATCCAGTGATGATCTGTTACTGGAGGTTGACGGAAACGTTGTGCAGAAATATTTGCTGCCATATGATACTGAAAACGCCTCAGAATTGTCTGAAACCATTTACGGAGGCATGTTTGTTCATACAGCCCAGTGGTTCGGCAGCAGGTCTAATTTCAGCCTTGTTCTGCAGGAAAACTCACCTTATCCTATTGGAATAACCAATGTAACACTGACGCTGGAATCCAATGACACTGTTCATGCAAAGGGATACAATGCATATGACCTGATGCTTTACAGCAGCACAGCTGAAATCATGAACACCTCACTTGCTCTGAATTTCAGGAGCAACACTGTTGGTCTTGGTATTCCCGACTTCATTGCAAACCATATCCTTGCAACAAATTCCACCATAATCTGGACTGATTCATCAGTCTCCGGCCATAATGATTATAATGCATCACCTTTCCAGCTGAACAACTCCACCGTTTACATGTACAGGTTGGCCAGGGTTATACCAGAGAATCATGGGGCGATTGTGAATAATTTCAGGTACTCCATCTCACCGGTGACTCCTCTTCCGTATTCCATGCTGGATAACAGGGGCGTAAATATAACGCAGTACAGGTCTCTGTCCAGCAACACATTCATGGCCATCTCTGGAATACAGGTAAACTCCTCATATCTGTACACTGGGGGATATGAACTGAACTGGGGAACGAATGACACCACAATATCGTTTGAACCCTTTCCTGAACTTCCTTATGGTGCAGCCGGCATAAATCTAAGCGTTCCTGCCCCTGTTGTTACCTTGAAGATTAGCAAGGCTATGCTGTACAGTGGTAACCTGACGGTAAATATGACATACAGTGCTTATGCCGGACAGGGGCAGTCACTTAATGGAACCGTGGAGATTCTTGCAGTGGATGAAAACGGTATCATAAATAATGTTTGGCAGGTACCAATTTTCGGTCTGGAGTCCCAGAACATTTCCCTGAAATATCATATGGGCAACGGTCAGAATCCAGTGCAGATCAGAGGAGAATTTTTGTCGGATCAAATGTATGCAATTTCCGGTTTGTCAGTTGAATCCTCTTCCATAGATGTTGAGTACCCGGCTAACAGTTCCATCCGGATACAGGTGTCAGTTAATGGATATGAACCTGGTACCATATGGATACTGGAATATGGCGAAAGATATTTCATTTCAAATTCCTCGTCACTGAATTTCAACAGTTCGGCAAACCTCACACCCACCATAATACCGCCAGCTGGATATCGAACCAGCAATGTAGCCATATCCTACGAAGCTAACCGTACTGAATTCATTGTTATCAGCTTTTCCGAAATAAAAGAGACTGTCACATTCGTTGAGGATATTGCACTGCCCGGTCGTCAATGGTCAGTACTTCTTGCAGGAAGGAACTTTTCAACCACGGATTCAATGCTGAACGTGAGCCTGGAGCCAGGTGTCTATAATTATCAGGTTAATGCGCCTGCCGGCATGGCAGTCAGGAATTCGTCCGGCATAGTTAACATAACTGATTCCAATACCACAGTCAGGTTAGCATTCTTCCACAGTTACTCGCTCATCACTTTTCTGTCCAATGCGGCCAGGCAGACTGTTTTCTACGCCTTCCTTGCAACAGCGGTTGGAATCATGGTAACAGGCTTTTCAATGCGGCAAAAACGCTCATGGTACATCTGCAGGTCCTGTGGCGTTTCAGTGGAGAAAGGCAGGAAATATTGCGATAAATGTGAAAGGGAGAGAAGATAGAATCAAAGAGGCTTTATCCGGAAAAGCAATTCTATGTTCATGATAATTGCAGATGTCACATTCTATCCGGTAGGGAAAGGAGAATCAGCCGGGGATACTATCCGCAGGGCCGTAGAAATCATGGAAAAGTCAGGAGTACACTGCTATCCAAACAGCATGGCAACAGTCCTGGAAGCAGCCACCCTGGATGAGATATTCAATGCCATAAAGAGTGCTGAAAGCGAGATACTCAGAAATGGGTTCAAACGGGTGGAGACCATAATAAAGATAGACCACAGGACGGATAAGGAAAACACGGTGAAGCACAAACTGGATCGCATAGGGGTTTCCCACTGATGGAAGCAGGTTTCCTGAGGCCTGCCCTGTTCATAGATCGTGATGGTACAATCAACAGGGACTGTCCTTACTGCCACGATCCAGCGCAGCTGCACGTTTTCAGAAATGCCGTCCGTGTCATGAAACACTATCAGCAGAGAGGTTTCTTTATTATCATTATAACCAACCAGTCCGGCGTGAATCGAGGTTATTTCACTGAAGATGATCTGGGGAGATTCAACACAGCCCTCATAAAGCGCCTGGCACACATGGGTGTCAGAATAGATGCCATTTACTACTGCCCGCACAGGCCAGATGAGGGATGCAGATGCAGGAAGCCAGGGACAGGGCTCATAGAAAAGGCAATGCAGGATTTTCCAATAGATCTGGAGCATTCAGTGATGGTGGGCGATAGGGATGATGTGGATGGGGAAATGGCAAGGCGCCTCGGGATCGAATTTCTGGACATTTCACGTGCCAAACTGTTCTGAGAGAGGCTTAACGTGATCAATTTTGCCAGATATTATGTGATGAAATAGAAAGAATTTATGGTCTGTCATTGAATTATGTCTGTATAGTTTATAGGTAAAGGATTTATATCTGAAGGTAATTTCACGGAATATGGTAAAATATAAGTGGGTTGCGCTTTCCAACACCACAATGGGTGTTTTGATGGCCACCATTAACGGCACCATCACCCTCATATCATTACCTGCAATATTCAAGGGAATACATCTGAGCCCATTTGCCTCGGGGTCTTTCATTTATCTGCTGTGGATCCTCATGGGATTCAACATTGTCACAGCAGTTCTTCTGGTGACATTTGGAAGACTCTCAGATATTTTCGGCAGGGTCAGGTTATTCAATTTTGGTTTTGCAATATTCACGGCCGGTTCGGTTCTGCTCTACCTTACGCCAGGTACCGGCGTGGCGGCAGCCCAGTATCTTGTTGCAATGAGGATAGTGCAGGGAGTCGGTGCGGCTTTCCTGTTTTCGAACAGCTCCGCAATAATCACGGATGCATTTCCTGTCAATGAGAGGGGAAAGGCACTTGGTATCAATCAGGTGGCTGCGCTGGGTGGATCGTTCATTGGGCTGATACTTGGCGGAGTGCTCTCCGTTATCAACTGGAGGTACATATTCCTTGTAAGCGTTCCAGTTGGGTTGTTCGGGACAATCTGGAGCATGGCTAAGCTCAAGGACACCGCAATGAAGGAGACCGGCCAGAGAATAGACTACGCCGGAAATATCACATTCGGCGCAGGCATCACCATTCTGCTTGTAGCTGTGACATACGGTCTCCTTCCATATGGGAAGGACACAACCGGCTGGTCAAATCCGCTTGTCATTGCATCGCTGGTGGTCAGTGTGGCACTGCTTGTTGCGTTTCCCTTCATTGAAAGAAGGGTCAGGCAGCCCATGTTCAGGCTCTCTCTTTTCAGGAGCAGGGCATTTTCTGCCGGTAATTTTGCATCGCTTCTTTCCGCTGTTGGAAGAGGTGGTGTCATGATCATGCTGGTCATACTTCTACAGGGAATCTGGCTACCGCTTCACGGGTACTCCTATGCATCCACGCCATTCTGGGCCGGGATAGCCATGCTTCCAATGACTGCCGGATTTATGATAATGGGGCCTTTATCAGGCGCAATTTCTGACAAGCATGGGGCAAGAGTCCTTGCCACTGCGGGTATGTTCATAGTGGGAATCATGTTCTTTGTGCTGTCCACAATGCCCTACAATTTCAACTATGTGGAATTCGGGATAGCTCTGTTCATAATGGGAATGGGAAATGGAATGTTTGCTGCCCCAAATACGGCCGCCATAATGAATTCAGTTCCAGCTGAATCAAGGGGGGCCGCCTCCGGCATGATGACCACACTCCGGAATGCAGGTCAGACGGCAAGCATGGGGATGTTCTTCACAATAGTGATAGTTGCTTTGGCAGCTGGCATGGGTGCGTCGTTCACCAATGCTCTGTCATCCCTTGGCGTGTCAAATGCGGCCTATTATGGCTCAATTCTGGGCAAAGAGCCCCCCACCATAGCCCTCTTCTCAGCTTTCCTTGGAGAAAATCCAATGCAGACAATAATATCTGCTAGTCCCATCCTTGCGAGCGGCCTTCACAGCTATACTTCAGTACTGTATGGAAAGTACTGGTTCCCCAGTGCTCTGGCTCCAGCATTCATAGGTGCACTTAGAGATGCATTCTACGTTGGAATGTCCTTGTCCTTCGTTGCTGCGGTTGTGTCCCTGCTTAGGGGAAAGAAATATGTGGATGAAGGGGCGCATTATGTTTCCGATGACCGTGGAAATGGCCCCTCTGCTTCATCCGGAACAGTTCAGGTACAACCCCGTGATGATGGGATTTCAGGTGGGCCGACAATAAAGTCGTCAAACATGAGGAGGTAATTAAAATGGATGAAGAAAGAAAGCAGTCAAGTCTTGAGCTATGGAGGCTAATAACCTCAATAAACAAAACATGGTCAAGGCAGGTTGAGAAGAGGCTCTCCGACAATGGACTGTCAATAATGGAGTTCAGGATTCTAAAAACCCTCAATAACCAGGGGCCACAACCCATGATAAGGCTGGCCGAAGCCAACATGATCACTCAGGGGTGGGTCACAAATATTGTTGACAAACTGGAGGAAAAGGGATTGGTTCACCGCCTGAGGAGCCAGGACGACAGGAGGGTTATCAATATCGTGACCACGGACCGTGGTAGCTCTTTTTACAGGGAAATCAAGGATCTGCATGAGAAATTCATCATAGATACACTGGATTTTCTCTCTCCGGAAGAAATGAACAACGTGAAGTGTATACTCACACGGGTTGAGGAGCAGCTCACATCCAGTGTTTCACGGCAGTCACCAGTCGCCGTGGCGGACACAGATCCAAAATAGTTGCAGCCACCAATCTGTATAGATTGGTCATTAAGAGAGGTTTTAATGATCAGTTTGGATTAGGGAGAAAGTGTTCGCCCAGAGATCTCCAGTCCTGATCATCCAGAATGTCCTCAGTGCCATCCTGGGTTTCGTAGGCTTATTCTTCATATTGCGTTATATTGGTACCACAGACTGGGGATTTGTAGCCTTCGGTATTGGATTTGTGGGGATATTTTCACTGATCGGAGATCTGGGGTATTCCACAGCACACACAATAAAGATATCCGCTGGCGAGGACATAGCAACGTGCAACGGCACATACCTCACTATCAAGGTTGTCCTCGGTCTTTTATTCGTGGTACTTGTGGTGGCAGCACTTGAGTTCTGGACTCTTGTTCTCCACAGGGGGTTCCAGTCTCCAATAGAGTACTGGATCATACTTGCCCTCATACCGTACTTCTTTTTCCAGAATCTCACTGCGTTTCCAAATGCTTATTTCAGGGCAACCCTGAAATCTGTAAGGACGTCAATTCCTCCTCTGGTGGAAGCTGTATTCAGAAACTCCGTTTTCATTTTTCTGGCCCTTATAGTGAAATATTCAGGTAGCGGCGGATACATGGATGCACTTTACCTGTCATCAACATACAGTGTTTCGTATTCCATATACTTCATAGTTGGTCTTATGCTGGGCAGGCCATGGAAGATTTCAAGGCCAACAAGAACAATGTTCAGGGCTTATACATTCATTGCACTTCCACTGATGCTGGTCACTTCAGTGGGAACAATCAGCGGCAATATTGATAAAGTTGTAATCCAGCTGTTCTGGCATGCTGATGCCACAGGGGCATTCTATACAAGCCAGACAATTGCAGCAATAATCACAACCCTTAGCGGTTCAATGTCCACATTCTTCGTTCCTCTGCTGATCAAATACCAGAAATTTCATGGCAAGAGTGTCCACAACCAGTCCATACATGAATTTGAGAGGCTCATTTCACTTTATACCCTCCCGCTTGTGGTACCACTCTCTATCCTTTCGCTGTACGTAATGAATATATTCACTGCCGGCTACATTGAATTCAGCCTGATGCTATCTCTGCTTTCCTGGCGGGCATATTTCAGTGCAATAAACACCCCATACAGTTCTTCAATTGTAAGCAGGTCAAGAACCATGACCATTGCTAAGATTGATACTACTCTTGTGTTCCTGAATATATTCCTTATCCTGATACTTGTGCCACCCAAGATATTCAATATATCGTTCTTTTCGCTGGGTGCCTATGGTGCCGCTTATGCTATGCTTGTGGGAGGCATAATCTCAGCAGTTGTGTACCGGATTGTTGTAATAAAGATGGAAGGAATTAAGGCAAACTACGGTATATTTCGTCAGGTATTGCCAGCTGGAGTTCAGGCGGGCTTTCTTTTCTGGATTCAGACTATTATTGTGCCAAAGGACATTCTTGTGCTGATTCCGGTAACACTTGCTTCCATTATCATATACTTCATTGTTGCTATACTGATGAAGGAAACGACCCTGGATGAAATCAGGAGAATTATTTACAATTTCAGTCCTTTTGCTGTGAAAAAGAGATTCGAAGAAGAAGATACAGATACTGATGAAAAGATAATGGGCAGTTAAACTCTGTTTTCCTTATGTGATCGTTTTTCAAGCTTATTTGCATCGGCAATTTATCTTAGTTGCAGAGTTATATATTTTTGAATAATACTACCGAATGATCTTATCGGTTGATGGCGGTGCGACAAAGACCTGTGCCGTAGTATACGACGAGAAATCACACAAATTCATGGCTTCCGGTATTTCAGCCGCGTCAAACTTCATGTCGGTTCCGGGACAAGCTTCCCGTGAAAATATACGGATAGCGGTAGATTCGGCATTTCAGAAACTGTTAGCACTGAAAATAAAATGGATC